>JBDTRR010000026.1:0-72429 GCA_039931615.1 Acidobacteriota bacterium
CCGAGCGGCGTGTTGACGATCAGATCGATCTTGCGGTTGACGATCTCGTCGGCGATGTTGGGCCGCCCTTCGTTGACCTTGAACAGCACCTCGATCTCGAGGCCGTAAGCGCGGAGGTAGGCGGCGGTGCCGCGCGACGCGGTCAGGTGAAACCCGAGCGCCGCCAGGTCGCGCGCGATCGGCAGCAGGTTCGCCTTGTCGTCGTTGTTGACGCTGACGAACGCGGTGCCGCTCAGCGGCAGCCGCAACCCGACCGAGAGCTGCGCCTTGGCGAACGCGACGCCGAAGCTCGAGGACCCGCCCATCACCTCGCCGGTCGATTTCATTTCGGGCCCGAGAATGGTGTCGACGCCAGGAAAGCGCACGAATGGAAACACCGGGCTCTTGACGAACACTCCGGCCGCCTCGAGATCGTGCGTCAGGCCCAGATCCGCCAGCGTCCGGCCGGCCATCACCCTGGCCGCCACCTTGGCCAGCGCCACCCCCGTCGCCTTCGACAGGTAAGGCACCGTTCGCGACGCGCGCGGGTTGACCTCCAGCACGTAGACGACATCATCCTTTGTCGCGTACTGGACGTTCATCAGCCCGATCACCTTCAAGGCCCGGGCGATCCGGCGCGTGTAGTCGCGAATCGTCGCCAGGTGCCGCTCCGGGCACAGGAACGGCGGCACGACGCACGAGCTGTCGCCGGAGTGAATCCCCGCCTCCTCGATATGCTCCATGATGCCGCCGATCACGACGGCGCCGGTCGCGTCGACGATGGCGTCGACGTCGAACTCGAACGCGTCCTCGAGGAACTTGTCGACCAGGATCGGATGCTCGGGCGCCGCGTCGACCGCATAGGTCATGTAGTGATCGAGCGTGGCGACGTCGTAGACAATCGCCATCGCCCGCCCGCCGAGCACATACGACGGCCGGACGACGACCGGGAATCCGATCGACGCCGCGACCTCACGCGCTTCGGCGCGCGAGGTCGCCATGCCGCTGGCCGGCTGCGGGATGTTCAGCTCCGACAGCAGGCCGGCGAAGCGCTGCCGGTCCTCGGCCAGATCGATTGAGTCGGGCGACGTGCCCAGGATCCTGACGCCGGCCTCCTGAAGAGCCAGCGACAGCTTGAGCGGGGTCTGCCCGCCGAACTGGACCAGGCACGAGACCTCGCCGCCGCCCGTCCGCTCGGTTTCGATCACCGCCATCACGTCTTCGAACGTCAGCGGCTGGAAGTAGAGCCGGTCGGCGGTGTCGTAGTCGGTCGACACCGTTTCCGGATTGCAGTTGATCATCACCGTCTCGAGATTTTCTTCGCGCAGGGCGAAGGCGGCGTGACAGCAGCAATAGTCGAACTCGATGCCCTGCCCGATCCGGTTTGGACCGCTGCCCAGGATGACCACCTTGTCGCGGCCGTTCGGATTCGATTCGCAGGTCGGCTCGTAGGCGCCGTACATGTAGGGCGTGAACGACTCGAATTCCGCGGCGCAGGTGTCGACCCGCTTGTAGACCGGCTTCAGACCGCTGGCAGCGCGCAGATCGCGAACCACCACCTCGCTGGTCTCGGCCGCCAGTGCGATCTCGGCATCCCCGAACCCGGCGCGCTTGAGCTGGCGCAGCCGATCGGGCGTCAGCTGATCGCGCCCGCCCTCCGCCGTCGCCGCGCGCAGCGCCGCGATCTCGGCGAACTGGCGCAGAAACCACGGATCGATGCGGGTCAGCTGATGGATGCGCTCGACCGTCCAGCCGCGCGCGATGGCGCGGAAGATGTCCCACAGCCGCTGATCGTGCGGAATGGCCAGCCGTTTGCGGAGTGCGGTATCGTCTTCGACCTGGGGACCGACCGCGCCCCGGTCGGCATCCGCCGGCGCGAACAGCAGGCTGCTGCGGCCGAGCTCGAGCGACCGCACCCCCTTCATGAATGCTTCCTTGAACGTCCGGCCGATCGCCATCACCTCACCGACCGACTTCATCTGCGTCGTCAGCGTCCGGTCGGCCTGCGGAAACTTCTCGAAGTTCCAGCGCGGAATTTTGACGACGACGTAGTCGATGGTCGGCTCGAAGGAGGCCGGCGTCAGTCGCGTGATGTCGTTCGGAATCTCGTCAAGGTGATAGCCGAGCGCCAGCTTGGCGGCGATCTTGGCGATCGGAAACCCGGTCGCCTTCGACGCCAGCGCCGACGACCGCGACACCCGCGGGTTCATCTCGATCACCACCATCCGGCCGGTGTCCGGCTGGATGGCGAACTGGATGTTCGATCCGCCGGTTTCGACGCCGACGCGCCGGATGATGCGGCGGGCGGCGTCGCGCATCCGCTGATATTCCTTGTCGCTGAGCGTGAGAATCGGCGCCACCGTGATGCTGTCACCGGTATGCACCCCCATCGGGTCGATATTCTCGATCGAGCAGATGACGACGAAGTTGTCGGCGGCGTCGCGCATCACCTCGAGCTCGAATTCCTTCCAGCCGATCACCGACTCCTCGATCAGGAGCTCGTGAACCGGGCTCAGCTCCAGGCCGCGTTCGACCAGCTCGCGGAACTCCTCGATGTTGTAGGCGATGCCGCCGCCGATGCCGCCGAGCGTGAACGACGGCCGGATGACCAGCGGGAAGCCGAGCGTGCGCGCCAGGTCGACCGCTTCGGCCAGCGACCGGGCCAGTCCGCTGTCCGGCACGTCGAGCCCGATCGATCGCATCGCGTCCTTGAACAGCAGCCGATCCTCGGCCACCTTGATCGCCTCGATCGAGGCGCCAATCAGCTTGACCTCAAACCGGTCGAGGACGCCGGCGCGGGCCAGGTCGACGGCGAGATTGAGGGCGGTCTGCCCGCCGACGGTCGGCAGCAGCGCGTCGGGACGCTCCCGCTCGATGATCGCGGCGAGCACTTCGACCGTCAGCGGCTCGACGTAGGTGCGATCGGCGAGCTCGGGGTCGGTCATGATCGTCGCCGGATTGCTGTTGACGAGAATCACCTCGAGCCCCTCGGCCCGCAGCGCCTTGCACGCCTGCGAGCCGGAGTAGTCGAACTCGCACGCCTGCCCGATGACGATCGGGCCGGAGCCGATGATGAGCACGCGCTTCAGATCAGTTCGTCTTGGCATGGTCTGGGAGCTGGAGGCTGGGGTCTGGGGGCCGAGCCGGGCTTCCGCCCAGCCCCTGGCCTCCAGTCCCTAGTTCCGGGGCGCCGCCTCCTCTATGAGTTTGATGAAGTCGTCGAAAAGATAGTCGGCGTCGTGCGGGCCGGGAGACGCTTCGGGATGATATTGAACCGAGAAGACGGGATGGGAGCGATGCCGCAGGCCCTCGACCGTCTGGTCGTAGAGGTTGACGTGGGTGACCGCGACGTCGGCGGGCAGCGACGCCGGATCGACGGCGAACCCGTGGTTCTGCGACGTGATTTCGATCTTCCCGGTCGACAGCTGCTTCACCGGGTGGTTGGCGCCGCGGTGGCCGAACTTCAGCTTGAACGTCGATCCCCCCATCGCCAGGCCAAGGATCTGGTGGCCGAGGCAGATGCCGAACACGGGGACGTGGGCATCGACCAGCGCTTTCGCGTTGTCGATGGCGTAGGTCAACGGCGCCGGGTCGCCCGGACCATTGCTCAGAAAGACGCCGTCCGGCCCGGTCGCCAGCAGGTCCGCGGCCGGCGTCGACGCCGGATAGACCCGCACGTCGCAGCCGTGGGCGCTCAACCGCCGCAGGATGTTCCACTTCATGCCGAAATCGTAGGCGGCGATTTTCAAACGGCGCGACGGCCGCTGCTCGAGGGCGACGCCGAACTCGTCGGGGTCCTCCGCCGGCCAGTCGAACGGCTGCCCGGACGTGACGCCGCGCACCAGATCCGAGCCTTCCATCTTCGCCACCGCGTTGGCGCGATCGACGAGCGCGGCCGGATCGAGTCCATCGCCGGTGGCAATGACTCCGCGCATCACCCCGCCCGACCGCAGCCGCCGCGTCAGCGCGCGCGTATCGATGCCGGCGATGGCGACGATGCCGTGGGCGACCAGATAGTCGCGCAGGGTGCCCTCGGCGCGCCAGTTGCTGGCGACCGGCGATTCCTCGCGGACGATGAAGCCGGCAATCTGCGGCTGCCGCGACTCGACGTCGGCGGACGAGACGCCGTAGTTGCCGATCTCCGGACAGGTCATCGTGACGATCTGTCCGGCGTAGGACGGATCGGTCAGCACTTCCTGATAGCCGGTCATCGAGGTGTTGAACACCACTTCCCCGCCGGCCAGTCCTTCGGCGCCGGCGGCCGTGCCGCGAAACCAGGTGCCATCTTCGAGCGCGAGTACTGCTTCCATGGATCCTTTTCACACTGGGAGGACGCTGAGGTCTGCCGTCACACTGGAGCACGGTGAACCGCCCTGCCTCCGCGCCCTCTCCTGCCTCTGCGCCCTCATCGTTATCGCTCTAATGAGGCCGCCACACGCTGACGCTGGCCTCCCGCCATGCGGACCGAGACCGTCCACGGCCGATAGCCGTCGCGTTCCAGGCGGACGGCGTGCTGGCCCGGCTCGACCTCCGGCAACGAGATCGGCGTCGTCCCGACCAGCAGGCCGTCGAGAAACACACTCGCGCCGTCGGGCCGCGAGACGACGGTCAGGGTAGCCAACCTGGTTCCCGCCGGGCCCGCCGCGGCCGGCGCTGCCGATCGCGGCGCCGCGGGAGCGGCCCGCTTCAGGAGAATCGTCAGCGAGGGACTGGATTGCGCGGCGGTGATGGTCAGCCGGCGTTCTTCGGGGACGTAGCCATCCCGCGTCACGCGGACACGATGCGTCCCTCGTGACAGATTCCGGATCGTGGCCGGCGTCTGTCCCTGCTCCTGATCGTCGACGAAGACTTGCGCGCCGGGCGGCGTCGAGCGGACCACCAGTCGGCCAGTGACGGTCGCCGGAGCGGTGGCGCTCGAGGCGGCCGCCTTCTCACCTGGCGATCTCGCCTGCTCGCCTGATCGACCCGGCTCGGTCGCGGGGCGAGGGGCTGGAGCGGACGTTGGCGGGACCGCCGCGGTTTCGCCGACCACATCGGCGACGCCACGTCCCGGCGCCACCGGGGCCGTGGCAGCGGAAGGCGGCTCAGCGGAAGCGGGCGCGGTCGAAGACGGCCCAGTGGAAGATGGCGCAGCAGATGGCGCCGGCGCGATCGCCGGCGTGCCGGGCCGCCAACCAAGGGCATATCCGCCGGCAAAGCCCAGCAGCAGCCCGACCATCAGCACCGCAGCCAGCGGGCCGAACAGCGATCGCGCCGGGGGCTCCTGGTTGTTTCGATGCTGGGGGCGCGGGGTGTTCTCCCATTCCGGTGGCGACAACGGCGGCTGCGACAACGGCGCCCACGGCGAGGCCGCCACGGCGGTCGGCATTTCCACAGCGAGCGGCGCCAGCTCCACCGCCGGTGCAGGCGCGATTTCCAACTCGTCGTAGCGCGCAGCATCACGGTGGATGGCGTCGCCGTGAGTGGCGTCGCCGTGAATGGCGTCAACGTCGGCATCACCGCGGTTGGCGTCGCCTTGGCGCAATTCGACATCGGCCGGCTCGGAGACGATATCGATTCCGTCCCACTGTCCAGCCGCGGCGGGTCGGCCTGCGTAAAGACGGTCTTCCATTCCCAGCCGCTGGACAGTACCGCTCTCCGCGGCGTTCCCGGCATCACGGTCTTCAGGATCGGCGTCCGGATCAGCGTCGAACTGCAACCGCCCTTCAGTCGATCGTTGACCGTCGTCGTCGGTGCGCGCGTCGTCGTCCGGCAAATCCGGCTCCCGCCGATCCGCGGCGTCGGCAGGCGCGTCCGGCGGTACGCCGATCGCGGCCTGGTCGTCGTACCTCGGGTCCAGCGTCATCGTCAGTGTCGCGTCTTCTTCCCAGGCGTAAGCCGCCAGTTCGACTGCCGGATCGTCGTCGGCGATATCCGGACGTTCGTCTGACACCTCGGTAGGCAGCGAGGCGGCCGGATCAGTCGGATCGCCGAAACTGGAGCGATGCTCCGGTGCCAGGCGGACGAGCGGAAACGCGGCCCCGATCGCCGCGGCGAACCCGCCGGCGGTGGCGAAGCGCGCGGCCGGGTCGAACGCCAGGGCGCGGGCGAACGCCGTCTTCAACCCGGCAAGGTCGCCACCCGGCAGCTCGGTCAGCGCATCGGCCGCGGCCGCGCCGATGGCCGACACCCGACGGCCCCACAACATCTCGTGCAGCAATGCCGCCAAACTGAAGACGTCGGCACGACGATCCCAGGCGCCGCCGGCGATCCGCTCCGGCGCGGTATAGGGACGACGCCGCGGCGCCGCGACACCGATCGCTTCGATCGCGCCGGCGATACCGAGGCCGGTCAGGCGCGTGTCGTGCTCCGTGATGAGGACGTCGCGCGGGTGCAGGGCACCGTGGTAGATGCCGGCGGCCGCGGCGACATCGAGCGCCGCCGCCAGCTGCGCGGCCACGCGCACCGCGTCGGCCGGCAGCGACGCCTCGTCGCCCAGGACGACGTCGAGCGAGTCGGCGGAGACGTATTCCTGCGCGAGATAGATGACGACGCCGTTGGTGCCGATGGCGATCGGCGCCGCGACGACGGGATGGGACAGCCCGGCCGCGATCAGGCGCTCGAGCTCGACGACCAGCTGGTCCAGCCGCTCCGGCGCGAGCTCGAGCTGCAGCACCTTGATCGCGACCAGCCGCGCCCGATCGGCATCGAACGCCCGAAACACCGGACCGAGCGTTCCGGCGCCGACTTGATGAAGGATCCTGAACGGACCGAACGCGTCAGGAGGCGCGGCGCCGGCGGCTTCCGTATGCAGCGGACATCTCCTCTGGAAAGCGCACCGATCGTAACACGGCTATCCGTTTTGTTGAATAAATATTCATCGGCCTCAACGCGGACCGAGGGGCGCCGGCCGGCGCGCGTCGCCCCGCCGGCAACGACGGTTTCCGCTGTCGCCTTGCGCTCCGCACCCCCTTTTTGAGACAGTAACGGTTCGGTGCCGATCAACAGTACACATTCATCGCTCTCGGAATCGTCGGTGCGGTTCCCGGTCGACGTGCGGCGTTTCCCGTGGAGCCGCAAGCTGGTCTGCGACTACGCCTACGACTTCCGCGCCGTGGCGCCGTTCTTCAACGGCGATCCGTCGACCCGTGACGACTGGGCCCGGGCCATCGCGCGGACGCAGGCGCAGCCGCGCCGGCGGGCCGAGATCGCGGCGGTGATCGCGGCGCAGCAGCGCCGCCGCGCGGCCCCGGCGCGGGCCATCGAGGCGGGTCGGCGGCTGGCCGACGCCGAGACGGTGGCGATCGTCACCGGCCAGCAGGCCGGCCTCTTCGGCGGCCCGCTGTTCACGCTGATGAAGGCGCTGACGGCGATCAAGCTGGCCGACCAGGTGGCGCGGGATCACCACGTGCCGGCGATCGCGGTCTTCTGGGTCGAGGCGGAAGATCACGATTGGAACGAGGTCCGGAGCTGCGCCGTGTTCGACGATCAGCTCGAGCCGCGCGACCTCTCGCTGCCGGCCCGGCCGGCGGTCGACCCGGTGCCGGTCGCCAGCGTGATCCTCGATGCATCGATCGGCCAGGTGATCGACGATCTCGCGCGGATCGTCCCGGCGACCGAGTTCACCCCGGCGCTGATCGCGCAGCTGCGGGACGCCTATGCCCCGGGGCGTGGCATGGCCGACGCCTTCGCCCATTGGCTCGAGCGCGTGCTCGGCGACCGCGGCCTGGTCGTCTACGACGCGTCGGATCCCGCCGCGAAGCCGCTCGCCGCTCATCTGTTCGCGCGCGAGCTGGCGGCGCCGGGCGAAACCTCGCGGCTGGCGTCGGCGGCCGGTGCCCAGATGGTCGCGCGCGGCTACCACTCGCAGGTCAACAACCAGGACGACAGCCTCGCCCTGTTCCTGCTCGACGGCAGCCGCCGGCCGCTTCGTCAGCAGGGCGGCCGCCTGTTCGCCGGCGAGACCGGCTTCGAACCCGGCGCGCTCGAGCAGGAAGCGGGTCTCCGGCCGGCCCGATTCAGTCCGGGTGTGCTGCTGCGGCCGGTGGTCCAGGATGCGCTGTTCCCGACCGCCAGTTACGTCGCCGGGCCGAACGAGCTCGCCTATCTTGGCCAGATGCGCGGCGTCTACGATCACTTCGGCGTCCCGATGCCCCTGATGTACCCGCGCGCCAGCGCGACGCTGCTCGATTCCGCGTCGCAGCGCTTCCTGACCAGGTATCAACTGCCGCTCGAAGCGCTGCAGGCCCAGGACGAAGCGGCGCTCAACGCGCTGCTCGAAGCGCAGATCCCGCCCGCCGTCGAGGCGGCGTTCGCTGCCGCGGCTCACTCGATCGAGGCGTCGATGACGACGCTGATCGAGGCCATCCCGGCGATCGACCCGACGCTCGAGGGTGCGGCGAAATCGACGCTCGGCCGGATGCAGCACGACCTGCAGACGCTGCACGGCAAGATGATTCAGGCCGCCAAGCGGCGCGACGATACGCTGCGCCGGCAATTCACCCGCACCCGGGCGCTCGCCTTTCCCCACGGCCACGCCCAGGAGCGGACCATCGGCTTCGTGTCCTTCCTCAACCAGTACGGGCCGGCGCTGGTCGATCGGCTGCACGAGGAGCTCCCGCTCGACCTCGGATTGCACTGGATGATCACGATTTAAGGACCCTGGCGAGGTTGCGTTTACAACTGACGGTTCGGGTCGCGAAGTTCTGGCGCCGCCGCTGGGTGCGGGTCGCGGCGATCGTCGTCGGCGTGCCCGCCTTCTTCGCCGCGGTCTCCTGCGTCTACTATTACGTCACCTTCTCGCGGCTGATCGACGCCCGCCTGCACGGTGAACGGGATCGCGTGCTGCCGCGCGTCTTCGCCCGGCCGCTCGAGTTGCGCCGCGGCCAGTCGATGACCGAGCGCCAGCTGGTCGATCGTCTGAACGACCTCGGCTACACGCTGCGCGCGCACGCCGACAATCCCGGCGAGTTCGCGATGGCCACCAGCCTGATCTCGATCATGCCGCGCGCGCCCGAGCTCAAGGGCCGGCTGGTCCGGGTGGTCTTTCCCAAGCCGCCGCCTCCTCCGAAGACCGCCGCCGCCCGCGCCCGGCCGCCGCGCGTGCCCGACCGGGTCGAACGGCTCGAGGTGGGAGGCGAGGCCGGCGACCAGGTCACCCTCGAGATGCCCGTCCTGACCGCGCTGAACAGCGGTGAGCGCGAGAAGCGGCGCGATGTGGCGCTGCCGGTCATTCCGCCGCGCGTCGTCCAGGCGGTCCTGGCCATCGAGGATCGGCGGTTCTACGCGCATCCGGGCGTCGATCCGATCGGCGTCGTCGGCGCCGTGTTCTCCTACCTCACCGGCCGGCGCACCTATCTGGCGGGCGGCAGCACCATCACGCAGCAGCTGGTCCGCAACGTCTTCCTGCCGCGATTCGAAGGCATGACGCTGCAGGCCGCGCGGGCGCGGTCGATGCGGCGGAAGGTCCTGGAAGTCTTCGTCTCGGTGGTCTTGACCAGCCGGGCCTCGAAGGACGAGATCCTCGAGCTCTACCTGAACAACATCCCGCTCGGCCAGCGCGGCTCGTTCGCCATCGCCGGCGTCCCCGAAGCCGCCCGGCTGTTCTTCGGCAAGGACGTCAGCAACCTGTCGATCGCCGAAGCGGCGACCATCGCCGGGGTCATCCAGTCGCCGTCGGCCCTGTCCCCGTTCAACAACCCGGCGCGCTGCACCGATCGCCGCAACGTCGTCCTGCAGGCGATGGCCGACGAGGCCTACATCACCCCCGACGAGGCGCAGCACGCGGCCCGCGAACCGCTGGCCGTGGTGCAGCGCGCGCTCGAAGCCGAGGCGCCAAACTTCGTCGACTTCGTCGGGCAGACGCTGGCGGAGAGCTATCCCGGCCTCACCACCACCACCAACCAGGCGGTCGATGTCCACACCACGCTCGATCTCCACCTGCAGCGGCTGGCGCAGGACGCCGTGCGCGACGGCCTGCTGAAGGTGGATCAGCTGCTCTCCCGCCGCAAGCGCCGGGGCAAGGCGGAAGCCGCGCTGATCGCGGTCGATCCGAAGACCGGAGAGATTCTCGCGCTGGTCGGCGGCCGATCCTATAACCAGTCCCAGTACAACCGCGTCATCGCCTCGCGCCGGCAGCCGGGATCGGTCTTCAAGCCGTTCGTCTTCCTGACCGCGTTCGAGCAGGCGGCCGCCACTGACCACACCGACATCACGCCGGCGACCATCGTCATCGACGAACCGGAGACGTTCGAGTTCGACGATCAGGTGTGGACGCCCGAGAACTACGAGAAGACCTACGACGGCCCGATCACCTACCGCCACGCACTGGCCCATTCGAGAAACCTGGCGACCATCCACGTCGCCCAGACCGCCGGCTACGGGCGGGTGGCCGCCTTGTGGAAGAGGATCGGCGTCGGCACGGTCCCCCGGGCCTACCCATCGATTGCGCTCGGCGTGTTCGAAGCGACCCCGTACGAGATCGCCTCGGCGTATACCCTGTTTCCGAATCAGGGCGTGATGCGCCCCCTGCAGCACATCCTGTCGATCACGCGCGGCGGCAGGAACGTCACGAAGAAAGCGACAGTCCAGCCGCGGCGGATCGCCCGGGCCGAGACCAGCTTCCTGGTCACCGACATGATGCGCAGCGTGCTGAATGGCGGCACCGGCGCCGGCGCCCGATCGGCGGGGTTCACGCTCAACGCCGCGGGCAAGACCGGCACCACCAACGACCTGCGCGACGCCTGGTTCGTCGGGTTCACGCCCGATCTCCTGACGGTCGTCTGGGTCGGGTTCGACGACAACCAGCCGGTCGGATTGACCGGCGCGCAGGCGGCGCTGCCAATCTGGGCGCAGTTCATGGCGCGCGCGCTGGCCGGCCGCAGCAGCGTCGGATTCGAGGTGCCGGAAGGGGTCGTGTTCGAGGACATCGATGCCGACACGGGCAAGCTGGCGACACCGGCCTGCCCGCGCGTCTTCCACGAAGCGTTCCTCGCCGGGACCGCGCCGACGGGCGTCTGTGAGCTGCACACGCCGTAGCACACAGCAGCGGACCTATAATCCGCGCGATGCGATCCACACGCCTGTCAGGAACCTCGTGGCTGGCCTGACGTGGTGCGGCGAAAAGAGACTGACGCCGCGGCGCGAGGCTAGGTGCCGATGCCATTGCTGTTTCGGATTCGGATGATCCTGGCGGCAGCCTTCCTGATCTGGGCCGGCCTCAGCTCCGGCATCCGCCCCATGCTTGCGGATTGGCGATCATGGGCCGCCAGCGGTACCGAGCCTGACCTCATCGATCGAGAAGATCGGCGATACGCGGCGCTGGCCGCGTCGCTGCCCACTGAAGGAGTCGTCGGCTACCTTCCGCCCGGCCGGTGGCCGGCAGTCGACGAGGTGCGACGCTTTTACCTGGCGCAGTATGCGTTGACGCCGCGGATCATCACGATCGGCACCGCCGCCGAATTCGTCATCGTCGTTCCCGAGGTCTCACCCGACGGTGGCGACAACTCTGGCGCCACCGTCGATGATCCTCGACTTGCCGGCTTCGTGCTGTTCCGGCATTTCAGCAACGGGATTCGGGTCTTCAGGCGGTTCGGGTGACAGCGGGATCGACGCTGGCGCTCCTCCTGCCCGCGCTCGCCGCGTACCTGGTCCTCAGACAGTTGCGGAGCGGTTCGACGGCGCCTTTCAGCCGGGTGCTCGCCGCCGCGGTCGCCCCCGGGCTCGGCGTCGGATTCGCCTCGTGCGCATATTTCCTGTTGTTGCTCCTGGTCCGGAATCAGCACACGGCTGTGCGTCTGGACGCCGGCCTCTGGATCATGGCGACCGGCAGCCTGCTGGCTCGTCAGTTCCTTCAGAGCCGCAACCCTGAGCAGGCCGACGATGGCATTGAAGGCGACGCCGGGGGCAGACCCGCCTGGCATCCCGCGTTGATCATCACGGCCGTGGGCGTGCTGTTGCTGTTAGCGGTCGCCGCCGCCGCCTTCTGGCTGCACTGGAGCCTCAATCCCCATGGGGAGTGGGACGCCTGGGCGATCTGGAATCTGCGCGCCCGCTCGCTGTTGACCGGAGCCGACTGGGCGGCGCCGTTCTCACCGGCGATCGCCTGGTCTCACCCCGACTACCCGCTGCTCCTCCCGCTCACCGTCGCCCGCCTGTGGGCCTACGCCGGGAGCGAAGGCACCATGGTCCCTGCCGTCGTTGCGGCGCTGTTCTCCCTCTCGTCCGTTGCGGTGGTGGTGATTTCTGTCGGCCGGCTGCGCGGGTGGCCCGCCGGCTTCCTGAGCGGCATGGCCCTGCTGATCGCGAGGACCCACGTCTTCCAGAGCTCCTGCCAGTGCGCGGACCAGCCGATCGGGTTCTTCATCCTTGTCGCAATCGTGTTCGTCACGATGAGCCGCGGCGCGACCGGGCCGGGACCGTCCTGCTGACCGCCGGTGCGGCGGCCGGCCTGGCGGCGTGGACGAAGAACGAGGGGATCCTCCTGCTCGGGCTGATGATCATCGTCGCCGGCGTGCAGGCTCCCCGCTTCCGCCCGCTGCGGTACCTCGCCGCCGGGGCCGCCGGGCCGGCCGTCGCCGTCGCGGCGTTCAAACTCGGGCTCTCACCATCGAACGATCTCTTCACGCAACAGACGGCCGCCGACATCGCCGGAAAGCTCATCGACCCGGGCCGATGGACGACCGTGATCGACCGGTTTGTCGATCTGGTGCCGGCATGGGGAGAGGTACCCGGGGGAGCGCTGGCCGGCCTTGGACTCGCGGTGGTGCTGGCCGCATCGCCCGATCGGCGCTCCGCCCGCCGCGCCGGCTTCGCGATGCTGCTGGTCGGCGCGATGTTGACCGGATACGGTCTGATCTACGTGATCACGCCCGCGCCCCTGGAGTGGCAGATAGCGACCTCACTCGATCGTCTCCTGACACAGCTCTGGCCAACGACGGTCTGGGCGGCGTTCCAGCTCTCGGGCGGTGGGCCAGGTCTGAGCGCCGACGTCAGCAGCGGGGCGACATGACGGCGTTGAACACCAGTCGGGCGCGCACGGCGGTCCTGACGGCCGCGTGCTTCCTGATCCTCGCGGCCGCATTCTTCGCGCGAACGACGGGAATCCACATCGACGAAAGCAACTACCTGAAAGTGGCGTGGAACGCGCCCTATGGCGATAGCCCCCTCACGGGAAAGCCCGCCCTGTTCTACGCGTTCAACTACCTGTTCCTCCACAGCCTGGGATTTGCTTTCGGCCCGCTGCGGCCGCTGTCGCTGCATCTCTTCTACATCGGACTCTTTATCTTTCTCGCTGGCGTGGGCGGTCAGCCCGGTCGTTCGGAACCAGCCCCGGTTCGAGCGGTTCGCCCGGGTTCTCGTCCTGCTGACCTCCCCGCTCGCGCTGTTGAACGCGACCTCGCTGATGATGGAGTCGGCGGCTCTACCACTCCTCACCCTTGCGCTGGGGTGCATTTTGCGAAGCAGGCCAGACTCGCGTGGCGATGCTGATCACCATGGCCGCGCCCCGCGCACGCTCCTCGTCGTTTCCAGCGCGCTCGCCACAGCGGTGAAATCGACCACCGTCCCGGCGCTGCTGCTACTGTCCCTGGCGTTTCACGGGCGGCTCAAGAACCGGGCCCATCTCATCCCGATCGGGATCGCCGTCGGCCTGGCGCTGAATCAGGCCATTCGCTGGGCCATCGGTGCGCAGGCGACCATCGTCTACGGAGGGACTGGCGCCCTGATGACGACGGGGGTCTTGGAACGAGCCCTGACTCGTGCGGGGCCGTATCTTGCGACGTGGCTGTTCTTTGCCGGGATGGCCCAGGCGACCGCGTCGGTGTTCGTGCGAGGCCGGGTGTTCAAGAACCGCGAGTTCACGATCCTGACGCTCGGCTCGCTGGCCGGAGTCGTGGTGTTTCAGCGCGTGTCGGTGTTTCAGTTCGCGCGCTATTGTTATCCGGTCTTGTGGGCGGCGCTGCTCGGTGTCTTTCTGGTCGTCGAGCTCAGGAATCGCGCGCTCGTGGTCTCTCTTCTGGCACTGCAGCTGGCGCAGGCCGCGCCGCTGTTCACGCGTTCGATTGATCGTTTCAACCTGTGGCCCCCGCTCGTCACCGGGGAGTTGATCGAATCGGGCGGGACGATCTTCACCGGCTTCCCCATTTACGGGATGACGGCGCGGCAGCTGGTTCGCGACCCGCGACCGTGCGTCTGGATCAACTCGGAAAACGGCGAGAAGAACGAGGTCCTCGATCAGTTCGCGACGTCCACGCTCCCGGGCGCGCCGATCATCCGGTCGAGCGTTTTCGAGATCGCCCCCGCCAGCCCCTGCTCACTCGCGAACACGGTCCGTTTCTGGCGGGAGCACGTCGACGGTCCAGACGTCCCCTGCATGGTGGGCTGCAGACGCTGCGAGTTTCAGCAGGTCGACTACTTCTCCGTCAAGCCTGGTTGGGTGAGAAACCAGATCTGCTGGCCGCGGCGCTGACTGGACCGGTCGATCGCCGATCCTCAACAACTGACGACGGCAGCGCGCCTGGTCGCCCGTGTCGGCGATGAGCGGCTCGATCCGCCTTCGAGCGCACCGGACCTATAATCGCCAGAGATGAATGAAGAAGTCTTCGCCGCCGTCTCCGCCGCGCTCGAGCGTGGCGAGCCGGCTGCGCTCGTGACCATCGTCGCCACCCGCGGGTCGACGCCGCAGCGGGTCGGCGCCAAGATGCTGGTCTTCGGCGACGGCCGCATGGTCGGCACGATTGGCGGCGGCTGCTATGAGAACGACGCGTTCTGGAAGGCGCGGGAAGCGATCACGGCGCGGCAGCCCCAGCTCGTCCATTACGAGCTGTCCGACGACTTCGCCGAGGAGACCGGGTTGATCTGCGGCGGGCAGATGGACGTCTACATCGAGCCGATCGAGCCGTCGCCCGAGCTCTACGTCATCGGTGCGGGGCACGTCGGCACGCACCTCGCGCACCTGGCGCAGGAGGTCGGCTTCCACGTCCATGTCGTCGACGACCGCGAGAAATTCGCCAACCGCGACCGCTTCCCGGCCGCGGCCGAAGTGCTCGCCGAGGACATCCCGGCCTGGCTGGCGCGCACCACCCTGACCCCCAATACCTACGTCGTCATCGTGACCCGCGGCCACACCAACGATCTCGAGGCGCTGCGGGCGCTGGCGCCGCGCGACCTCCGCTACCTCGGGCTGATCGGCAGCCGGGCCAAGGTGGCGCGCATCTACGACGCGCTCACTGCCGACGGCATGCCGGCACAGCACCTGAAGAAGGTGCATGCGCCGATCGGCCTCGACATCGGCGCCGTCACGCCGCAGGAGATCGCGGTCAGCATCCTGGCGGAGCTGATCGCCGTCAAGCACGGCAAGCTGGCCAGCCGCGACGCCGCCGAGATGACCATGCAGTGGAACCCGCCCCAGCTGGCCCGCCGTGAGTAGGAGCGGCCGGGTGAGCCAGGCCGGGCGCTGAACCGACAGCGTTGCGAAGCCCCTCCCATCGGCGGTGTGAGCTTGGCGGCGGTCACGGTTGATGTCTCCCATGTCCCTTCTCATTCGCGGCGGCATCGTGGTCACGATGAACGACCGCCTCGACATCGTCGAAGGCGATGTGTCGATCCGCGACGGACGCATCGCGGCGGTCGCCGGGGCGATCAGCGAACCGCACGATCGAACCCTCGACGCCCGCGGCGGCTACATCCTGCCCGGGTTGATCCAGACCCACATCCACCTCTGCCAGACCCTGTTCCGGGGCTATGCCGACGATCTCCCGCTGATGGAGTGGCTGCGCCGCCGCGTCTGGCCGATGGAAGCGGCGCACACGCCGCAAAGCCTGCGGGCGGCGGCCCGCCTGGCCGCGACCGAGCTCCTGTGCAGCGGCACGACATCGGTGTTGACGATGGAGACGGTGCACGACACGGATGCCGTGTTCGAAGCAGTGGCCGAGATCGGCCTGCGGGCGACGATCGGCAAGTGCATGATGGACGCCAGCAGCGAGGTGCCGGCGCGCCTGCGGGAGCGGACCCAGGCCTCGATCGACGACAGCGTCGCGCTGCATCGCCAGTGGCACGGCGCCGCCAGCGGACGGCTCCGGGCCGCGTTCGCGCCGCGCTTCGCCGTCTCGTGCTCACGCCAGCTGCTCGAGGCGGTGGCGCACCTGTCGTCGAGACACGGCGCGCTCGTGCACACGCACGCTGCCGAGTCGCGCGACGAAGTGGCGATCGTCCGGCAGTTGTCCGGCGGCTTGACCAACATCGAGTACCTGGCCAGCCTGTCGCTGGCGACGCAGCGGCTGTGCGTGGCGCACTGCGTGTGGGTGGACGAGCGCGAGCAGCAGCTGATGGCCGACCACGGCGTCAAGGTGATGCACTGTCCGAGCTCCAACCTCAAGCTCGGGTCGGGGGTGGCGCCGGTGCCGGAAATGCAGGCGCGCGGCATCACGGTGTCGCTCGGCGCCGACGGCGCCGCCTGCAACAACCGGCTGGACATGTTCGACGAGATGCGGCTGGCGGCACTGGTGCAGGCGGCCCGCCGGGAACCCGGTGCGCTGGCGGCGCGCGATGTCTTGTGGATGGCGACCCGCGCCGGGGCGCGGACGCTCGGGCTCGAAGACGAGATCGGCTCGATCGAACCCGGCAAGCGCGCGGACCTGATCGTCGTCGATCGCGATCGGGCGCATCTGGCGACGGGACCGGACCCGTATTCGACGCTGGTCTACGCCGGGCGCGGCAGCGACGTCCGCACGGCACTGGTCGACGGCGCGGTACTGGTCGACGATTTCGCCCCGGTCCGGATCGATCGGGCGGAGGTGATCGCCACGGCGCGGCTGGCGGCACGACAACTGGCCGCCCGCGCCGGCGTTCCGCCGTAGGCGGCTGTTGTATAATGACTTAGCGGTCTCAGCTCAGGACTGCGACAGCAGGTGTCCCAAGCCGGCCGCCATTACAGATGACCCACGAGACTCCCGACCGATCGAAGCGTCTGCTCTCGGCGCTGATCCGTGAGTACATCGAGACCGGCGAGCCGGTGGCCTCGTCGCTGCTGGTGACGGCGGCCGGGCTTGGCGTGTCGTCGGCGACGGTGCGGAACATCCTGGCCCAGCTCGAGGACCAGGGCTACGTCCAGCAGCCGCACACGTCGGCGGGACGCATTCCGACCGATCGCGGTTACCGCTTCTACGTCGACCTGCTGCTCGAGTCGAAGCGGTCGGGCCGGACCGCCAGCGCGGTGGAAGCGCGGCTGCGGCGCGACCGGTCGGGGTCGCTGCCCGACTCGCTGTTGTCGCAGGCGTCGCACGTCGTGTCGCAGGCATCGCGGCTGTTCGCGTTCGCGCTGAAGCCGGCCCAGGGCGGGGCGGTGTTCGATCGCGTCGAGTTCATCCCGCTCAGTTCCGGCCGCGTCCTCGTGGTCATCGTGGCGCGCGGCGGCAACGTCCTCCAGAAAGTCATCGACATCAGCGAACCGCTCGACGCCGACGAGCTGCGCCAGGCCGCCAACTATCTGAACGTCGAGTTCACCGGCATGCCGCTGGCGCGCGCCCGCGAAGCGGTGCTCGAGCGCATCAGCGAAGAGCGGTCGTTGTGCGACGCGCTGTTCGCGCGGGCGATGCGCCTGGCGACGTCGACCTTCACCAATCTCGCCGACGAGCGCATGCTCTACATCGAAGGCACGGCGACGCTGCTCGGCGACGCGCCCGGCGTCACGCTCGGCACGCTGCAGCTGCTGATCCAGATGATCGAGGAAAAGCAGCGCCTGGTGCGGCTGCTGAACGAATACATCGACGGCCCGGGCCTGACGGTGGTGATCGGCGCCGAGCATCCCGAACCGAACCTGCGGCCGTTCAGCCTGGTGGCGTCGACCTACGAAGATGGCGCCGGCACCGGCACGATCGGCGTCATCGGCCCGACCCGGATGCACTACTCACGCGCCATCGCGGTCGTCGACGGCGCCGCGCAAGCGGTCTCGCGTGTGCTGCGAGACCCGAATTGACCCGTTCCGTTTGACGCTCACGCCACCAATCAGTCCTGGCGCAGGCTGAGCTGAGACCTGGAGCTTAAAGCCGAGAGCTGTTGTATGCCCGATGACCCGCTGACCGACATCCCCGAGGAGCTGGTGTCGACCGATCCGGTCTCCGATCTCCAGCGTGAACGCGACGACTATCAGGATCGGTGGCTGCGCAAGACCGCCGAGTTCGACAACTACCGGAAGCGGGTCGAACGCGAGCGCCGCGAACAGGCCGATCAGAAAGTCATCGATCTGCTGCTCGGCCTGCTGCCGGTCATCGACGATTTCGATCGCGCGCTGACCATGGACGCCGGCGAAGGCGGCGCCGCCTACCGCAAAGGCATCGAGCTGATTCACGCCAACCTGAACGATCTGCTCCGCCGCCATGGCGTCCGCCCGATTGATTCACTGGGCGCTGATTTCGATCCCAATGTGCACCAGGCCGTGATCCACGAGTCCAGCCCGGCGCATCGCGAGGGCGAGGTCATCGGCGAACTGGCGCGCGGCTACATGATGGGCGATCGGCTCTTGCGCCCGGCGATGGTGAAGGTGGCCAAGCCGTGAGCAAGCGCGACTATTACGAAGTGCTCGGCGTGGCGCGCACGGCCGAAGACGTCGTCATCAAGAGCGCCTACCGCAAGCTGGCGATGCAGTACCACCCCGACCGGAACCCGGGTGACAAGTCCGCCGAGGACAAGTTCAAGGAGGCGGCGGAGGCGTACGGGATCCTCGCCGACGGCGAGAAGCGCAGCCTCTACGACCGCTTCGGCCACGCCGGCGTGAGCACCACGAATAGCGGGTTCGATCCCTCGACGTTCCGCGGCTTCGAAGATCTGTTCGGCAACCTGGGCGAGATGTTCGGTCTGGGCGACCTGTTCGGCGGCGGCCGACGCGGCGGTCCCCAGCGCGGCGCCGATCTGCGCTACGACCTCGAGATCAGCTTCGAGGAGGCGGCCCGCGGCACCGAAACCACCATTCAGATTCCGCGGCACGAGAACTGCGAGGCGTGCAAGGGAACCGGCGCGGCGCCGGGCACCTCGGCCACCACCTGTACGCAGTGCCGCGGCCTGGGCCAGGTCCGCTTCCAGCAGGGATTCTTCACCGTCGCCCGGACCTGTCCGCAATGCCGCGGCAACGGCCGCGTAATCGCCAAGCCGTGCCAGACGTGCCTGGGCGCGGGCCGGGTCGCGCGTGAGCGCAAGAAGACCGTCAAGATCCCGGCCGGGATCGCCACCGGCCAGCAGCTCCGGCTGCAGGGTGAGGGAGAACCGGGAGCCGGCGGCGGACCAGCCGGGCACCTCTTTGTCGCCGTTCACGTCCAGGAGCACGAGTTCTTCCGGCGGGACGGTCTCAACCTGTTCTGCGAGATCTCGGTGAACTTCACCACCGTCGCTCTCGGCGGCGAGATCGAGGTGCCCACGCTCGACGGCTCCGAGACCGTGAAGATCCACGAAGGCACGCAGACCGGCACGACGATGCGGCTGCGCGGCAAGGGCATGCCGGACGTGAATGGCAGCGGCCGCGGCGACCTGTTCGCGACCGTCCAGGTCAGAACGCCAAAGAAGCTGTCCCGGGAGCAGCGCCATCTGCTCGATCAGCTGTCCAAGCTGCTGCCGGCGGAGAAATTCGAGCCGCGCCCGCGCGAAGTCGACGAGGACGAGCGCAACCTGTTCGACCGCGTCAAGGACATGTTCGGCTAGTGAAGCTCTGGCCGGCCCTGGCGCTCGAACGTGCCGACGATCTGGTGCTGGCCGCGATCGACGACTTCTGCCCCACCGCCTCCGAAGAGCTCGACGCCGGCGTGCGGGTCTTCTTCGCATCGCACGAGCAGCGCGACCGGGCGCACGGCGCGCTCCGCGAACGCGGCGTCGCCGCCGCGGCGATCGAGGTGTCAGACGAGGACTGGGCGGTGCGATCGCAGCAGGACCTCAGGCCGATCACCGTCGGCGGGATCACGATCATTCCCAGCCGCGCGGAACCGCCCGACGGCGGGTCACTCCGCCGAGCTGGTGGAGAATCCAACTCGAACAGCCCCATCACGATCGTCATCGAACCGTCGATGGGCTTTGGCACCGGTCATCACGCCACGACCAGACTGTGTCTGGCGGCGCTGCAGCGAACGACGGTCGCCGGCACGCGCGTGCTCGACGTCGGGACCGGCTCCGGCATCCTCGCCATCGCCGCGGCGCGCCTCGGCGCGGCGCAGGCGGCAGGCATCGACTGCGACGCCGACGCGATTCAGTCGGCGAACGAAAACCTGGCGCGAAATCCCTGGTGCGGCACGGTGCGCTTCGGCCTGGCGGAGATCGCGCCGGGCCTGCCGCGAGCCGACATCGTGCTGGCGAATCTGACCGGCGCCCTCCTGATTCGAGTGGCGCCCACCCTGCTCGGCGCGCTCAGCCCGGGCGGCACGCTGATCGTCAGCGGAATCCTGGCGGTGGAAGAAGATCAGGTGCTGCGGGCGTTTTCGACCGTCGACGCCGTGTGGCGGGAGCAGGAAGACGAATGGGTCGGCCTGATGTTCCAGGTTCCGCACGGGACGGTGTGAAGACCGTCCCCTACTGTCACCGCCCCCCCACGGGACGGTCTGAAGAAAGTCACTCCCGTCACGGTCCGGCTGAAGCCGGACACCACGGACGTGGACATCGTCGAGCTGTTCACCCCTGGGCGGTTAAACCATGGAATACTCTCTCTGGTCCAAAGAGAGAAGCCATGCCCCGACAACTCCTCGTCATCCTGTTTGCGCTGTCTCTGGCCACCGTGCTCGCGGCCCAGACGTCGCGGCCCGGGCCAGCAGAGGCGCCGGCTCGCGACACGCCGGCGCAAGCGGCGGCGAAGGACGTGCCGCCGGCACCGATGGGTCGGATCACCGGCAGGGTCCTCGCAGCGGACAACGGGCGGCCGGTGAGACGCGCGCGCGCCGTGGTCAATGCCGCGGAACTGCCCGGCGGCCGGGCGACGTTGACCGACGACAGCGGCGTCTTCGAGCTGACCGACCTGCCGGCCGGCCGCTACACGCTGTCGGTGTCCAAGACCGGCTTCGTCGGGCTCTCGTACGGTCAGCGCCGGCCGCTTCAGGCCGGCACGCCCCTGCAGTTGCGCGAGGGGCAGCAGATGGCCGGCATCGAATTCCGTCTGCCGCGCGGCAGCGTGCTGGCCGGGCACATCTTCGACGAGACCGGCGAGCCGATGCCGGGCGCGTCGGTCCGGGTGATGCGCTACCAGTACGCGCAGGGCGAGCGCCAGCTGGTGCCAGCCGGCAACACACAGACCGACGACGAGGGAACGTTCCGTGTCTGGGGCTTGAACCCGGGCGACTATTACGTCAGCGCCGTGACCCGGAATTTCGACTTCGGCGGCCGGGGCGGGCCAGGCGGGGGTCGCGGTGGCGGGCCAGGCAGCGGGCCGGGAGGGCGCGGCGGCGGCCGGGGTGGTCCGGGCCGCGCCGGGTTCATCGATCCGGTCCCACCGCCATCGACCGGCGACGACGAAACGGAGAAGGCCTACGCGCCGACGTACTATCCGGGCGTCGGATCGATCAGCGAAGCCCGCCCGATCAGCGTCTCGGTCGGCCAGCAGCTGCTCGACATCAACTTCAATTTGCTCCTCGTGCGGACGGCTCGGATCACCGGCGTGGTGACGAATCCCAACGGTACCGAAACGAGCAGCGGCCAGGTGAACCTGGCGCCTGAAGCGGCCGGCGCCGGCAGCCGCGGGCAGCTGGGGGTCAATTTCAACAGCCGGATCGACTGGGACGGCAAGTTCATCCTCAACAACGTGCCGCCTGGCCGTTATGTGCTGCGCGCCCGCGGCGACGACGCCGTCACGCCGCAATATGCGGCGCAGCCGCTGACCGTCGACAGCTCCGGCGATATCAGCGATGTCTCCGTCCTGCTGTATCCCAGCGCTTCCGTCACCGGCGTCGTGACGTTCGAGGGCGGCCAGGGAACGGACCTCACCCAGGTCCGGATCACGGCACCGTCGGCAGAGGACGCGGTCTCCATCGGGGCCAACCCGAACGCCCGCGTCGACAAGGAGGGAACGTTCACCCTCAACGGTGTCGCAGCCGGCCTGCATTGGATCCGGTCGGGCGGCGGGGCCCGTGGCTGGGCGTTGAAGTCGGTGATCGTCGACGGCGTGGACGTCGTCGACACTCCGATCGCGCTGCGCAGCGGTCAGACGCTGCAGAACGTCAGCGTCGTGTTCACCAACAAGCTGACCGAGATCAACGGGACCGTCACCGACGTGCGCGGCACGCCGCTCACCGAGTTCACGGTGCTGGCCTTTCCCACCGAGTCGCTGCTCTGGCGGCCGCTGGCCCGCCAGATTGCCACGGCCCGGCCGGACCAGAACGGCCGGTTCCAGATGCGCGGGCTGCCGCCCGGCAGCTACTACCTCGCAACCGTCGATCCGGCCGAACAAGGCGAATGGTTCGAGCCGGCATTCCTCGAGGAGCACCGGATCGGCGCGGCGCGGATCTCGTTGAGCGAAGGCGCAGTGCAGACCAGCGACTTCCAGGTCGCGACGCGCTGAACGTGCGCCGGCGCTCCTACAGGTCGTTCCACAAGAACTGCAGGACGCTGATCGCCGCCACCGGGACCGCATCGGCGCGCAGCGTGCGGTGCCCGAGGGTGATCAGGCGCACGTCCCGGCGCGCCGCCGCGCCCCACTCCTCGGCCGACCAGCCCCCTTCCGGTCCCACCATCACCGCGGCATCCGGCGGTGTCGGGCCGCCACGCAGCGCCCCAATCGGCTCGACCGCCGCGGTCGTGCCCGGCTCGACCAGCATCAGCCGGACGAAGGGCGGCGGTTCATCGAGGAAGTCCTCGAGCTTCAGCGGCGAGCGGATTTCGGGCAGGGTGGCCCGCCGCGACTGCTTGACCGAGGCGAGTGCGATTCGCCGCCACCGATCGAGCCGCGGCCCCCTGATCAGCGCGGCGACCGTCGTCTCGGTACGCCTGGTGACGATTGGATGAATCGCCGCGACGCCGAGCATGACGGCGTCGCGGACGATGTCGTCCATTTTCTCGCCCTTGAGCACGGCCTGCACCAGGGTCAAGGCGACCAGCGGTTCGGGCGGCGGATCGAGCCGCGCCAGCAGCTGCAGCCGCACGTCGCGGCGGCTGGCTGAC
The DNA here is from genome assembly GCA_039931615.1 of Acidobacteriota bacterium. GTDB lineage: Bacteria > Acidobacteriota > Vicinamibacteria > Vicinamibacterales > CAVVIG01 > JAHFUI01. The sequence goes on from JBDTRR010000026.1 coordinate 23,080, forward strand.
GTCACGCGGGCGAGGAATTCGCTGCCCCGGCCGTCAAAGACGGCGACGGTATCGCCCGACGTCAGCCGCAGTACGCGGGTGAGATGTTCTGCCTCGTCGCGCGGCAGATCCACCGTTTCATCGCCCGGGTCGAGCGAAGGTGCGAAGAACCGGTGCACGGGGCGGCTGTTATCGTGTCCCAGAGGTGCGGGCCAGGTGTGCTGATCGGGCTCGCCGCTATGCGGTGCCCACCGCCTGCCTCGCCGGCGTCCCGGCGTCCGCGGCACAGACCTCGCGAATCCAGCCGTGACGATCCGGCAGGCGGCCGTACTGAATGCCGACCAGCGTCTCGTAAAGCTGGGTCGTCAGCGGCCCCGGCGCGCCGATCGCCGTCCCAATCGACGATCCATCCTCGAACCGCAGGCTGTTGATGCCGATCACCACGGCCGCCGTGCCGCACGCGAACATTTCAGAGACGCTGCCGTCCTTCAGACCGTCGACGACCTCGTCGATGGCGATCGGGGCGTCGCTCACTTCGATCCCGAGATCGGCAGCGAGAACGAGCAGCGACTCGCGCGTCACGCCGCGGAGGATGGTGTCGGTGAGGGGCGGCGTCCGCAGCCGGCCGTTCTGCACGAACATGATGTTCATCCCGCCCATTTCCTCGACGTAGCGCCGATCGCGCGCATCCAGGAACAACACCTGCGAGCAGCCGATCGCCTTGGCGTCCTCGGTAATCTTCAGCGTGACGGCATAGTTGCCGCCGGCCTTGACGTTGCCCATCCCGCCTGAAGCGGCCCGCACCACCGACTGGCTGACCAGGACGTCGATGGCACCCGGGCCGGCGCCGGCCCCCTTGAAGTAGCCACCCGAGGGCAGCGTCAGGATGAAGAAGATGAACTCACTCGCACTCTTGACGCCCAGCGTCGCGTCGATGCCGATCAGGGTCGGCCGGATGTAGAGACAGCCCGGCGCGCCCGGCAGGAAGTGCCGCTCGTTCTCGACCAGCTCGCCAATCGCCTGCAGGAAGAAGTGCTCGTCCACCGGCGGGATGCTGAGCCGATCGGCGGACTCCTGGAACCGCTTCGCGTTCATCTCGGGACGGAACAGCACCACCCGGCCGTCGTCCTGCCGGAAGGCCTTCAACCCCTCGAAGACGGTCTGGCTGTAGTGGAACACCAGCGCGGCCGGGTGCAGCGTAAACGGCTCGATCTTCTGGATGCGCGGATTGCGCCAGCCGCCGTCGCGGTACTCGGTCAGGAAGAAGTTCGGCGTGAACATCTTGCCGAATTCCAGCTGGTCTGGATCGAGCGGGTGATCGGGAGTGGTCGGTGATGCGAGGTGGGTGATCGTCATACCCCGCTATTTTCTCCCGCCGGGCGGCGCTGCGCAAATAGCCGCGGCGGCCAGCCGGAGCGCGCGGAGCCAGCTGGTATACTCCGCCGGTGTTTTTCCGGGGGCAGATCATCGGCAAATACCAGGTGCTGTCGACGATTGGCAGCGGCGGCTTCGGCACCGTCTACCTGGCCGAAGACACCTGGATCAACAAGAAGGTCGCCCTCAAGGTCCCGCACAAGCAGGGGCTCGACTTCGGCGAGCTGCTGCGCGAGCCGCGCCTCCTGGCGACGCTGAATCATCCGGGCATCGTCACCATCCTGACGGCGGAGAAACAGGAGAACGTCTTCTTCATCGTGATGGAGTTCGTGCCGGGCGAGACCCTGGAGGCGATCCTGAGCCGCGACGGCGCGCTCGATCTGGCGACCGCGCTCGACTACACGTGTCAGATCTGCAACGCCGTCGATCACGCGCACCGGCAGGGCGTGCTGCACCGCGATCTGCGCCCGTCCAACGTGCTGGTCACCGACACCGGCCGGGTCAAGGTCGCCGATTTCGGCACCTCGCGCTTCCTCGAGTTCGCCGCCCTCGGCACCACCGTCATCGGCAGTCCGCCGTACATGGCGCCGGAGCAGTTCCTCGGCAAGGCGGTCTTCGCGTCAGACATCTATTCCATCGGCGTGACGATGTATCAGATGTTCACTGGCGAGCTGCCGTACGACACGCCCTCGCCGGCTGATCTGAACCGGCTGATGCGGGGCGAGCTGCTGACCGCGCCGCGGCTCAAGAATCCGCGCCTGCCCAAGGCGATCGACGAGATCGTGCTGAAGGCGATGGCCCCGGACATTCCGGCCCGCTATCAACGCGCCGGCGATCTGCTCGACCAGGTCCTGGCCGTGCGCCTCAACGGCGGCCGGCGCCCTGCCGCCGAGGCGCCGTCCGGCGAGGTGCAGGATATCCAGTCGCGGTTGAAAGCCCGTGAAACACCGCAGCCGCGGTTCTGCTGGCAGTGCCGCAAGCCGCTGCACGCCCGCTCCGGCCGGTGCCCCTTCTGCGGCGAGGCGCAATAGCCCCGGCTCGAGCGTGGGCGCGTCGAATGGCGCCGGCTGGCCACCCCTGGCTGGTAAGATCGCAGCAGACCATGGAAGTGAACGATCTCCTGAAAATTGCGGTCGATAGCGGCGCTTCGGACCTTCACATCAAGGTGGGCAGCTTCCCGATGATGCGGGTCGGCGGGATGCTGACCCCGGCGTCGGAAGAGAAAAGACTCAACCGCGAGGACCTCGAGGCGATGAGCAATGCGCTGATGTCGACCGCGCAGCGCAACAAGTTCAAGGAAGCCCAGGAAGTCGACCTGGCCTACAGCGTTGCCGGCCTCGGGCGATTCCGCTGCAACATCTTCCAGCAGCGCGGCACGGTCGGGATGGTGCTGCGGGTCATTCCGATGCACATCCGGACGCTCGATGAGCTCGAGCTGCCGCCCGTCCTCAAGCGGATCGGCGCGGAAGAGCGCGGACTGGTGCTGGTCACCGGCACCACCGGGAGCGGCAAGAGCACCACTCTCGCCGCCCTGATCGATCACATCAACAAGACCCGGTCGGCCCACGTGATGACGGTCGAGGATCCGATCGAGTTCCTCCATCGTGACATCAAGTCGATGATCAACCAGCGCGAGGTGGCCGTCGACACCAAGTCGTTCGCGCAGGCGCTGCGCAGCGCGCTGCGGCAGGATCCCGACGTGATCCTGGTCGGCGAGATGCGCGACTTCGAAACCATCGCGACCGGCCTGCTTGCCGCCGAGACCGGCCATCTGGTGCTGTCGACCCTGCATACACTCGACGCGACGGAGACGATCAACCGGATCATCGGAGAATTTCCGCCGCATCAACAGAAGCAGATCCGGCTGCAGCTGGCCAGCGTATTGAAGGCGGTCGTCTCGCAGCGGCTGCTGCCGAAGCTGGACGGCCACGGCCGCGCCCCGGCGGTCGAAGTGATGATCAGCACTCCTTTCATCCGGGACTGCATCGTCGACAAGGAGAAGACCCACCTCATCCACGGCGCGATTGCGAAGGGCACGTCACAGTACGGGATGCAGACGTTCGATCAGTCGATCTTCGGACTGGTCCAGCAGGGACTGGTCTCCTACGATGAGGCGCTGCGCTGGGCCAGCAACGTCGACGAGTTCAAGATGCGGATGCAGGGCATCTCGACCACCACCGACCTGGGCCGCGAAGAGAGGGCCAGCGCCGCTCCCGAATCGCCGGAGATCACGCGCTTCGGAAGTCAGTGACTGCCTACCTCGACGGCCTCCGGATGCTGGCACGACGTGAGCTGTCCGAGGCGCAGATCCGCCAGCGGCTGAAGCGGCGCGAGCACGATCCGGATGCCATCGACGCGGCGGTCGCCGGCCTCGGCGAGGAGCGCGCCATCGACGACGTCCGCGTCGCGGCCGCGATCGCGCGAACCCAGACCTCGATCAAGCGGCGCGGCCGGCGGCGCGTCCGACGGCAGATCGAGCAGGCCGGCGTCCTGCCGGCCGTCGCCCGCCAGGCCGTTGACGAGGTATTTGGCGCGCTGGACGAGGCGGCCCTGCTCGACGCCGCCCTCGGCAAACGCCTGCGCGGGCGCGAGACGATCGCCGACGATGCCGAGTTCCGCCGGCTGTTCCGATTCCTGATCGGCCAGGGGTTCGAGCCGGATCGGGTGATGGCCGCCCTGAACCAGCGCTCGGCCCGCCGGAAGAGGGCGACGCTTGACTGAACGACCTGGCGTCTCGACCTTTGTGCCGTTCGCGGTGTTCGTGGTTCAATGACCGGAATGACCTCGAACGAGATCCGCTCGTCCTTCCTGAAGTATTTCGAGGGCAACGGCCATCGAATCGTCGCCAGCTCCCCACTGATTCCGGCCGACGATCCGACACTGCTCTTCACGAACGCCGGGATGAACCAGTTCAAGGACACCCTGCTCGGCCGCGAGAGGCGGGAGTACACGCGGGCGACGACGCTGCAGAAGGTCATGCGCGTCAGCGGCAAGCACAACGATCTCGACAACGTCGGACCGTCGCACCGCCACCACACCTTCTTCCAGATGCTCGGGAATTTCTCGTTCGGCGACTACTTCAAGCCGGCGGCGATTCGCTTCGCCTGGGAGCTGCTGACCCAGGTCTGGCAGGTCCCGCCGGACAAGCTGGTGCCGTCCATCTTCAAGGGCGAGCACGGCATTCCCCGGGACGACGAGGCCTACGAGCTGTGGAAGGAGTACGTGCCGGCCGATCGGATCCTGCAGCTCGGCATGGACGACAACTTCTGGCAGATGGGCGAGACCGGGCCGTGCGGCCGCTGCTCGGAGATCTACTTCGTCCGCGGCACCGGCAGCGATCCCGAGATCGAAATCTGGAACAACGTCTTCATGGAGTTCGAGCGGAGCGCCGACGGGACGCTCACCGCCCTGCCCGCCCCTTCGATTGACACCGGCATGGGCCTGGAGCGCGTCGCGGCGGTGCTGCAAGGCAAGGACTCGAACTACGACACCGACCAGTTCATGCCGCTGCTGACCCGGCTCGGCGAGATCGCCGAACGCCGCTACCAGGGCACCGACCAGGCCGGCGACGTCGCGATGCGCGTGGTCGCCGACCATACCCGGGCGATGACCTTCCTGATCGGCGACGGCGTCGTGCCGTCCAACGAGTGGCGCGGCTACGTGCTGCGCAAGATCATGCGGCGCGCGATGCGGCACGGCAAGCATCTCGGCGTCGCTGAACCATTCCTCCATCGACTCGTCGCCGTGCTCGATCGCGAGATGGGCGACGCCTACCCCGAGCTGCGCACCAACCGGGAAACAATCGAGCGGACGATCCTGGCGGAGGAAAAGCGCTTCGACGCAGTGCTGACCGAGGGCCTGCCCCGGCTCGAAGGAGAGATCAGCAAGGCGCTGGAGTCGCCCGGCCGAATCCTGCCGGGCGACGCGGCGTTCCGGCTCTATGACACGTTCGGACTGCCCTACGATTTCATCGAGGACACCGCCGCGACCCAGGACGTCTCAATCGACAAAGCCGGATACGAGCGGGCGATGGCAGGCCAGCGGGGCAAGGCGCGGGCGAAGAGCGCATTCGAAGGCGAAAAGAAGGGCGACGAGTTCGTGCTGGCCGCCGACGAGGCGCGGCTCCGGACCGTTGGCGATCAGTTCGACGGCTACCGCGGCACCAGGCTCACCGGCGTGGCGGTCGCCAGTCTGTTCGACGCCCAACGGCAGCCCGCGGAGACGCTTCAGGCTGGCAGCCGCGGCTACGTCGCGCTGACCAGCACCCCCTTCTACCTCGAAGCCGGCGGTCAGGTCTCCGATGTCGGCCGTATCTACAGCGAAGCGGCCGATGCGTCGGCGGCGGTTGAAGGACTGGTGCGCATCCGCCAGGGTCTGCCGCGGGCGCATCGTGTCCTGGTCACCCGCGGGACGCTGCGTCTTCGAGACCTCGTGACGGCGGACGTCGACGCCGACGTGCGGAGCTCGACGCGCCGGAATCATACGGCCACGCACCTGCTCCACGCGGCGCTGCGCCAGGTGCTCGGCAGCCACGTCAAGCAGGCCGGATCGCTGGTCGCGCCGGATCGGCTGCGCTTCGACTTCGCCCACTACCAGGCGGTCACCCGCGACGAGCAGGATCAGATCGAACGGATCGTCAACGACCGGATCCGCGGGAACACCCCGGTCCAGACCGAGGTTCGATCGACCGAGGAAGCGATCGCCTCGGGGGCGATGGCGCTGTTCGGCGAGAAGTATGGCGACCGGGTCCGGGTCGTCAGCGTCCCGGGATTCAGCGTGGAACTGTGCGGCGGTACCCACGTCGACGCCACCGGGGATATCGGCCTTTTCATCATCGTTGCTGAAGGGGGCGTCGCGGCCGGCGTGCGGCGGATCGAGGCCCTGACCGGCGCCGGCGCCCTGGCATGGGCGCAGCGGCAGCGTGCGGCGCTGGCCCGCGTCATCGGCGCGCTGGAGGTCAACGAGGATCAGGCGGTGGAGACGATCGCGAAGCTGCAGACCGATGCCAAGCGGCTGGCGCGCGAGGTGACACAGCTCAAGACCAGGGTGGCGATGGGCGGCAGCCAGTCGGCCGGAGACGACACGACCGAGGTCGCCGGCATCCGCCTGGCCCGACGAAAGGTTGCCGACCTCGACAAGGGCGCGCTGCGTCAGCTGGCCGATTCCCTGAAGACCCGCATCAAGAGCGGGGTCGTCGTCATCGCCTCGGCCAACGACGGCAAGGTCCAGATCGTCGTCGCCGTCACGCCGGATCTCACGCCGCGGATCAAGGCCGGACAAATCGTCAAGGAGCTCTCCCCCATCGTCGGCGGCGCCGGCGGCGGCCGGCCGGACTTCGCCGAAGCGGGAGGCAAGGATCCCGGCAGGATTGACGAAATGCTCGAAGCCAGTGCGGCGGTCATCAGCAGGATGCTGGGAACGACCTGAACGCCCCGCCGAAAGCGATGGGCGACAACTTTCAGTACGTAGAATCGCTTCGGCCGGATCGATCCGCAGTCCGACTAAAGTCGGACGCCACGTACGATGATGAGCGACTTCTTTCAGTACGTGGGATCCGGCTTCAGCCGGATTGATGCGTAGTTCGGCTAAAGCCGGCCCCCACGTACGTGTGGGTGGTCGCATACTTCTGCCCATAAGGCAACCCGTTGCGCCCGGCCAGCTATTCGCGTAAGATGTTGATAGTGAACGAGATACTGGCCATAAACGACCGCCGCCAACCGGACGCGGCGACAGGCCTCACCGCCCCGGCCGGGCCGGAACGGCGGCGCGGGCCGGCCGACCGGCGCCGGACTCTGCGTTATGCGGGGCGTTATGCGGGGATGGGACTGTTCTGCCTCGGGTTGGCGGTTCCTGCCAGCGCCCAGATCTACACCTGGCGCGACGCCAGCGGGCAGCTGGTGCTGTCCAATCGTCCGAACCATCCCGCCGGCGCGACTCAACACACCTACCTCGTGCCCAAGGCACCCACGGTCCGGGCCACACGAGCCGTCATCGTCTCGCGCAGCCTGATCTACGACGATCTGATCCTCGAGCACGCGCGGCGGAACGATGTGCGCAACGATCTCGTTCGCGCCGTCGTGCAGGTCGAGTCCGGCTTCAACCCGCTGGCGCGATCGCCGAAAGGGGCGGCCGGACTGATGCAACTGATGCCCGCAACCGCGCAGCGCTTCGGCGTGAGGAACGTGTTCAATCCGGCGGACAACATCCGGGCCGGCGTCGCCTACCTGCGGGAACTGCTGGATCGCTACGCAAACAACGAGCAGCTGGCGCTGGCCGCCTACAACGCGGGACCGGGCGCGGTCGACAAGTACGGGCGGAACGTGCCCCCCTACCGCGAGACGCTGAACTACGTCTCAAGGATCCGGCAGATCGCCCCGCGCACGGTGCCGGTCCAGCCGCGCCGCGACCGGATCTACCGATCGACCGAGATCGTCGACGGCCGGACCATCCCCAGGTACGGCAATCACAAACCGGCCGACGGTGATCTGGTGGCAGCCGCCCGATAGAGTCTTCCGTTGTACGTAGTGTCCGGCTTGAGCCGGACCGTGGGAGGTCCGCCTGAAGGCAGACACTACGTACAAATGAGAAAATGCATCAGTCCGGGGGCTCGACGGCCGACAGATCGATCCGATCGAAGGCACGGCCGAGCGCCTCGGTCGCCAGCAGCACTTCCACGGCGACGACCGTCAGACACACCGCGGCAGCCGGGACGGCGGCGGCAACGCCAATCCAGCGGTAGGACACCAGCGCGACGACGGCGCCGGCGAGCGCACCGGGTGCGATGATGGCGACCAGGCCGATCATGACGGCGCCGAACATGATCAGCCGCTGGCCGGCCGCGTCGAGGCCGCGCGCTCGCTGCGTCCCGGTCGGCACCCAGCCCGGGAGCAGCACGGCCGCCGCATTGTGCACGAGCAGCTGGGCGCCGATCAGTGCCGGCGCCAGGAGAAACGCCGCGCTGCAGAGCGACAGCCGCCTCGCGATCGGCACGTCCGGAAATGCCGCCGCCGAGAAGACCGTCCCACACGCCAGAGCGAGCCAGGCGCACAGCGTCAGCAGGGTCAGCGGCCACGACAACTCGCCGCGGATGACCGCCGCCCCCCGCACCGGCCAGGTCTTCAACGGCTCGAGATGGCGGAGATCGCCGCGCAGATCACTCCGGCTGCCCTGCGGACCGAACAGCGTGAAGGCCGCCGCCATCGCCAGCGCGGCGAGCGACAGCCCTGCCGCCGGGCCGGCCGCACCCGCGATCGACAGCCCGGCAGTCGCGCCGGCCACGCCGATGGCGATCAGTGGAATCAGCAGGAGCAACAGCGCGGCGATCCGCGTGCTGCGCAGCGCTGCCATCCCGTTCCTCCAGAAGAACACGCCCTCGGTCGATCCCGACGGCCGCAGCGGCCAGTTGATCGCCCGCGCACCGGCGGCAACCGTGGCGCCGCCGGCGACCGGCTGCTCGTCCGGCTGATCGCCGGTCGTCGCGTGAAAGACGCCGTCGCTGTGCAGGACCCAGAGCAGGGTCGCGATCATGACGAGCAGTGCCCTGGCCATTCCGGCCAGGCGCCCGCCGAAGGTATCGGCAAAGGCCGCCTGAATCAGCGCCATGAAGGGCCACAACACCACGCGGGGCAGACCGCTTCCGGTCGCCGCCGCGAGGCGCGGCAGCAGATCGGGGAGTGACTCCAGCGGCGTCTCGAGCAGTGAGCGGACCACCGCCAGACCCACGATGGCGATCGCCGCAGCGACCGCGGCCAGCGGCGCCCACGCGGTCCACCGCGCCCGTCCGCTGGTGGACAGCAGGCGCGCGCGCACCCGCGTCACACCGGCGAAGTAGAGCCGGAACGTGACGAACACAATCCAGTAGGCGAAGACGCGCAGCAGGCGCGCCCCGATCGACCCGCCCCCCGGGGCAGCCAGGCCGGGGCTGGTCACGAACGCCAGGATGAAGGCGCCGAACAGACTCTTGAACTGGGACCGCAGCAGACGATGGATCAGGAGCGCCCGGCGCGTCACCGGCGCCGGCAGGAGAAGATGGATCTCGGCCTCCGACAGGTCGAACAGCGTGCTGCGCATCGGCAGCACCCAGGCAGCGGCGGACGATGCCAGCAGGGCCACTCCGCCGGCCGCCAGCATTGTCGCGCTGACCGACCCGGCGAAGGCGTCCGGTGCAGTGCCGCCGCGCCGCCGCGGGCGTGCGGCGCCGAACTGCCTGACCACGACGAAATACATGTAGGCGGCGCCGGCGAGAGCAAAGATCAGGTAGCGCGGCTCGCGCAGCCGCCGCAGCCGCACCAGCAGCCGGTTCCTGGTGGCGCACAGAGAAATGTAGAGGCTGGCTCGCAGCATCGCGCTGGGGCTAGTGGCCGGTGACGCGCAGGAAGATCTGTTCGAGGTTCGATCCGGCACCGGCGAGGTCGGCGCGTGACGCCAGTTCGGCGACGGTGCCGTCGGCGATCTTGCGGCCGCGGTCCATGATGATCACGCGCGTGCAGATCTCCTCGACCATGTGCAGCAGGTGCGACGACACCAGCACGCAGGCGCCGGCGGTGGCGCGGGCGACGATCGTCTGCCGCATCTTCCGGATCCCGGCCGGGTCGAGGCCGGTGAGCGGTTCATCGAAAGAGGAGCGTCGAGGCGGTCCGGACCAGGCCGCAGGCGATCACCACCTTCTGCCGCATGCCCCGCGACAGCTCGCCGGGCAGCGCCTGCTCCCGGCCGGTCAGCTCCAGCTCCTCGATCAGGGTGCGGGCCCGGCTGTCGAAGTCGGGCACGCCGTAGAGGCGCGCCATCAGACCCAGGTGCTCGGCGACGGTCAGATACTCGAACAGATGCGGTTCGTCGGGCATGAACGCCAGGGCGCGCTTGGCGGCGATCGCGTCGGCGGCGATATCGTGACCGTCGATGGTGATGCGTCCGGAGGTCGGACGGAGAATGCCGGCAATCGACCGCAGGGTGGTCGTCTTGCCGGCGCCGTTCGGTCCGATCAGCCCGACGATCTCTCCGGCGGCCAGCGTGAAGGACAGGCGGTCGACGGCGGTGAAGGCCGGCCCCGCCGCGCCGGGATAGGTGCGGGTCAGCTGCTCGACGGTCAGGGCCACGACGATTCCTATGTTAAGATTAGTGGTTCCGGAGGGACCTAATTACTTGGCTAGTCATGAATCCGCGCTCAAAGCGCACCGTCAGAGCCTGAAACATCGCGAGCACAATCGTCAGTTCCGGTCGCGGCTGCGCAATGCTCTTCGCAGCATCCGCGCCTCGATCGACGGCGACGACCCGACCGGTGCGAAGGCAGCGTTGCAGCAGACCATCTCGCTCATCGACAAGATGACGAGCAAGGGGATTATCCACCGCAACGCGGCCGGCCGTTACAAGTCCCGGTTGACGCGCCGGCTCGCCGCCAGGAGCTGAGGGTTCTCAGCGCGCGCCCGCCCTTTTCACCCCACACAATTCGACCACGAGCCGCTCCAGCAGGATGCGCGGCTCGCCGGCGGATCGTTTCAGGTCCAGATCTGTACGGAACACCGCGTCGACCGCGGCCGTCAGATCGCGCGGCGCGATGGTCGGAAACTTGGCGCGTACCAGCCAGCCGAGCTGACCCAGCACCTTTTCGGGCGGGGCGCCGGCTTCGAGCATCAGCGCCAGCTGGCGTAGGGCGTCGGCGGCGTTGCGCTGCTCGATGGCGTTGGTCATCGCCCAATCGTCCTGCAGTACGGCCGGCCCGGCGATCTCCCGGACATCTTCGACCTTGATGACCGCCTGACCCAGGGCGTAAAGCAGCAGCCGATCGACATCGCCGCGCAGCCGCTTGATGTCCAGTCCGGCGCGCGCCGCCAGCAGGCGGGCAGCGGCCGGATCGATCGCCGCCCCGGCCGCCGCGATCCGGAGCCGCACCCAGCGCTCGGCATCCGCCTGATCCTGAATCACGCCGCACTCGACGACCACCGCGCGTTTGGCCAGCAGCTTGTAGAGCCGGCTGCGCCGGTCGAGCGGCGCGCCGGCCAGGACCAGCACCGTCTGGGCCTCCGGCGCCTCGAGGTACGATTCGAGCTGACCGAGCGCGCGGTTCGCCGCCTCGCTCTCGCGCCGCGGCGTCAGCATCACCTCCGCCTGCAGGACCAGGATGACCCGCACCGGCGACATCATCGGCAGCGTCCGCGCCGCGTCGATCAGTGACGCGATGCCGCTCGCCAGCCGATCACCGTTCGTCATCTCGCCGGCATGGATCCGTTCGACATTGAAGGCGCGCAATCCTTCCTCGACCAGCCCGGCGAACTCCCCGGCCAGCGCCGATTTCTCGACCTCGTCCTCGCCCTGCAGGAGGTAGACCGGCTGGGGCCGGCCCGACGCGATGTGCTTCAGGACGTTGGCGGGAGACTCGGCAGGCATGGTGCGGGAATCAGAACGCTTCCAGGATCGAGCTGACGATGGTCCGGGCGAAGTCGGTCGCCATCCGATCGAGCGCGTTGGTGTCCTGACCGAAGAAGGCGGCCGGGTCCGCCGCACTCTGCCCGCTCTGGGCCTCGTACTCCTGGCGGAAGGTCAGGTTCGGGTTCTCCCAGAGCACCTTGCTGGCGCGCACGTCGCGCAGTTCGATGCGCGCCGTCACCGTCAGCGCGTAGCGGGACGCGATCTGGTCGACCGTGAAGCTGACCGGTGTCAGGACGGCGGACTGCACCTCGCCGGTGAGCAGCGCGTCGACGCCGCCGCTGTCCGGCAGGATCTTGTACTTGCCGCGGCCGATGAACTCGCCGCGTACCTTCTCGGTCAGGATGGTTTCGAGATTGAACACGGTGGTGCGGTTGACGAAGGCCGGGATCCCGACCGTCATGATCGTATCGGGCAGAAACGATCCGCGACCGGCCAGGGCATAACCGCAACCGGAGCCACCGAGCACGGCCAACAGGATCAGGAAGAGAACGGCCGATCCGCCGCGCCGGAGGTGGCCGGCGCGCGCGCCCCTCACTGCACCACCAGGCTGACCAGCGGGCCCTTGGCGACGACCACCTTGCGCACCGTCCTGCCATCGAGGTGCTGCCGGACCGCGGCGTCGGACAGCGCCAGGGCGCGCAGCTCGTCGTCCGTCGTTGCCGCCGGCACGGTCAGCCGCGCCCGGACCTTGCCATTGATCTGGACCGGAACGACCACCTCGGCGGCTTGCGCGACCGCCGGATCGAAGCCCGGCCACTGCGCCTGCGCCAGACTCTCGGTGTGGCCCAGCAGCTGCCACATTTCCTCGGCGGCGTGCGGGGCGAAGGGGGAGAGCATCAGCACCAGCGCATCGGTGGCTTCGCGGAGCGCGGCGATCGACTGCATGCGCTCGACCTCGCCGAGTTCTTGTGGGTGCCGCGACGGCGCACCGTGAACGGTGCCTTCGCTGAACACGTACAGCTCGTTGACCAGCTCCATCAGCGACGAGACGGCGGTGTTCAGATGCATCCGCTCTTCGATGTCCGCCGTGACCCGCCGGATGGTCTCGTGCGTCTTCCGCCGCAGCCGGCGCTCCGCGTCCGTACCGTCGTCGCCGCAGGGCGGGATGCCCTCGCCGCCAATCGTCTCGGCCCAATGGTCGACCAGCCGCCACACCCGGACGAGGAAGCGGAAGCTGCCCTCCAGTCCGCTGTCGCTCCACTCCACTTCCTTCTCGGGCGGTGCGACGAACATCACGTAGAGGCGAAGCGCGTCCGCCCCATACTTCGACAGCATGTCGTCCGGATCGACGACGTTGCCCTTCGACTTGGACATCACCGCGCCGTCCTTCAAGACCATGCCCTGGGTCAGCAGCCGCCGGAAGGGCTCGTCGAAGGCGACCAGGCCGACGTCGCGCAGCACGCGCGTGAAGAAGCGCGAATAGAGCAGGTGCAGAATCGCATGTTCGACGCCGCCGCTGTAGAAGTCGACCGGCATCCAGTAGCTGGCGTTCGCCGGATCGAACGGCAGATCGGTATTCCGCGGATCGCAGAACCGCAGGAAATACCAGGACGAGTCGACAAAGGTGTCCATCGTGTCGGTTTCGCGGCGGGCCGGGCCGCCGCACACCGGACAGGTGGTGGTGACGAATTCCGGCACCTGGGCCAGCGGTGAATCACCCTTGCCGGTAAACGCGGTCACCTTGGGCAGCGCCACCGGGAGCTGATCGAGCGGCACCGGCACGACGCCGTCCCGATCGCAGTAGATGATGGGAATCGGCGTGCCCCAGTAGCGCTGCCGCGAGATCCCCCAATCCTTCAGCCGGTACTGCACCTCGCCGGCGCCGATGCCGCGCTCTTCGGCGTCGGCGATCAGCCGCGTCAAAACCGCCGGCGATTCCTGGCCGTCGTATTCTCCCGAGTTGATCAGCCGGCCGTAGCTGGTGGACGCCTCCGACATGGTCCCGGCCGGGACCGTCTGATCGCCTGACTGCACCACCACCCGGATCGGCAGGCCGTACTTCCGCGCAAAGTCGAAGTCGCGCTGGTCGTGCGCCGGCACCGCCATGATGGCGCCGGTGCCGTACTCCGCCAGCACGAAGTTGGCGACCCAGATCGGCACGTCCGCCCCGGTAAACGGGTTGCGCGCCGTCCGGCCGGTGTCGAACCCTTCCTTGCCGGTCAGCCGGGCATCGCGATCGAGCGCGCGGAATTTCGCCAGCGCGGCGCGGAACGCCGCCGGATCCGGGCTCTCTGCCGCGAACCGCTCCACCAGGGGATGTTCCGGGGCGAGGAGGACGAAGGTCGCGCCGTGGATGGTGTCGATCCGCGTCGTGAAGACCTCGATGGCGCCGTCGGCAATCGGAAACCGGACCCGCGCCCCGACCGACCGCCCGATCCAGTTGCGCTGCATCACGACGACTTTTTCCGGCCAGCCGGCCAGCGTCTCCAGCCCCTGCAACAGCTCGTCGGCGTAGGCGGTAATCCGGAAGAACCACTGCTCGAGGTCGCGCGTCTCGACCACCGTGCCGCAGCGCCAGCACGCCCCCTCGACGACCTGCTCGTTGGCCAGCACCGTCTGACAGCTCGGACACCAGTTGACGGTCGAGCGCTTGCGGTAGGCGAGACCGCGCTCGAACATCTTCAGGAAGATCCACTGGTTGAACTTGTAATACTCGGGCAGGCAGGTGGCGATCTCGCGATCCCAGGCGTAGCTGACGCCGAGCCGCTGCAGCTGCCCCTTCATGTGCGCGATGTTGTTGAAAGTCGAGGTCTCGGGCGGCGTGCCGGTCTTGATCGCCGCGTTCTCGGCCGGCAGGCCGAAGGCGTCCCAGCCGACCGGATGGAGAACGTTGAAGCCGCGCAGCCGTTTCGTCCGCGCCATCACGTCGCCGATGATGTAATTGCGGACGTGCCCGACGTGCGCGTGCCCGGATGGGTAGGCGAACATCTCCAGGCAGTAGTATTTCGGCCGCGCCGGATCCTCCTGGACCTCGAACGCTCGCGCCGCGGTCCACTGCGCCTGCCACTTCTGGTCCAGCTGCTGCGGTTTGTATTCCGTCATGCGGGTCCTGTCATTCTACCTTCACGCCATCTCACTCCCTCCGGGCGTCTACAACTTCCAGAATGGTGCCAGCGCCCGTTTCGCCGCCTCGGCCGACACCCGCCCTCGCGACGACGCGATCTCGCTCTTCGGCCACGCCGCTGGACCGACCGGATCGGCCAGTGTCTGGACGACGCTGTCGAGCGAGGCGGCCAGGGCCTGAAGATCGTAGCCACCCTCCGTCACCAGTACGATCCGGCCGTCGCAACACTCCTCCGCCACCGCCCGCAACTCCATCGTCATCGCCGCGAACGTGTCGGTGGTCAACCGCATGTGCGCGAGCGGATCGCGCTCATGCGCGTCGAATCCGCCCGAGACGAGCATCAGGTCCGGCTGGAATTGACGAAGGACCGGCAGCAGCACGGCCGCGAAGACGACGCGGTAGTCGTCGCTGACTGCCCCGGCCGACATCGGGAGGTTGACCGTGAAGCCAGCGCCGGGGCCGACGCCGGTCTCGTCTGCCGCGCCGGTCCCCGGGTAGAACGGGAACTGATGCGTCGACGCATAGAGCACCTTCGAACTGGACTCGAACGTGTGCTGCGTGCCGTTGCCGTGATGGACGTCGTAGTCGACGATGGCGACGCGGTCGGCGCCGAGCGTGCGGGCGTGCGCCGCCGCCACCGCCACATTGTTGTAAAGGCAGAAGCCCATCGCCCGGCCGCGCTCGGCATGGTGGCCGGGCGGCCGCACCAGCGCCATCGCCGCCCCGTACGAACCGTCCATCACGCGCTCGACGGCGTCGATGGCGGCGCCGGCGGCAAGCAGCGCGATCTCGTGGGAGTCGGGCGAGGTGAACGTGTCGGCATCGAGCGCGACGGCGTGCCCGGCCGTCTCGGCGATGCGCCGCAGGTACTCCGCCTCGTGGACGCGCGCCAGTTGCTCCTGCGTTGCCGCCCGCGGCGCCGCCACCGCCCCACCGCGATCACGCCAGCGGCCGGCCACCACGTCCATCACCTCGGCGCGTTCAGGACGTTCGGGATGCCCCGGCGGCGTCTGGTGTTCGGCGAAGGCCGGCGACGAAATCAGTAGTAGTGACATGTGTCGATCACCCGTCGATCAGAATAACGCCTTCAAGACGTCTCGGCCCGGGTGCCCTGGCCGTGAACCAGGGCGAGCGCGCGCTGTTCGAGCGCCTCGAGCCGCGTTTCGAGCGACCGCCGCGCCATCTCGACGCCGGCGTCGTCGGCATCGGCGGCGACGAGAAACGGCTCGCCCATGGCGATGGACACGGTGGTGAAGGGCCTGGGGATCTGGGTGCGGTCCCAACTGCGCAGCGTCCAGTGCCGAGCGGCCTCGAGGTGAAACGGCAGCACCGGGTTGCCGGTCACCTTCGCCAGCCAGACGGCGCCCGGCTGCGCCACGCGCGCCGGTCCGCGCGGCCCATCGACAGTGAATCCAGCCGGCTGTCCGGCCGCCATGTCTCGCCTCAGCTGCAGCAGCGCGCGCCGGGCGCCCCGCGAGGTCGAGCCGCGCGCGGTCCGGAAGCCGAACCGCTCGATGATCCCCGCAATCCACTCGCCGTCGAAGTTCTCACTGGTGATGACGACGATGCCGCGGCGGCGGAAGTAGTAGGTGGCGGGAAGAATGCGGCCGTGCCAGAACGCCATGATCGGCTGCTGCCCGCCCGCGACAATCCGATCGAACTGCTCCAGGCCTTCGGTCCGCCAGCGCAGCGTTGACCCGAGCCACGCCATCAGCCGATATCCCACCGCCGCGATCAGTCTCGCCTCCAGCCGTTTGGCCCGAGACGCACGCCACGAGGACACGCTGGTTGGAGTCGGCGAGCCGGTCATCTGGTCGATTTGTCGTTCACTGACAGGCCTGCCAAAACGACCCATCGACCAAATCTCACAGCCGGTCCTTCACGTAGGTCATCAGATCGACGAACTGCACGTCGCCGCCGGCGGCGCCGGCGCTGGCGTGCGCGCCCTTCAACATGATCGAGCAGAACGGGCACGCCGTGACCACGGTGCCGGCGCCGGTCTCGCGCAGCTGCTTGAAGCGGACGTCGCTGATCCGGGTGCCGGGCTCCTCTTCCTTGTCCGCGAACAGCAGGCCGCCGCCGGCGCCGCAGCAGAACGGGTTCTCCCGGTTGCGCTCCGGCTCGGCGATGTCGCCGCCAAACTGCGTCAGCAGGCGCCGCGGCTCATCGACCTTCCCGGCATAGCGCCCGAGGTAGCACGGATCGTGGAAGGTCACCGAGCCGCCAGGCGCGTCGCCGGTCGCCGCCTTGGCGGGCCGGCCGCGCAGCAGTTCGTCGACGAACACCGCCGAATGGACGATCTCGACGTCGTATCCGAACTGGCGATAGTCGTCGCCGATCGTCTTGACGCAGTGCGGGCATGACGTCAGGATCTTCTTGGGGCCGGCCGCCTTGAGATCGGCGATATTGCCGGTCGCCAGCTCCTGATACATGTATTCGTTGCCGGTTCGTTTGGCCGGGTCGCCGGTGCAGCGCTCCTTGGCGAGGACGCCGAACCGGATGCCGCGGGCGCGCAGGATCTCGAACAGCGATCGCATCGACTTCTGGTAGTCGGCCTCGAACGCTCCGGCGCAGCCGAGCCAGACCAGCACGTCGTGCTGCGCGGGATCGAAGGTCTCGAGCGCCGCCGATTCGACGAACTTCTGCCGCTGGTCGTAGCCGAGTCCCCAGATGTTCCCCCGGCGCTCGAGGTGGTTGTAGACCGCGCCCAGGTACTCGGGGGCGTCGCCGTTGGAGACCAGTCCGCGCCGCGCCCCGATCAGGATGGGCAGATGCTCGATGCCGACGGGGCACTGGTTCTCGCAGGCGCCGCAGGTCGTGCATTGCCACAGCGCCTTTTCCGTGTAGGCCTGGGCCAGGCGCGCCTCACGATCGCCGGCGAGCAATGCCGCCTGCGTCTGGAGGATGATCGTCTTCGGATTGAGCTCCTTGCCGGCGCCCCAGGCCGGGCAGTTCACCTGGCAGCGGCCGCACTCGACGCAGGTGAACGCATCGAGCGCCATCTTGCTGCCGAGATCCTTGACCGTCTCCAGCCCGACCTCTTCCTTCTCGAAGTCGAGGTTCCGCACGTGGCCCAGCGTCGGCGACTTCAGGAAGATGGTGATCGGAGACAACAGGAGATGGAAGTGCTTCGAAGCAGGGATCAACGCGAGGAACGCCAGGATCACGATCGCGTGCACCCACCAGTTGATCCGCCCGGCGGTGCTCTCGTCAGCAAGCCGGTAGGTGAGGAGAAACGTCACCATCAGCGTGGCGATGAACAGGCCGATGGCGATCGATTCCGCCGAGACGGTGGTGCCGAGGCCGACCGGCCGCACGAACGCACGGCGCACCAGCAGGTAGCCGATGCCGGCGAGCACCGCGACGGCAAATCCGGTCAGGACCAGGCGGTAGCCAGCGAACCACGCCGTCTGCGTGAGATCGACAATCCCCAGCCCATCGAGAAATTCCGTCGTGGTGTAGCCGGCGAAGGCGACGAAGCCCCAGAACACCAGCGCATGAGCCAGCCCGGCCGCCGGACGCTCGGCAATCGTCTGACGCTGGAAAATCACGTCCAGCAGGAACCGCCGGGCGCGAAGGCCGATGTGATCGAAGGAAAAGGTGTTTGGCGCGGCGAGAATCAGGCGGACACGGGTCGCCACCTGCGCCGCGAAGACGCCGATCGACAGGACGAGCACCAGCCACAGGACGAGCGTCGACATACCACGGTCAGGTCTTCAGGGCGGCGATCATCGCCGGCACGACCTCGAACAGGTCGCCGACGATCCCGTAGTCGGCGATTTCGAAAATCGGCGCGTCGGGGTCCTTGTTGATGGCGACGACCACGTTCGACCCCTTCATGCCGACCAGGTGCTGGATGGCGCCGGAGATGCCGAGCGCGACGTAGACCTTGGGCGCGACCGTCTGACCCGAGCTGCCGACCTGCCGATCCATTGGCAGCCAGCCGGCGTCGCAAATGGGCCGCGACGCGCCCAGCTCCGCTCCGAGTGCATCGGCGAGCTGCCGGGCCAGCGGCAGATGCTCCTGCCCCTTGATGCCCCGTCCCACCGACACGATGCGCTCGGCCTGCGACAGGTCGACCGACTGCTTCGCCTCCTGGAAGGGCGCCTCCGGGGTCTGCCGGATCGCCGCCGCGTCGATCGTCACGTGAATCGCGCGGATCGGCGCCGGCGCCGGGCCGCGCCCCGCCTGATCGCCGCGAAAGGCGCCGATCTGGAAGGTGACGACATGCGGCTCCGGTCCGTGCGCCGCCACGTCCGCGGTGAGCTTGCCCTGGAACATCGACCTGACGAAGACCGGTCCGGAACTGCCAGGTTTCACCGCCGTCGCGTCGGTGATCAGCGCGCGTTCGAGCCGGGCCGCCAGTTTGGGGGCGAAATCGCGGGTCTGGTAGGTGTGGGGCAGCAGCACCAGCGTCGGCGCCAGCTCGGCGATCACCTGCTGCAACGCCGCGGTGTAGCCGTCCGGCGTGTAGAGGGCCAGCGCCGGATCGTCAATGGTGACGACCTCGCTCACTTGTGCGGCAGCCAGTTCGGCCGCGACGCCGTCGATCTGCGACCCGAGAGCGACGATGGCGATCGCCTCGGCAGCGGGGCCGCTCGCCGCCGCCAGCTGCTGCGCCGCGGCGACGGTCTCCCAGGTCGCCCGGTTCAACGTGCCGCTGCGCTGTTCGGCGATGACCAGGATCACTCGGACCCGCCATCCGCAACGATCGCGCGCACGCACCGCGCCAAAAGGGTCCGGCGGCCCGTGTCCGCGGCGTGTTCAGTCAAATCACCCTCGCCTCTTCCCGAAGCCTGCGGACCAGCTCGACCGCGGCCTGCGCCGGGGACCCGTCGATCAACTGCGTCTTCTTCGTCTTCTCCGGCACATAGAGTCCGACGATCGTCTGGCGCGGTGAGACGCCGTCCGGCGGCGCGGCCTTCCGGATCTCCTTCTTCTTGGCGCCCATGATGCCCTTGAGCGTCGCGTAGCGGAGCTGATTGATTCCGCTCTGGATGGTGATGAGCGCCGGGAGCGGCATCGTCACCCACTGAAACCAGCCGCCTTCGAGTTCGCGCTTCACCCGGATCGACGACGACTCGACCGCGACGTCCATGATGATGGTGGCGTGCGGCAGACCGAGACGCTCAGCCAGCACGACGCCGATCTGTCCCAAGCCCTGATCGTCGGACTGCAGGCCGGTCAGGATCAGGTCGAACCGTTCGTCGGCCATCGCCGCACTGAGCGCGGCGGCGACAACGAACGCATCGGCGCCGGCCAGCGCCTCGCCGTCGACGTGGATCGCCCGATCGGCGCCGCGGGCGAGCGCCTCGCGCAGCACCTGGGCGACCCGGGCCGGACCGGCCGAGCAGACGACCACTTCACCGCCGTGCTTTTCCTTGAGCCGCAGCGACTCCTCGAGCGCGTAGGCGTCGGGCTCGTTCATTTCGTAGGTGGCGTCAGACTCCCGAATCCAGGTCCCGGCGTCGTCGAGGCGCGGATGCCAGTCCCGGGACGGTACCTGCTTGATGCAGACGGCGATTTTCATGCGGCCGCGATTGCTTCCCGCCACGACAGCGCCAACACACGAACACAGGAGTCATTCCAGGTTTCGTGCCTTCGCCTTTTGGTGGCCGTGCCAACTCGTGAGGTGATTCGCTGGGCGGTCGCCATCCTGCACATCCGACTCACCCGGGTTCGGCCTCAAACCGTTTGAACAGCAGGGCGGCATTGGTGCCGCCGAATCCGAACGAGTTCGACAGCGCGTACTCGATGTCGAACGCGCGCTGGACGTTCGGGATGTAGTCGAGATCGCATTCCGGGTCCGGTTGATCGAGATTGACGGTCGGTGGCGCGACCTGATGATGGACGGCCAGGACGGTGACGCCGGCTTCGAGCCCGCCGGCGGCGCCGAGAAGATGGCCGGTCATCGACTTGGTCGACGACACGGCGATCCTGCTGGCGTGATCGCCGAAGCAGCGCTTGATGGCAATCGTCTCGACCTTGTCGCCGTGCGGCGTCGACGTGCCGTGGGCGTTGATATAGGCGACCTGATCAGGCCTGACGCCGGCGCTCTTCAGCGCGGCGCCCATGACCCGGAACGGCCCGTCACCGTCCTCGGACGGAGCGGTGATGTGATACGCGTCGGCCGACATGCCGTAGCCGACCAGTTCGGCGTAGATGCGCGCACCACGCCGCCTGGCGACCTCGTATTCCTCGAGGATCAGCACGCCGGACCCTTCGCCGACGACGAACCCGTCGCGATCGATATCGAACGGACGGCTGGCCCGCTGCGGCTCCGCGTTGCGCGTCGACAGCGCGCGCATCGCGCCGAACCCGCCGATCCCCATCGGCGTGATCGCCGCCTCCGATCCGCCGGCAATCATGATGTCGGCGACATCGCGGCGGATGATCTCGAACGCGTCGCCGATGGCGTGCGCCGACGCCGAGCACGCGGTACAGGTCGCCGAGTTCGGCCCCCTGGCGCCGAACCGGATCGAGACCTGCCCGGCGGCGAGGTTGATGATGGCCGACGGGATGAAGAAGGGCGAGATCTTCCGCGGCCCCCCCTCGAGCAGCGCCTTGTGCTCCCGTTCGATGGTGGTGAAACCACCGATGCCCGAGGCGATGAAGACGCCGACGCGCGGGGCCAGTTCGGGCGTCACGACCAGCGCCGCATCATCGACGGCGAACTGCGACGCGGCGATGGCGTACTGGATGAAGACGTCCATCTTCTTGACGTCCTTCTTCTCGATGAAGCGCAGGGGATCGAACCCCTTGACCTCGCCCGCGATCTGGGTCGCGAAGGCCGCGGCGTCGAACTTGGTAATCGAGCCGATACCGCTCTGGCCAGCCCTCAGTGCCAGCCAGTTGGCCTCGGTCCCGATCCCGAGCGACGACACGAGGCCGATGCCGGTGACGACGACTCGCCTGTTGACCATGGGTCCGATGGGTGCCAGCTACTTCTTCCCTTTGGCGTGGGACTCGATGTACTCGACCGCTTCCTTGACGCGGGTGATCTTCTCGGCATCCTCGTCGGGGATCTCGAGGCCGAACTCCTCTTCGAACGCCATCACCAGCTCGACGGTGTCCAGTGAGTCGGCGCCCAGATCGTCCACGAACGAGGCATCCGGCGTCACTTCTTCCTCGTCGACGCCCAGCTGCTCCACGATGATGCTCTTCACTTTGTCGGCTACCGCCATTCAACCCTCCTACATGTACATCCCGCCGTTGACGGCCAGAACGTGTCCTGTAATATACGCTGCCTCGTCGGAAGCAAGAAAACACACCGCCGCCGCCACGTCGTCCGGCGTGCCGGCCCGCCCGAGCGGAATCTGCGCGGCCCAGTCGATCTGGGCCTTGGCGCCCACCGCGCGCGTCATGTCGGTATCGACCAGACCCGGCGCCACGACGTTGACCGTGATGCCGCGCGACGCGACCTCGCGGGCCAGCGACTTGGCAAAGCCGATCAGCCCGGCCTTGGACGCGGCGTAGCTGCTCTGCCCGGCGTTGCCGGTCTGCCCGACCACCGAGCTGATGGCGATGATCCGCCCACCGTGCTGTTTCAGCATCGGGCGCAGCGCCGCCTGCGCGAGGCTGAAGGTGGCGGTCAGGTTGGTACTGATCACCAGGTCCCAGTCGTCGCGCTTCATCCGCAGCAGCAGCTGATCCCGCGCGATCCCGGCATTGCTGACGACGATGTCGAGCCGGCCGTGGCGCTGGACGATGCCGGCGGGCAGCTGCCCGACCGCCGTGCGATCGGTGACGTCGAGACTGACTGCCTCGGCCCGCCAACCCCTCGTCGTCAGCTCGCCGACGATGTCCTGCGCGTGATCATCGCGGGCGGCAGCGACCACCGTCGCTCCCTGCGCGGCCAGCCGGCTGGCGATGGCGCGGCCGATGCCGCGCGACGCCCCGGTGACCAGTGCGACCTTGCCGGTCAAATCCAACATCACAGCAACGCCTCGATCGCCGGCAGATCGTCGGGGCCGCCAAAGCTCACCACCTTCGCGTCACGATGGATCTTCCGGATCAATCCGGACAGCACGGTCCCGGGACCCACTTCAACATACGTTGTGACGCCCTCCGACGCAAGGCGGCGCACGACCGCTTCCCATTGCACCGCCGATGAAATCTGCGCGATCAGCGCCTCGATTGCCGACGCCGCATCGCGTTTGAGCCCGGCGTCGACGTTGGCGACGACCGGCGGAGTGGGATCGTGCACGTCGAGCGCCCGCAACTCGGGCGCCAGACGATCGGCGGCCGGCTGCATCAGCGCGCAATGGAACGGGGCGCTGACGGTCAGCGGGATCACCCGCTTCGCGCCGATCGATTTGGCGCGCTCGCCGGCGCGCGCGACCGCCTCTCTCGTCCCGGCAATCACGATCTGCCCGGCACCGTTCAGGTTGGCCGCGCTGACGACCTCGCCCTGGGCGGCGTCGCGACACACCTGCGCGACCGCGTCGGCCTCCAGCCCGAGGATGGCCGACATCGTCCCGGTCCCGACCGGCACCGCTTCCTGCATGTAGCGGCCGCGCCGCCGCACCACGCGCAGGGCATCGGCGAACGAGAAGGTGCCGGCCGCGACGTGGGCGGAGTACTCGCCCAGGGAGTGGCCGGCGACGAGTGCCGGCACGAGCCCGCGCGACGCCAGCAGCCGGGCGGCGGCAGTGCTGACCGCCAGAATCGCGGGCTGGGTGTTTTCAGTCAGGGTGAGCTGGTCCTCCGGGCCGTCGAAGCAGAGACGGCTGAGCGGTTCGCCGAGCGCGGCGTCCGCTTCCGCGAAACTGTCGCGGCAGACGGCGAAGGCGTCGGCGAGCGCCTTGCCCATGCCGACCTTCTGCGATCCCTGACCCGGAAAGACGCACGCGATCACAGATGGAACACCGCAGCGGCCGCGATGTCCTGCTCGACGCGCTCGATGAAACGGTTATCCGCGAAGCGATAGGCGATGGCGACCGCGTTGCGCACGGCCCGCGCACTGGACTGCCCATGGCCGACGATCGTCACGCCGGCCACGCCGAGCAGCGGCGCGCCGCCGTATTCGGAGTAGTCGACGCGGCGGCGGAAGCGGCGCAGCGCCCGCCGGGTCAGCAGGGAGCCGACCCGCATCGTCATCGTGCTCGACAACTCCTCGCTCAACAGCACCTCCATCACGTCGACGAGTCCTTCGCTGATTTTGAGCGCCACGTTGCCGGTGAATCCGTCGCAAACGATGACGTCGGCGTGGCCATTGTAGACGGCGCGCGCTTCGACGTTGCCGACGAACGCGAGCGACGAGGCCTTGAGCAGCCGGTGCGCTTCGCGGGTCAGCTCGTTGCCCTTGCTTTCCTCCTCGCCGGTCGACAGCAGGCCGACGCGCGGCGCCGGGATGCCGAACGCGACCCGGGCGTAGACACAGCCCATGACGGCGAACTGCAGCAGATGGTGCGGCCGGCACTCGACGCTCGCCCCGACGTCGAGCAGGACAGCCGGGCCGCCGGGCGAGGGAATGGTCGCGGCCAGGGCCGGACGATCGACGCCAGGCAGCGTGCCGAACGCGGCGTACGCCGCCATGACAGTGGCGCCGGTATGCCCGGCGCTGAACAACGCCGCCGCGTCCCCGCGAGCGACCGATTCGGCAGCGACCCTGATCGAGGCCTTCGGCTTGCGGCGCAGTGCCGCCGCCGGCGACTCCTCCATCGTCACCACCTCCGGTGCGTCAACCACGCGCACCCGCGCGGCGTCGAAGCCCGGGTGCCTGGCCAGCTCGGCGTCGATGGCGGCGACGTCGCCGACCAGGGCGACGCCGAGGTCGAAGTGCGGGAGCGCGGCCAGCGCACCATCGACGACCTGGCGCGGGGCATCATCGCCGCCCATGGCATCGACTGCGATCCAGATCATCGGTGTCAGCGAGCAGGAGACCGGATGCGATCACTCTTCCGGAACGGCTCGTGCCTGGCGCCCGCGGTAGTAGCCGCAGTTGGCACAGACGCGGTGCGGCTGCTTCGGTTCGTGGCAGTGCGGGCATTCGCTGGTGCCCGGTTGCTTCAGCGCGTCGTGGGTCCGGCGCTTGGCGGTCCGGGTCTTGGAGTGGCGTCGTTTGGGATTCGGCATCGGTCTTTGTCCTCTTCGCTCCGGCTTCGCTTGCTACGTTCGTCGCGCGCGGGTCGCGTCGCGCTGGCTGCTCCTGTCGGAATCAAGCCGCAGCAGGAGTCGAAACGGTCAGTTGATCAGGTCCGGCTTGTTGAGCGCCCTGAGCACCGCCAGCCGCGGATCCTCCCAGTCGCGCGTGCAGCCGCAGGTCTCGCGGTTCAAATTTACCCCGCACAGCGTGCAGAGACCGAGGCAGCCTTCGCCGCACAACGGTTTCATCGGCAGCGCCAGGTAGAACTGCTCGCGCAGCAACTCGCCGAGGTCGATCGTCTCGTGCTCGTAGAACGCCGTCGACAGGTCATCTTCCTCGATCTCGCGCTCGCCTTCGCCGCTGTTCGCCGCGTGCGGCTGGTAGCGCAGATCGAACGAGGCGTCGATCGGCAGCGTGAACGGCTCGAGGCAGCGGCCGCACGGCAATTCCAGCGTCGTCGTGATCGTGCCCACCAGACGAACGTGCGCCTTGTCCTTGAAGATGTCGAACCCGAGCGACACCGGCTGCGCGACGCGGAAGGTGTCGGGATCGCCGGCGAACGCCTCCGGGGCGTAGGTCTTCTCGTACCGCTCGCGGGCCGACCGAATCTGGTTGAGATTGAGCAACATGCCGTGGATACTGCCGCGATTCCGGTCGCCGGGCAGACCCACCAATATACCACGGCCAAACTCGGCGGTTGCCAGCCACCTGGCACGCCACGGTCCGGCTGAACAGCTTGTGGAAAATCTGTCTGAAGCGGTGCGGACCTTCAGGTCTGCCGACACGGCAGGCCTAAAGGCCTGCACTCCGACGGACAAACAGGCTCTGACGCCTGCCTTACGCTCGATTTTCCACGCGCTGTTCAGCCGGACCTTCGAGCGCGCTATTCGATGGCCCACGGCTTGGGAATGAACAGCTGCTCGAACAGGCGGACCGCGTAGCGATCGGTCATGCCGGCGACGAAGTCCCGGGCCGCGGCATCGATTCCTTCCTGGATCATCGTCCGGGCGTCCAGGAAGTCGTCCGGCCGCTCCCGGACCTTCTCCCACAATCCGGTCAGGATGTCGGCCGCCTTCCGGAACTCGACGGTTGCGATGCTGTTCTCGTACACCGCGGCAAACAGGAAGCGGCGGAGCTCGAGCACCGCCTCGAGCACGGCGCCGCTCATGCGGATCTCGGTCATCCCGCCCGCCAGCGTTTCCGTGACCACATCGGTGACCAGGGTCGCAATCCGTGCCGACGAGGAGGCGCCAAGCGTCCGTACCGGTTCCGGCGGCAGATCCTCCGGCCGCAGCAGCCCGGCGCGTGTGGCGTCGTCGATGTCGTGATTGACGTAGGCGATCAGATCGGCGACGCGCATGATCTGGCCTTCCATCGTGCTGGCCCGGAGCGCCTCGCTCATCGCCACCGGCGCGCCTGACTTCCCTTTCGAGTGCTTGGCGATGCCGTCGCGCACCTCCCACGTCAGGTTCAATCCGCGGCCGTCATTCTCCAGCAGGTCGACGACGCGCAGGCTCTGTTCGTAGTGGTTGAAGCCGCCCGGCATCAGGGTGTCGATGATCCGTTCGCCGGCATGGCCGAACGGCGGGTGGCCCAGATCGTGACCGAGCGTGATCGCTTCGGTCAGCTCTTCGTGGAGGCGCAGGACCTTGGCGATGGTCCGGGCGATCTGCGACACCTCGAGCGTGTGGGTCAGCCGCGTCCGATAGTGATCACCGGTCGGCGCGAAGAAGACCTGGGTCTTGTGCTTGAGCCGCCGAAACGCCTTGCAGTGGATGATGCGATCGCGATCGCGTTGAAAGGCCGGGCGGACCTCGTCCTCCGCCTCGTCGCGCAGCCGGCCGCGCGAATCGGCGCTCTTGGCCGCTTCTGGCGCCAGAATCTCGCGCTCACGCGCTTCGAGATCCTCGCGCAGGCTCATGCGGTGATCTCCGGCAGGAAGCTGGTGCCGTGGGCGAGCGGACCGACGTCGAAGATGTCCGCCAGCGTCTGGCCGAGATCGGCGAAGGTGCGGCGCGTGCCGAGATCGGCGCCGGCGCGAACCCGCGGGCCGGTCACGATCAGCGGCACGTACTCCCGCGCGTGATCGGTGCTGGCGGTGGTCGGATCGTTGCCGTGATCGGCGGTGACGACGAGCACGTCGTGGTCGCGCAGGAGCGGCAGGAGACCGGCCAGGCGCCGGTCGAATCGCTCGAGATTGGCGGCGTAGCCGGCCACGTCGTTGCGATGACCGTAGACGGTGTCGAAGTCGACCAGGTTGACGAAGATCAGCCCGCTCTCGACGGTCGTCATCTGGCGCTCGAGCTGATCCACTCCGTCGTCGTCGCTGCCGGTGTGGACGGCGTGGGTGATGCCGCGGCCGGCAAACAGATCCTCGATCTTGCCGATGGCGATCACCGGCAGGTTCGCCGCCTTGATCCGATCGAGCAGCGTGTCGCTCGACGGCGGGAGGGCGTAATCGCGCCGGTTGGCGGTGCGTTTGAAGCCTCCTGCGCGGCCGACAAACGGGCGGGCGATGACGCGGCCGACGCCCATCCCGGCCACGACCAGCTGATAGGCCACGTCGCAGGCGCGGTAGAGCTCGGCAATCGGCACCAGATCTTCGTGCGCCGCAATCTGGAACACGCTGTCGGCCGAGGTGTAGACGATCAGGGCGCCGGTGCGCAGGTGCTCCGGCCCCAGCTCGTCGAGGATCCGGGTCCCCGAAGCGGCCTTGTTGCCGAGCACGGCGCGGCCGGTCCGGCGCGAGAACTCGTCGATGACGCCCGGTGGAAACCCGTCGGGAAACACCGGAAACGGACGACTGAGGACGACGCCCATCATCTCCCAGTGGCCAGTGACCGAGTCTTTTCCGGGCGACGCCTCAGCCATCCGGCCGACCGCAGCGGACGGCGACGCCGGCGGCGGCGGACCGCCGATCGCCGCGACACGCCCCAGACCCAGGCGGCGCAGGGTCGGCAGCTGGAGGGGAAACCGCCTGGCAATGTTGCCGATCGTATCGCTGCCCGCGTCGCCATACACGGACGCGTCCGGCAGCTCGCCGATACCGACGCTGTCCATCACGATGACGATCGCACGGCCGAAGGGCCGGCGGTCGGCGGGCGCCGGGTTGAAGGAGGTCACAGGGTCAACGGCACGCGGATTTCAAGGAGCCGGTTGGCGGCGGCAAGCGCGGCCGGCGACTCGCCCGGACCGTCGAGCCAATTTAGATTAGGCTCTTTGCGAAACCAGATCAACTGACGCCTCGCGTACTGCCGATTCTCCTGCGCAATCAGCGCGCGCGTCGATGCCTCATCGCGGATACCGTGCAGATGTTCGAGCGCCTGGCGGTAGACCAGGCCGCCGAACGGGCGCGCCGTTTCAGGAATGCCCCTGGCCAACAGCGCGCGAATCTCGTCGAGCAAACCGCGCTCGAACTGCTGGTCGACGCGGCGGACGACGCGCTCGGAAATCAGCGCTGCGGGCAGGCGGACGCCGATCGGCAGAAAGTCGACGTCGGGCAGCAGCGAGCGGGTCTCGGCGAAGTGATCGGACAGCGGGCGGCCGGTCAGCAGGTAGACCTCGAGGGCACGCACCATCCGCTTGAGGTCACGCGGCTGAATCCGCGCTGCCGACGCCGGATCGACCCGCCTCAGCAGGCGCTGCAACGCGGCCACGCCGCGCCGTCCGGCGACGGCCTCGAGCCTGGCGCGGAGCGCGGGATCACGGCCCGGGCCGGGGAACAGCCCCCGCGTCAGCGCACGAAAGTAGAATCCGGTGCCGCCGACGAGAATCGGCAGCCGGCCCCGCGCGTGGATCGCACGAACCACCACCGCGGCATCGGCCGCGTACTGCGCCGCCGTGTACTCGCCCGCCGGATCGACGATGTCGATCAGGTGATGCGGAATGCCGCGCTGTTCGGCCACCGACACCTTGTCCGTGCCGATGTCGAAGCCGCGATACACCGCGGTCGAGTCGCAGTTGACGATCTCGCCGCCGTGGCGCTCGGCCAGCGCGACACCCAGCGCGCTCTTGCCGGTCGCGGTGGGTCCGAGAATCGCAACCGCAACAGGTCTCGACGACACAGCTTCAGCTTAGCAGCAACTATCGCGTGCGCAGGAATACGTAGACGATGAAGATGAACAGGAGGATGAGAAGACCGAGCCGTTGGGAACGATTCATTCAATTCACAATTTACAATTTACAAATTGTGAATTGTGAATTGTGAATTGTGAATTGTGAATTGACTCACCGGGGCGGTGTTTCGTTGTAGTAGAACGTCAGGGTGAAGAACGCCTGGTCGGAGGGATACTCGACCGGCAGCGGCAGCGTCGGGTTGGTCGCCTTCAACGAGCCGAACGCCGCCGAGTTGAACGAATCGATCTGGGAGGGTCCGACCACCGTCACGTCGGTCAGCAATCCGTTCCGGTGCACGTTGAAGGTGATGACGACGTGGCCGCGCAGCGACATCGCCGAGTAGGGAATCATCGGAATCCAGTTGCGGCGGACCTGGGCGATGAAGCGCCTCACCCACGGTCCGAATTCCACCCCCTTGGTGTCGAACTGCAGCTCGGGCCCGAACTGACCGCCGCCCTGTGGGCTGTCGAAGCTCTCGCGGTCGACATACCGCTGCAGGTTTCGCAGCGCATCCCCCAGCCCGCCGCCGGGTGTCATCAGACGGCCATTGACCCCGCTGGGCGTCGACGGCGGCCGCACCGGGAATTGCAGCGCCGATGGCGCTTCCGGCAGCTTCACCTGCGACTCCCCCTCGGCATCCGCCTTCTGCGGCTGCCCCTCGGCCGGATCCGGCAGCGGCCCCTGGGGACGAGCTGCCGGCTGCTCGACGGTCTCGACCCGCTCCGGTGAATTGCCGCGCGCGAACGGTTCGATCGCGTCCGGCTTCCGCTGCGGCGATTGGGCGACACGATTCTTGTCCGACGCGTCGGCCCGTTCCCGCGGCCTCGGCGCAGTGCGGTCGACGCGCGGCTGCACGAAGACAAAACGCGTCGACTCCCGGGCCGGGTCCGGCAACGCCAGCGCCTGCTGGCGCGCCGCGGTGGGGTCGTAGGGAAAAAGTCGAGGGATCAGCAGGACGACGATGACGCCGACGAGATGGACGATGATCGAGATCAGTACCCCTTCGCGCCAGGAGATGGCGCGCCCGATCGGCTGGATGTCTGGCCGGTAGTCGTCGAAATCGAGATACATCAGGAGGTTACAGCAGTATACCAGCCCGGGGCCCGGTCGCCGGGGCTTCAAACCCGGTCTTTACTCAGCCTTTTCGCGTCTCCAGGTCCATTGGCCGCCGGGCCGTATAGAGATAGACGATCCCGAACGTCATTGGGACGGCCCGCACGTCGACAAATCCCTGCTGTCGCAGAATTGTCATGAATTCGTCGGGTGAGGCGAATGCCCCGACCGACTCCGGCAGATAGGCGTAGGCGCTGTCGTGGCGCGACAGCATCCGGCCAACCCGGGGCAGCACGTACCGGAAGTAGGCCAGGTAGCCAGCTCGCACAATCGGCGTCGTCGGGATGGCAAACTCCAGAATCGCCAACCGGCCGCCCGGCCGCAGCACCCGGTGGATTTCGCCGCAGGCGGCGGCCGGCTGCTCGACGTTCCTGATGCCGAAGGCGATCGTCACCGCGTCGACGGCCCGGTCGGCGACCGGGATCCGGGCCGCATCGCCGCGGACGAGGGAGACGGCGCGGTCGAGCGCCCCGCGCCGCACCTTGGCCAGGCCAACACGCAGCATCGCATCGGCGAAATCCACCCCGACGACACGCGCGGCGCCGGGCGAGATCGTCCGGGCGGCAATCGCGAGGTCGGCCGTGCCCGTACAGAGGTCGAGCACGCGCTCGGATCCCGAGAGCGCCAGCGCCTGAATCGCCAGCCGCCGCCACCGGCGATCGATGCCGGCGCTCAACACATGGTTGAGGAGGTCGTAGCGCCCGGCAATCGCGTCGAACATGCCGGCAATGCGGTCGGGGGCTTTGGAGATGCTCACTGGTCCTTGGTGCTTGGGCCTTGGTCCTTGGTCCGTCCTTGGGTCTTGGTCGTCCCTGGTCCTTGGTCGTCCTTGGTCCCAGGTGGGCTTGGTGCCTTGGTCCGTGCTTGGTCTCTTGGTCCGTGCTTGGTCCTTGGTCGTCCCTGGTCTCGGGTGGTCCTTGGTGCGTCGTCCCTTGGTCTTGGCCCGTCCCGGGTCCTTGGTCGTGCCGCGCGGTGACGTCACCCTTCCAGCGTGCTTTGAAGCCGTCTCGTCATTCGGCCGATCGAGTTGCTCAATTCAACCAACTCCTCTGCCTCGGCGTCGACAAGATATTTGCGACCATGGGCGGCGTAAAAGCAGGTCCGGACCTCGGCGTTGGAGGCAGCCGAGTATCGCAAGAAGGGACTAAGGACCACCAAGGGACCAAGGACGGACCAAGGCCCAAGAACCAAGGACCAAGAACCAGAACCCGTCACCCCTACCCGCCAACCCGTCCCGTCCAGGGTGGATACAGCTCGTGTTCGAAGCCGAGTCCGCTGAGAATCTTACCGGCCATGAAGTCGGCGAGATCGTCGAGGGTTTTCGGCAGCTGGTAGAAGGCGGGCATCGCCGGGAGGATCATCGCGCCCGCTTCCGCGCACAGTACCATGTTGCGCAGCTGCGGCAGACTCATCGGCGTCTCGCGCGGCACGATCACCAGCCGGCGGCGCTCCTTCAGCATCACGTCGGCGGCGCGCTCGACCAGGCTGCGCGACAAGCCGTGCGCGACCCCGGCCAGCGTCTTCATCGAGCACGGCACGATCGCCATGCCGCTGCAGCCATGACTGCCGCTCGCAATCGTCGCCCCCAGATCGCGGTTGCTGTGCACGGCGATCGTCCCGGCGCCAACACCATCGCCGTATCGTGCGGTGAGGTAGGGCATCAGGTTCTCGACCGTTGCCTCGTCGCCCAGCTCGTCACGCAGCAGGCGGCGGCCGTAGTCGGAGATCACCACCTCGACGTGCACCCCGCGGGCCAGCAGCGCCGCCAGCGTACGGGTGGCGTAGATCGCCCCGCTCGCACCGGTGATCGCGATCGCGACCGCGCTACCCGACATAGATCGAAACCGCCAGGACGATCAGATAGAGGATGCCGACGTAGCCGTTCAGGTCGAAGGCGAGCTTGACCCGGGACAGGTCGTCGGCGCGGACGAGCGACTGCTCGTAGATCAGCAGCAGGGCGACGGCGATCACGCCCAGTCCGTAGAGCCGCGGCAGGGGCGTGACCCACGGCAGCGCCATCAGACAGACAATGGCGACGACGTGCATGGCGCGGGAGATCGCCAGAGCGGCCGGCACGCCGAATCGCACCGGAATCGATCGCAAGCCGTGGGCGCGGTCGAACTCGACATCCTGACAGGCATAGAGCACGTCGAAGCCGCCGACCCAGGCGCCGATCGCCAGCGCCAGCAGCCACGGCTCCCAGCCGGCGCGGCCGCCGGCGGCCAGCCAGCCGCCGACCGGCGCCACCGCCATCGCCAGCCCGAGAAACAGCTGCGTCCAGGTCGTGTAGCGCTTGGCGAGCGAGTACCAGAAGACGATCGCCAGCGCGACCGGCGACAGCAGCAAGCAGATCGTATTCAGACGCGACGCCGCGGCCACGAACACGACCGACGCCACCGCCACGAACAGCGCCGCCTCGCGGAACGTCATCGCGCCGCGCGGCAGCTCACGACCGGCCGTTCTCGGATTGATCGCGTCCATCCTCGCGTCGACCACGCGGTTGAAGCCCATCGCCGCGCTCCGGGCCGCGACCATCGCGACCACCGTCCAGACGATGGCCGACGGGGCAATCGACACATGACGGGACGCCAGCAGCGCACCGGCCAGCGCGAACGGCAGCGCGAACACGGAATGGCTGAAGCGAACGAACGACAGATAGACGCGCAATCGTTTCATTGCAGGCTGCAGGCTGCCGACGGCGGAGGCGAGGCCGATTGCGGACTCACCCTTCGATCCAACTCAGGTGTTCAGGCTCGACCCCGGACACCAGATATTCTTCCACATCATCAATGCCCGGCGGCACGGCGACGGCCAGCAGTCGGGCGGCCTTGCCGGATTCCAGCGTGCCGTAGTCGGCGGCGAAGCCGAGCGCACGGGCGCCCTGCCGGGTCGCACTATCGAGCAGGGTCGCCGCCGGCACGCCCGGCGCCAAGCGGCGCAGCGCCGCGAGTTCGGCAAACAGATTCAGATCCGGCGTGCTCGCCAGGCTGTCCGTGCCGACCGCCACGCGCACACCCGAGGCGTAGAACGATTCAATCGGCGGCGTCCCCGCGCCCGTCAACAGGTTACTGCGCGGACAGGTGACCAGCGTCGTCCGCCGCGCCGCCAGGCGCCCGAGATCGGCCCGCGTCATCTGCACGCCGTGGACGGCGATCAGCCGCCCGGTGAGAAACCCGTTCTGCTCGAGGTACTGAACCGGGCTGACGCCGGGGGCCGTCCAGGCCGCGTCCCAGACACCGAGACTGTCGAGCAGCTCCCGCCACGGGCCGGCGCCGGTGCGGATGAATTCGACTTCTTCAGCCGACTCCGAGAGATGGACGCTGTACGGCGCGGACGGATCGTGATCCAGCGCGGCGCGGATCGCCTGCAGCATGAGCGGCGCCACCGAGTATGGCGCATGGGCCGCCAGGGTCACGCGCAGCCGATCGGTCTGGCGAAGTGAGGCGACCTGCTGCATGGCGCGCGCCACCACCGCTTCTGCATCGGGCGCCCGGAAGCCGATCAGCTCGTGGAAAACAACGCCGGCGAGCGGACTGCGCGCGATGCGGTCGAACGTGACCAGCGTGTTGCTGATATCGCCGACCAGTGCGGTGCCGGATCGCAGCGCTTCGGCAATGCCCTGATCGATCCCGTCGAGGAGTGTCGCCGCCGCCGGATCGGGGTACTGGCGACGCGCCGCCATCACCGCGCGGATCCACGCGACGAAACTGGTCCCGGCGGGCACCTGCCCCCGCAGGTAGGACAGCTCGAGGTGCGTATGCGCGTTGACCAGGCCGGGCATGATCGCGACGTCGCCGAGGTCGACCTCGCGCATCGAATCGGCATCCCGACCGTCCGCACCGGCCGGTCCATGAGCGGCCACCCGATCGCCATCGACAACCACCCACCCGTCCCTGATCGGTGGGGCGCTGATCGGAAGAACCCAGGCGGCGTGATACCGGATCAAGTCGGGATGGTGCGGAGCTGCTTGCCGGTCCGGCTGCGGGCGGGATAGTTCGCCAGCTCCTGCGGCACGGTGACGTCGCCGTCGGCGCGCGCCGTGCCGAGCTCGAGCATGCGCGGCACCTCACGCTGGCGATAGATCGGATCGCCGAGGATTCCGTAGTGCATGTCGCGGCGCTTGGCGATGAAGCCGGCGTCTTCGATGTTCCGGACGATCTCGACTTCATCCATGCAATAGCTCGCGCCGGCGGCGCGGACGACGTTCTCTTCGATCATCACGCTGCCCATGTCGTTGGCGCCGAAGGCCAGGCTCAACTGCCCGACCTTGCCGCCTTGCGTCACCCACGACGCCTGCAGGTTGTCGAAGTTGTCGAGCACGATGCGGGAGGTCGCCAGCGTCCGGAGATACTCGATGCCGGTCGCTTCGCTGCCCGACAGCTCGGTGTGCTCGGGTTGATAGCTCCAGGTGATGAAGGCGGTGAATCCACCGGTTTCGTCCTGGAGATCACGAAGCCGGAGCAGATGCTCGAGCCGCTCTTCCTCGCTCTCCACCGTGCCGTACATCATCGTCGCGGTGGTCCGCAGACCGGCCCGATGCGCGTGACGCATCACGTCGATCCATTCATCGGCAGTCGCCTTGCTGTAGCAGTGCAGCAGCTTCCGCACCCGATCGACCAGGATCTCGGCGCCGCCGCCGGGAATGCTGTCGAGGCCGGCCGCAATCAGGCGGGCGATGACCTCCGGGACCGGCAGCTGCGACAGCCGGGATAGATGCACGATCTCCGGCGGCGACAGGGCGTGCAGCTTGAAGCCCGGATAGCGGTCCTTGACCGCGCGGAACAGATCCTCGTACCAGGAAAGCGGCAGGTCCGGATTGTGGCCGCCCTGCAGCAGCAGCTGGACACCGCCGACCGCGATCGTCTCGTCGATCTTCCGGAAGATCTCGTCGAAGCCGAGCACGTAGCCCTCGGCCGATCCCACCTCGCGGTAGAACGCGCAGAAGTTGCACCGGGCGACGCAGACGTTGGTGTAGTTGACGTTGCGATCGATGATGTAGGTGACGACGCCGTCACCGTGCTTGCGCGCGCGCACGGCGGCGGCCAGCTGCCCGAGGAGCGCGGTCGGCGCCTCGCGGTAGAGCGCCAGCGCCTCGGCTGCCGTCAGCCTGCCGCCGGCACGAACCTTATCTGCGAGTATGTCGATGGTCATTTCCTATCACGAGCAGAGAAGAGCAGGTCGGAAAGTCAATCCTTCCAGGGCCGCTTCAGTGTCTGCTTTCAGCGGACTGATCCGGCTCAAAGCCGGACCCCACATACAATCGTTGGACCTCGCGTACATTGCAAATCCGCGGAGCCGCCGTCAATAGAACTGCAACTCGCCGGCGGGCACCAGCTCGAGCTCAGCCGCGTAGCGGAAAAACAGTCTGAGGCCGTCGAGCTCGGCGTCACCCAGTTCGTATCGGATATTATCCCGCAGATATTGCGCGCCGATCGCCCGCAACGCCGGATCGCTGTAGTAGGCGCTGGCGACCTGTTCCGGCTGACTGACACCGGCGTCCCTGGCCTCCTGCAGGCTGCGCACGTCCGCCGCCGTCAAGACATCCGCCCGCCCCGCCCAGAAGGCGTAGACGAACGGCAGACCAGTCATCCGGGTCCACGTCTCCCCGAGATCGATCTTCGCCAGGCTGGTGGTTCGCTCCGTCAAGAGCGCGACATCGCCAATCAACAGGGCCGCGTCGCACCGTTCCAGCATCGCTGACAGGTCGGGTCCACTGGGCACCAGCTCGGGCTGGATACCGAACGCCCGCGCGCAGAGGACCCGGGTCAGCGCCACCGAGGTGCGCGAGCTGCTGTCCAGCGCGATCGAGCGGATCTCGGAGACCGACCGTCTGGTGTAGATCGCCACCGATGCCACCGGTCCCAGCGACCCGATCGCCACACCCGGCACGATCCGGTAGCGCTCCTCTCCCGGCGCGCGCAGGTATTCGATCGCCGGTATCAGCCCGACATCGACCGCGCGTTCGTGCAGCAGCCTGGCGCACTGCGCCGGCACATCGAATCGCAGATCGAAGCGGGGGTGCTCATCGAGGCCGACGACGCATGGCCGGGCGTTGAGATAGCCCACGGCTCCCAGGCGGACTCGCGTCATCCGTTGGCGTTCGCTCCCGGTGCCGGTCGTTCCTGAAGACCCGGATCGGCGGCCGCCGGGCCGCCGGTCGTTTCGAACCGTCCGTTCCGCTCGATCGGCTGCTGACCGGCGGCGCGGATGTTCCGGCGAATCTCCTCGAGCGGCGCGCGGCGCCGCCCTTCGCCGGTCTCGTCTTCCGGCGACACCGCATCGACATCGTCGGCGCCGACGGTGAGCGCGACCTGCGCCAGCTTCGGGCCGTAGAGCGACCAGTCCACCTGGATTGACGGGATGTTGTCGACGATCAACCGCGCCAGCGCCACCCGCTTCAAATCGTCGTAGCCGGTCGAGGGGACGGCCGGGTTGAAGGCGCGCGGCAGTGGCGCGAACGCCCGGATCACCGCCACCCGGCGCTGCAGATCCGCGACCCGCCGGAACAGCGCCGGCATGTCCGAGGCTGGCAGTTGATGGATGGTGAGGCGGGCCAGCGCAAGGCCGCTGATGTTGACCTCCTCGATCGCCCGCCGCGGGTCCGGCAGCCGATCGAAGGCAGCCTCGGCCACCAGCTCCAGTCCGGCCGCCTGCAGCTCCTCGAGCAGCGAGCGGAGTGTGATCCGATCATCGGCGGCGAGCCGCTCGAGCTCGAGCAGTGAAAACGCCGACACCGGAATCCCCCGCGCCAGCGCCGCGATCTGACGGACGCGCTCGACCGCCGCCTTGCGGCTGAGCGGCGCGCCGACGAGGCGAATTTCGCCGGCCGCGGGCGGCCACGCCGCGGCACCGTCGGGCGCCGCCGCGACATCCGCCACCCGCACGAACGTGGTCCGCGTCCCGTGGCGCCGCCGGCGCGCGTCGTCCGCCATCATGCCGATGGTGATGATGTCGGCGCTGGCGGCGAGGGCGCCGATCTCGTCGTCGGTCAGGCGCGGCCCCTGGGTCAGCCGGGATGTCAGATCTGCGGAAACAGTCACTGAATTCGATCTTACAACGACCCGCCTGCCGGCCGCGTCGGCCGCGGATGGAGGCCGGTCAGGAAACCGGCGGAGCCAGGAACAGACCCATCGCCATCGCGAAGGCGGTCGCGAGAACCCAGCCGATCACACAGACGGCAATCGCCCGGCCGGTGCTGCGATAGTCGAGCGCCTGACGGACGGCGACGACCATCGCCGCCAGCATCCAGATCGCGGTGATGACGAACACCGGAATCGTCACGCCGGGCAGGATGCCGAACACCCGCAGGAGGCCAGGGGTCGCCGCGAACCCGGTGGTACGGAGCAACTCGCCGAGATCGACGCGGGTGCGAGCCTCGGGCAGGAGACGCGCCCCGATCTGCAGCGTCAGCAACGCCCACGCGCCCCACGCCATCAACGCCACGATGGCGAACAAGACGGCGGTGAGGAGCGTCGTGCCCCCCAGCCCCCGCCAGCCGACACCGGCAGCCAGGCTGGACAAGACGATGACGATCAACGCCTGCCCCGTCGCCTGGTCGTCGCCTTCGACCTCCTCGTAAATCGCCGAGTCCAGCGCCGCGGCGCCGATGAGTCGCTGCAGAAACGAATTCGTCACGGTGTTGCCATTCCAGACCTCATCCAAGGTCTTGTTTCGAACATTCAGGACCGGAAGCCAGCTTCAGGGTCACCGGCCAACCGCCTCTGGAACTAACCCTTGATTCTCGTCCAGATCTCGGCCGCCCGGCGACCCGCTTGTTCGGTGGTGGCGATTCGTGCCGGCCAGCTTCGGTTGTACCCCTCGGACGCCCACTTGCGGGTCGCGTCGATGCCCATCTTCCCCCCGTAGGCCGGCAGCTCGGCGGCATCGTCCAGATCATCGACCGGTCCGCGGGTCATCTGCACGTCGCGCAGCGGGTCGATATGGGTGCCGACAATCCACGCCACCTCGCTGAGATCATGGACGTCGACATCCTTGTCGACCACGACGATCGCCTTGGAGAACATCAGCTGGCCGAGGCCCCAGAACGCATGCATGATCTTGCGGGCGTGCCCCGGATAGCGCTTGTCGATCGAGACGATCACGAGGTTGTGGAAGATGCCTTCAGCCGGGAAATGCATGTCGACGATCTCTGGTACGGTCTTGCGGATCATCGGCAGGAAGATCCGCTCGCTGGCGAGTCCGAGGTAATAGTCTTCCATCGGCGGCCGGCCGACGATCGTCGTCAGGTAGGTCGGCCGCTTCCGCCGGGTCAGGCAGGTCAGATGGAACACCGGGTAATCATCCGGCTGGGAATAGAAGCCGGTGTGATCGCCGAACGGCCCTTCGCGGCGGCGCTCGCCGGGCTCGACGTAGCCCTCGAGGATGATGTGCGCGTCAGCGGGGACCTCGAGATCGATGGAAACGCACTTGACCATCTCGATGCGGCGGCGGGACAGGAAGCCGCCGAGCAGCAGTTCGTCGAGGCCTTCCGGCATCGGCGCGGTGGCGCAGTAGGTCAGCACCGGCTGCGGGCTGAGGACCACCGCGACCTCGAGCCGCTTTCCCAACCGCTCGGCGACGCGATGATGCTGCGCGCCTCCCTTGTGCCGCTGCCAGTGCATCCCGGTGGTCCGGCCGTCGAACACCTGCATGCGGTAGGTGCCGATATTGCGCAGGCCGGTCTCCGGGTCCCGGGTGAAGACCAGCGGCAGGGTGATGAACCGGCCGCCGTCGCCGGGCCAGCAGGTGAGAATCGGCAGTTCGTCGAGCGTGCCATCGCGCTGCACCACTTCCTGGCACGGCGCGTCCTTGACCGTCTTCGGCATCAGGTCGGTCAAGCGTCCGACCAGCGGCACCATCTTCAGCGCGCCGAGCACGCCTTTGGGCATCTGCGGGGTGAGCAGCTCCTCGATCTCGCTGGCGAGATCGTCCAGCTTCGCCACGCCGAGCGCCAGGCACATCCGCTCCATCGATCCAAAGACATTGCTGGCGACGGGAATGTCGAAGCCGGTCGGCCGCTCGAACAGCAGCGCCGGACCGCCGTCGGCCGACTTGCAGGCCCGGTCGGTGACCGCGGCGATCTCCAGATCGGGGCTGACCGGCTCGGTGACGCGTACGAGCCGGCGGCGTTTGTCGAGGTCGGCAAGAAATTCGGCTAGATCTCGGTACATGTCAGCGCCCCTGGCCACAACAACACGGAGCCCCGGAGAACCTCCGGCCTATCTCATGTCCTCGTGTGTTCGTGGTGGGGTTTCCCCAGGCCGCATCTCAATGGCCATTCTATCGGTTATGCGCTGCGCCAGGGCCAGCGCCCGCCGGCCGTCGTCGCCGGTCACCGCGGGCGCGCGCCGGTCGCGCACCGCGGCGACGAAATCGATCAGTTCTCGTCTGAGCGGCTCCTCGTTGACGACGTCGACCTCGCCGCCCTGAATCGACGGCATCGCGCCGCTGGTCTTGACCAGCCGCCAGAGCTCGACCTTCTGCGCGGCGTAGTCGATCGAGAGGTAGGTCGACGGCTGAAAAAACCTGATCTTCCGGACGCGCTCGCGGCTGATCCGGCTCGCCGTCAGATTGGCGATGCAGCCGTTGGCGAAGCGGAGGCGGGCGTTGGCGATATCGACCCGCCCGGTCAAGACCGGCACGCCGACCGCCTCAATCGACTCGACCTCGGCCTCGACCAGCGACAGCACGACGTCGAGATCGTGAATCATCAAATCGAAGACGACATCGATATCCAGGCTCCGTTCGGGAAACGTGCCGAGACGGTGGACCTCGATGAACCGCGGATCGGCGAGCAGCGGGCGCGCGGCGGCAACCGCGGGATTGAACCGCTCGGTGTGACCGACGGCGAGGACGGCGCCGGCAGCGCGCGCGGCAGCGATCATCGCGTCAGCTTCGGCCAGCGACCGCGCCATCGGCTTCTCGACCAGGACGGCGATGCCCGCCGACAGGAACGGCATGGCGATGTCGTGGTGGAGTTCGGTCGGCACGGCGATGCTGACCGCGTCGACCTGGCCGATCACCTCGCGATAGTCGGCGACGGAGCGGGTCCCGTGCGCCGCGGCGATCTCTTCAGCCCTGGTCGGGTTGGTATCGACGACCGCGACCAGTTCGGCGCCCGGCAGCGTCGACAGGATCCGCGCGTGATGGCGGCCGAGATACCCGACGCCGATGACGGCCACGCGCAGGCTCACGATGTCCTTGGGCATTCGTCCTTGATTCTTGGGCCGAGACTGGAACGGCCGCCGGCAGGACCACGGACCGTGGACGGACCAGGAACGAAGGACCAAAGCCTAAGGACCAACACGCCGCCCCACAATTGCTATCCCAGCCTCATCGGCGGCACTAATGATCGCCTCGCCGTCGATCATCAGGGTCTTCCCGGCATCGACGGACAGCACGGTGGCGCCGGCTGCCTGCATCGCCGCGATTGTCGACACCCCGACCACCGGCACGTCGAACCGCATGTCCTGATCAGGCTTGGCCACCTTGACGATGATCACGCCGGGCCCGGCCAGCCTTCCCGCCCGCGCGATGACCTCGTCGGTGCCCTCCATCGCTTCCACGGCAACGACCGCGGTGGACTTCACCGCGATGGTCTGTCCGACGTCCAGCCCGGCAATCGCGTCGGCAATCCCGTAGCCGAACTCGACGTCCACGCGCTCGTCGTCGCGCGGCCCCCGGGCGGTCAGGCGGCCGGCACCCGCCAGGAGCGGCGCCAGAAAAGCCGTCGAGTCCAGCAGATCGATGCCGTGGTCGCGCAGCACGTCGGCGATGCCGGCGATCAGCGCGTCGGTGTTGCGTCCCTTGAGACGCATCAGCACGCCGAGCAGCGTCATGTCGGGCACGATGTCGGCAAACAGCTTGGTGTGCTTGACCTGCCCGGCCATCACTGCCTGCGTGACGCCGGCCCCCTTGAGCAGCCGGACACACTTGCCGAGCTGACCGAGCGATACCCAGTGCGTCACCGCAGCCGGCGGCCGGGCGGCCAGGTCGGCCAGGGCGGGGGACGCTTCCTCCTTGATCGCGATCAGGGTCACGTCGTGCCCGGCGCCGCGCGCCGCATCGAGGACGAGAAAGGGGAACCGGCCGTTACCGGCGATGAGGCCGAGACGCATGGCTGACTTACGGGATGGCCACAGGATGATGGCGATGGTCGACCTGCTGGCGGATGGTGACCGGTTCAGCCAGCAGCCGGGCCACGCCTCTCACTCGTCCGCGAAGATTTCTTCCGCCCGGCGGGTCGCCCGCCGCAGGATGACGCCGCGCTTGGACGTCCGGATGAATTCGATCAGGTAGTGCACCTCGGCACAGGCGAGCGAACGATCACGCTGGATCTGCAGGAGCGCGCGGGTCGTGTTCATTTTCGACTGGAGGAGGTAGCGGAACGACCGTTTCAGCTTCTCGACGACGTCAGGCGAGAAGCCGCGGCGATTGAGGCCGGTGGTGTTGATGCCGAAAATGCGCGCCGGCCGGCTGCCGACGGTCTTGGCGTACGGCAGCGCGTCCTTGGTGATGACCGAGTAGCCGCCAATGAAGCCGTGCTGGCCGACCCGGCAGAACTGATGGACCGCGGAGCCGGCGCTGACGTTGGCGAAATCCTCGACCGTCACGTGGCCGCCGAGCGTCGCATGCGGACCGAAGATGACGTCGTTGGCGACACGGCAGTCGTGCGCGACGTGGACGTAGGCCATGAAGACGTTACGGTCGCCGATCGAGGTCACGCCGCCGCCGCCGCGCGTGCCACGGTTGATCGTGACGAACTCGCGGAAGATGTTGCGGCGGCCGATGACCAGGCGCGTCTCCTCGCCGCGGAACTTCAGATCCTGGGGGATCAGGCCGATTGAAGCGAACGGGTAGATCTCGGTGTCGTCGCCAATCTCGGTCCAGCCATCGATGACTGCCGACGATCCGATGCGGCAGTTGGCGCCGATCCGGACGTTGGCGCCGATCGTCGCGTAGGGGCCGATGCTCGTCCCCTCGCCAATCTGCGCCCGGGAGTGGACAATCGCGGTCGGATGGATCTCGGTCTTGTCGGGCACGACGCCGAGGACCAGTTCCGCTTCCGCGACCAGCTGGTCGCCGACGAAGGCGGCTGCCCCGACGCGGGCCAACGCCTGGCGCCGCGGCCCGACGGAAATCTCGAGCCGGAGCCGGTCGCCCGGCACCACCTGCCGGCGAAACTTGGCGTTGTTGACGCCGCGCAGGTAGACGCGCGCGTTGGGCGGCGCGTCCTCGCGCTGCAGTAGGAGGATCGCCGCGGCCTGCGACAGCGATTCCAGCATCAGCACCGCCGGCATCAGCGGCGCGCCAGGGAAATGGCCCTGGAAGAACTGTTCGTTGACCGTGACGTTCTTGACGGCGACGAGACGCTGCCCTGCCTCATGCTCGGTGACGCGGTCCACCAGCATGGACGGAAAGCGGTAGCACAACCGGTCGAGCGAAACGGGAATCTCGATCGTCACGAAGGGAATGACAGACTGCTGATTGCCGATGAACGCGTCACCGGCAGTCCCAGGCCGCAGGCAACCCAATCAACAACGAAGCCCGACAACGGGAATACGCCGTCACGGTCACTACGGCTTGACCGGCACCGGTGCCGGGGGCGTCGCGGGCCGTGGCGCCGCGGCCGCCGGCGGAGTGGCCGGCTTGGCCGTCGAGGCCGCTGGCTTCGGCGCCATGCCGTCCAATTTCTTGACGACGTCTGTGGTGAGATCGAGCCCCGGATCGGCCAACACGATGCCGGCGTCGGCGCGGCTGAGCAGCATGTGCAAGCCCTTCTCCGTGAACACCTGCTGCACGACCGGCATGATCTTCTTCTGGAATTCGAGCTGGAGCTCCTGCTGGAGCTCCGTGATCTCGGCCTGCGCGTCCTGCTGGAAGCGCTCGCCTTCGCGCGTCTGCCGCTCGATGTCCTTTTCGAGCTGGGCGCGCGCGGCATCGCTCATCACGGCGCCGCTCTGCGACAGCTTCTGCTGGTTCAGCTGCAGCTGCTTGGCCTTCTCGGCGCCTTCGGCCTGCTTTTTCGTGACCAGCCCGTTGATCTTCGCCGAGAAGCTCTGACCATCGATCGATTCCTGCGCCACACGCTGGAAGTCGATGTACGCGATCTTTGCCCCGGCCGGAAATACCGCCGGCGGACCGGGAGCCGCTGCCGGCTGCGCCGGCGCCGCGGCCGCAGGTGCCGGCACAGCGGGCTGTGCGGGACGCGGCGCAGGCGGTGGCGCAACGGGCGCCGGCGCCGCGGGCGCTTGAGCGAAGGCCGAGCCCGCGCTCAGCACGAGGGACACGAACGCGGCGGTGGCGAAACGTCTCATTACGCGAAATCCTTTCATCAGTAGGCAATCGGGGGGCCTGCCGCGGGCACGGGACGGGCAGCAGGCCCAGAATTTTACACTAGAACGTCGATCCGACCGCAAACCGGAACTGGAACGACTTCTGGGGTTGGAGCTGGTTGTCCAGCACGTTGTCGCGCTGCGGATTGTAGGCAAAGATCAGCCGGAACGGCACGTTCAGCACCGGCATGAAGAAGCGGATTTCGGCGCCGGTCGAGGTCTTGAAGTCCCGGAAATTGAAGCGCCTCCCCGGCAGCACCGTCGTGCCGTAGAACGCCCCGGCCGGGGTGAACGCCGCCGGTCCCACCGTCTCGGGTCCCGGCTGCACCTGCCCGGCATCGTAGAACAGCACCAGACGGACCGGCCCGGCGATGTTGATGAGCTCCTCGATGTTGAACAGCACGCTCTTGTTGCCGCCCAGCACCAGACCCGTCTGCGGATCCTGCGGGCCGACGGTCCGGATGTCGAAGCCGCGGATGCTGTATTCACCGCCGAGGAACAGCTTTTCGAAAATCGGCAGCTCCTTCGACCCGCTGAACGTGTGGATGTACTCCAGCTGTCCGCGCAGGCCCAGCGACATGCGGTTGTTCTGCTTGAGGTACCAGACGCCCTCGAGCATCGGCTTGTAGAAGTTCGTATTGCCGCCCAGGCCAGCCAGGTCGATCGACAGCGAATAGCGGCGCCCGGTGGTCGGCGTGATCGGGTTGTCGACCGTGTTGTGCACCAGGCTCGGCACCACCTTGCTGATGACCCGTTCCCCGCCCTGGCCGATCAACAGTGAATCGCGGAGATAGGGATTGCGCGCCAGCACCAGGGGGTCGGTGTAGACGTCGCTGATTTCGGTGACGCGGACCTGTTCGTAGCTGTAGTTCGTGAACAGGCGGGTGAAGCCGGCCAGCGGAAATCCGAAGCTGAGCACGCCCCCCTTGGACTGCTGGGTGAACTGGCCGATGTAACGGATGTCGCGCCGGAACAGATCGAACCCACCGGTGATGTTACGGTCGAACAGGAACGGCTCGGTGAACGCGAGCTGGTAGTTCTGCGCCCGCGATCCGGACTGCGCCGACAACGTCAGGCTTTCGCCGCGGCCGAGGAAGTTCGAGGTCGAGAACGACATCTGCCCGAAGAACCCCTCGAACTCCGAGACGCCGGCGCCGAAGGTGAGCTGGTTGCGATTCTGTTCCTCGAGCTTGAGCTTGATGTCGACCTTGTTTTCCTGGCCCGGCGTTTTCTGGACGTCGACGTCCTTGCCGCCCTCGAGCGGCTTGAAATAGCCGAGCTGATTCAACCGCTTGATGCTGTACTTCAACGCTTCGGTGTTGAAGACCCCCTCCTCGAACAGACGCACTTCCCGCCGGATCACGTTGTCCCGCGTCGTCGTATTCCCGGTGAAGGTGAGGCGGTTG
The DNA here is from genome assembly GCA_039931615.1 of Acidobacteriota bacterium. Lineage (GTDB taxonomy): Bacteria > Acidobacteriota > Vicinamibacteria > Vicinamibacterales > CAVVIG01 > JAHFUI01. The sequence goes on from JBDTRR010000026.1 coordinate 67,978, forward strand.
ATGAAGAACTGCTTGCCTTCGACCAGCTTCATCGTGACGTCGACGATCGGCGGTCCGGCGGGCGCCGGGACTTCGACCTTGAGCGCCGCCGGCGTCTGCGGTTCGGCTGGATCCGGGAGGTCGCGGAACTTGTAATCGGGGTAGCCGGTGAACTCGAAGTAACCGCCCGCGCCGTAGACCTCGCGCGTTTTCTCGAGCCCCTTGCGGATCGCCTTCTCGCTGTAGAACTGCCCCTGATCGACCTTGAAGAACGGGCGCAGGTCGTCGCTCTTCACGACCGTGTTGCCGTCGAAGCCGAAGTCGCCGACCCGGTAGCGGTTGCCTTCGGTGATCGGGATGCGCAGATCCACCAGCCGGGTCTTCTTGTCGTCGGAATCGCTGACCACCTTCAATTCCGGCGCGCCGACGCGGGCGGTGATATAGCCCTGATCGCGGTAGTACTCGACCACCTTGTCGGCGTCTTCGTCGAACTTGGCCTCCTGATACGTGCTGCGGCCGGCGAACAACCGGGCCCAGATGATCCGCTGCTTGTTGTTCTTCATCTGCTTGCGCAGCTTGCTGTCGGTGATCGCCTGATTGCCGATGAACTCGATCGCGTTGAGCTTGATCTTCGGCCCCTCGTCGATCCGGTAGGTCAGGTGCACGAGCTTGGGACCGCCGGCGATTTCCTTGATTTCAGGCGTGACTTCCGCGTTCTGGAAGCCCTTCTCCTTCATCATGTCCTGCACGACGCCGCCCACCTTCTTGACCAGCCCGGCGTCGAGGAACGTGTCGAGCCGGATCTGCAGATCGAGTTCCTTCAGCTTCTCGTCGACCTTGGTGGTATCGATCTGCTTCGAGCCGGTGAAGTCGGGACCAATCTTGACGCGCTGCCGCTCTTCCATGTTGTAGGTGATCAGCTTGCCGATGACCCCATTGGAGAACGTGTAGTCGCTGACGTCGACCCACAGGTTGTCGAGAAAATTTGTGTTCCAGAGCCGGTAGAAGTCGTCGTGGATGGTCTTTTCGATCGTCTCATCGTAGGGAACCCACTTCCCCTGCGACGGCGCGCTGGCGCTGGACTTGAGCTGGATGTAATACAGGTAGGTTTCCGGCTCGATCACCGTCTGGTTGCCCTGAGCTTCCCAGCACGGAAAGATCAGGAAGACGACCGGGCCCGATCCGGCCGGCGGGACCGTCGCAGGCGCGGGAATCGGCGATCCGCACACAGTGGCCGGGTTGGCGGCCGGGTTGGCGGTCGGACTCGCGACCGGACTGACCGTGGTCGCGGCCGGGGCCTGGGCAGGCGCGGGCGGCGGCTCCTGCGCGGACAGCAACTGCGCCGAGACCAGGACCGCCAGACTGGCCAACACCCGAGAACACTTGCGCATTTAGGAAACTCTCAAAACTGGAGACCCCGTGACCCGAAATTGTACTGGAAGTTAGACGCGACGTCCCAGGCTTCGGCCGGGACACGGGTCACGCGTCGAGCCAGAAGCGCCGAACGGTGCCGACATCCCGCCGACCCGGCGCTTCGGCCGATCACGCCAGTTTGCGGCCGGCTTCCAGGTCCCCGGCCGGGCGGTAGGCGAGCTGGCCGGCATCGAGGTAGACCTCGACCTCGCCGCCACGCAGGTGGCCCCGAATCAGCTCTTCCGACAACGGATCCTCGACGTAGCGTTGAATCGCCCGCCGCAGCGGCCGGGCCCCGTACGACCGGTCCTTACAGGTAATCTCGATGATCCAGTCGATGACATCCGGCGTCAGCGCGATCTTGAGCTTCCGGTCGATCAGGTTGTCGTTCAACTGGGCGACCAGCAGCGCCATGATCCGCCGCAGGTCGTCGTCGCCGAGCGCCTCGAACACGATGATCTCGTCGATCCGGTTGATGAACTCCGGATTGAACGTCCGCTTCACCTCGCCGAGCACCATGTCGGTCACGCTCTTGGCAATCTCCCCGGTGTCCGACGACTGGAACCCCATCGAGCTCTTCTTCTGGATGAAGCGAGCGCCGATGTTCGACGTCATGATGATGATCGTGTTCTTGAAGTTGACCCGGTTGCCGAGGCCATCGGTGAGATGGCCGTCCTCGAACACCTGGAGCAGGATATTGAAGATGTCCGGGTGCGCCTTCTCGACCTCATCGAGCAGGACGACCGAATAGGGATTGCGCTTGACCTTTTCGGTGAGCTGGCCGCCTTCCTCGTGACCGACATAGCCGGGCGGCGAACCGATCAGCTTGGAGACCGAGTGCTTCTCCATGTACTCGGACATGTCGAAACGAATCAGCGCGTGGTCGCTGCCGAACAGGAAGTTCGCCAGCGCGCGCGCGAGCTCGGTCTTGCCGACGCCGGTGGGCCCGAGGAACACGAAGCTGCCGACCGGGCGGTTCGGGTTCTTCAGGCCGGCCCGCGAGCGGCGAATCGCGCGCGAGATCGCCGAGATCGCCTTCTCCTGGCTGACCACCCGGCGGTGCAGCTCGAGCTCCATCCGCAGCAGCTTGTCGCCCTCGTCCTGGTTGATCGAGGCGATCGGCACGCCCGTCCACTTGGAGACCACTTCGTCGATCTCCTGCTTGCCGACCACCACCTTGCGGGCGCTCGACTTGACGTCGAACTTCTCGCGGACGAACTGCAGGTTCTCGCGCGCCGTGACTTCCTGCTCGCGGTAGAACTGCGCCTTTTCGAAGTCCTTCTGCGAGACCGCGCTCTCCATCTGCTCGACCGCGACGCGGATGCTCTTGTTGATCTCGCCGAATTCCTCGCTGTAGCCGGCCTCGCGCAGCTTGGCCCGGGCGCCCGCCTCGTCCACCAGATCGATCGCCTTGTCCGGCAGGAAACGGTCGGTGATGTAGCGGTTGGACTGATACACCGCCGCCTCGATCGCCTCGCGCGTGTACTCGACGTGATGGAAGGTCTCGTAGCGGTCCTTGACGCCGATCAGGATCTCGATCGTCTCGCGCTCGCCCGGCGGATCGACCTTGATCGCCTGGAAGCGGCGCTCGAGCGATCGATCCTTCTCGATGTACTTGCGGTACTCCGCCGGAGTGGTGGCGCCGATGCACCGGATCTCGCCGCGCGACAGCGCCGGCTTCAGGATGTTGGCGGCGTCGAGCGACCCTTCGGCCGAGCCGGCGCCGACCAGCGTATGCAGCTCGTCGATGAAGACGATGATGTTCGGGTTGTCGGTCAGCTCCTTCATGATCGCCTTGAGGCGCTCTTCAAACTGACCGCGATACTTGGTGCCGGCGACGATCAGCGAGATGTCGAGGGCGAGAATCCGCTTGTCCGCCAGGAAGTGCGGCACGTCGCCGTAGACGATCTTCTGCGCCAGCCCTTCGACGATCGCCGTCTTGCCGACGCCGGGCTCGCCGATCAGCACCGCGTTGTTCTTGGTGCGGCGGCACAGGACCTGCTGCACCCGCTCCACTTCGTGCTCGCGGCCGACCAGCGGGTCGAGCTGGTTCTTCATCGCCGACTCGGTCAGGTCGCGGCTGAATTCAGCCAGCAGCGGCGTCTCCTTCACCCGCGTCAGCGTCGTCTTCTCGTTCAGCAGCTGAACGATGTCCTCCCGGACGGTGTTGAGGCGCATCCCCTTTTCCATCAGGATCGACGCCGCCACCGACCGCTCCTCGCGGAGGATCCCGAGCAGCAGGTGCTCGGTGCCAATGTAGTTGTGCAGCAGCCGATCCGCCTCTTCGGCCGCAAACTGCAGCACCCGCTTGGTTTCGGCGCTGAACGGGATCTCAACCGAGGTCGAGACCTTCTCCCGGAAGACCGTCCGGCCCTCGATCTCCTTGCGGATGTTTTCCAGGGAGAGATGCGACCGCGCGAAAATCCGACTCGTGAGCCCCTTGCCTTCCCGAATCAACCCAAGCAGCAGATGCTCGGTCTCAATGGAGATACTGCCGAGCTGACTGGCCTCGTATCGGGCGAAGAAGAGAACGCGCCGGGCCCTTTCGGTGTACCGTTCGAACATCCAGGGTACCTACGTGAAAGCGGAAGATGTTGGGGCGATGAAAACGATAATCCCAGTATAAAGCATGGGTGGCCGACGACCAATGGCATTCTCGAGATAAGTGCCTGCCATCGTTACGGTTCGCGCCTGCCAACGGACCACGACTCCCCGTGTCTAGACGTCTCGAAGGCGGGAAATCCATGCGAACAAGTCAAGTTTTCCCGGCCGGCCTTCAGGACGTCTCGCACCGCCGGAGGCGGGGCCAACACCACTGCCACCGGCGGTGACGCCGCACGCCTGCCTTCTCGTACGTGGGATCCGGCTTCAGCCGGATTGATCCGTAGTCCGACTGAAGTCGGACGCCACGTACGATTCGGTCTGGGGCGGACCCTTGCTTGAGTCCTATGGCGAGCCGAGGCCCGGCTGCGCCGGAGGCCCGCTAGAACAGGCCGACGGTGCGGCCGTCGGCGTCGATGTCGATGTTGACGAAGGCCGGCGTCTTGCCCAGGCCGGGCA
>JBDTRR010000027.1:0-71993 GCA_039931615.1 Acidobacteriota bacterium
GTCCCTGGTCCTTGGCCGTCCCTGGTCCTTGGCCGTCCCTGGTCCTTGGCCGTCCTTGGTCCTTGGCTGTCCTTGGTCCTTCGTCGTCCTCGGTCCCTGGTCGTCCTTCGTTCGGTACGTGCCTTGCTGTTGATCCGGCATGGCGATGACCACTCATCTCGGACGATATGCCGGCCGCAAGCTGACCCGCCGCCTGATTCGCTCGATGCCGTGGATTGGCGGTCTCGTCGCCCTGGCCACGCTTCGTAATACTGTCCGCCGCAAAGGTGTCCTGGGCGGCGCGCTCCACACGGCGCTGGATTTCATCCCGTTCGTCGGCGGCGCGAAGACCCTGGCCGAAGCTGGACGGGGCCGCGACTTCTTCCCCGATAAGCCGATCAGTCCCAGCCCGGTGCCTCACCCGTCCGACCCTCGCTCACCCCGGTAGCGACTTCTTAAGTAATTAGTTGACAGGCTCCGGCGATCGCGATAGGCTGCTGTTCCGTGCTCCTAAGTAATTAGGTGTTCGGGCAACACACCCATGGCCAGACCACCATCGCCCGGGCTCACCGACGCCGAGCTCCGCGTCATGCGCGTCCTCTGGGACCGCCAGCGCGCCACGGTCGCCGCCGTCGTCGACGGCCTCGCCGGCACGCCGACGCCGGCCTACAACACGGTGCTCACCATCCTCGGCATTCTCGAGCGCAAGGGCTACGTCACGCACGAAAAGGACGGCCGGGCGTTCGTCTACCTCCCGCTCGTCGGCCGGAGCGAGGCGCGCCAGAGCGCACTGTCCCAGGTGCTCAAGCGGTTCTTCGACGATTCGCCCCGGCTGCTGGTCCTCGACCTGCTCGGCCACGAGCGAACCGATGCCGACGAGCTCCGCCGGGTGCGCGAGCTGATCGAACAGGCGCCGCCCGATAGCGGCGACGCGGCGCGCAAGAGGAGGCGACGGCGATGACGCTGCTGGTGACCTGGCTGTGGCAGGGGCTGGCGATCGCCTGGATCACCGCGGCGGCGGTCCGGGCGATGCCCCGCCTCAACGCCGCCACCCGTCACGCCATCTGGTGGCTGGCGCTGGCCGCCGTGCTGATCATCCCGATCGCGCACGAGTTAGCCGCGATGTCCAGCGGTACTCCCTCATTGCGGGACCTGACCCCGGTCGACGCGGCCGGGGCGCTGATGCTGCCGGCGGTCCCCGGTTGGCTTGTCGCCGGAGCGGCGGCGCTCTGGGCGATCGTCGCCTTCGTCCGCCTGCTCCGGATCGCGCAAAGCTGCCGTACCCTGGCGCGGCTGAAGCGGGCCGCCTCGCCGTTCGACCGCTCGCGCGAAGCGCGTCTGCCACTGTGGATCGCGGGTCGGGCCCGCCGTCGCCGGCCGTCGGAGCTTCGCATCGCCGACGGCGTGACGGGTGCGTGCGCCCTCGGCCTCGGTCGGCCGGTCATCCTGATCTCGCGCCCCGTCGCCGACGCGCTCAGCGATGAATCGCTGGACGAGATCGTGATGCACGAGCAGGCGCACCTCGATCGCTATGACGACTGGTCGCAGCTGCTGCTGGCGGCCGTCTCCAGCCTGGTCGGATTGCACCCGGCGGTGCGATTCCTGAGCCGGCGGCTGGACGTCGACCGCGAGGCGGCGTGCGACGACCGCGTCGTGTCGTGCACCGGGGCGGCGCGCCGCTACGCGGCCGCCCTCCTCGCCGTCGCCGCCGCGTCATGCCGGCAGGCGGGTCGAATCGAATGCGCCGCCGGCGGGCCCGCCGCCACCACCACGGCCTCGGCGCTGCGGATCCGCGTCGGCCGTCTCCTCGATCCGAGGCGGACGAGGGGAGCGCGGCTGGCCGGCGCGACGAGCCTGGTCAGCGTGGCCGGTCTGGCCATCGCCGTGGTCCTCTCGACCCAGGTCGCCCCGGCCGTGGTCTTCTTCGATCTGGCTGAGGCCGACGCTCCGCTCGCCGAACCGGCCGCCGCGCTGCGGACCCGGCTCGATCCGGCGCCCTCCACCAATGAAGCGCCCGTCGCCGAGGCGCCGCCGGCAGCGCCCTACCGCACTCCCGTCCGTCTGCCGCGTCCGGCCCGGCCCGAGCCGCCGGCGCTGGCGGGACTTCCCCTCGCGGTGACGATGGTGGATGCGCCTGCCGTGGCGCCACTCGACAGCCGGACCGTGGCGGCGGCCGATTCCAAGACGAGCGGCAACGGCTCGATCGTCAAGGCGCCGGCGATCGCCGTCCCGCTGCCCTCGAGGCCGCTGGCGGTCCTCCCGCCGGCGCCCGACCACGCCGCCCCCTGGGATGCGGTCACGACTTCGACCCTCTCTGCCGCCGACGCCGTCGCGCGCAGCGCCGCGGCGACCGGGGCCCGCGCCCGCAGTGCCGGCATTTCGATCGGCCGTTTCGTGACTCGCGCCAGTAAAGCCGGCGCCAACATTTTCTAAACCTCGTCAACCGGTGCGGTTCCATCGCACTCCCGTGGAGGCTCTGCCATGCGTGTGTTCCTGGTCAACCCGAGCCATGTCTCGTTTGGCACGGCCGTCATTACGCCCCGCTGGCTCTATGTGCTCGCGGCCGCCACGCCGTCGCGATGGGGCGACCCGATCGTCGCCGACGAGACGCTCGATCCGTTTGATGCCGGGCAGGTATCGCCCGGTGACGTGGTCGGGATTGGGATCCACACCGGGAATGCGCTGCGCGGCTACGAAGTCGGACGCCTGGCGCGGGCCCGCGGTGCGTATGTCGTCTTCGGCGGCATCCACTCGACGCTGTATCCGGCCGAGGCCCATGACCTCGGCGGCGCACACGCCGTCGTCCGCGGCGACGGCGATGTCGTCTGGGAAGGCGTCATCGACGATTGTGCCGCCGGCACGCCGCGGCCGATCTACGAAGCGGGACGGATCGACGGCGAGACATTCAAGCCGGCCCGGTGGGACCTGCTGCCGGGCGGCCGGTACATGTGGGGATCGATCCAGACGGTGCGCGGCTGCCCGAAACACTGCTCGTTCTGCTCGGTCTGGCGCACCGACGGGCAGACCCCGAGGCAGGCCGCCGTCGATGCGGTGCTCCACGAAGCGGTGGAACTCCGGCGCCGCGGGTTCCGCTTCATCGCGCTGGCCGACGACAACTTCTACCCGGTGACGCTGACCGACCTGGCGCAGGCGGCGCGGCGGAGCGATCCGTCCCACCTGCGCGAGCTCGAAGCGATCCGGGCGGAGCGCTTCGCGCTGATGGAAGGACTGTCGCGGCTCCCCGCAGACATGGTGTTCTTCACCCAGATCACGATGGAAGCAGCCGAGGATCCCACCTTCCTGCAGGCGATGGCACGCGCCAGGATCCGCGGCGCCCTGGTCGGTGTGGAAGCGGTCACTCCGGCCGGGTTGAAGGACGTGCACAAGGGATTCAATCTGGCCGGCGAGGCGCTGGTCGAACGGCTGCAGACGTTCCGATCGCACGGCGTGCACGTGCTGGGGTCGTTCATTTTCGGCCTGCCGAGCGACCGTGCTGAAACGTTCGAGGCCACCGCCGATCTGGCGGAGCGGGCCGGCATCACCTTCGCGCAGTTCGTGATGTTGACGCCCTATCCAGGCACGGTCGATTTCGAGCGCTGGGAGCGCGATTTGGCCGGCAACGCGGCGACGGTCGCCGGCGTGCCGGTGACGCGGCACTGGCTGATCCCGCAGGCCGATCGTCCGAAAGTCTACTCACCGCACGAGGTGATGTCGGCGGACGAAATCCGCCGCCGTACTCAAGCGGTCTGGGATCACTTCTATGCCCTGCCGCGAATCTGGAAGCGATCGCGGGTCGCCCCGACCTTGAAGGGCCGGCTCGCCTTCGTGCTCAGCTCGAAACTGTATCGGCAGATGTACGCCAACACCGGGATCGCCACCGACTCCGCCCGGCACGCCCGGTCGGCCCGGTTCGCGCGCTGGATGGCCGGTCCGTGCCGCCGGCTCTTCGCGGCGGCCCCGATGCCGAACCTCGAGGTGCCCCGTTCGGATCCGGGCCGGGCCAGACCCTCTCTGCCGACACCGTTTGTCGGCCTGACGCGGCGCCAGGAGTCTTACGCAGCGTCCGACGTTCCGCCTCCGCCGCAGGCTTCGGCGCGACGCGCCGAAGCGCGCTCCGCGCTTGAAGGCGGTAGTCGGACGACGGAACAATCCGGCTGAAGCCGGATCCCACGTACGAGGGGGGATCGCGGTCTCAGGAATCGTACGTGGCGTCCGACTTCAGTCGGACGACGGAACAATCCGGCTGAAGGGCGTTTGAAAAAATCGATTCTGAAGTAGTGCAGACCTTCAGGTCTGCCAGAGACCGCAGGCCTGAAGGCGTGCACTGCGTCGATCTCTTTTACGTGCTCTGAAGGCGGATCCCACGTCCGTAGGGGACGGTCTTCAGACCGTCCCGTGGGGGGCCGGCGAGTCGCTCGAGAGCACCCCTTCTTCAGCGTGCCGCCAGCAAGTCCTGGCAGTGACGCAGCCAGCGAGCCGCCTCGCCTGCCGATCGATTTCCGGCGTCGAACCCGCGCCAGAAGCGGTCCGCTTCCTGGAGCAGGGATCGCGCTTCGGTCAGCCTGCCGGCGGCCATCCGTGCCCGTCCCAGGCCAATCAGTACATCGCCGCGGTCGGGGGTCGGCTGGCTCTGCCAGCGCTGGATCAACGTCAGCGCCTGTTCCAGAAGGGTCGCCGCCTCGGCGGGGCGGTTCAGTTCCTGGAGATTCAGCCCGGCTTCCTTCAGGACGTTCGCCCGGTGGAGTGCCGCCCCCGTGCCGTCACCGATCGCCGCCAGCGCCTGCTGTTGCAATCGCAGCGCGCCGGCGTGCTCGCCCTGCAGCCGTTTGCCGACGCCGAGCACGTAACGGAGCCTGGCCACCAGCGGGTCGTCCGGCCGCGGGTCGCGCGGCAGGATCCTGCCGATGATCTGCTGCGCATCGTCGTACTGGCCGAGCCGCGCCAGCGCCAGTGCCTGATCGGCCTCGAAATCGGGCGCCCGCGCGTGCGGCGGATCGATCGCCTGCCGCAGCGTGCGGGCGGCGCGCGCCAGGTCGGGAAGTGCCTCGCCCGACCGCCGTGCGCTCAGCAGCGCGGCGCCGCGCAGGTGGAGGACCGAGGCGTAGCGGAACGACTCCGGGGTGGAGTGCTGGCCGACGATCGCGAGAGACCGCCGACTGCCGGCGATCGCGGCGCGGATGTCGCCTGATTCCAGCTGCACGGCGGCCAGCGCCTCCGAAAAGAAACCGACCATCCGGCTCGATGAACCGAAGACGGCGGCGGCGTCGTCGACGGCGACGGTCAGCTGTTCGATACCTTCTGTCGGGCGGCCGGCGTTGGCCAGTGCCTGGCCGTACAGCTGCCGGGCTTCGATGACGCGCGGGTGTCGCGGCGCGTCGGCATACGCGCCGAGCGCGATCCGCAGCGCACGTTCGGCCGCCTGGAGCGCGAGGTCCGGGCTGCGGCTGGTTTGATAGGTCAGCGCTATCATCAGGAACGCGGCGACCGTCTCAGGATGCCGTTCGCCCAGCCTCGCCAGCGCGACGTCGAGCCCTTCCTGTGCGACGCGCTCCGCCGCGGCGTACCTCCCATCGTCCATCTCCAGGTGGGCGCGATTTTTCAGCGCGATGGCGAGAGGCTCGGCCAGATCGGCCGGGCTCTCGCGCAGCAGCGGGAGCAGCCGATCGAGCTCGAGACGCAGCTCCCTGGTCCTGCCGCGATAGCGGTACACCGGCGTCATCAGCACCCGTGCACGCAGCGTCGCGGGATGGGTCGGACCGAGCCGTCGGGTGGCTTCGGCCACCGCCTGGGTCAGCACGCCCTCGGCGGCGGCGGTGTCCTGCAGCCAGAGCAGACTTGACCCGACCAGGTTCAGCAAATCGACGCGCAACTCCGGGCGGTCGGCCAGCCCGCTGTTGACCCGGCCGGCGACGTGCTTGAGCCAATCGCCGGCGGAGAGCGCTCGACCGCCGTCGTAGGGGCTGGTGTCGCGAAACAGTGTCGTCAGGAAGTCCCGCACTTCCTCGGCGTGCGCCTTCTCGGTCAGCGCGACCTGCGACTGCCAGAGCACGAGGCCGGCTCCGGTCAGGGCGGTTGCGAAGACCGCCGCGGCGGCACAGACCGCGATCCTGTTGCGGCCAACGAACTTCGCGCACCGGTACCACCACCGGTCAGGCTGCGCCCGCACGGCGCGACCGTGCAGGTAACGCTCGATGTCCTCAGCGAAGGCATTGACGGTGTCGTACCGCTCAGCGGGATTTTTCCTGAGCGCCTTGAGCACGATGGTGTCGAGGTCGCCGCGCAGTGTGCGGCGCGAGGCGGGATCGGCGGCAGCGTCGCTCGGACGCCGCGGGACGGCTTGCAGGATGGCCTCCTCCAACGCGCCGCGTGAGTCCCGCCGCAGCTTGTACGGCCGCACACCGGCGAGCAGCTGGTAGAGCACGACGCCGAGCGAATAGACGTCGGAGGCGATGCTGAGCGGTTCCCCGGCAACCTGTTCGGGCGAGGCGTAGTCCGGGGTCAACGGCGCACCAGCCGCTTCGGTGAGCGCCGAGTCCGGACTGCCTTCTTCGAGCAGCTTGGCGATGCCGAAGTCGAGCAGCTTCACGTCGCCGGCGTCGGTGACCAGGATGTTGGACGGTTTGAGATCGCGGTGGATGATCAGTCTGGCGTGGGCGTGGGCGACGGCCCGTGTCACCTGTAAGAACAGCTGAAGGCGCGCGCCAACCGTCAATCGCCCCGCTTCGGCGTAGTCGTCGAGGGGTCGGCCCGGCACGTATTCCAGCGCCAGGAAGGGTTCTCCGCCGCTGGTCACGCCGGCGTCGTACAACCGGGCGATGTTCGGGTGATTGAGGGTCGCCAGGATGTCGCGCTCTCGCGCCATCCGGTCGGCGAGTCCGGCGCGCCGCCACGCTCCGCGCGGCAGCTTCACGGCAACCTGGCGCTTGACCAGGCCGTCGGATCGCTCGGCCAGCCACACTGATCCCATGCCGCCGTCGGCCAGCTTTCGCAGCACGCGATAGGGTCCGACACAGCCTGGTGCGGATCCGTCGCCGCCGACATCGTCGGGACCGGTCTCGGTGGCCGGGTCGACTTTCGGAATCGTGTTCAGGAAGGCAGAAGCGGGCGCGGCTGCCGGGCAGGCGAGAAGATTACGGAGACGCGGCAGGACGTTGCCGTATTGCGGAGCGAGGCGGTCGAGCCATCGCTCCCGGTCGCCGGGGGCGAGGTCCAGCGCCTCGTCCATCAGGCGATTCACCGTCGCCCAGGAGTCGACGTTCATCCTCTCCGCTCCGTCCGTCAGCTATTGCAGCGCTTCCCGCAGCAGCAGGCGCGCCTTCTCCCAGTCCCGGCGGACGGTGCGCGCCGTCACGCCCAGCGCACTGGCAATCTCTTCCTCCGTCAGGCCGCCGAAATAGCGCATCTCGACCACCTGCGTCAGGCGGGGATCGAGCAGGGTGATTCGATCCAGCGCCTGATGCACATACAGGATCTCGTCCGCGCCGCGCGCGGGAGCCGGCGGCTCGTTCGTCAGTGGGACCGGCGGCGCGCCGGCGCCCCGCCGGCTGGCGTTCCGGCGCCGTGCGATGTCGACGATCACCGACCGCATGACGCGGCCGGCCCAGCGCATGAAGTGGACCCGATCCTCGAGCGTGAGATGTCCGGATGCGGCGAAGCGGAGATACGACTCATGAACGAGCGAGCCGGTATCGAGGAATGTATTGCGGCGGCTGGCCCGCAGCCGCGCCCGCGCCAGCCGGCGCAGGTCGTCGTAGGTGGCGGCAAACAGCGCATCCGAGGCAACCGCATCGCCGGCCCGGGCTCGATGGATCAGCTCGGTGAGCCTGAGCGCGGCGGGGGAGACCGCGGCGACCGGCGGACGGCTACGACCGGAAGCGTGCGGAACGTGATCCGTTTGATGCGTGGGCACGCTGATACTAACGACCAGCGAGCGGGATGTGAACGGAGGGACCGACCGTACGGTGTCGGGTTCACGAGAATCACGGGACGCCTCGAGGCGTCCCCTACGCCACTGGGTGGTGTAGGGGACGGTCTTCAGACCGTCCCAAGGTCGCGGCTATCCCGTATTTCTCATGCCCGCGGCGATGCCGTTGACCGTCACCGCAAACGCGTGCCTCAGCTCGGCGGACTCCTCCGAGTGACGCAGTCGATCGAGCAGTTCGATCTGCACCAGGTTGATTGGATCGACATACGGGTTGCGGACATCAATCGACCGCCGGAGGACCGGGATGGCGTCGGCCGGCTGCCGGTGGCCGGTAATGGCAAGGACGGCGGCGGTGGCGCGTGCGAGTCGCGACCGCAGATCGGCTCCGAGCGCCAGGAGCGCTTGCGGCAGCAGCCGGCGGTCGTACTCGGCCGCGATGCGCGGGTCGGCCTTGGCCAGCACCATTTCGATCAGATCGAGCGTGGACCGAAAGAGCGGCCAGCGTTCGTACATCGTTTTCAGCACCGGCCCTTCGCCGCGGGCGATTGATTCGGCCAGCGCGTCCTCGACGCCGAGCCAGGCGGGGAGCATCAATCGCGTCTGGGTCCAGGCGAACTGCCACGGGATCGCGCGCAGGCCTTCAACGCCCGTGCCGCCGCCGCGGCGCGCCGGGCGGCTGCCGATCCTGATGCCGCGCAGCTCCGGCTCGGGTGTCGCCGTATGAAAGTAGTCGAGGAAGTCGGGCTGTTCGTAGACGACGGCGCGATACGACGTCCGCGCCCGCTCCGCCAGACCGTCCATGACCGCTCGCCACTCCGGCGCCGGGCCGGTGGCATGTCCGAGAGTGGCTTCGAGCGTGGCCGTCGTGTAGACCTCCATCGTCCGCACCGCGATGTCGGGCAGTCCGAACTTCGCCTGAATCATCTCGCCCTGCTCGGTCACCCGCAGCCGGCCGGCGACCGAACCGGGCGGCTGCGATTGAATCGCGAGATGGGTCGGGCCGCCGCCGCGGCCGACGGTCCCGCCCCGACCGTGGAACAGGGTGAGCTGCACGCCGTGCCGGGCGCAGGCGGCGACGACCTCCTCCTGCGCGCGGTAGAGAGACCAGGCCGCGGCGAAGCGGCCGGCATCCTTGGCCGAATCGGAATAGCCGACCATCACCTCCTGCTGCCCCTGGATGCGGCTGCGATACCAGGGGAGTGCCATCAGGACATCCACCACCGATCCCGCGTGCTGCAGATCGGCCGCCGTTTCGAACAGCGGCACGACGCGCTGGGGACGCCGGCTGCCGGCCAGCTTCTGCAGCAGCTCGACCGCCAGGACATCTGACGGCCGGCTCGCCATGGTGATCACGTAGGCGCCGAGCGACTCGGCGGGCAGGGCGGCGGCGACGCGGAAGGTGTCGAGCACGTCGCGAACCGGATCGGGCACCGCGTCGCGATCGAGCGGCAGGTCGGCGAACGAGCGCGTGCCGCCGACGATCTCGTCGATCAACAGCGCGACACGCTCGGCTTCGGACGCGCGGTCATAGTCGCCCAGCCGCCACAGTTGCGCGATCCAGGCGACGGCCTCGGCGTGGCGGGCGGCGTCCTGCCGCAGGTCGAGCGGGGCCAGGTTGAGCCCGAATGCGGCGACGCGCCGAAGGATGTCGGTCAGGCGTCCGGCGGCGATCAGGCCGTTGCCGGTCCCGATCAGCGATCGATGACACAGCAGCAGCGGCGCCGCGAGCTCGTCCGCCGCGAGGAAGATCGGCGCGGCGCCCGCCGTGCCCGACCCTTCGCCCTCGATTTCGGCAGCGGCGTAGTCGCGTGTGGCGCGGAGACGCGCCGCCACGTCGCGCAGCAGCACGCGGTATGGCTCCTCGCTCTCGCCGACCGCTGATCGAAGCTCGGCGGTGGCGGCCCCGATCGAGAGCTCGGCGCGCAGGGAATCGATCTCGTGCGAGTACAGGTCGGCGGCCGTCCATCGCGCCATCCAGACGGCCCGCCGGGTGACGTCGGGCGTGACGTTGGGATTGCCGTCGCGATCGCCGCCGATCCAGGATCCGAAGCGCAGCGGCGCGGCGTCGAGCGGCAGCGGCTGACCGAGCGCCCGATCGATCTGCCGCAGGTAGCGCGGCAGCGCCTGCCAGACGGTCTGCTCGAACACCGCCAGGCCGCTCCGGACTTCATCGAGCGGCGAGACCGCGTGATCGCGGACTTCGCCGGTCTGCCACATCGCGGCAATCTCACGCCGCAGATCGTCGAGCGCCGCCTCGGACTCGTCCGGCGTCAAATCGCTGCGATCGCGGACGCCGAGCAGATCGGCGATCCGCCGATGCATCTGCAGCAGCGTCCGGCGCACCACTTCGGTCGGATGGGCGGTCAGCACCAGCTCGATCCGCAGCGACTGCACCGCGGCCGCCAGCGCATCGGCTGACAGACCGGCGGCCCGCCAGCGCCCGAATGCATCGGCGCAGGAACCGGGCTGCGGATGGTGATCGCGGGCCCGCGCGTAGTCGCGGCGGCGGCGGACGCGGTGGTGCTGCTCGGCGATGTTCGCCAGCGTCAGGAACTGCGCGAACGCGCGCGCGATCGGTACGGCCGATTCCAGCGGCAGGTGGCTGAGACGATCGGCCAGCTCCTCGAACGCGGCCGGGTCGCTGCCGGTGTGCGCCCGCTTTGCCAGCGCGCGCGCTCCCTCGACCAGCTCGAACAGCGCCGCGCCGGCCTGGTCCTGCAGGGCGTCGCCGAACAGATCGCCCAGCAGCCGGACATCGTCGCGCAAGGCCTTGTTCGGATCAGTCATGAGCGACCGCGTAACCGGCGTCGATGAACGTCCCCATGTAGCTGGGCTCTTCCTGGCGCGTGAGCGCGCGGCGCGCCTGGTCCGGCGTGATGCCGGCGTCGACCGGAACGGTCGGCTGGTCGTCAGTGAACGGGATCCATTGGCGATCCTTCTTCGACAGCTCGCGCCATGGCCGATCGACGTCGTAGCCGAGCGTCACGAGAATGTCACGCAGGTTCTGACCCTGCCAGGCGGTGGGCCGGGCGGCAATCGCCCGTTCACGGATGGTCAGCGTGTCGTCCGGCACCATCGATCGCTCGGTCACGTCGTAGACCCGGCCCAGCCCATGACAGCGTGGGCACGCGCCCTCCGGTGTATTCGGATGCGCTTCCGCGTCGAGCGTACCGAAGGCGAGCGAACACTCTCCGGATCCGGAGACCCCGGTGAACACCACCAGGGCATCGCGCGGCAGGTCGACGTCGACGCTCTTCAGATTGTGTTCACTGGCGCCCCGTACGTGGACGGACGCATCGCGGCCGGGCATCCCGTTCATGCTACCGCGCTTTGCCGGCGCCGCCGGCCGCCCGGATCGACGGTGTGGCCGGGTGATTCGGCCGGCTCAGGTGTCGATGGGTCTTGTCACGGCCAAAGTCGCCCGCCGTACCGCTGGACGAGCGCGGTCTCATACACTATGAGCGATGCCGATTGCAGGACTTGCCTTGCTGATTGCTCTCTTCGGGGACGCTGCCGCTGCGCCGCCCGCGGCCATGCTCCAGCCGGCTCGCGATGGCGGCTGCGCGGAATGGCGCGCCTGCCGTGAACTGGCGCTCGCCGCCGCCGAGCGGAGCGACTACGCGACGTTTCACGATCTGGCGTGGCGGGCGATCCAGACTGGTCCGGCCAAGGATCCGGCTCTGATGTACATGCTGGCGCGCGCCCAGGCGTTGAGCGGCCGTCCGCATGACGCCCTGGTCATGCTGCAGCGCCTGGCGGACATGGGAGTGGCGTCCGACGCGGCGACAAACGACGATTTCAACCGCGTCCGGGAGCTTCCAGGCTGGCCGGACGTCGAGGCTCGCATCGCGGGTGCCGCGACCGGCGCCGTATCGGCGCCGTCACCGCCCGTTCCCTCCGTCGTGCCCAGGGTCCGGACTCCGGCGGCCGCCGCTGCAAGTCCGCCTTCAGCTGCACCCCCCGCTCCGCTGCCAGCTCCACCCTCCGCTCCGCTGCCAGCTCCGCCTCCTGCCAGGTCACTCCGGCCGGCGCCCGCGGCCGGGGCTCCCTCGCCGCCGACCGCGCCGTCGCCGCCGCTGGCCGCCCCATCGCCGCCCGCGGCGTCCCCGTCCGCCGCCGTTGTCGCGACCCTGCCCGCGACGCCGGGCGTGCGCTTTTCGACCAGGCAGTTTGCCGTCAGCGGGCTGGCCTACGATGCCCCCTCACGCCGGTTCGTCCTGGGCGACCGGCTCGGCCGCAAGCTGATCGTCGTGGACGAGAGCTCGAGTCACGCGATCGACCTCGTCCGTGCCGACTCCGCCGGCTTTCTCGACATCGCGGCGGTCGAGATCGACGCCCGGCGCGGCGATCTGTGGGTGGCGAGCAGCGCCCCGGCGGACGGCGCCGGAACGCTGCACCGTCTGCAGCTGGTGTCCGGCCGGCCGCTGCGCGCCTTCAGCGTCGGCGGCGACCTCGGCCCGGTGACGCTCGTCGATCTCGCGGTTGAACCGGGAGGCGCGATTCTCGTCCTCGATTCGCGGACCCCGCAGCTGCTGGTGCTGCGAACCGGCGGGACCGCGCTCGAACGCGTCGCCCGGCTGGACGCGCCGGACGCGTCGAGCGTCGCTGTACGTGGCGACGAGGCGATGGCCTTCGTGGCACACCGCGACGGCGTGTCGCGAATCGACTTGCGCTCGCGGAGCGTCTCGCGCCTGACCGCTCCCGCCGGCGTCTCGCTCGGTGGTCTCGAGCGGATTCGCTGGCGCCGCAACGCTTTGATCGGCGTGCAGGTCGAGGCCGACGGATCGCGCCGGGTCATCAGGTTCGACCTCAACGCGCGCGGCAGCGCGGTCACGCAGGCGGGCAGGCTCGAGATCCCGCCCCCGACCGCGGGGCAGACGTTCGTGACCGTCTCCGGGGACGAACTGTTGTATCTGAAAGCGGGTGTGAGTGACGCCGACGGAGGCGCGCCGGCCACGCCGGCGGATGCGTCGGACTCGGATTTCGTCGCCTATCGCGCCCAGCTACCCTGATCGCGCAGTCACTCGCGCCGGACCTGCCGCGCCGCCTTGTCTTCGCGCAGGCTGATGAATCGGGTGTGACGCAGGTGGTTTTCCCCGGTCCATTCCAGGAACTCGACCTGCGCGACCAGCACCGGTTTCAGCCACCGGCACTCCTTCATCTTCGCCGCGGTCAGACCCGCGCCCCAGTGCCCGCTTCTGGGCTCAGGCAGATTCGCGAACGGGCACTGTTCCACCGCCAGCCCGCGAAACTTCTTGAACAGCTGTTCGCGCACCGCCGGCGTAAACCCGTTGCGGGTGCGGGCGACGTAGATCAGCCGTCCGCCGTCGTCGTAGTAACCGAACACCAGCGCGTCGAAGGTCCGGGTCCCGACCGTATATCCGCCGATGACGAATTCCTGGCCCTGGTTGACACGCATCTTGGTCCAGGCGCCAGTGCGCAGGCCCGGTTCGTAGCGGCTGTCCCGGCGCTTCGCGACCAGTCCCTCCAGGCCCTGCGCCTTGACCGACTCGATCAGCACCGGCAGCGGGGCGTCGAGCGGCGCTGCGTACCGGACCGGCTCGGTCAGCCTGGGCAGGACCTTCCTCTCGAGCAGTGCGCGCCGCTTTTCCCACGGCTGGCCCATCACATCGCGACCGGCCAGAATCAGGACGTCGAAGATGAAGTAGAGAACCGGTCCCGGCGATGACCCGTAATTCTGCAGCGCGTTGAAGGACGGCCGTCCCTCGTGATCGAGCGCGACGATTTCGCCGTCGACGACGGTATCGTCGGGCAGCTTCGCCAGTGCCGTGACGACGGCCGGATAGCGGGCGCTGAAGTTCTTGTCGTTGCGGGACCGCAGGTGGATTGTGCCAGCCAGCCGGAAGGCGATGGCTCGAAAGCCGTCCAACTTGATCTGATACTCCCAGCGGTTTGGATCATCTGGCAGCGCCTCCTGGCGCAGCAGCAGCATCGGCTCGATGAACCGGGCTTTCACGCGGTCAGCCATCAGTCCAGTCCGGCTCCCTGGAAGCGTGATACGTTCGAAAGAACCCTGATTACACGAAGGTTGAGAATGAGAAGACAGGAATGTCCGTTGGCTTGCTTCATGAATATACGCCAGCCGTGAAAATTCAACTTGGCTACGACATCAGCTTTGCCATCGGTCAGGCGGTTCCGATCGTGGCGATCCTCTCCGTCCACCCATCGCGGCGCGGCGACCTGCAGTATGCCGACCGTGTCGTGGTGGAGCCCTCCGTGCCGACCGAGGATTATCTGGACACCTTCGGAAATATCTGCACGCGCTTCTACGCCCCACCCGGGACACTGCGCCTTACCAACGCCACGGTCATCGACGACTCGGGGCTGCCCGATGCGCTGAATTTCAGTGCGCGGGAAGTTCCGGTCGAACAGCTCCCGCCCGAGACGCTTCGCTTCCTGATGGCCAGCCGCTTCTGCGAGGTCGATCTGCTGACGGCCGAAGCGGCGTATCTGTTCGGAAACTCACCGCGAGGGTGGGAACGCGTCCAGGCGGTGTGCGATTGGGTGAACGCGCATGTGACGTTCAGCTACCCTCACGCGCGCCCGACGCGGACGGCACTCGATGTCTACAAAGAACGAATCGGGGTCTGCCGCGATTTCCAGCATCTCGCCATCACGTTCTGCCGCGCCCTGAACATTCCGGCCCGCTATGCGACCGGTTATCTTGGCGACATCGGCGTCCCATTGGTACCGTCGCCAATGGATTTCAGCGCCTGGTTCGAAGTGTATCTGGATGGCCGCTGGTGGACGTTCGACGCGCGGCACAACGTCCCGCGCATCGGCCGCGTCCTGATCGCCACTGGCCTGGATGCGACCGACGTCGCGATCACCACCTCGTTCGGAGGCGCCACACTGTTGAACTTCGAGGTCGTCACCTACGAGCTCACCTGACCAGCGAGGCTCAGCCTCAGACTGCCGAGACACGCGAGTGGGTGTTGGCTCCGCCCCGCTGGTGACAGCGTTGTTTTTGCCCCGCCTCCGGCGGGGCTACTTGCTGCAGCCTTTTCTGGTTTCCTCGAAGCCCTCGAACAGGCGTCCGGCATTCGCGCCGGCGAGCGTCTCCAGCCGGTGCGGCTGTCCCTTTTCCACGGTATACCGGGCCACCGTTCCCCGGCCGCGGAGATACTCGGCTTCCTGTTTCATCTCGTCGTGCCATCGGTATTCGTCGAATTCGCCGACATACATGAACACGCACATCTTTGAAATGGCCTGGAGCCTGGCCGGGCTCGGCTCCCACATGTAGCCGGGGAAGGCGGTGACCGATCGGAAGTACTGGGGGTTGGCCGCCGCCACGTGAAACGAAGCGATGCCGCCGTTGGACGGCCCGGCGATGTGGAACCTGTTGTCCTCGATCTTGTAGTCCGCCAGAATCATCTTGAGGAATTCCGGAAAGATCCGCGCCCCCGCCTCGAAGAACAGCTGGCCGTCCGGCGCCGCGGGCGCGACGACCAGGTAGCCGCGCCGCTCGGCTTCGGCGCGGAAGTTACGGCCCAGAATCCCGTCGACCGTATTCATCGTCTGCGGGCCGCCGCCCAGCGCCAGGATGGCAGGATAGGCTTTAGCCGGATCGTAGCCGTCCGGCAGCACCACCTTGTAATGGACCGTCGTGCTGCCGACCTTCTTGGTCTTCTCGAACTGCTCGGCGCCGAGCGGCTGCGCCGCCGACAAGACGATGGCCGCCGCCGCCGCACACGTCCAGCCGGCGCTCGATCGCTTCATGGAGTCTCCTTTGCCGGCCCAGATATTACCCCGCACCGGCCGGGTTTGCTTCACAAGTTCACTCGCCGGGGCGTGACGCACCGCCGAACTGGCGGCCTGCGGCGTCATTCTTGCTATGAGTTTCGAACGGGATCGACGCCTTGCAAGTGAGAGTCAATCGGATCGCAGCGGCCAGGCGGAGAAACGACGATGTCAACACAGGGTGGCGGCAGCCAGATTCTCATCGTCGAGGATGACGACGCAAACCGCGAGTTCCTGCGGGCTCTGCTGGAGAGCGAGGGGTTCGTCGTCGCCACCGCACGTGACGGACGCGAGGCGCTCGAGTGGCTGCAGGGTCATGCCCGCCCCAATCTCGTGCTGCTGGATCTCGAGATGCCCAGGATGAACGGCTGGGAGTTCCTGCAAGCGGCAGACAGCGCGTCTATTCTGACGGGAATCCGGGTCGTCATGCTCACCGGACGCGCGCAGCATGTCCGGGTGCTCGACTGGCTGTCGAAGCCGGCGGAACCCGACGTGCTGGTCGAGAAGCTCCGGCGCCATATGCAGATTGAGCACTGAAGAGGCAGCGGCGGCAATCCGCTCCACGTTCTGATAAGCTGCGGGTTGCCATAAAGAGGTCGCCGCCGACCGTCCCACTGCGACCGTCCCCTGCTGACCATCGCAGTGCCCGCCGACCCAGCCATTCCGATGTCACGTGCGTAGTGTCGAGCTCGGCGCAACCATGACAGGTCCGCCGGCCTGCGTTCCGCTGAAATGCGCTAACGTACTCATGAAGAGGCGTTGCCTCGAATCCTCTCATGCGACACATCATGGCGAAATCCCACATTTCCGCGCTGGCCGATTTTGCATCCTCGAACGTCCTGCTGGCGTTCGACGTCGACGGCACGCTCGCGTCGATCGTCCCGGATCCGCCGGCGGCCCGGAGGCGCCCGGCCACCCGGCGGCTGCTCGCAGCGGTCGCGTCGCGCTATCCCTGCGTCTTGATCTCGGGGCGGGCGCGGCACGATCTCGTGCGCCGGGTCGGCAGCGTGCCGGTCCTTCATCTCTCCGGCAATCACGGTCTCGAGCCGTGGGCGCAGCATCCGCGCTATTCGGCTCAGGTGAAGCGGTGGGGGCGGGCCATCGAGCAGGGACTGGCGTCCTACTCCGGCGTGGTGATCGAGGACAAGACGTACTCGGTGACGATTCACTGTCGCCACGCCAAGCCGCGCCGGCAGGCGCTGGCCGCCATCGCCCGCGCTGTCCGCAGCCTGCGCGGCGCGCGGTCGATCGGCGGCACGCACGCGATCAGCCTCGTCCCCCGCGGCGCACCGACCAAGGGCGCGGCGCTGGAGCGCGCCCGACGGCTCCTGGAATGCGATACGGCAATTTATGTCGGCGATGACGAGGGTGAGGACGCCTTCACGGCCGGCCGTGCCGATCGGCTGCTGTCGATCCGTGTCGGGATGTTCCGCGATTCGGGCGCCAGATACCGGCTCAGGAATCAGGGTGAGATCGACGGCCTGCTGACGGCGCTGCTGGCCTGTCGCACCCGTCCGCAGTGAGTTGAACGATGACGGCCAATCCCCGCGGTTCCAGGCATGCCGCGTAGCCGGCCAACCGTCGCGCGCGACACGCGCCTGCTGCTCGCGATCGTCGCGATCTCGGTCGCGCTGCTGTGGGTGCTGGCGCGCATCCGGTTTCCCGATCGCGGCGAGACGCCGAATCCGGTGCAGCCGGTGCTCGCGCAACTGGCCCCACCATCAGCCTTCGACGACATGTCGGCGACGGTGGCCCAGGTCGAATCGCGCGTCCAGTCGTCGATCATGGCGGTCGATCTCCGGCGCGCCCCGGCCGGGCGCGGTGCCGCCGCCACGCACGGCCGGGTGCTCGCGCTCCGGTTCCGCGATGATCTGTCGGTCGCGCTGATCGGCGCCGACAGCGATGCGGAGGCGGCCGATTCGACGCTGATCGAGGCGCTCGAAGTGGCGCGCGACCGGGCCTCACACCTGGTCGTGATCCGCGCTCCGGGCTCGGTCGCGCCGGCGCTGTCGACCTGGTCGCCGCGCCGGCCGCAGCGCCCGCGCTTCCTGATCGCCGCCGCCGCCTCGGCGCGCGGCGTCAATTTCCGCCCGGTGTTCGTCGGATCGCTCGGCGAGCTGGTCAGTCCGATCTGGTCCGGTTCCATCTGGTCGCTGCCGGCGACGGCCGGACTCGCCGCCGGCACGCTGGTCTTCACCGCCGACGGCGCCTGGGCCGGTTTGACCGTCGCACACGACGGCCAGGTCGCCCTGGTGTCCGCCGACACGGTGATCGACAGGGCCGGACGGCTGGCGCGGTTGGGGCAGACGCGCCCGGGCCGGCTCGGCATCGACGTGCAGCCGCTTTCACCCGCGCTTGCCGCCGGCACCGGGGCCGACGCCGGTGTGGTGGTGACGTGGGTCGACCCGCAGGGACCTGCGGCCGGTCAGCTGGCGGCCACCGACGTCGTCGATCAGATTGACGGCAGCGTCGTCACGTCGCTCGAGCATTGGCGCGCCCGCGTCGCCCGCCTGACGGAGGGAGAAGCGGTGCTGCTCCGATCGCGCCGGGGCGACGAGGTGCGCGAGGCGCGCATCACGGCCGCCGCCCCCGCCGTGGCTGGGGCCGGAGCCGGGCCGATCGACAAACGGCCGCTCGGGCTCGGGCTGCGGACGATCCCCCGCCTCGGCGCCGCCATCATCCGGATCGATCGCGATTCTGCGGCGTGGGACGCCGGCCTCCAGCTCGGAGACGTGCTGACGGTCGTCGCCGGCTTCGAGGCGCCGACGTCGGCGCAGGCCCTGCGCGCGTTCACGGCCGCCTCACCTGGCCGGCCCGTGGTGATTGGATTCGCCCGGGCTGACGCCCATCATGTGCTGGCACTGGAACGCACGTGGTGAGTCCGCCGCGGTCGGATCGCACCGTCAAGGACGGCGATCCGCTCGACGAGCGGATCGGTTCTGGCGGTTCTGCCGGCGCCGGCGTCCAGCGCCGCTGGGCATCCCGCCGTCTGGCGTTGGGGCTGTCGCCGACGCCGAGGCCGGGGCTGGTGCTGCTGCTGGTCGGGATGGCGATCGGACCGCAAGGGCTCGGCGTCCTGTCCCATGCGGCGATCACGGCTCTTGATCCGGCGGTGTCGGTGGCGCTGGCGGCTCTCGGCGCGATCGTCGGGCTGGACCTTCATGTCCGCCGCGCCGGCGACGTCCGCCTGTTCGGCGCGGCCAGTGTCGAGGCGGCTGCCACCATCCTCGTCGTCGCCGCCGGCGTGCTCATCGTTCACGCGCTGTCCCCGGGGCGGGAACCGACGCCGTGGCTGCTGGCGTTGATGATCGGCATCTGCGCGGCCCCTTCCTCCACCGCCGCCGACGCGTCCGCCGCGTCATCACACGTGCTGGCCGCCCGGATTGGCGATCTCGACGATGTCCTGCCAATTGCCGTCGGCGTGATGGCGGTGGCGTGGACCCGTCCCGGCACGCCGCTGGCGGTCACCGCGCTGGTCACGCAGGGCGGTCTGATTGCGTTGGCCATCGCCCTGGCGACGGGACTGCTGATGATCCAGACGTCCTCCGAGAGTGAGCAGCGGGTGTTCGCGATCGGTGCGCTGCTGCTGCTCGGCGGCGCCGCCGCGCACCTGGCGCTGTCCGCCCTGTTCATGGGGCTGCTCGCCGGTGTGTTCTGGAACGTCACGGGAACGGCGGCGCGCGATCGGATCGCGCGCGACGTGCGCTACCTGCAGCATCCGCTGGTGGTCCTGCTGCTGGTCGTGGCCGGTTCGCAGCTCGACCTGTCGATGGAATGGTGGGGCCTGGTCGCTGCGTACATCGTGCTGCGAGTTATCGGCAAGCTAATCGGCGGCCGCCTGGCGGGATATGTGGCCGGCCGCGAGCTGCCTGGCGATGCGGCGTTCTCGCTGAGCGCGCCGGGCGTCGTCGGCATCGCCATCGCCCTCAACGTTCTGCAGGCTGGTGACGGCGCCGCGCCCGGTGCGACCGTCTTCGCGATCGTCATCGCCGGATCGCTCGGTTCGGATCTGCTGTCGCTGGCCGGGTTGGGGCGGAGCCGGCCGGCATGAAGACGCGCGTGCTGGCGGTGGCGGTCGTCGTGGCGACGGTCCTGTGGGTGCGCCGGCTTGGGGTGGCGGACGCCGAGCTGCCGACCACCGCCCTCGCGCTCGGTTTCACGCTGGTCGTCGCGATGGTCACCGGCGAACTGCTGCGGCGGTTTCATCTGCCCAGGCTTACCGGCTATCTCCTGTTCGGCATCCTGATCGGGCCGTATCTGGGGAACGTGATCACCGAGCCGATGGCCCGGCAGCTCCAGACCGCCAACGGTATTGCGACGACCCTGATCGCGCTGATCGCCGGGCTGACGCTCAACATCGAGCGGGTTGGCCGGCGCACCGCCGGCACGGCCCGGATGATCGCGACGACGCTGGCGATCGCGATGGCCGGACTGTTCGTCGTGGCGTGGCTGGCCTGGGCGTGGCTGCCGATCGCGCCGGAGGCGGCCGGCGCGGCGAAGCTGGCGATGGTCGCGCTGTTCGTGATCATTGTCGTCAGCTTCTCGCCGACGATGACCGCGGCGGTGATCTCGGAGACCGGCGCGCGCGGCCGCCTCAGCGATCTGGTGCTGGCGATCGTGGTCGTCGCCGACCTGGTCGCCCTGGTCCTGTTCTCGCTGGCGCTGCAATTCGCCCGGGTGGCGCTTGCCGAGGGCGCCGCTTCGGACGTCAACGTGCTCGCCCGCCTGGCCTGGGAGATCGGCGGCGCGATCGGATTCGGCAGTCTGGTCGGCGCGCTGTTCGCGCTGTATCTGCGCTACGTGGCCCGCGAGGTCACCCTGGTGCTGCTGGGTGTCTGCGCGCTGCTCAGCCAGGTCGGGGTCACCCAGGGCTTCGAACCGCTGATCGCGGCGATGGCCGCCGGGATGGTGATCCAGAACGTCGCGATGCCGCAGGGCGACGCCTTGAAGGTGGCGATCCAGCGCGGCGCACTGCCGGTCCTCGTGGTGTTCTTCGTGACCACCGGGGCGTCGCTGCAGCTCGATGCGCTGGCCCGGATGGGGCTCTTGGCGATCGTCCTCGTCGCCGTGCGCGTCGCGCTGATCCGGATCGGTGTGCTGGCCGGGCTGCGGGCGTCGGGCCTCGACCGGAATACCGGCAGCTACGTGTGGACGGGATTGATCTCCCAGGCCGGCATCACGCTGGGACTGGCGGCGGTCCTGGCCGGCGAGTTTCCGACGTGGGGGAGCCGCCTCCAGACCATCCTGGTCGCGCTGATCGCGATCGACGAGCTGGTCGGGCCGTTGCTGTTTCGCACCGGGCTGGCGCGGGCGGGCGAGATCGACGCGCAGGTGCGGCATCCGCTGGTCGTGGTCTCGAATCGGGAGCCCTATCTGCATCGCTACGACGGGAACGGCGCCATCACCGTGGGTGCGACCACGGGCGGCGTCGGCGTCGCGCTCGACGCGTTGATGCGGGAGAAGGACGGCGTGTGGATCGCGTACGGCGACGGTGCGGCCGATCGGGCCGTCGTCGACGCCGACGACAAGGTGCGCGTGCCGCCTGACAACCCGTCCTATCAGCTGCGCCGGCTCTGGCTCGATTCGGCGGAGTACGCCGCCTATTACGGCGGCTTCGCCAACGAGGGACTCTGGCCGCTGTGCCACCTGGTCGACGTGCGCCCGCAGTTCCGCCACCAGGACTGGGCGGCCTATCAGAACGTCAACGCCCGCTTCGCGGCGGCCATCGACGAGGAACTGCTGACCGACGACACGCCGGTCTTCATCCAGGACTACCATCTGGCGCTGGTCGCGGCGCGGCTGCGGGAGCGGCGGCCGGCGGCGCGCACCGCCCTGTTCTGGCACATCCCGTGGCCGTATCCGGATCGCCTGCGCATCTGCCCGTGGCGGCGCGAGATCCTGGCCGGGCTGCTGGCCAACGACCTGGTCGCCTTTCAACTGGAGCGCGACCGCCGCAACTTCGTCCTCGCCGTCGAGGACGAACTGGAGGCCGAAGTCGACTCGCAGGGCCAGCGGGTGTGGTTCGGCGGGCGCGTCTGTACCGTGACCGCCGTGCCGATCGGCGTCGACTACGATCGCATCCAGACGGTCAGTGCCGATCCGGCGCTGCCGCTCGAGCAGCAGCGGCTCCGTCAGGCCTTCGGTCTGGAGTCCGGTCTGCTCGGACTGGGCGTCGACCGGCTCGACTACACCAAAGGCATTCCCGAGCGCCTCGAGGCGCTCGATCGCCTCTTCGCCCGCCGGCCGGCGCTGCGCGGCCAACTCACCTTCGTCCAGATCGGCGTGCCGTCCCGGTCGGATCTCGACAGCTACAGCGCGATCGAGTCGGCGATCGACCGCAAGGTGAACGAAGTCAACGCGCGGCACGGCATCCCAGGCCGGCCGCCGCCGATCTACTTCCACAAGGCGGCGCTCACCCTGCCCAGCCTGGTCGCGCTGTATCGCCTGGCGCAGGTCTGCGTCGTCAGCTCGCTGCACGACGGCATGAATCTGGTGGCCAAGGAGTTCGTGGCGGCCCGCGACGACGAAGACGGCGTCCTGGTGTTGAGTGCGCTGGCCGGCGCCGCGCAGGAACTGCGCGACGCCATCATCATCAACCCCTACGACATCGACGACTTCACCGGCGCACTGATCCGGGCGCTCGACATGCCGCTGCCGGAGCGCCGGGCGCGGATGCAGTCGATGCGGCGGATTGTCGCCGGCCGCAACGTGTTCGGCTGGGCCTCTGACATCCTCGAAGGTCTCGAGAGCCTCTGGACCAAGCCGCTCGAATACGCCGCCCGCGCCCCTGAGGACACGCCGGTCTGAGCGCCGGCGGGCCGTCCAGGACGGCACGCCAGGAGTGCGCCGATCCGGAAAACGTACCTGGTACCCTTTCTTTCGACAGCGCCGGTGCGCACCGAAGGGTCCGAATCTTCGGAAAAGGCACCTGGCTCCTTTTTTCGGGGCTGTGCAATTCTGCACATCGCGGGAATCGGCGTTTCGACATCATGAAGCCGCACGGGGAACAGGAGAGCGGCGAAGTCGTCGGGCTGGTCGCCTGTCTGTCGGCGATGAAAGGGAAGTAGCGGATGGGGGCTCCCAACTCCGGGATGATTTTGGTGATGACGCGCCGATCTTCCGAGTCACCCCGGAAGCGGTGCCGACGCCATGCTTGATGCGTTCGTTGCCGAACACCGCGAAGAGATCCTGCGCCGCTGCCGCGCCAAGGTGGCGACGCGGGCGGAACCCACCCCGACGCCGGCGGAGCTGGCCTACGGGGTGCCCCGGTTTCTCGATCAGCTGGTTGACGCGCTGCGCGATCGGCTGCTGTCGACCTCGGCGATCAACGACAGCGCGGCGCTCCATGGCCACAATCGCCATCTCCAGGGATTCAGCGTCTCTCAGGTCGTCCACGACTATGGCGACGTCTGTCAGTCGATCAGCGACCTCGCGCTGCAGCTGAATGCGCCGATCAGCGTCGAAGACTTCCGCACCCTGAATGGCTGCCTGGACGACGCCATCGCCAGTGCCGTCACCGAGCACGGCCGCGGCAACCAGTCGCAGGTCGACGCGGCGGCGGCGCGCGACGACGAACGCCTCGGCTTCCTCGCGCACGAGATCCGCAATCTCGTCGGTACCGCCTCGGTGGCATTCGAAGTGCTCAGGACCGGCAAGGTCGGGGTCGAAGGCAGTACCGGCAAAGTGCTGCAGCGCAGTCTCTCGGCCCTTCGCGATCTCATCAACCGATCGGTCGCCGAGGTGCGGCTCCGACACGACATCCGGGATCGGACCAGGTTTGACATCGCGGCGTTCATCGCCGACCTCGGCCCGGCGGCGAGGCTCGACGCCGACGCCCGAGGACTGTCGTTCCACGTCCTCCCGGGGGATGCCGAGGTGCAGGTCGACGCCGACCGGGCCATCCTGGCCGCGACCGTGGCCAATCTGCTGCAGAACGCCTTCAAGTTCACCCGGCCCGGGACCGCCGTCACCCTGCGCGCCAGCGCCACTTCCGAACGGGTCCTGATTGAAGTCGAGGATGAATGTGGCGGGCTGCCCGAAGGGAACGTCGCCGGGCTGTTCCAGCCGTTCGAGCAGCGGGGCGTCGACCGTTCGGGGCTCGGCCTCGGTCTGGCGATCAGCCGCTGGGGCGCGGAAGCGAATGGCGGCCGCCTCGACGCGCGCAATCTGCCCGATCACGGCTGTATCTTCACCGTCGATCTGCCGCGGCCGGACCGCCCCCCTTTTGCCGCCCTGGTCCACGGAGACGCCGCGATTACCGCACCACCTCCGCCGCCAGCGTCACCGCCGCCATCATCCCCGCGACCGTCGGGGGCCCCGATTCGTGACTGACGCCGCTCCGTCTCCGCTCGTCCTGGCAGTGAACGGCGGCTCCTCGAGCATCAAGTTCGCCCTGTTCAACGTCGCGCCGCCGTCGGACGAGATCCGGCGCGGATCGGTGACCGGAATCGGGACCTCCAACGCGACACTGATCCTCGACAGCGAGGGCGGTCAGCAGCGCCTCCACCTGGCGGGCCCGAGCGCGACACCAGGCGGTGCCGTCGACCGGATCGTCGCGGCGTTGCGGCCAGACGTCGATCCGCCGCCGCTGGCCGCCATCGTTCATCGCCTCGTACATGGGGGTGAACAGTTCCATCGATCGCAGCCCATCACCGCCGCGGTGATCGCTGGTCTGCGTTCGCTGGTGCCGTTCGCGCCGAACCACCTGCCCGGAGAAATCGCCCTGATCGATGCGTTCATGACCGCGATTCCCGGTGTTCCCCAGATCGCCTGCTTCGATACGGCCTTCCATCACGATCTCCCGGCGATCAGCCGCACGCTGCCGGTCGCGCCGTTGCCGGGGCTGCGGCGCTACGGCTTCCATGGTCTCTCTTATGCGTTTCTCATGTCGCGGCTGAACGAAATCGGCGGTGACGAGGCGCACGGTCGCGTTGTGCTGGCGCATCTCGGCAACGGGGCGAGTCTCGCCGCGGTGCACGATGGACGCTGCGTCGACACGAGCATGGGATTGACGCCGGCCGGCGGGCTGGTGATGGGCACCCGCACCGGCGACCTCGACCCGGGTGTCGTCACCTTCCTGGCGCGGAGCGGAAATCTACCGGTGGAGGAGATCGACCGGCAGTTGACCGGCGAGTCCGGGCTGCGCGGCATTTCGGGGCGCAGCGCCGACATGCGGGAACTGCTCGCGCACGAAGCCTCCGATCCGCGGGCGCGCCTGGCCGTCGACATCTTCTGCTATCAGGTCAGGAAATGGATCGGCGCCTTCGCCGCGGCGCTCGGCGGATTGGATACACTGGTCTTCTCCGGGGGCATCGGCGAAGCGGCTCCGGTCGTGAGAAGCCGGATCTGCAGCGAGCTGTCCTTCCTGGGAGTGCGGCTGGAGGAAGCGCTGAACGCGGTTGGCGCCCCGATGATCTCGGCGCCGGCCGCCCGAGTCCGCGTCCGCGTGGTGCCGACCAACGAAGCGCTGATGATGGCCCGTGAGGCGCGCCAGGTGCTGGCGGAATCCAATCTCGCGACGTGAGCCCGACGCCGATGTCGAACCCGTTACCCTTGCCGGAGTCGCTGCGGCGCCTGGACGCCTACTGGCGCGCCGCGAACTACCTGGCCGTCGGCCAGATCTATCTGCTCGACAACCCGCTGCTGCGCGAGCCGCTGCAGCCGTCGCACATCAAGCCGCGGCTGCTGGGACATTGGGGAACCACGCCCGGCCAGAATTTCATCTACGCGCACCTGAACCGGCTGATCACGTCGCTCGATCTCGACATGATCTATCTGTCGGGGCCCGGCCATGGCGGCCCGGCTGTGGTTGCGAACGTCTACCTGGAGGGCGTCTACAGCGAGGTGTATCCGGCGATCACGCAGGACCTGGCCGGTCTGGCGGCGCTGTTCCGGCAGTTCTCGTTCCCGGGCGGCATCCCGAGCCACGTCGCACCGGAAACGCCTGGCAGCATTCACGAAGGCGGTGAGCTGGGCTATTCGCTGAGCCACGCCTTCGGGGCGGTCTTCGACAACCCGAACCTGATTGCAGCGTGCGTGATTGGGGATGGGGAGGCCGAAACCGGTCCGCTGGCCACCGCCTGGCACTCCAACAAGTTTCTCAACCCGGCCAGCGACGGCGCCGTGCTGCCGATTCTGCACCTGAACGGGTTCAAGATTGCGAACCCGGCGGTGCTGGCGCGCATCCCGCGCAGCGAACTGGCGGCGCTGCTGCGCGGCTACGGCTGGACGCCGCACTTCGTCGAGGGCGATGACCCGGCACGACTGCATGTGGAAATGGCCCGGACCCTCGATGCCGCGGCGCAGACGATCCGGGACGTCCAGGCCGCCGCGCGCAGCGGGGGCGCACCGTCGCGCCCGGCGTGGCCGATGATCGTCCTGGCGACGCCGAAAGGCTGGACCGGGCCGAAGGTCGTCGATGGACAGCGGATCGAAGGCACGTTCCGCGCCCACCAGATTCCATTGACGTCGCCCCGCACCAACCCCGAGCATCTCCGGCTGCTCGAAGTCTGGCTGCGCAGCTATCGTCCGGAGGAGCTGTTCGATGCGGCGGGCCGCCTGGAGCCCGATCTCGCGGCGCTGGCGCCCTCGGGGTCGCGACGGATGGGGGCCAATCCCCAGGCGAACGGCGGACGGCTGCTGGTCGATCTGCGGCTGCCGGATTTCACCGCCTACGGCGTCGCGGTTGAAGATCCGGGCGCCGCCGATGCGGAGGACACGCGCGTGCTCGGCCGCTTTCTCCGGGACGTCATCACCCAGAACGCCGATCAGGCCAACTTCCGGCTGTTCGGGCCTGACGAGACGGTGTCGAACCGGCTCGACGCGGTGTTCGAGGTGACGTCCCGCCAGTGGATGGCCGATCAGACAGCCGACGATGAATGGCTGGCGCCCGAGGGACGGGTGATGGAGATGCTGAGCGAGCACCAATGCCAGGGCTGGCTCGAGGGCTATCTGCTGACCGGCCGGCACGGGCTGTTCAACACCTACGAAGCATTCGTCCACGTCGTCGATTCGATGTTCAACCAGCATGCGAAATGGCTGAAGACGACCCGCACCCTGGCGTGGCGCGCCCCGCTGGCGTCGCTGAACTACCTGCTGTCGAGCCACGTCTGGCGGCAGGATCACAACGGCTTCACCCATCAGGACCCCGGTTTCATCGACGTCGCCCTGAACAAGACGCCGGAAGTCGTCCGCGTCTACCTGCCGCCCGATGCCAATTGCCTCCTGAGCGTGATCGACCATTGCCTGCGCAGCCGTCACTACGTCAACATCGTCGTGGCGGGCAAGCATCCCGCGCCGCAGTGGCTCGACATGCCGGCCGCCGCCCGGCACTGCGCGGCGGGAATCGGCCGCTGGGACTTCGCCTGCAGCGACGATGATGGCGAGCCCGACCTGGTGATGGCGGCGGCGGGCGACGTGCCGACCCTCGAAATATTGGCCGCCGTGGCGCTCCTCAAGGCGGCGCTGCCCGAGCTGAAGATCCGGATGATCAACGTCGTCGATCTGATGCGGCTGCAGCCCGAGATCGAGCATCCGCATGGACTCAGCGACGCGCGGTTCGATGCGCTGTTCACGCGCGACAAGCCGGTAATTTTCGCGTACCACGGCTATCCGTGGCTGATCCATCGGCTGACCTATCGCCGCGCCAACCACCACAACATCCACGTCCGCGGCTACAAGGAACGGGGCACCATCACCACCCCGTTCGACATGACGGTCCTCAACGATCTCGATCGGTTCCACCTTGCCGCCGATGCGCTGGTGCGCCTGCCGCACCTCGGCGCCAGAGGCGACGCCGCGCGCGCGCAGTTCGAGGCCAGACTGGACGCGCATCGCGCCTACATCAGGATGCACGGGGAAGACCTGCCCGAGATTCGCGACTGGCGCTGGCCCAACTGATTCGGCGACCTGCCGGTGCGTCCATCTGTGCGGAATCGCACAGTGTGCTGATTTGAACCGCAGCCATCCTTCCAAACTGTCACTGTAGCGGGACGGGTCGCTGGACCCGCGTCGGCAGATCTCGACGCTCGCGCCATACGGCGCTGATCGTCCATGACGGTCCGGCTGAAGCCGGACCCCACGTACGTGGAATGTAGAAGCCGGACCCACGTACCTCGCTGTAGAAGCCGGACCCCCTCGTACGTGAATGCAGTGCAACTCCCGCGGGCGCGCCGCCGCGACGGGAACCCTCACTCAGGCCTTTGATGACCAACACACTTCGTCGCCCCCTCAATCGACCCTCAGCCTGGCTGATTGCTGCTGCCGCTGCCGCCGTTTTCGTGCTCGCCGGCGATCAGCCAATTGGCGGGGCCGAGCCGACCCGGACGCTGCGGGATACGTCCGCCACCGACTTCGCCGCGGGCGTCACGACCGGGACCTACGTGGCACAGACGTCGGACGGGGAACTGATCCTGGCGCCGACCGCTGCGTCGGAGTTCAACGGACCGGCGCTGCCGGTCGGCTGGATTGCCGTGCCGTGGGAAGCCAACGGCGCGGCCTACCTCGATGCCGACCAGGCCCGGCACGTCCTCGTCGTGGACGGCGCGCGGTTCGCCACCTGCGTCACCGACGGCGACGGCGTCTGCCTCCCGGGGGAAACCCGGGTCACCACCCCGTTCGCCATCTTCAGTCCACCGCACACCCTCGAGTTTTCCGCGCGCTTCTCCGGTGACGCGTTCCAGCACAGCGGCTTCGCGGTCACCTTCGACACCTCGGCGTCGGCCCCCCCCTGGGCGATCTTCAGCACCGATGCCGGCGGCCGGCTCTACGCCCGGAGTGACAGCACATCCGACGGAGTCAGGACCGACCTGGGCACCGGCTTGCTCGGCGAATTCCATCGCTACCGGATCGACTGGCAGGCCGACGCGGTGGACTATTACGTCGATGACGCACCCGTGGCGCACCACGCACTGCCGATCGCCGGCCCGATGCGGCCGGTCGCGGGCAGCGACCTCCATCCCTCCGGCGACCCGCTGCTGGTCGACTGGATGCGTATGGTGCCGTACGCGGCAACCGGGACGTTCTCTTCGCGCGTGTTCGATGCCGGCGCCCAGGTCGCCTGGCGCAGCATTCAGTGGACCGCTGAGGTGCCGCGTGATGCGACCGTCGCGATCGGCGTGCGCACGGGCAACACGCCGACGCCTGACGGGTCGTGGAGCGGGTTCATCCCGGTTGCCGCTCCAGGCGCACTCAGCGTGGTGTCGCAGTTCATCCAGTATCGCGTCGATATGACGTCGAGCGATCCGGATCAGACCCCTTCGCTCGAAGACATCAGCATCTCGACGGGCTATCCCCCGATCGCGACGGACGACAGCGCGAACGTGCCCGCCAATGGCAACTACACCTTCCCGGCGTCGGGTCCGGGCAGTTTGACGG
Source organism: Acidobacteriota bacterium (assembly GCA_039931615.1). Taxonomy (GTDB): domain Bacteria; phylum Acidobacteriota; class Vicinamibacteria; order Vicinamibacterales; family CAVVIG01; genus JAHFUI01. Next base: position 29,039 of record JBDTRR010000027.1, read on the forward strand.
ACAACGACACCGACCCCGATTTCGACACACTGCGCGTCGCCGCCGTCGCGCCACCGTCGCACGGCGCCGTCGTCCTGAACGCCGACGGGTCGGTGACCTACACGCCGGCGGCCAACTACTTCGGCTCCGATGCGTTCATCTACACGGTCAGCGACGGTGTGCTGACGGCGAGCGCCTCGGTGTCGACTGTCATGACATCCGGTCCGGCGCCAGTGATCGTGCCGGACGTGATCGGGAGGACCCGGGCGGCGGCGGCTGATGAGATCGCAAACTCCGGGCTGATGCTCGGGACGGTGACCATGCAGTCGAGCGCGACGGTTGCGGCGGATCTCGTCATCTCCGAGAGTCCGGTGGCCGGCACTTCACTCGCCGCGGGTAGCGCGGTCAACCTGGTCGTGTCGACAGGGCCCGAGCCGGTCAGGGTGCCGAACGTGGTCGGCCTGACGCAGCCGGCCGCGAGCAGTGCGCTGGCCGCGACGGATCTGGTCGTCGGGACGGTGACCAGCGCGTCCAGCCCGACGGTTCCATCGGGATCGATCATCAGTTCAACGCCGGCGGCGCGAAGTTCTGTGCCACTTGGCAGCGCGGTCAATCTCGTTGTCTCGACCGGACCCCCTCCGGTGAATGTGCCAAACGTCCTCAGCTTGACCAGAGCGGCCGCGACGAACGCGATCGTGACTGCCGGGCTGACGATCGGCAGGGTGACGACGGCGTCGAGCGCCGCCGTCCGCGCCGGGTCAGTCATCAGCGAGAGTCCGGCTGCCGGTACAGTGGTCGCCGCGGGCAGCCCGGTCGATCTCGTGGTCGCGGCGAGTCGGCATCTCCTCGACCTGAACAGCGACGGCGCCGGCGACGTGTTTCTCTACAACAAGGCGACGGGAGCGCGCGCGTTCGAGGTCACGACGCCGGGCGGCGGGTTCACCACGACCACCAGCCAGTGGGACCCTGGCTGGCAGGTCTATCCGGCCAATCTGAATGCCGATCGGTATACCGACTTCCTGCTCTACGACCCGGCCCGCGGATACTGGATCCAGGCGCTGAATCAAGGCGGGGACGGCACGTTCGCCTACACCCAGGGCAACTGGGACAGTAATTGGACCGTGGTGCCGTCGGACCTGGACGGCGACGGACTGACGGACCTGTTCGTCTACAACGTCTTTACTGGCGTCTGGGTCAAATGCATCGTCGACGGCAGCGGCGGGTTCCGGGACTACGCGGTGGGGAACTGGGATCCCGGCTGGACGTTCTACACCGCCGATCTGAACGGCGACGGCCGCGACGACTTCTTCCTCTACAACCGCGTCAACGGCGTCTGGGTCGAGGCGTTCAGCCAGGCCGGTCTGGAGACGTTCGACTACCCGGCGTCGGGGCAGTGGGATCCGGGCTGGCAGGTCACGCCGGGGGATCTGAATGGCGACGGCCGCGCCGATCTGTTCCTGATCAATGCGGCTGGGGTGCATGTCAGCGCCCTGAGCCGCGCCATCGGCGGCTTCGACTACGCGGACGGCGCGCCCTGGGCGCCTGGCTGGTCGGTGTCGGCCGCCGACCTGAACGGCGACGGCATGACAGACCTGTTTCTCTACAACGCCGCGAGCGGCGCCTGGACCGAAGCGTTCAGCGACGGCGCCGGCGGCTTCAACAATTCGGCGCCCGGGCAGTGGGATCCGGGATGGACGGTTGGCGTCACCGACTACAACAGCGACGGCGTCGACGACATCATCCTGAGCCGCGCCGACGGCACCTGGGTGCAGGCCGCGACGACCGGCATCGGGACGTTTGCCTACGCGGCCGGCAACTGGGGTATGGGCTGGGGTCTCTACACCGAGGCCGGCATCCGCAACCCGAAATGACAGGAGACAGACGTATGCGGAGGTGGCTCCTGACGATGTCGGCGGTGGTGATCGGCACCGGTGCGATTGGTGCGCAGAAGGCGTCCGATGCGGCCGACGTCCGCCCAGGCCGCGATCTGTTCGCGACCTACTGCGCCAGTTGTCATGGGATTGGCGCCCGCGGCAACGGTCCGGCCGCCGAAGAACTGCGCCGCCGCCCGGCCGACTTGACGCAGTTCGCCAAGCGCAACGGCGGCGTCTTCAACAGTGCGAGGATCCACAGCATCGTCGACGGCCGTGCCGTGAAAGCGCACGGCACGATCGAGATGCCGGTGTGGGGCGACGCGTTCAAATGGCGGGAGGGGCTGCCCGAAGACGGGATCAAAGTCCGGATCGAAGCCCTGATCCGATATCTCGAGTCGATCCAGGAACGCGCGAGCCATTGACGGGATGCCGGGCCCGGTGCGTCGGACCCGATGGGACGCCCGCAAACTTTTTATGTCAGCGCGCTAGCATCATTCCGGGAGGTGTGCAGATGACGACACGACGATCGCTCTCGATGGTGTTGAAAACTGCGGTGTTGGCATTCGCGCTGCCGGTGTTGATGATGCCGCCGCTCGTTGCACAGAGCAACGACGCAAAAAAGACGACGCAGAAGGCGGGAAAGGAAGCAAGAGGTGCGGCGAAGCAGGCTGGCCAGGCGGCCAAGGATGCCGGGAAGGCGACCAAACAAGCCGTCGCGGCCGCGCTGCCGAACGGCGCGCCGAAGGATGCGACCGGACAGTGCACCGACGGGACGTACACGACGGCCGCGAGCCGCCGCGGCGCGTGCTCGGGGCACGGCGGCGTCAAGATGTTTGCCACGGCACGGTGCACCGACGGCACCTACAGCTTCTCGAAGAGCACCAAGGGTGCGTGCTCGGCGCACGGCGGCGTCAAGGCCAAGGTCTGAGCGACACGATTCGGAAGAGTTGAACGGATGTTCAGTGGTACGTAGTGTCCGGCTGCAGACGGACCTCCCGGGGTCCGGCTAAAGCCGGACACGACGTACTAACGAAACGTTGTAGGTCCGCCGATACGGCAGGCCCGAACAGCGAAGCCAGGCCCCAACGCCCCAGCTCCCCAGTCTCCAACCCCCAGTCCCGTCGCCTGCCGCTCGTCCGCCCGTCTCCGCTTGTACAGTTCCTCACCCAACGTCGTTGAAGCAAAAGAACGGCTTGTTCGAGGAGGAACATCGCCATGTCTTTTCGCGCCGATACGACCGGTGGCCTGAGGTTTCAGGGAACCGCCAATACTGAGACGATGGCGCCGCCTCTCGAGGCGCAGGGTGACCTCCGGCGCCCACATGGTGGCGACAACCTCAGCCGGCAGGCGTGGCGCTGGCTGCACCGGCTCCGTGAAGTGACGCCAGCGGAGTTCGCAGAGTTCACCTGCTGTTTCGAGCGCCTCGACGGACCGGCTCCAGCCGGCGCCGTTGATACGGCCTGTCGAAGCCGCTGGCCGTCCGAAGCGTGGATTGCGGTCGGCCGCCTGGCGGAAATTACCTGCGACGTCCGCGATGGAGCGGTGGTCGCGCAGTTGACCGTCGGCTCCAGGCTGGTCTCGAAACAGCTGCTGGCCCTCGACGATACCGAGTTGCCGTACGTCAAGGTCTTCTCCGCGCTGGCTTCGCTGCTGCGAACCGAGCGCGCCCTCCTTCCCGCGTTCCTGCCGTCGGTCGCGGCTGCCGCGCCACGCAGCCTGCGATGGTTCGGCGGGTGGAAATACCTGCCCGGTTCGACCCAGGTGTCGAAGGCAGCGTGTTTCACGCTGCCCAGGTTTGCCATCCGCCTCGATGCCAATGGGCTGCACGCCTTCAATTGGGGCGCCGTGCCACGGGCTGTGACTCAGCGGGTCTTTGACAATCTCAATCCGAGAGATCGGCGCGGCGCGGCCCGCCGCCAGACCGTGCTGGACGACCGGCTCCATCCCTCCTACGCGGACTATTGCGCCGCCGCGCAGACCGTCCTCGCCGCGCTGTCGCGGAAAGATTGCGAAAAGGTCGTCCTCAGCCGGAAGCGGATCCTGTCATTTTCGCAGCCGCTCGATCCGATCGATCTCTTCGCGCGCCTGATCGAACAGAAGGGCCATGCCTTTCAGTACTTGATGACCCTTGAAGAGGGCGAAACCTGGGTCGGCATTTCTCCCGAGCTGCTGCTTCGGCGCAGCGGCGCCTGGATCGAAACCAGACCGCTGGCCGGGTCGCGCCGGCGCGGACGCTCGACGGCCGACGACGCCAATGAGCGCCACAGCCTGCTGACCAGTGACAAGGACGGCCGCGAGCACGACATCGCCGCGAGCCACATGTTCAATCGCCTGCAGAGTGTCTGCGAGCGCGACACGTTGACGATCGTCGGCGATCGACAGGTCGCGCAGCTGACCTACATCCAGCATCTCGCGACCGAGATGACCGGCCGGCTCGACCCGGCCTGCGACGCGGTTGACGCACTCGCCTGTATCTATCCTCCAGCGACGATCCTGGGAAAGCCGGAAGCGCCTGCCGAGCAGATCGTCCGCTCGTGTGAGCCCTTCCAGCGGAGCTTCTTCACCGGCGGCGTCGGGATGATGTCATCGAGCGGCGACTGTGAGATCGCCCTCTGCATCCGATCGGCCGCAGTGAGTGGGCACGAACTCCATCTTTACGCCGGGAGTGGCTACGTCGAGGGGTCGGTACCGAGTGACGAATGGCGTGAGACCGAGACCAAGATGCAGCCGTTCGTCGATGTCGTCGCCAGTCTGCGGCGCGACGCGCACCAGCAGGTGGCGTGAACCCCGCGCGGCGTGGGCGGCGACCGCTCCCGTTCCGGTTCCGCCAGAACAAGAAAGTCTGAATCATGACTCTACTGAATCCGTGCGTCGGAGCTGTGCCGAGATGACTGTGCCGGGACGTTTCGAGATCGTCGACCTGTCGATTCCCTTTCACGTCGGCATGCCCAAATACCAGGCGAGCTGGTTTCCGGCGTTTGCCGTCTCGGAGGTCAGCCCGGAGTCGATGCCGGAGGCACAGTGGAAGCGCCGGTTCACGACCCTGGGTCTGTTTGCCCATAACGGCACCCATGTCGAGACCTCCGACCATGCGTTCAGGGACGGCAGGACGATCTGCCGGTACGACCTGGCGCGGTTTGCCGGCGTGCCGGCGATTCTCGACCTGTCGACCATCCCAGAGGCGACAGAAATCACCATCGATCTCATCGAGGACCGCCTGCCGCAGATCACCGGCCGGCCAGACCCGGACGGAAGCATCCTCCTGATTCGCACCGGCTACAACGATCGGGCGTGGGGTTCGGCCGACTTCTGGCAGCGGTCACCATTTCTGGGCGAAGCGGCGGCGCAGGCCATCGCCGACGCCGGGTTCGGCTTCGTCGGCCTCGACTTCCAGACCGAACGGCCGGGCGAGCGCGACTTTGTCGTGCACAAGGCGCTGCTGTCACGCGGCGTGCTGCTGTGCGAGTACCTGGTCAACCTGCATCGGCTCGGTCCCGACTCGATTTTCATCGCCACGCCGCTCAGCATCCGTGACGTCGAGGCGAGTCCGACCCGGGCCATCGCGCTCAACTTCCACTGACTGCCGGTTAACGGAGCCTTGCCATGTTCGACGTCTATCACAGCAGCCTGACCGACCTGCCGCCGCTCGACGACGTGATCGGGGCGGCGATGGGCTGGCACTTCGACGAATCGACGGGGTCGCGGTTCTGGCTGGCGCAAGCCCGCCGCTTCCCGTTCGATCCCCGACGGGACGTCAAGACGCGCGCCGACCTCGCGCTTTTCCCGGATGTGAGCGCGGCATGGGAGGCGGCGTCTCTCGATGACCTGCTTCCGCAAGGGTGCGTGCCACCGCCTGGTTCCAGCCGGCCCTGGGCGTTCTCGGTCTACGAAACCGGCGGTACCACGGGTCAGCCGCGTCGAATCGCCGAGATGACGTCGCGCTGCCGCGGCGTCGAATGGGTCAGCCGGGTGCTCGAATCGCACGGCTTTCCTGGCGTCGGACAGGGCCATTGGCTGCACATCGGTCCCACCGGCCCGCATATCGTCGGCCGTTCAGTGGGCTTGCTGGCGCACCAGCGGCGGGCGTTCTGCTACACCGTCGACTTCGATCCCCGGTGGGTCAGGAAGTGCCTGCGTGAAGGGCGGCCCGACGAAGCGAAGCGCTATGGGGATCACATCATCGACCAGGCGGTGAGCATCGTGCGATCGCAGCCGGTGTCGGTGCTGTTCGCGACGCCGCCGATACTGGAAGCGATCTGCCGGCGGCCGGAGATTCAGGCGGAGTTTGCCAGGAAGATCCGCGGCATTCTGTGGGCCGGCACCAGCGTCAGCCCGGAAACGCTGCGCCTGATCGAGGACGAGTTCTTTCCGGAGGCCACGCTGGTCGGTCTGTACGGCAACACGCTGATGGGGATCGCCTGTCAGCGGCCGCGGCGCGCCGGCGATGCTGAGCGCTGTGTGTTCCAGCCGTTTCATCCGTTCTGCCTGATCGACCTGCTCGATCCGGCCACGCATCATCCGGTGGCCCATGGCGAATCCGGGCAGGTGCGGACCACGCTGATGACCCCGGAAATGTTTCTGCCGAACAACGTCGAGCGGGATCTGGCGACCCGGGTGCACCCGGCCGATCCGTTCGACTGGGATGGTGTCGCGGACGTACGGCCGCTGCCGTCGGCCGGCAGCGTCATCGAGGGCGTTTACTGATGCAGCGCATTCCAATCATCAGGGCGTCGGCACGCGGATCGTCGCTCGATTCGCGGCCGGTGGTCGCCGCCGACGGCCGGATCCTGGCCTCGATGTGCGAGGCGCCAGCCCTGCTGATGCCGCGGATCGTGGCGGAATCGCGCCAGGCCGGGAGCCAGCCACTCGCGGTGCGGCATCAGCTGCTCGCCCGGGCCGGACGGCTGTTTGCCGACGCGACGTTCGATGGGCAGTCGCCAGACGACTATCGTCGGGATGCGGCGGCCTCCTCGGGCCTCCCGGCGATCGTCTTCAGCCGCGCCCTGGCGCACTACGCGTCGACGCTCGCCGAGATCGGCACGATTGTCGCCGCCCAGAAGCCGCGCGACGCACGGCCGCTCGATGACGCCGCGGCGCCAGGATCCGCGCCGTGCGCGTTCTGGGTTCCGCGGGGGCGGGTGCTGGCGGTGATCGCTCCCGGAAACCATCCCGAAGCGCACATTGGCTGGCTTCAGGCGCTGGCCTTCGGCTATCACGTGGTCGTCAAGCCCTCGATCCGGGACGTGTTCACGCCGCTTCGGCTGGTCCGCTCGCTGCTCGCGGCTGGCCTTCGCCCCGGCGAAATCTGTTTCGCGCCGGGTGACCATCGCGCCGGCGATGCGCTGGTCGAGGCCGCAGACCTGGCGCTGGTCTACGGCGGCGCGGCCGTCGCACAGGCCTACGGCGGCGATCGGCGGGTGCTGGTGCGGGGCCCGGGACGCTCGAAGGTGTTGGTGTCGGCTCACCAGCCTCTCTCCGAGGGACGGGTCGACTTCCTGGCCCGCTGCGTCGCCGCTGACGGCGGTACGCGGTGCACGAACACGAGCGGGATACTCGTCGACGGTGATCACGAGGCGGTCGCGCTCTCCCTCGCCCGGGCGCTGGCGCGCATACCGAGCGCGGTCCAGCACGACGACGGCGCCGAGCTGCCGGTGCTGCCGCGCGCGGAAGCCACTGCCATCAGGGCGGCCTTCGATGCCGCGCGTGGCGGCGCTCCTGACCTGTGCCGGGGTTTCGACAGCGCTCCGGTCGTCGAGGCGGTGTCGGAGCAGACCGCCGTCCTTCGTCCGGCGGTGGTCCCGATGCCGTCGGCGGAAGCCGCGGGGTTCTCATCGGAATATCCGTTTCCGTGCGTGTGGGTGGCGCCCTGGCAGCCCGCCGATGGCGTCGCGCCATTGCGCGGTTCACTCGCAGTCACCCTGCTGACCGACGATCCGGAGATCCTCAAGGCCGCACTGCGCGAGCCTTCCATCCGGAAGGTGTTCCGGGGCGAAGTGCCGACCTTCTATTCCGCGACCGGGCTTCCTCACGACGGCGCGCTCGGCGACTTCCTGTTCGAATCGAAAGGATTCGCCGGCAGCGCCGGTGCGAGCCGTCATGACTGACCAGAGGAAGTCGGCCGTCGTGACCGGCGCCTCCGGCGACCTCGGCGTGGCGATCTGCGAACGGCTGGTGCGCGCCGGGTTCGATGTCTTTGCCCAGTTCCATACGCGTGAAGAGCGGCTCCTCGCGCTGGCAGACTCCCTCGGATGCGCTGGTCGATCGCTGCGCCCGGTGTGCGCCGATTTGACCCGGGAGGATGAAGTCCAGCATCTGTTTGGCGCCGTGCGCGAGCACACGTCCAGCCTCGAGCTCCTGGTCAACAACGCCGGCGGGGCCCGGCCATCGCTGTTGCAGGAGTTGACGCTCGACGACTGGAACAGCTGCTTCGCCCTGAACGTGACCGCGATGTTTCTGTGCACACGCGAGGGACGGCCCCTGTTAAGCGCGGGTGCCGGCCTCGTTCTCAATATGTCATCGGTCGCGGCATTCTCGGGCGGAGCCTTCGGGGCGCATTATGCGGCCGCCAAGGCAGCAGTGCTGGGCCTGACGCGCAGCCTGGCGCGCGAGCTCGGCCGCGAGGGCATTCGGGTCAACGCGGTGGCGCCGGGGCCGGTCGTGTCGGCGATGACCACCAGCCTGGCGCCAGATGCGCTGGCCTCGATCCTGGCGACCACCGCCCTGGGCCGCTGCATCGAGGCCGACGAGATCGCGTCGATGGTGGTGGCGTGGGCGACCGGATTCTCGGCGGTCACCGGCCAGACGCTGGTCGTCGACGGCGGCCGGATTTTTCACTGACAGCAGTCTCATGGCCATTGACCCGACCGTCCGCACCGCTGGAGCGTCCGCCGCGCTGGCGCGGCCGCCCGCCGCACGGTCCCTGGCCATCATCTCAGGGGCTGCGGCCGGCATCGGCCTGGCGGTCCTGCGGCGCTTTCTTGCCGACGGCTGGGAGTGCGTGGCGCTTGATATCGATGCCGCCGCACTCGGTCGAATCGCGGCCGAGAAGCACCGGCACCTCCACGCGATTGTCTCCGACCTGGTGCTCGACGACGCCATCGTCGCCGATCATCTGGGGGCGCTTGACGATTCGTCCTATCAGCAGGTCACGCTCGTCAACAACGTTGGCGGCTCGCGCCAGCGCCAGGTCGGGCTGGCCGAGCTGCCCTGGGACGACGCGGCCGCAACATTGGCGTTCAACCTGAAGCCGATGCTGCGGCTCACGCAGCTGGCGTTCCCGCTGCTGCGTTCGGCGAAGTCCGGTCGGATCGTCAATGTCTCGTCCGCCGCCGGCCGCACTGGCGGCCTCGACGTCGCTCCGGACTATGCCGCGGCCAAGGGAGCGCTTGTCGCATGGTCGCGTCAGCTGGTGGGCGAGCTGGCCAGCGACAACGTCCTGATCAACACCATCTGTCCCGGGATCATCGGCACCGACCGCATATTGAACGGCTGGCGGCGGCGATCGACCGCGACCAACGCCGGCGTGATGGCCCGGATTCCACTCGGTCGTCTCGGCACGCCGGCGGAGATCGCCGAGGTCATCTATTTCCTCGGCTCGGCGACCAATACCTACATGACCGGAGCGATCGTCGACGTCAACGGCGGGTTCTTTTCGCCCTAGTTCTTCGTTCTACAAACGGAATGCGTTCAGCACAGACCAGTGCGCCGGGCACGAAGGCTACTCCATGGATTCCAGACCGCACATCCTGATTCTGTTTCGCAACTTTTCGTCGGTCTACCGGCAGAACCTGGTGACGTTGACGCGCGTGGCGCAGTCGTGCGGCTTCAGGTGTGCGGCGATCGTCGGGCCGGACGACCGTCCTCCCGCGGAAGCCGTACTCGCCCGGGTCGAGGCGTGTGCGAACTGGGAGGATGAGCGGGCAATTCGTGCATTGGCGCGGCGGTTGGCCAGGGAACTGCGCATCGAACTGGTGTTCGCGCTGTTCGAAGACGACGTCTTCACGGCCGGTCTGATTCGTGAGGACCTGCGCGTGCCGGGCCCGACGTCAGCGGTGGCGATTCATTTTCGCAACAAGACCGTCATGCACACCCGGGCCGCGGAGCTGGGGATTCCGACGCCGCGATCGTGTCTGCCCCTGACGTGGAAGATGGTCAGTGACTTCATCGCCGACGTCGGCTTGCCGGTGGTGCTCAAACCGAGCGGCGGCCATGGCGCGATGCACACGCATCGGGTGGATCGGCAGGACGATCTGCAGCGGCTGTGGCACGGCATCGAGAATCAGCGTGAGCTCTACCGTCTCGAGCAGTACATTGCCGGCGATCAGTTCCATCTCGACTGCGTCGTGCGCGGCGGCGGGATCGTGTATCAGGTCCTCTCCCGCTATACGGCAAATCTCCTGAACTACAGCAGCGAGCCGGGCGGCACGGTGACCAGGCAGGGCGCCAGAACCGCGTCCGAAGACCGCATCGTCAGGGTCAATCAACAGGTGATCGAGGGATTCGGCCTCGAGGTCGGCATTACCCACGGCGAATACTTCCTGACCGGGCAGGGCGAGGTGTTTCTCGGCGAGATCGGCGCCCGGCCGCCGGGCGGCAGCATTCTGCCGACGATTGCGGCCGCGACCGGCGTCGACCTCGTGCACACCTGGGCGCTCGCGGAAATGGCGCCGATCTTCGTGCCGCCGCAGCCGCGCGCGGGCGAAGCCAGTACGCGCTTCCTGGCAAGCCGCGCCCATGGCCGCATCGTCGCCCAGACGACCCAGGAAAGCCTGCTCGGGATGGAAGGGATCGTCTGCGCCAGCTTGTGGCGTTCCGTCGGCGACGTGATTGGCGATCCCCAGCTGAGCAGCGATTTCCTCGGCTACGTGATTGCCTGCGCCCCGAACTCCAGCGAGGCGGTCGAACGGGTGCAGCGCGCGGCGAATGCGTTCGACGTGGTCACCGAGCCACTCGAGCTCGTCAACCTGTGAGCGAGAGGGTCGCGATGAGAACGGCACCGATGACGGAGGCGGCGGGGAGGCGCGGGCTGGCGATTGTCGCCAGGTCAGGCGAACTGGTTGGCGGCTATTCGCAGCGGCGGACCTCGCTGTCGGTGTTCCTGCTCATCATGTGCGTCTTCCGCGACGCCATCTTCATCACCGGTCCGATCCTGGTGTTCCGGATGGACAACTCGCTCAAGAGCGGCGGCATCTACGGCAGCGCGCTTCTGTTCGGGGGAATGCTTTCGTTCCTGGTGACCGGGATCGTGCTCGACCGGATTGGCTGGCGGCGCGTGGCGTGTGCCGCTGCCGGTGTGCTGGCGATCGCGAACGGCATCCTTGCGGCCACGGCGCTTGGCCTGGTGCCGTACCAGCGGGAGGTCGACATCGCGATCCTGGTCGTCGTCTTCTTCTGCGGCAGCGCGTTCTATCTGGTTCCCGACATCCTGATCAGCCATCTGCTGCGTGAGGAGGACCGCCCGTCGGCGTACGCGAGGTCGGGCAGCCTGTATCCGGCGGTCGCGCTGATGATGACCTCGACCCTGCTGTTCGGACTGGAGCGGCAGCTTGGCAGCCGTGCGCTCGGCTTGACGATCGGGATGGCCGGTCTCCTGGCCGCTCTCGGCATCGCCCTCATCGTCAAGCTGCCAGGTGGCGGCATCGGCCAGGACCGGCCGGGCCACACGCCGTCACACCCTGGCATCGCGGGAGTTCTTGCCGGCTGGCTGTCGGGGTTCCGCTTCATCGCGGCGGACCCGGTGATGCGCCTGCTGCTGATCTTCAACATCTGCCTGGCGCTGGCGCTGGCGCCGCACAACGTCTTCATTACGGCCATCCTGAAGTCGGCCTTTGCGCTCGACGATGGCGGGGTAGCGGTGGCGCAGTTCACGCTGGCCAGCGTCGAGGTCGTCGCCGCGATGGCGTTTCCGGTGGTGGCCCGCGCCTACTCGATGCGATCGCTGGCGCTGGTTGCCGTCGCCGCGCTCGTGATCGGAAACGGCGCGGCGGCCGCGGTGCTGTTCCGTCAGGGATCGGCGGTCGAGGCAGGGCTGTGGCCGCTCGGTCTCTACATCGGTGCCCACGTCGCCGTGTTCGTCGGCCTGACGTTCGCCGGCGCCTGGATCCGGATGGTTCGCGGCCAATCGACTCCGGCCTCGGTTCTGGGGCGAACCGTCGGCGCGATGTCGACCGCGTCGCAGCTGTTCGGCTTGATCTTCTCGCTGGTCGTCTCGTTCGTGGGTGCTGCCATCGACACCCACGTCTATTACCTGTTCTGCGTCGCCATCACCGCGCTCGTAGGCGCGCCGATGGCTGTCGCCGTGGCGAAGCAGCTCGCGCTTCAGCCGATGAAAGGACCTGACCGTGTCTACCCTGTTCCTGCACTGCAGCATCCAGCCGCCGTCGTTCGCCGGCCTTCCCGCAATATTGCAGGAGCTGACCGGCCCCAAGATCATCGTGCTTCCCGCCGCGATGGTCGACGCCCAGCCCCAGGTATCGACACTGTTTGACGAGGTGATGGCGATCCCCGGCGGCTTCGCCGACTTCCTGGACAGCGCGCTGGTCGAACAGGCGGTCTTTCGCGCCCACCTCGCGCAGCCGGTGGCGCGGGTGGTGGCGACCGGCGAGGTTGGCGTCCTGCGCGCCGCCCGGTTTCGGGAGGCGATCGGCATTCCCGGGCAGTCGGTGGAGTCGGCGCTGGCCTACCGCGACAAGATGGTGATGAAGACGTTCTGCGCGCGCGCCGGCGTGCGGGTGGCGCGCCACAAGGCGATTGGCAGCCCCAGCGATCTGGTCGGGTTCGCCGGCGTGGTCGGGTTTCCGATCGTGCTCAAGCCGCGGGCTGGCGCCGGGAGCATCGACACCCGGCTGATTCGCAGCGAGGCGGAGATGTGGTCCGCCCTGGCCGCGCTGCCGGCGGCGACGGTCGGCCTGGGGATGAACCTGCTGGCCGAAGAGTTCATCAACGGCCAGCTCTATCACGTCAATGGCTATGCCAGGGCCGACGGCGAGATCGGTCTGGCCTGGCCGGCCTCGTATCTCGAGCGCGGCAACCTCGACAGCGTCCTGAACGAGGGCACTGTCGCCGGCGAGTATCTGCTCGACGCATCGGATCCCCGGGTCGGGCCGATGCAGGCGTTCACCGGGCAATGCCTCAGGGCACTGCCGTGGCCGGCGCATGGCTTCGCCTTTCATCTGGAACTCTTCGAAGAAGATGGCAGCGGAGACTTCGTCTTGTGTGAAGTCGCGTGCCGCCAGGGCGGCGGCTCGATCGTCGACATCTATGAGTTCGGCTTCGGCATTGATCTGCTCGATGCCTCGGTCCGGCTCCAGGCCGGCCTGGCGATTCCACCGCACGCGGTCGTCCCGACGCGCATGTTCGGCGCGGTGGCGGCGCCGGTCCGCCGGGGCATCCTGCATCTGTCGTCGAGCGACGGCCCGCCGTTCTCTTGGGTCGTCAGGCACGAACTGAAGCTCAAGTCGGGTGATCGCGGGACCGGCCCGCGCAGCTGCGTCGACGCCAGCGCGAATTTTGTCGTCGATGGCGAGTCCTCGTGCCACGTCCGATCGCGCCTCGATGAAGTGATGCTCTGGCGCGACAGCGTGGCGACCTGGACGTCCGAACCCGCGGGCACGGATCGCGCCGTGCTGGCATCACCGCCCGCTTGAACGGCGGCCCGGCGGTGCCGCGGCCGCTCACTGCTGCTCACGGAATGTCATCATGATGTCCGCTCTCGTCATCGCTGCGGTCGCGGCCGCGTTGTCGGCGCCGAAACCACACGCCGTCGCCACGGCCACGGCTTCGCCGCCGGTCCTCGACGGCGCGCTCGACGATACGGCGTGGGAACTGGCCGCCGCGATCGAGCGCTTCACGCAGAAGTCGCCGACGGACGGGGCCGAGCCGAGCGAACGGACCACGGTCCGCGTGCTCTACGACCGGGAGTATCTCTACATCGGCATCGACTGTGAGCAGCGGCGCTCGCGGATTGTCGGCCGGTTGTCACGGCGCGATCGCGAGGTGGAATCCGACCGCGTCGTCGTCGCCCTCGACAGCCGCGGCACCGGGACCGGCGCCTTCGAATTCGGCGTCAACGCGGCCGGCGTCCTGGTCGATTCAATCCGGTTCAACGACACCGAGCAGTCGTTCGACTGGGATGAGAACTGGGAGGCCAGGACCCGCATCGGGTCCGACCGCTGGACGGCCGAGTTGCGGATTCCCTTTCGCGTCCTGCGCTTCAGCGGCGCGGCGGAGCACTCGTTCGGCTTTCAGATCCGGCGCTATCTGTCCGATCAGCAGGAGCTCGACGAATGGGCATACACCCCGCGTACCGTGGCTGGCGAGGTGTCCCAGTATGGAAGATTGGATGGGATACATCTGGCGAATCGGCCCGGGTCGATCGAGATCCGTCCCTCCCTGGTCGACCAGGTCCGCCGCATCGAGTCGTCCGCGGCCGCGCTTCAGTCCGGCGTCGACTGGCAGCTGTTTCCAGGCGCCGATCTGAACTGGCACATCACGCCCGATCTGACGCTTCAGGCGACGGTCAATCCCGACTTCGGGCAGGTCGAGGCCGACCAGCGCGTCCTGAATCTCGCGACGTCGGAGACCTACTATCCCGAGAAGCGAACCTTCTTCCTTGACGGCATCGACGTCTTCTCGATGCCGCTGCAGATGGTGTATACGCGGCGGATCGGCAGGGAGACGGCAGCGCCGGTCCTTCGGCGGGATCAGCAGGGCGTTCCGGTCGAGGCCGGCGTCGACCTCGCCCAACCGACGACGATCTACGGGGCGACGAAGTTGACCGGCCGGATCGGCGACAAGTGGACCCTGGGTGTCATCGGGGCCGTGACCGCGCCGAACGACATCCAGGTCCAGTCGCTGGGCGTCACACCGGGAGTGGCGAACGGCACGCGGGAGAATCGCCGGATCGACGATCTGTCGCTGTTCAACGCCCTGCGAGTCAAGCGTGACGTCGGGCGCAATGCGTCGGTCGGCATGCTGGCGACCGCGGTCGTCCGGGCGGAGTCCGCCGCGACGATTCCGGGTTCGGCGATCGATCGCCAACAGACGTGGTGTCCCGATGGCACGTCGATACCTCGCGGTCAGCGCTGCTCGTTCAATGCCTACGTCGGCGCCGTCGACGGACGGTGGCGTTCGGCTGGCGGCGACTATTCGGCAGTCGGGCAAGCCACGGCGTCGCTCCTCGACGGCGGCTACCAGCGCAGCGTGCCCGATGGCACCTCCGTTCGTTCGGGAGACAGCGGCTATGGCGCGACCGCGACGGTCGCCAAGGACGGCGGCCGGTTGACCGGCTCGCTCTGGGGTGAGTACGCCACGCCGAGGCTCGACTACAACGACCTGGGCTTCATGAAACGGGCGAACTTCGCCGGCGGCGGACTCGACGTCAACTACCGGATTCCCGAGCAGCTCGGACCGACCCTCGAATCGAAAATCACCTTCGGTTCGTACTTTGGCTACAACACGTACGGCGTTCCGGTCGGCAGCGGCGTCGGGCTCGGCTACTTCGCCCGCTTCAAGAATTTCTGGAGTGCCACGGCGATCGTGCGGACGGACTTCGCCTGGTTCGACGATCGTGAGCTGGACGACGGCCGGGGGACCGCGCTCGAGCGTCCCGGCGGCTACGGCTACGATGTCGTCGTCAACAGCCCGCCCACCGAGCGAATCTCATTTTCACTGGGTGGCCGGGGCAGCCGCTTCTCCGAGGGATACCAGGTGACCGGAAGAGGAAGCATGCTCGTGCACGTGGTGCCGCAATGGGATCTCGAAGTCGTTCCGAGCGCGACCGTGACCGGCGGGCAGCCGCGGTTTGCCTCGTCGTTCGACGCCGGCGGCAATCCCCTGTTTGGCCGGCTCCAGGCCAACGGCCTGAGCACGGTGCTGCGCAGCACCTACACGTTCACGCCGGCGCTGACGTTCCAGACCTACGGGCAGCTCTTCCTGGCGTCTGAGCACTACTCGCACTTCGCATCGGCGCCGGCAGCCAGGGGAGACCACGCCGCGATTCGGCTGAGCGACCTGCGCGCCGGCGCGCCGGCGCCGGCGGTCAATCCCGACACGGAGGGGGGCGCCATCAACCTCAATGTCGTGCTGCGCTGGGAGTATCGCCTCGGCTCGCTCTTCTACCTGACCTATGCGCGGACCCAGGTCCCCGATGCGACGACGCTCGGGTCAAGCAGCCGGGCGGCACTCAACTACACCGGGCTGATCCGGGCGCCGGCGGTCGACACCTTCTCGCTGAAGCTGTCCTTTCTGTGGCGGTAGCAGTTCGCCCTGTCACAACCTCACGGCCATCAGGATGAACAACGTCATGAAGAACAGATCGGGGCAGGCCAGCTGTTTCGTCATGGGGCTCGGGCCTCTCTGTGTCCGCTGCGCGGAGCACCTCATCGACAACGGCATCATGGAGGTCCGGGGCGTGATCTCGGCCGACGAGGCCGTCATCGGGTGGGGGAACGACAGAGGACTGGAGACCCTGCACATTCCGCACAAGGCGAGCTATGCGTCGAGCGACGGCACGATTGACGCGTTCCTGAGCCGGTCGAGGTTCGATTACTTCTTCAGCATCATCAACGCGATGCCTCTGCCCGCGGCAATCCTCCAGCTGCCAACGAAGCTGGCGATCAATTTCCATGACTCGGCGCTGCCCAAGTACGCCGGGATCGACGCCACGTCGTGGGCGATCATGCGGCGGGAAGCGCGGCATGCCGTCACCTGGCATGTCATGGTCCGGGGCATCGACGAGGGCGACATCGTCAAGCAGATGGAGGTGCCGATCGAGGTTGGTGAAACGGCGTTTACGCTGAACGCGAAGTGTCTCGATGCCGGCCTGGTGTCGTTCAAGGAGCTGGTCGCGGACATTCGACGCGACGCCGTTGCCTGCCGACGGCAGCAGCGTGGCGACGCCAGTTACTATTCACGATCGAAGCCGGACCTGCCGGAGATGGCAATCTGGCGGCATGGCGTAGTGGCGTGGGAACAGAGTGCCGAGGAGATCGAGGCGCTGACCAGAGCCCTCGACTACGGGCCGACGCGCAACGCCCTCGGAACGGCAAAGATCGTCGTCGACGATCAGTTCTATATCCTGCCATCGATCTCAATCCGTGAGACAGCATCACCGCTGGAACCCGGCACCGTCGTTGACGTCGACGACGATGAACTGGTGGTGTCGACGTCGACGCGTGACGTCCTGGTGAGGGGGCTCCTGACGATCGAGGGACGTGCAGTGTCGATGGGGAAGGTCGCGGCGAGGCACCAGATCGCCATCGGTACCAGGCTCGCCGAGGTGTCGGCGGAGATGGTGCGGCGAATCAAGGACTTCGACCGGACGCTGATGTGGAAGGAGGCCTATTGGGTGGACGCCATCCGTGACTACGTCGCGATTCCTGTCTCGTATCTGAGTGGCCGCCTTACGGATCCGGCAGATCGGACAAATGCGACCGCACCGGTGTGCGTGCCGTCGAGCACCAGGCAGAGGGTGGAAACGCTGGTCGTCGACGGCGGCTTCGATCTGCCGGCCCTGCTGTGTTCGGCCTTCTCGAGCTTTGTGACCATGGGGCAGGGCGGCGTCATCACGTTGTGGTACTCAGACGACGAGTACCGGCGCGATCTCGACGGGATCACCAGCCTGGTGAGTCCATTCGCGCTCTGTCGGCTGACGGTCGACGAAGGGTGCACCATCGTCGAGCACTACGATCGGACCGGGCATCAGCTGCGCGAAGTGAAGAAGAAGAGGCACTTTCTGTTCGACATCGCCTACCGGTATCCGCAGCTGCGGAATGGCCGGGGTGGGGCCGAGTTGCGGCAGTGTGCCTTCGTCTTTCATGGCGCCCGCGGCCGACAGGGTGACTGGTCGATGCGACGGGCCGACTTCGAGCTGTCGCTGGAGGTGATCGGGGGCGCCGGCGACTTTTCAATGGCCATCAACGTCGCGCGCGGCGGCGCCGCGAGCGCCAGTTCCCTGGCCGAGCAGTTCTCGGCTCATCTCGACGCCATCGTGTCGGACTGCGCGATGCCGCTGGTCCAGCACTTCGATTTGTTACAGTTCAGAACACGTACTGCAGACCCAGTTGGACCGTCCGATTGCCGACCCTGGACACGATGCTGCCGAAATCCGGCAGCGTCGGATTGGTGACCGCGTTGCCGAGACGCGTGCGATTGAGGATGTTGAAGACTTCCAGCCGGAAATCGAGATGCTGCGCGCCCGCGACACTGAAGCCCTTGCGGAACGACATGTTGAGGTCCCAGAAGCCGGGCTGGCGGAGCAGGTTCTTCGACTGGGACGTGGCGTACGTCCCGGCGGCCGGCGCGCGGAAGGCGTTCCTGTCGAACCAGGTCGCCCGCGACGACGCATCGTCCCAATCGGTCCGGGCGCCCGTCGGGTCGCCAATCAGGTCGTAGAACTGGTTGCCGCTGCCCGGCCCGATGCCGGCGATGTCGACGGCGGTGCGGACGTCGAACGGCGCGCCGGATTGGGCCTGGAACAGGGCCGAGACATCCCAGTTTCCCAGCAGCCACCGCAGCGCCGCCGGCGACGATTCGAGCGGCGAGAAGTGATAGCGGAGCTGTGAGACCAGGACGTGGGGACGATCGAGATCCGACCGGCCGTAGTAGCCACTATCGTCGTAGGCATTCGGCAGCAAATCGTTACGGCCGGACCCATTGTCGGTCGTGCGCGAGAGGGTGTAGGCGACGTTGAAGCCGACGCCGCGCGTGGAGCGTCGATCGACCTGGGCCTGGAGACTGTTGTAGCGCGAGCGGCCGGTCGTGTCGTAGAGCGTGATCGTGCTGAAACCGAGATACGGGCGCAGCGCGTTGGCGTTCACCGACGGATTGGCCTGAAGCGTGCCAGGCAGCAACTGATTGAGGTTACGGGCGCGTTCGAGGTTGGTCGCCGACCGGCCGACGTACGAGATCGTGCCACTCATCGACCATGGCAGCTGGCGGTCGAGCGTGGTATTCCACGCCCACGACGTCGGATTGGTGAACTCCGGCGACTGCATCGCCATCACCAGCGGGAAATTGCGAGTCGACGCGCCGCCCGGCGCATCGACGGTGCCGTTGATGACCGTCTGCATCTCCGACAGCGGCGGATTGAAGCCGTAGGCCGCGGTCGTGTTGATCTGCACGCGGTTCAGGAATCGGCCGATGCCGGCGCGCAGCGTCGTGCGCTCGTTGATGGCGTACGCCAGTCCGAGCCGCGGTTGGAGGCCATCCGTCGGCGTGTCGGAAAACCCGTTGGGCACGCCGCGGTAGAGCCGCTGCAGGTTCGCCAGCTGCGGAAATGTCTCGATCGCCTCGGCACTCGGGCCGTCGCCCGGCAAAACGATGCCGTTGAAGCGATCGCCGCCCGTCACGAACCCGCCGGTCCGATCGACTGTCGCGGCGGCCGCGGCCGTGTAGAAGCGATTGTCGAACGACGCCATCGTCTGGTTGGTCGTGCCCCACGGCTGCCATAGCGAGTAGCGCAGGCCGAGCTCGAGCGTGACATCGCGGGTCGGCTTCCAGCTGTCCTGGGCGTACCAGTCGTAGGCCATCGCCAGCCAGCGCGTGTTGGGCTTGTTGCCGAACTCGGTGTAGTCGTCGAACAGGCCCAGGAGCGCGTTGGCCAGCGCATAGCCGCTGCCGCCGGCCCGCGCATCGAAGAACCGGAACGATCCGTTCTGGTTTGTCGTCGCGGGCGCCTGCGCGAAGCTGAGCTGGATACGGTCGTTCATGCCCGATCGCTCGATGCTGATCCCGGCCTTGACCGTGTGGTTGCCGGCGATCTTGGTGACGCTGTCGGTCCAGAGAAACGCGAAGTCGTTCCACGATCCCGGGTAGGCCGCATTGTTGACGGCGGTGAATCCCTGCAGTGCGATGTTCGGAATCTTGTCCGGATCGAGCTTGGTGCCCGGGAACAGGTAGGGGTAACTGATGCCGACGTCGGACTGCCTCGGGTACAGCAGCGCGTCGACGCCGCCGGGACAGTAGTCGCAGTTGCGCTGTCCGAAGTATTTCGACGGGCTGGTCGAACCCCATGAAAACGACAGCTCATTCATCAGCGAGTTGGACAGCGTGCTGGTCAGCGTTGCCGCCAGAGTGCGGCCCGGATAGTCCCAAATCGTCGAGTACACCGTCATCGGTTCGGGATCGTTCCAGACGTTCGGCGCCCAGGTATGCCTGACCGCGAGACGATGCTTCAGCGACGGCACGATGTCGACCTTGATGCTGTCCTTGCGCTGGTTGTTGAAGACCGCCGGGTTCCCGATCCAGTTGTTCGCGCCCTGCTGGAAGCCGGCGATCGGCAGCGGCAGCGCGTTGACCAGGGCCTGCCCCTGCCGGCTGATGCGATCGGCCGGGACGATGTTGCCTTCGAACGGCTGTCCGGTGAGTGGATCGCGGATCACCCGGCCGGGCAGGAGGGCGCTGAAGTCGCCGTTGCGCATCGCCGCGGTCGGCACGATCGCGGTCTGCTCCTCGACGGTCCGATCGCGCTGCCACTCCTCGCCCCAGAAAAAGAACACCTTCGATTTGCTGGTGTTGAACTTGCCGGGAATGAAGATCGGTCCGCCGATGGTGAAGCCGTAGGCGTTGTAGGTGTGCGGCGACTTGTCGAGGCCGGCCTGCTGCCGCGTCCAGGTGTTGGTGTCGAGCGCGTCGTTCTGATGACTCCAGAACATGTTGCCGCGAAAGTTCTGCGTGCCGCTCTTGGTGACGAGGCGGAGCTGGCCGGCCGAGGCGCGGCCCAATTCCGCCTGATAGTTCGTCGTCAGCACCTGCACCTCGGCGACGGTGTCGAAGTTCTGGGCGCCCATCATGAAGCCGCCGGCCTGGCGGACCCGGATCGAGGGCGCACCGTCGACGGTCGTGATGAACTCGTCCGCGCGGCCGCCATTGATGGAGCTGATGCCGGTCGAGAAGGTGTTGACCCCGGTTGGTACCGAACCGCCCATGTTGAGGCCGACGACGCCCGGCGCCAGTTGCGCGACCTGTGCGGCGCGGCGGCCGCTGAGCGGGGTCTCCGCAATCTCTTCAGCGCGCAGGGTGCGGCCGATCACCGCCGTGTCGACAAGTGTCGTGGCAGCGACGACCTGGATGGTTTCGCTGACCGCGCCGAGCGCCAGCTGGACATCGACGCGGATGTTGACGCCGGCCGTCATCGCCACGCCGGTCTGGGTGACGGAGCGGAAGCCGGTCAGCACCGCCGTCACCTTGTATTCGCCGACCGGCACGTTCGGGAACGCGTACAGGCCATCTTCGTTGGTCACCGCCCTCCGCTCCAACCCGGTGCCGACGCTGGTCAGCGTCACGTCGACGCCCGGCAGCACACCGCCTGTCGCGTCGCGCACGATGCCAGACAGTTGGGCGGAATCGAACTGGGCGCGCGCCGGCGCGGCGAGAAACAGCACGGCGCACAGCGTCAGCGGGGCTGCGCGGCGGGAAACCGAACAAAGGTAGCGCGTCATCGTTCCTCCTCGCTGAGGTCCGGGCAGCCCCGGCGCTGGCCGCGACAGAGCGCTACGCTTCTACTGTACGCTGCATGCACAGTCAAGGATGAAGAGTGTGCGGGATGGAATGTGTGCGCCTGTTGCGTTTCCCCGCTCCTCGCCGTGGCAGTGCGCATCGGTCCGCTGGTGAGGTTCTGGCGACGAGCCAACCTGATTCCTGCCCCATCCCTGTGGGGCGGAATCCGGGCCCGAACAGCCTGTGGTTGGTGTAGGATGCGACCGTTCATCGGGCATCCAATCGGAATGCCGGCTGAAGACGATTACCTCGCGCAGACGGGCACGTCATCACGGTCTCTCGCGGTGGCGCCAATGATTGAACAAGAAGGAGGACCACCATGGAGTTTCGTCGAAGGATGAGTTGGATCGGGGTCGCGTTCGGCGTGGCCCTGACGATCGCCGGCTCGTTGACCGTTGGTGCCCAGGGTCCACGCGGGGTTCCTGAACCCTACACACCCGCAAAGGACGCCAAGGACCTGAAGGCCGTGCTCTTCAACTGGATGTGGAGCACCGGCATGCTGAAGGGCCATGATGAACGCGACATGGTCGCGACGCTCGAATATCAGGGCAAGGGCACGATCCAGGTGGACGGACAACCGTGCACGCTGACGAAGTACCGCGCCAGCACCAATTACCAGACTTTCAGTCAGCGGATTCAATACACGTGCACGCGGTCGAACGGACAAGCGTATTCGAACATCGAGGTGGTCAGCGGGCTGTACGCCTGGGACGAAGACATCCCCGGTGCGACGATCGGCCCGACGAAGGGGAAGACCACCCCGATGCCGGCAACCGTCCAGGATCGTCTGCTCCGCATCTGGGCGAGTCCCCAGGGAGCGGCCAAGGCCGCGCTGGCCGGGACCACCGACACATTCTGGCTGGGCGCCAACCCAGGCACGCTGTTCGACGACGGCGTCGTGAAAGCGGGTCAGACGTCAGTGTCGTGGGTGGCGGGCAAGGCGGTCGTGGCGTTCCCGATTCCGGGCGTTCCAGGGGCGACCGCGACCGCGACCCTTGATGCGAAATACATGGCCGAGCGTGTGGTCGTCACCCACGGATCGACGACCACGGAGTTCACCTACAGCGGCTATCAGGACTGGAACAACCCGCTGAACAAGATCGGCGTGCTGTACGCCGGCAAGCTGGTCGAGCGCCGGGGCGGCGCGGTCGTTCGCGACCTGACGACGGATGTCACGGAGACGGGCAACGTCTATGTGGTGGCGCCCGTGCCGGCCGGCGTACAGAAGGCGATGACGGTGACGGGGCAGATTCCCCGCGGCGTGTTCGCCAGGACCGAACCGGCCATCGACAAGTCGGTGCCCACGCCGCGGTTGGCCGGCCACCCCGACCTGACGGGCAGCTGGGCGTTCAGCGACTGGATTGGAAACTACATGACGGGGGGCGGGCGCCGCTGCGGTCCGACGCAGGGGACGAACTGCACCCGGTCGACAAATCAGACTGAAGATTTCGAGCTCTACTCGCCCTCGCGGTTCGGCAATCTGGGTCGCCCGACATACAAGCCGGAACACTGGGACAAGGTTCAGGAACTCGACATGTGGACGAACAAGTACGACCCGGTGATGACCTGCCAACCGCTGGGCATCCCGAGGCAGGGTCCACCCCGGCGCATCTTCCAGACCGAAAATGACGTGACCTTCCTTTATTCGGGAGGCGATGCCGGCGGGGGATACCCCGAGTTCCGCGTCGTCCCGACCGATGGCCGGAAGCGCAGTGCAGACGCGGCGTACGATATTACGTACCTCGGGAACACGGTGGGACATTGGGAGGGCGACACCCTCGTCCTCGACTCCATCGCGTTCATCGATACGACGTGGCTTGGCCGCGGCGGTTTCTTCCACTCCACGGACATGCATGTCGTGGAGAAATTCACGCGCCAGGGCGATATAATCCTCTACGACGTCACGGTCGAAGATCCCGAGGTCCTGGTGGAGCCGTACGTCTACCCGACACGAACGGTGCGGCGCAACACCAATCCCAACGCGGGGCTTCTGCGAGAGCGAGGCAACTGCGAGACGAGTTTCGAGACCGAAGCGGCGGCGACGCAGATCCGGCACTAAGTTGCTGATGATTTCGAGGAGGAACGAATGGCGAAGTGGACTGTGCGATGCGTCGTGTTGTGCGGGCTGATCCTGGCCAGTGCTTCGTTGCAGGCTCACCATTCCCTCGCGGGCGTCTACGCGTTGGGAAAGGAAGCGAAGGTGGTCGGCGCGTTCAAGGCCTTCAGGCTGGTCAATCCGCACTCGTCGATGAAGCTCGACGTCATGAACGCGGACGGAACGACAACTGAGTGGTCGTTCGTTGGTGGCAGCGTCACCAGCCTCGCCAGGCTCGGGATCGGCAAGTCCGGACCCAATGCCCTCAAGCCGGGCGATCCCATCACCGTGACGTGCGTGCCGGCCGCGGACGGCAAGAGCCCGATCGGCCTGCTGTCGGCGATCACCTACGCAGACGGGCACGAGGTGCGCTTCCGGTCTCCCGACGAGTAGACGCGGTGCGGCGGTTGGACGACTGAAGGGACAGTCGTCCGGCCGCACCCTCCCACGCGCGCGATCGACGGCAGCGCCTCGGGTGCCGACGATCTGGTGATCGAGCAACACCGGCTCATCTCTTCACTTCCCGCCAGGATGATCGGCGCTGGGCGTCGATCTCATTTGACCGACATCAACCGTACCCGTAGAGCAACAGCGACACGGCGATGCTCAGGCCTCGAGGCGTGAACGGTTTCTCGAGAAAGGCTGCTTCGCCGGTCCAATGCGAGCGGAGATCCACCAGTCGATCGATCCGGCCGGTCAGGCACAGGATTCTCTGTTCCGGACGCGTGGTTCGAATCCTGGCTGCCGTCTCGACGTCAGTCTGACCCGGCGGCCCGATGTCCGCGATCAGCAGATCAAAGAGCTTCCCTTCGCGAAGCAACGTCAGCGCCTCGAGCCCGCTGCGCGCCTCGGTGACGCGATAGCCAGCCCGGACCAGGGTTGCGAGTAAAACGCGGCGACTCGGTGCATCATCGCCCACCACCAGGACGGTGGCGTCGGTCCGGCCGGTCATCTGGCAGTCGCGGCCGATCGCTGCATCGCGGCGGGACACGACTACGGCTTCTGGTGGCCGGCTGCGTCTGACCGACGCTGAGGGTCGGCGGCCGCGAATGCCGCGACGTGGAACCCGGGAAAGATCTCCGCCACGGTCGCCGTGTGAACGGCGATGTCTTCCCCGGCCTGGGTTGTGATCGACGCCATCCCGGCCGATTGCCGGCTCGCCAGATAGCCCCGCCACCGCAGGGCGGACACGTGCCCGGGGACGAACCCGATTTCGCCGATCGACCGGGACAGCAGCTGGAGACGGGAGTAGCCGGTGAGTGTGGTGAGGCCCTCGCTGGCGGCGATGCAGTGCCCCTGTTCGTCGACCGCGAAAATGGCAACCTGGAGCTGGTCGATGAGGCGACGTAGCTGGGCCTTGCCTTCCGCGTCCGGGCGATAGTACCGCGCGAGCTCCTGCAGGTCGAGCAGGCGCCGTTTGAGCGCCCGCGGGCCACGGGCGGCGTCGACGATCAGCGTCGTCACGTCCGCCACCAACGCCTTGATGTCGGCGGCATCCGGCGCCAGGGGCACGCCGCCCAGGGCGCGCACGCGTTGCGCGTGGACTGACTGGATCCACGCCGTCAGGACCACCACGGGAGTGTTCGCCGCGCGGGCGTCGTCACGCAGCCGCATCAGGACGTCGAGTCCAGCGGGCGCGTCCATCTGCACGACGACGACATCGGGCAGCAGGCGGGCGACCAGCGTCACGGCCAGGGGGCCGTCAGCGGCGGCATACGCCGTGTAGCCGGCGTCTTCAAACAGGTAGGCCGTCAGGAGCCGCCAGTCGTCGTCGGTCCCCACCAGGAGGATTCGGCGCTGGTCGGCGAGCGGCGCACTGCACGCCTGTTCGAGCCGGCCAGGACGGCGGCGCGGATTGTGTTCCCAGATGTGCATCACGGCTCCAGTCCCCGATCGCGGCGTGCCGGCCGATCGGTGGAGATTGGCGGATCTGGCGAGGTTGTTTGTCCGCTCCCCACCGTGGCCGCGTCGCCATGGCGTTTATAACGCGCGCGGGCCTCGCAGACTGTGCAAAAGAGGACACCTCCAGACAGCAGATCCTGAGCCGCGGACGTGGGATCCGGCTCAGCCGGATTGATCCCTAGTCCGACTGAAGTCGGCCGCCACGTACGAGGCTGACGCCATGTCCGAGCCGGGGCCAGACGGCACGTACGGGGCTGACGCCATATCGATGTCGATTCAAGTCGATTTGAACCGCTATAACATCCGGTATAGAGTGATCGCTTCCCGCCCCGGTGGAGGCTGCATGCGCGCGACCCGTCCCGGTCCGATTGGTGTCTTCCGGTTCGCGATCTGGTGTGTCGCGGCGACCGCCTCACCGCTCGTCGCCCAGGTGGCCGCTGGCGCGATCACCGGCGTCGTCAACGATTCCGCTGGCGCGGCCGTCCCGGGCGCGACCGTGACCGTGACCGGCGTCGGGACGAACCGGCAGCGGGTGGTCGTGTCGAGCGGCGAGGGCGTCTACACGGCGCCGAGCCTGGCTCCGGGCGTCTACCGCGTCGAGGTCCAGCTGTCGGGATTCAAGCCCATCCGGCGGGACGGCATCAGATTGTCGACCGGTGAAACGGCGCGGATCGACTTCAGCCTCGCCGTTGGCGAGGTACGCGAACAAGTCACGGTCACGGCGGATGCTTCGATGCTTCGGGCGGAAGCCGCCAGCCTCGGGACGGTGGTCGAGCAGGAGCAGATCGTGCAGCTGCCGCTGAACGGCCGGAACTTCATCACCCTGGCGTCACTCGCGCCAGGCGTCGCGCTTCCGCCCACCTCGCAGTTTCCGCGGATCAACGGCGGCCGTCCGCGCACCAACGAGTATCTGTTCGACGGCATTTCGGTGGTCCAGCCCGAGCCGGGCCAGGTGGCGTTCTTTCCGATCATCGATGCGATTCAGGAATTCAAGATCGAGAGCAACAGCGTGCCCGCCGAGTTCGGCCGCTTCAACGGCGGCGTGATCAACCTGACCACCAGGGCCGGTGCCAATGCCGTTCATGGCACGGGATTCGAGTTCCTGCGCAACGAGCATCTCAACGCGAGGCAGTACTTTCAGTCGGCCAATCCGGTGAAACCGGCCTACCGGCGGAATCAGTTCGGCGGCACGCTGGGGGGACCGCTGGTCAAGGACCGCACGTTCTTCTTCGTCGACTACCAGGGACAACGCCAGTCGATTGGCCGCACCGTCACCTCCACCGTGCCGACGCTGCTGCAGCGGCAGGGCACCTTCACCGAGGCAGTCGGCGGGCGGGTGCCGGTCATCTACGATCCGTCGACCACCATCGGATCGGTGCGGACCGCATTTACGGGTGCCGCGATTCCGGCTGGACGAATCGATCCGGTGGCGCTGGCGCTGCTGCAGCGCTACCCACTGCCGAACGGGTCCGGGACGGCCAACAACTACAGCCGGATCGAGAACGAAACTGACGACCAGGATCAGTGGGATGTCCGGCTCGACCACAGGTCCGCCTCGAACCGGGACCAGCTGTTCGGCCGCCTGTCGTATTTTCGCGACCGGTTCGTGCCGGTGACGCCTCTTCCGGATGGCAGCGGCGTCACCACCGGGACGCTGGGCCCGCAGGACACGACAGCGTGGGCGTTCGCATCGAACTACCAGCACACCTTTTCCGGCAATCTGCTGAACGCGCTGCGGATCGGCGATACGCGGCGCGCCGTCGGACGGACGGCGGCCCGGCTGGCGACGTCGGCCGGAGCAGCCCTGAGCATTCCCGGCATCCCTTCAACCGCGAGGTTTCCCAATACGCTGCCGACCTTCATGATTGGCGGCTACCAGCAGCTCGGCTCGCCGACCAACACCGCCTCGGACTTCACCACCGGCGTCAGCGAAGTGGCGGATTCGGTCACCTGGTTGACCGGACGTCACACGGTCAAGTTCGGATTCGATTGGCGATGGGAGCGATTGAACGTCGTCCAGCCGCCGTCGCCGACCGGCCAGTTCATGTTCAATGCGCTGGGCAGCGATCTGCCGGGTGTCGCCAACACCGGTACGCCGCTGGCCAGCTTCCTGCTCGGCCAGGTCCAGACGTTCTCCATCGACCTGCAGCAGGCGCCGATCCAGGAGCGGGCGCACTTCCAGGAGTATTTCGTCCAGGACGACTGGAAGGTCTCCGACCGGCTGACGATCAACCCAGGCTTGCGGTATACGCTGAATTTCCCCTCAACCGAGATCAATGGCCAGGTCGCGGTCTTCAATCTGCGGACCCAGCAGCTCGAGTATCCCGGGACCGATCCGGTGCGGCCGCTCAAGAAGAAGAACTTCGGCCCGCGCCTGGGCGCGGTCTACCGCCGCACCGACAAGACGGTTCTCAGCTCTGGCTACGGCATGGTCTGGATCGAGATGGCCGGCATCACGACGCCGTTCACGACGCCGACCTTCCCATTTCTGCAGACGGTCTCGCAGCGGGCGCTCGACACGGTCTCACCCGCGTTCGTGCTGCAGGACGGGCCGACCGTCGCGCCGCTGGCGCCGACGCCGACGGCGGGCCTCGGCCAGGGGGTGTTCGCGGTCGACGCCACCCTCGGCTCCGGTTACGTGCAGCAGTGGAATGTCTCCGTGCAACGTGAGCTGACGACCAACACCACCGTTGAAGCGGCCTACGTCGGCTCGACCATCACGCATATCGGGATTCCGGATCTCAACCTCAATCAGCTGACGGTTGAACAGCTCGCCCTGGGCCCGGCGCTCAATCAACGCGTCGCCAATCCGTACTTCGGCATCATCCCGCCCTCCTCGCCGCTCGGCGATCCGACCATTCCGCTGGCCCAGCTGCTCAAGCCGTATCCCGCCTACACGACGGTGAGTCTGTATCGCAACAACGTCGGCACGACGAGGTATCAGGGCGTCGAGCTGAGCCTGCGGCAGCGGCCGGCGCGCGGCTTGTCGTACTCGGTGGCCTACACCCGGTCCAAACTGCTGGATGATGCCTCGTCGGTGTTCGATGCCTCGATCCTGACCGGTCCGATCGCGAACTACCCGGTCGCCGACAGTTTCGACCGGGGCCGCGAGCGCGATTATTCCACCGGCGACATCCCGCACGTGTTCGTCTCGTCGGTGGTATGGGACCTGCCCGTCGGCGCCGGGCGCGCCCGGCAATGGCCCGGCCTCCTGGGCGCGGTAGCCAACGACTGGACGGTGGCATCGCTCGTCACGCTCCAGTCCGGCGTTCCGGTTGCCGTGACGCAGACGACCAACAACAACGCCTTCGCCGGGTTCGGCGTCCAGCGGCCGAATCTCGTCGGCGATCCGGCGTTGCCCGCCGATGAGCGGACGGCCGGCCAGTGGTTCAACACCGCTGCCTTCGCCGACGCCCCCGTCTTCACGCTCGGCTCGGCGTCGCGGAATCCGGTCCGCGGTCCCTCCTACCGTGAGGTCGACCTGACGCTGATGCGGCGGATCCGGGTCGGCCTCGCCCGGGCGATCGAGATCCGCGCCGAGGTCTTCAATCTGCTCAACACGGTGAACCTCGGCACGCCGAATGCCGTCCGCGGGGCCGCGAATTTCGGCACCATCACGACCGCATTCGATCCGCGTGTGGTCCAGCTCGCGTTGAAGTTCGTGTTCTAATTCGGATCGGCTCGGCGGTCGTCGAGAGATCGGCGAGGAGGTCGGTCATCAGCACGGTCCGTATCGCTC
Organism: Acidobacteriota bacterium; assembly: GCA_039931615.1. Lineage (GTDB taxonomy): Bacteria > Acidobacteriota > Vicinamibacteria > Vicinamibacterales > CAVVIG01 > JAHFUI01. The sequence continues at coordinate 58,125 of JBDTRR010000027.1, forward strand.
TCGCGAACATCCGCGTGCCAACGACACCGGACGACTCCGTGCGCCTCGCGACAGCCGCGGTCGCTGACGCGGGGCGTCGCGGCGCCGCCGTGATCTGCTTTCCAGAGTGCTTCGTCCCTACTGCAGTCTCAGCACCGCCACGGGCTTGCTCGCCTCACGGTGCCGTAATTCGCCGCCGTAGGGGCTGGGGCCGGAGAAAAGGGGCCGTACCCCTTTTTCTGACCAACGGACAGTTGGGGTACGGCCCCTTTTCAGCAGCCGCTGCGCTAGAACCCTTGAGAACCGGAGACTTGACTCAACAAGTCAAGTCTCCGGGCTCGCAAGTGACCTATAGCGGGCCGAGGCCCTGGCTGGGCCGGAGGCCCGCTAGAAATCCAACTGCAGGCTGAGCTTGGCGAACCGGGCCGACAGGACCGACGTCGGCGTCAGCCACGCGCCGCCGGGAATGAATGCCTGGTTATAGCTGAGCGGCGTCGCGGCATTCAGCAGGTTGTAGAAGTCGACCCCGACGTTGGCACGGCTCTTACCAAGGCGCAAGATCTTGCCCACCCGCATGTTCAGTTCGTTGACGCGCTCGCCGAGGATCGAGTGCGGCTCGATCAGATTCACCGTCAGGTTCGTGGCGTTGCCGGCGAGCGGCCGGCCCAGGATGGCCGAGACGACCTGATTCGAGACGGTGTAGTTGGCCGCGAACGCGCCGCCGGTGACCGGCGTGCCGAACCCGCTGACCTGGATGCCGGGCTTGCTGGTGAACGTGGCGCTGAGCGCGAGATCGATCCGGGGCACGATGTAGGTCGCGATGCCCTTGTACTGGGGCAGGAAGCTGGTCTCGATGTGGCAGTACGGGTTCAGCAGCGCGATCTCGGGAACGTTGTCCCGGACCTCGCAGTTGTCGGAGGTCGAGTAGCCGCCGGAGAAGCCGCCCTGCACGGTCAGGCCGTTGCCGGGCCGCGCGCTGACGCTGACGTCAATCCCATTGAACTTCTGATAGGCGTTGCCGTAGCTGTCGGCGTAGGTGATGTAGTTGCGGGTGACACCGAACAGCGCCGGGTTGTTCAGGTCGTAGAGCGTGCCGACCTGATAGCCGCCGCCGCCGGGCAGGCGCGAGTCCTGTGGTGCGGTGATGGAGAACTGGCTGAAGTCGGACGGGCTCACCGCCAGGTTGTCGGTCACGGCGAAGCCGAAGAACTCGCGATGGAAGAAGCCGACCTCGACCGACGTGCGCCGCAGCACTTCATGCTGCACCGACACGCCCCAGTTCCAGTCCGACGGCCGCACGCCCCAGCCCTTGAGGATCGCCGGGTCGATGGTGTTGCTGAAGGTCGCCGTGCCGAAGTTGAGATTGCTGATGACGCCGCAGAAGTCGCCGCCGGGGCCGAAGTCCTGCGGGTTCGGGTTCGACAGATCGCAGTCAGGGCTCCAGTTGCCATTGCGGTCGGTCCAGGTCCGGCTGACGTTGGTCGCCAGCCGCGACGTCGGGTTGCCGAGACTGTAGTTGGACGCGGTGACGGTGGACTCGAGATACTTGCCGAGCGTCGCCTTGAGTGCGGTCCTGCCGTTGCCGAACAGGTCGTACGTCACCGCCGCGCGCGGCGTCAGATCCTTGTAGCTGTCCACCACCGGCGTCCGATCGAACACCAGTGGGGCCGCCCAGAACCGCGACTCGAGCCGCTGCGGCGGCGCCCAGCTCGACGCGCGATCGAAGCGCAGTGCGCCCTGCAGCGTCAGGCGGCCGCGGGTCCATTGCTGCTGCGCGTAGAGGGCATGATTGCGCATCCAGAGGTCGTTCTGCTGGTCGTGGACGTACTCGGTCAACTGGTTCGGCACGCCGTTGTTGACGCGGTAGCGCAGGTCGTTCGTCCCCCGGTTGGCCGACCGGATGTCGCCGAGCTGGTTGCCGATGTAGCCGGCCCTGAACGTGCTGCCGCCGGTCACGTAGGCCATGCTGGCGCGCCAGGTCGTGGTGATGTTCTTGTTCCGGCCGTCGCTGAACAGGTCGGTCGTCTGCGAGCGATACATCAGGCCGGGGATGTTCCCGTTGGCCGCACACCCCGCGGCGCATTGCTCGATGATGCGCACCAGGTTCTCGGTGTTGGGATCCTCCTTGGCGCGGCCGCCCCAGCGGGAGAAGAAGTAGCCGAAGCCGCCCTCGAGAAACAGCTTGTTGTTGACCGGCGAGCTCCATGTCGCCTGCTGGAACCGCATCGGCGTCAGGTCGCCGTAGCCGTTGGCCTCGGGCGAGGTCGTGGCGTTGGCGTAGTTGCCGCCGTTCTCGCACTTGGCGCAGACGCTCTGCTCGTCCCAGAAGATGTTCAGCTTGTTGCGCGGCGTGATCTGGGTGGTGAGCCGGCCGCTGGCGTTCTGCCACGTCTTGTCGTTGAACGCCTGGCGCGACGTGTCCGGGTCGTACAGCCACTTGGTCGGGTCGCCGGCGTTCTTGTTGTAGTACATGTTGGTGATGTAGGCCGAGTTGCCCTGACCGCGCACGGTGCCGAAGAACCAGGCGCGATCCTTGCGAAGTGGACCGCCCACCGCGGCGCTGAGGTCGTAGCTCTTGATCAGCGGGCTGGGCGTGATGTTCAACCGCTTGAGCTCGTCAGTCAGATTGCTGCTCTGCAGGTCGCCGTTGGCCCACGACAGGAAGCCGTTGCCCGACACCGTGTTGCCGCCCGACCGCGGGATGATGTTCATCACCGGACCGCCGGACTCCACCTCGCCCATGCTGCCCGACACCGTGAAGGCCACTTCCTGCGCGTTGCGCGTGTCGGTGAGGTAGTTGGTGCCGCCGGCCTGCGGCACGGCGATGCTGATGCCGTCGACCAGCAGCCGGCCGTCGGTGTTGGCGCGGTTGCCGCCCAGCGACAACAGCGTCCCATGGGCGCTGAACGTGCACGAGTTGCAGGGACCGGTGCTGACGTCCTGCTGTCCGCCGAGGAGGGCGGGCACGAGCACGAGCAGGGCGTTGTAGCTCCCGGCGGTCGGAATGGCCTTGATCACGTCGTTGCTCAGCACCGTCTGTCGCTGCGCGCTCTGCAGGTCCACCACCGGCGACGCCGCGGTGACCGTGACGGTCTCTTCGAGCGATCCGACGCGCATCTCGGCGTTCACGGTGAACGTCGCCGAGCCCGAGAGCTCGACACTTTGAAGCGCGACCGTGAACCCGGACAGCGCGAACCGCACTGAGTAGGCGCCCGGGCGCAGGTTCTCGATCCGGTATTGCCCGGCCCCGTCGCTGACGGCCGACCGGGTCTTCTCGATCAGCGCCGGACTGGACGCCTCCACCGTCACGCCGGGCAGGACCGCGCCCGAGGCGTCCTTCACGACTCCGGCGATCGCCGCCTGTGCGAACACGGTCGACGGCACGGCGGCGAGACACGCGGCGAGCGCCACGACACACCCAAACTGCCTCCAGGCCCACTGCCCGGCTTGCGACGACTTCATGTAACACCCTCCAATTTGACCTGGAACCCGGATCGCGAACGCCGATCGCCTTCGGCAACCGGCGATCGAGCGTATGCAAACGCCGACGCGAGCGCAAGCGGCGCCATCCCGCATGGCGTCCGCAGCAGCTGCACGGACGGGTTCTTGACACACCCGAGGCCGAGCCGCGTACCGTCACGGCACGGCAACGCTCATCAACCCCGCCCCGGGCGCTGGGGCAAGGGCTGACCGCGCCACAAGAAGATCCGGCGGTTCGGTCGGATGCGGACGAAGGTGGGAGCCGACATCGACAACAGGCTGAATTCGACCTCTGAACATCCGGGGCGCGGGAGCCGTGGCATCGGCAACCGCGCCCTCCGTCTGTTCAGCGGTCGACAGTGAGCCTTCGCGCGTCGCTACTTCTGCTTGGTCTTGGGCTTGGGGTTTGGGGTTGCCGCGTGCTCGCTCGATACTGCCTGCCCGCGCGGGGCGCCGGCGTCGATCGCCGGAGGGCCGTCGTATTCCGCGGCCGTGCCGGCCGCGCCGCCATCGGTGTCCTCGGTTCCCGGGCCGCCGGTCACCTCGGTCCCGAGCGGCGGGGCAGCCCCCCCGTCGATTCCGCCGGTCATCGCTCCATTCGATGTCCCCATCGCCGCAACGAGATCGGCGGATGGAGCTCCCGCATCGTAGGTCATGACCGAGGCCGATCCCTCATCGGCTGCCGCCAGGGCACCCAACAGCCCCGCTGGTGGTGCTCCACCGTTCAACGCCTCGCCGGCCGCCTGCGATACCGGCACGTCGGGCTGGCCGTGGCTCGTCGCCACCCCGGTCTGCCCGTCGATGTGTATAGTGACCCGCATCTTCCGCCTCCTAGCTCATGACGGCGTATCGCGCCTCGATCGTGACCGGCACCGCCGTCAGGTTGTGAACCGATATCCAGTAGGTGACCGCCGTGGCGCTGGCGCGCTCCACTTCGACATTCCATTCGATCTGGGGCGCGCCGGGCTTGGGCGACGTCGGGACGACGTTCCACTCCACGTGCCACTGCTGCGGCCAGTTGAAGGTGAACCACTTTTGCGTGGCGTTTGCCGGCAGCGTTCCCGTGAATTGCACTCCAACAGACATATGCGTTCTCCTCGCTGAATTGATGGTTGTTGACTACGTGAGGACGTCGAACCGCGCCTCGAACGTGACCGGCGCCGCCGTCAGGTTCGTGACGTTGATCCAATAGGTGATGAACCCGGCACTGGCTCTCTCGACTTGAACCTTCCAGCGAATCTGCGGCGCCCCGGACTTGACCGTCGTCGGCACGACGGTCCAGACCACGTGCGACTGGGCGGGCCAGTTGAAGGTGAACCAGCGGCCGGTCTGATTGGCTTGCAGCGTGCCGGTGAACTGAACGCCACCGGACGTCGAGGCGACCGTGATGCCAACCTGTTGCCACGCCTGGATGATCACATTGCTGACGGCGGCGCCAAACAGCTGTTTGGCATTGTCCACCGTCAAATTGGCAAACTGTTGGAACTGCGCGGATGAGCCCAGCCTGGAATCGGTCAGCGTCCGGTACCAGATCTTCCCGGCCTGGGTCCAGGAGTTGCCGCCAAGCGCGATCGCGGCCAGGTAGAAGGCCTTGTTCGGGATGCCCGAATTGATGTGGACGCCGCCATTGTCCGAAGACGTCGGGTTGTAGCGGCTCATGTGATCGGGCTGCGGATCCTTGCCGAGGAGAGGGTCGTTATACGCAGTCCCGGGCGCCTTCATCGATCGCAGCGCCACCCCATTGATTCCGGGCGCCAGCAGCCCGGCGCCGATCAACCAATCGGCAGCGGCAGCCGTTTGTCCGAGCGATCGCTGCTTGACAATCGAGCCGAAGACGTCGGACATCGATTCATTCAATGCACCCGATTGATTCTGGTAGACCAGGCCGGCGGTGTGCTCCGTCACGCCGTGGGTCAGCTCGTGGCCGATCACGTCCATCGCGATGGTGAAGCGGTTGAAAATAGTGCCATCGCCATCGCCGAACACCATCTGGGAGGAATTCCAAAAGGCATTGTTGTAGAGATTCCCGAAATGGGTCGTGCCGATCATGTCCATCCCGGCGTTGTCGATCGAGTTGCGCTGGAAGATATCCCAGTAGAAGTCGAAGGTGGCGCCGAAGCCAGCGTATGCCTCGTCCACCGCCAGATCACCCGTCGCGGCCTGGCCCTCACTTCGTGCCAATGTTCCAGGCAGACTCGAGGAGTGTGAGGTATTGAAGATCCGGCGATTCTTGTGCGGCGTCACCGCAGTCTGCACGGGTGCACTGGATCGCGAGCGGGCCATTCGCGTCGCTTCGCCAATTCGAATGGCGCGCATCGCTTCGGTCTGGACCAGGGTGTGCTGCGCCGCCTGCCGCTGGGCGTCTGACCCCTTGCGGATGATGTTCTCGAGGATGTGCGGCGGTACGATGCAGCAATTGCAGGCGGTACGCTTGGGCTGAGTCATAAGTCGTCCTTTGTTGATAGCAAGCAAGCTAAACGGAACTGATGTCGGCCAGGCGCGGCTGGGCCTTTCACTTCGACGTCGAGCGACCAAGAGTCTGCAGCCGTTCTATCAGTGCCCCAAGCGCGGGATCGCCGATTGGATCGCTGACCTTCACGACCCGGGATCCCCGACCATCGTCGACGGTGATCGTATAAGTACGACGGTCGGCCCCTGACGGCGCCCCCGGAGCACGGTCGAACGATTGATCAAAGAGTCGCGCCTTCCGGACCAGCGACTCCACCTGTTCCGCCTGTTGCGGATCCAATGTGGACGTATCAATATTGAACGGTCCATTCAAGGCCGGAATATAGGCAAAGCCGCCGTCCATTTCAAAGGTGATACGCATAGGTCAAATACTGGGCAATCGCTGTTTATGAGCCTGATCGTGCGACGTGAATCGGTGAAGCGCCAATGATTGGTCAGCCAATACTCTTCGGGGGCTGACGGCCTGGCATTTGGCGCTTCAGGGCGCACAGATAACAACGCCGCTCAAGTGAAATGTGAACAGTGCCTTCGAGTAGCAGCCGGGCACCTGGCGCGACGCGGCGTCAAAAGGGTGGGCGCGGCGGCTCCTGGCACGTCGGCACGGCCTCAACGCGGCTGAAGTGTGAGCGGATCACAGGAGTACGTCAAGCGAAATACCGGATGTTTCGCAGGTCTTGTCGGTTGTGACTAACCCGCACAACAGCGCACCGAATCAGTACATTTCTGAGCGTCGTGCATCGAATTGGAACCGGACCCGAGAGGCGACACCTGTTGCGCCTGATGTCCCGTGACGTTTGCATCCAGAAGCACGCGCCTGGCCGCGCGCCGCCGTGGGCAGCGATCGCCGCTCCACGCTCTTTGTCGTGCGAAGTCCTTTGACAGCTGGCCGGATGCGCGTTACCGTCGTCGATATGCCGTTGCGAGAAGGCGAGCCGGCGGTCGTGACCTCTTTCGGACAGCATGCCGAAGAGAGCCTTCAGTTCATCCGGCGGACGATGGAGCGCAGCTCCACATTCACGGCCGTGCCCGGCATCGGCGGCGCCGGCATGGGCGCCATCGGCCTGGCCGCCGCCGTTCTCGCCGCGAGCCAGAGCTCCGTCGAACAATGGCTCATCGTCTGGCTCCTGGCGGCCGCCGTTGCCCTGAGCATCGGCGTCACGGCCATGTTGCGCAAGGCGGCCCGCCTCGGCGCGCCGCTGGCCGGTGCCGTTGGACGCCGCTTCGCGATGAGCCTGGCCGCGCCGCTCGTCGCCGGGGCGGCGCTTACCTGGGGCGCCTGGACGCGCGACGATTGGACCTTGATGCCTGCCGTCTGGCTGCTGCTCTACGGCACCGGACTGCTCGCCGGCGGCGCCTTCAGCGTCGCGGCCGTACGACTGCTCGGCGCCTCGTTCATGGTGCTGGGCGTCGCGGCGCTGGCCACGCCACCGGCGTGGGGCGATGTCTGGCTCGGGACGGGTTTCGGCGGGCTGCAGCTCGCATTCGGGGTGTACATCGCGAGGCGACACGGGGGCTGACGCCCCGTCTTCATTCGAACCGGGACAGCGCCCGGGTGAATCGCCGGCTCCCCCCGACCTCCCTCCACCGGCTCGCCCACGATCGCCACCCGGCGTGCGCCAACGGCGCCGCCATCAGCAGCAGCGCCGCGCCGAACGCAGGCCAGTTGAACGTTGTCGGGAGTACCTGTCGAACCGTGTCGAGTCCTGCGGGCAGGGCCCGAAGCGAATCGGCCATGAATACGCCCAGCGCCAGCAGGATGCCGGCCGTGCTCACACCCCAGGAGGCTCGCGTGCCACGAGCCGCCGGGATGCGATCGTGCCGTTGGGTGACGAGGGTGCCCCACACGATCATCAGCAACGCGATAGCGACGGGCGCGAGCACTGGCCCCCACCACGGGAGCGGCAGCAGAAAAAGGATGTCCCAGTCGAACAGGGAGGCGGGCCAGCCGGAGATGATGCGCAGGAAGACGTAGTACAGAACGTCCCAGGAGCCGAACGCCAGCGCGGCGTAGCCCAGCCGCGCGCGCCACGTCCGGCCGGCGAGCATGCCGGTCGTCGCCAGCATCAGCAGCGTCGCGCCCTCACGTACCAGCTCGACGTCGCCGAGGATGCCGCGGATCGGCAAGGGGTCCGGCTGGTAGGGCTCGACGCGATCGACCATGACGCGAAGGTAGTAGACGCAGGCCGCTTCGACCCAGGCCATACCAGCGGCGAATGTGACGACCAGCATCCACCGGACGCGGTCGCGGTCCCGGCCGCTCATCGGGCCCGCTCCATCGTGTCCAACGCGTCGAGGCCCTGCCCACCGCCGAACGTCCGGATGCGCCCTTCGATGCGGTCGATGACATCGTCAGGCGTCGACGTACCGGCGGTGATGCCGACGGTCTGCGCCCCGCGGAACCACGCCGGGGTCAGGTCCGCCTCGGTCTGGACGTGGTGGACACGGGAGCAATGCCGGCTGCACGTCTTCACCAGTTCGCGCGTGTTGTTGCTGGTTTCGCCGCCGATGACGATCACGACGTCGGCGGTGCGCGCCAGCTCGACGGCGGCGTACTGTCGGTCTTTGGTCGGCTTGCACACCGTGTCGACGAAGTGGACCTCGGAGTGCGGGAACCGACTCCGGATCGCCCCGACCAGATGCCGCACCTTCTCGATCGACTGCGTCGTCTGCGCGGCGATGCCGAGGCGCGGGTGCGCCGCGAGCGCCCGCACGTCTTCCTCATCGAGTACCACGTCGAAGTCGTCGAGATCGCCGGTCAATCCGCGCACCTCCACGTGATCGCGCTGCCCGACAATGACGACATGGTAACCATCGCGGACGAGTGCCGCCACCGCCTGATGGGCGGCGTGCACGAGCGGACACGTCGCCTCGACGACGTGCAGGCCGAGCGCCCGTGTGCTGGCGAGGGTTCTTGCCGAGGTGCCGTGCGCGGTGACCATCAAGGTGGGCGTTGTCACCTGCGCGACCTCGCTGGCTACGGCAATGCCGCTGGCGGCGAGCGCGCTGAGGACGGTCGGGTTGTGGACCAGGTCTCCGAGGATGGTGAGCGGGCCGGCCTCGGCGCTGGCGAGCGCCAGCGCGATCGCGTCGCGGACGCCGAAACACATGCCCAGATGGGTGGCGCGGATGATGTTCATGGGGCGACCGCCATCGCTTTGTGCATGCGCGTACTTTATTACGCAAAGCATGGGCGGTGCAAGTCACCGATCGACCGCGGTCCAGGGCTGGCTCTACTTGACCGGGTTGGCCGGCGCTGCCGCCGCTGGGCCAGTCAGGCCAATCGCCGATGGCACCATGTGTTCGACCGACTTTTCGTTCTCGTTGCAGATGAACTCGATGATCTCGTTATCGAGAATGAGGCGCTGGTTCACCCGGACGGTGAACGGTTCGGTGTAGGCCTTGGGATCGTCGATCGTGACATCGATGCGCAGCGTCCCGTAGCTCAGCCGCTGGTACCGTTCGGTCACCTTCGCGGCGTCGGTCAGCGGGCTGCCCCCGATGTCGAGCCATCCGCCGTCTCTCAGTCCCGTCGTTGTCACGACCAGGGCATCGCCTTCCCACCGGCCGACTGAGTAGCCGTACCACCACGGCTGTGGGTCGTTGTTGGGGGAGGGACGGCCGTCGGTGAAGATCTGCCGGACGCCGGTGTTGGCCTCGTAGAGGATGACGATCACATCGGGTGTCTGGATGATCTTCCTCGGCTGCGGCTGCTCGTGGAACTGCATCAGTCCCATCGGCAGGCAGTTCGCATCGGGATTGTCCTTGGTCCCTCTGTCCGTACGCTGCTTCAGGATCGCGGCGGCTTCGGGTTTGAGGGGCAGGCCGTTCTTGAACCCGGCGCCGACGTTGAAGAACGTCGAGGCAGGCGGTTCGCCCGGCGGCGACACCGGCGGCGCGGCGACCCTGCCGTTATGAAACCACGCGTTGTCCCAGAGGCCCGTGAAATCGGGTTTACCGTCGGCGGTTCTGGGCGCGGGCGCCTCGAGATTGGGTGTCCCGTCCGGTGTTCTGGGCACGTTGCGCGTCGGGTACGACGGCCACTGTGCGGACACCGGTGATGAGGCGGCGACGAAGAGCACGACGAGGCCAGCGGCCGTCCATCCCATTTTCATGTGCCGATCGTAGCGCGGTCGGGGCCGGTGTCAAACTGCGGCGTCCGTCCATGGAAAAGGAAACCGCCGGCCACCGAGAGCCAGCCGGCGCGGGTGCGCCCTCGGTGACCGTCGCTGCCAAGGCCCTGGGGCGTCAGAACGGGCAGTTCGCCGGAGCGTCCGAATCGATTCGCCGGGTGGCCCCGGCCGGAATGAGCTGGACCGCGTAACCAGTGGCGATGTCGCCCGTCTCATTGCGGATCATATGGACGTGTTCCCCACCTGAGTCAATGAACGTGGCCGGCGCCGTGTACACATGGGGTCGGCAGTGACGATCGCCGCTTTCGTAGTCGGTCACGGTTCCGCTGGTCACGATAATGAGGCTGTGCCCCGGATGGCTGTGCCAACCTGTGCTTCCCCCGGGTTGCCAGGTGTTGCTCTGGACATAGAGGTCTGAGTCGCCCTTCGTTTTCTGCCACGACAACCAGACGTCGCTGTTATGCCACTTCCTCCAGAAGTCTGGCGGGACGACATGATTGAACACATCGATGTCGCCGAACGTGCCCATGACGACCGTTTGCCCGACAAACCCCACGGCGGGGGTCGCCAGTAGGCTGCGGCCGAAAGGCGCCACGACGACAAGGGCGACGGTGGCAATGACTGCCAGTCTTGCTTTCATCTGCTCCTCCTCGCGTCTCGGATGATTGGAGACGCACGGCCACGGTGGCTGATTCGCCGGCGGGGCTCAAACAGCAATCGAAAGGATTGTCGTGAATGCGGCCCAATGCCGCTCTTTGCCGTTTCCTGACGCCGCCGGGCTACAATCCGCCGAACGCCGCGTCCCGGTCGGGAACCCCGCCACCATGCCCGCATCTCGTACCGACACACCGTCCGGGCCGCTGCCCGAGGACCGGCTGGATTCGTGGAAGGAGGTCGCCGCCTACCTGAAGCGCGATGTCACGACCGTGCAGCGCTGGGAAAAACGCGAGGCGATGCCGGTCCATCGGCACCGCCACAACAAGATCGGATCGGTCTACGCCTTTCGCGCTGAGTTGGATGCGTGGGCGCGGGGCCGGAGTCTTCGGGAGGATCAGGGAGCTGGAACCGTGGCATTGGCCGACGTCGCCATGCCCCGGCCCGCTGTCGCGAAGGGTCGCGCTCGCTGGTCGGCCGCGGCAGGGCTGATTGTCCTCGGCGTTGGCGCTGTCGTCGGCGGTGTCCGCTTCTGGCTGGTGCGGAACGAGGTCCTGTGGCGCAGCCCGGTCGCCGACGCGCACGTTGAATCGGTGACCGATTTCGACGGCCGCGAGTCGGCGGCCGCGATTTCGCCCGACGGTCGATTGGCCGCGTTTCTTTCAGATCGTGACGGGCAGATGGACGTCTGGATGACGCGCCTCGGGTCGGGGCAGTTCCACAACCTTACTGCGGGCACGGCGCCAGAACTGGTCAACGGGTCGGTCCGTACTTTGGGCTTCACGCCAGACGGCGCATTGGTGACCTATTGGGTCCGCCGGCCTGATGGGAAGCAGGGCGCGGCGATTGGCGTCTGGTCCGTCCCGACACAGGGCGGAACGTCCACCCCCTATCTTGACAGCGCGGCGGAATTCGACTGGTCGCGAGACGGCTCCCGTCTGGTTTACCACACCACCGGACCGGGCGATCCGATGTTCGTCACCAGCGATCCGCGACGACCGTCCGCAGCGCCCGTTTTCTCGGCGCCGGCCGGACTGCACGCTCATTTTCCGCTCTGGTCGGCTGACGGATCGTGCATCTATTTCGTGCAGGGCGCGCTGCCCGACGACATGGACATCTGGCGTGTCAAGGCGACTGGCGGAGCGGCGGAGCGCATCACCACGCATCACGGCCGCGTCAGTCATCCGGTCCTGCTCGATGCGCGAACGTTGGCATACCTTGCCAACGACAGTGGCGGCTCCGGTCCCTGGTTGTACAGCATCGACGTCGATCGACGCATTCCTCATCGATTGCTGGCGAGCGCCGATCGCTATACCTCTGTCTCGGCCAGTGCCGACGGTGCCCGTCTACTGGTCACCGTGACCCATCAGAAACGCACGCTCTGGCGTCTTCCACTGGGCGTTCCTGACCAGCGGGTGACACCCACCCGCATCGCGCTGCCAAACGGCGCCGCATTTTCACCTCGGGTCGGTCCGGACTATCTCGTCTACATCTCGTCGGCTGGAGGGCACGAGAGCGTCTGGAAGCTGGTCGGTCAATCAGCGACTGAGTTGTGGACCGGCGCGGCCGCGAAAATCATCGCCGCGCCGGCGATTTCGCCCGATGGACGTCTGATCGCGGTTTCGGTCAGGGGCGACGGAGGGTCGTTCCTGTACGTGATGCGGACCGATGGAACAGAAGGGCGGGTGATTGCCAGTGCGCTCGATCTTCACGGTGCGCCCGCCTGGGCGCCGGACGGCCGCTCGATCACGACCGCGGCTGACGATCGCGGGACGCCCCGGCTCATGAAGGTGCCGCTCGACGGGTCGCCGCCGACGCGTCTGGTGCAGGAGTATTCGACCGATCCGGCGTGGTCGGCCGACGGCACGGAAGTGCTGTACTCGGGACCGGATATCGGGACGACGTTTGCCGTGAAGGGCGCTGCCCTGGCTGCATCCGCGAAGCCATTTTCAGAGCTGACGCTGACGCGCGGCGCCCGGCATCTTGCGTTCTTTCCGGATCGTCGTACCTTGGTGGTGCTGCGCGGCGAGATCGATCACAAGAACCTGTGGCTGGTCGATCTGGAAACACGGCAGGAAAGGCAGCTGACGAATTTCCCTGCCGATTTCAATGTCAGCGATTTCGATCTGTCGCCCGACGGCGGCGAGGTCGTGCTGGAGCGCACAGAGGCGCAATCGAACGTCGCGATCCTCGATCGCCGCCACCACGAATGACAGGTGGCCAGGTCGACGGGTCGAGACGAACGTTGGGCATGATCGCGTCAGCGCCAGCCGAGCTCGGGGGCGACGAACTTGAGGATGCTGTTGATGGCGTGGGCGTTGTAGTCGACGCCCAGCTGATTCGGAACGGTCAGGAGCAGGGTGTCGGCCGCGGCGATGGCCTCGTCTGCAGCGAGTTGCTTGACCAGCACGTCGGGCTCGGCGGCGTACGAGCGGCCGAAGATGGCGCGGGTGTTCGGGCCGATGTATCCGACCTGGTCCTGGTCGCGAGCGTCGCGTCCGAAGTAGGCCCGGTCGCGGTCGTCGACGAGCGCGAAGATGCTGCGGCTCACGGAGACACGCGGCTCACGCTGGTGCCCGGCCTCCTTCCAGGCCTGCCGGTAGACTTCGATCTGCTTGCGCTGCTGAATGTGCAGCGGCTCGCCGCTCTCGTCGTCCTTGAGGGTCGAGCTTTGGAGGTTCATCCCCAGTTTCGCGGCCCACGTGGACGTGGCGTTCGAGCTGGAGCCCCACCAGATCCGGTCGCGCAGCCCGTCCGCATGGGGCTCGAGGCGCAGCAGCCCGGGCGGATTGGCGAACATCGGCCGCGGGTTGGGTTGGGCAAATCCCTTGCCCTCGAGGGCCTCGAGAAAGACTTCGGCGCGGCCGCGGGCCAGGTCGGCGTCTGTCTGACCCGCCGCCGGGGCATAGCCGAAGTAGCGCCAGCCGTCGATCACCTGCTCCGGTGACCCGCGGCTGATCCCCAACTGGAGCCGGCCGCCGGCGATGATGTCCGCCGCCCCCGCGTCCTCGACCATGTAGAGCGGGTTTTCGTAGCGCATGTCGATGACGGCGGTGCCGATCTCGATGGTGCTGGTACGGGCGCCGATGGCCGCGAGGAGCGGGAACGGCGAGCCGAGCTGGCGGGCGAAGTGGTGCACGCGGAAGTAGGCGCCGTC
>JBDTRR010000028.1:0-71231 GCA_039931615.1 Acidobacteriota bacterium
CCTGATGGCCGAGCTCCGGATCATCGCGCCGGCGATCGGCCGCAGCATCTGTCTCGAGCCGGTCGCCCGGCGCGGCTGGGGCGCGTAGGGGATCCTCGACATGCGGAATGCGACGTGCAGAATGTCGATGGCAGTCGGTGGGTCAGTCGTCAACCCGGCTGCAATCCGCGTTTTGAAAGCGTTCCGCAGTCTGCATTCTGAAACCATTTCGAAACCTGCATCCTGAAATCATTCCTCAATCCGCATTCTGAAATCATCAATCCATATGGAGCTCCCGGTCATTCAACCCGGCCGGCGGCCGGCCGCCCAGCCGCCCGTCTTCCACAAGATCGGCATCGTCGGGCTCGGCCTGATCGGCGGCTCGATCGCGCTGGCGGCGCGGGAGCTCTGGCCCTCGGCGCTGGTCATCGGCGTCGACAGCAAGGACGTGCTCGAGACCGCGATGCGGCTGCACGCGATCGATGTCGCGGCCGACGACCTGATCGTCCTGGCCGACGCCGACGTCGTCATTCTCGCCGCGCCGGTGCTGCAGAATATCGCGCTGCTCGAGCAGCTCGACGAGAACGTGCGCACCGCCGCGGTGGTGACGGACACGGGCAGCACGAAGCGGGCGATCGTCGATGCGGCGCGGTCGCTGCCGGCGCGGTTCACGTTCGTCGGCGGGCATCCGCTCGGCGGCGCGGCCAAGGGCGGTCTCGAGCACGCCAGGCCGGATCTGTTCACCAACCGGCCGTGGCTGCTGACGCCGATCGGCGACGGCACCGGCGACGCGGTCGATCGGCTGTCGGCGTTCGTCCGGGCGCTCGGCGCCGACCCGCGCATCCTGTCGGTCGCGGCGCACGATCGGCTGCTCGGCTACCTCAGTCATCTGCCGCAGCTGACGGCCAGCGCGCTGATGCAGGTCATCGGCGACGCGGTCGGCGGCGACGGCCTGGCGTTCGCCGGCCGCGGCCTGCTCGATACCACCCGCCTGTCGTCGAGTCCGGCCGATATCTGGAAGGACATCGCCGCTACCAATGCCGACGAGATCCGCGGCGCGCTCGACGCGTTGATCGCGGTGCTCCAGGATCTCCGCGCCGACCTGGATGATGGGGATCGCCTCGCCGACGTCTTCGCGGGCGCCAGGCGATGGCGGGAGACGCTGAGCAAGTGAGCGCGTGGCTCAAGAATTCACAATTCACGATTCACGATTCACGATTCACAAGTTGTGAATGGTGAATTTGCCATTGTAAATTCGCCGACGACGTTTTAGCCCGACCCTGATCCCAGCGGCTGGCGCCGGGCTGACTATAATCAGTCGCCATGGACAAGGTGCTGGAGAGCGCCGCTGCGGCGGTCGCCCTGATTCCTGACGGCGCAACGATCATGATGGGCGGGTTCGGGCTGTGCGGGATTCCCGAGAATCTGATCACCGCACTGCACGCGCGCGGCACGCGCGGGCTGACCGTCGTCAGCAACAATGCCGGCGTCGACGATTTCGGGATCGGCATCCTGCTGAGAGCGCGGCAGGTGACGAAGATGATCGCCACCTACGTCGGCGAGAACAAGGAGTTCGAACGCCAGTTCCTGAGCGGCGAGATCGAGGTCGAGCTGGTACCGCAGGGAACCTTCGCGGAACGGATCCGCGCCGCCGGCGCCGGCGTCGGCGGCTTCTTCACCCCGACGGCCTACGGCACGCTGGCCGCCGAGGGCAAGGAAACGCGGGTCATCGACGGCAAACCGCACGTGCTCGAGGCGCCGATTCATGCCGACTTCGCCTTCGTCCGGGCCCGCCGCGGCGATAACGTCGGCAATCTCGTCTACCACCGCACCGCGCGGAACTTCAATCCGGTGATGGCCACCGCCGCGCGCGTCACCATCGCGGAAGTCGAAGAACTTGTCGCACCAGGCCAGATCGATCCCGATCACGTCATCACGCCGGGCATCTACGTCCGCCACGTCGTGCGCGGCTCGAACTACGAGAATCGAATCGAGAAGCGGACCACGCGTCAAGACTGAAACGTTAGAACGGGAAACACAACCGCCACGAAGACACAAGAACACGACGGACCGCGAAAACACGAGAACCCGAAAACACGACGGCCACGAAGACACGAAGAAAGAACTACGCAATACGAAGAAAGAGGACGCTGAAAAAATGGAACACAAAACACGAGAAATAAAGGGGACGAAGAAGCAAAGAGCATGAGCCGAACGATTGTGCGAAGACGAACGGATACGAATTCAAATGATCTTCTTCGTGACTTCGTGTCTTCGTGGCCAAGGACGTCGCCATAACCACGAGAACGCTGGAGCGGGGACGTTGCTGAAAACTGGGGCGGATTGTGAATGACGACTTCGAGGTCGTGATCCTGGGTGCCTGCCGGACGCCGATCGGCTCGTTCGGCGGGGCGTTGAAGGACGTGTCCGCCGTTGATCTCGGAGCGGTGGTGGTCCGCGAGGCGATTGCGCGCTCCGGCGCGGCCAGCGGCGACGTGGGCGACGTCGTGCTCGGTTGTGTCCTGCAGGCCGGTGCCGGCATGAACGTCGCCCGCCAGGCGGCCCTCAAGGCCGGGCTGCCGGTGGAAGTCCCGGGAGAAACGGTCAATCGGGTCTGCGGCTCGGGCCTGCAGGCGGTGGTGCATGCGGTTGAAGCGCTGCGGGTCGGCTATGTCGACGTGATGGTCGCCGGCGGCACCGAGTCGATGTCCAACGCGCCGTACCTGTTGAAGGGCGCGCGCTGGGGCTACCGGATGGGGCACGCGGAAGCGACCGATTCGCTGCTCGCCGAGGGGCTGACCTGCGCAATCGAGTCGTGCCACATGGGCATCACCGCCGAAGAGGTCGCCAGCCGCTACGGGGTGTCGCGCGCCGATCAGGACGCGTTCGCGGCCGAGAGCCAGCGCCGTGCCGCGCAGGCGATTCAGGACGGCAGCTTCAGGGCCGAGATCGTGCCGGTCGAGGTGCCGCAGCGCAAGGGTGATCCGCTCCGCGTCGACACCGATGAGTATCCCAGGGCGGGCACCAGTGCGGCGACGCTCGCCGCGCTGAAGCCGGCGTTCAAGAAGGACGGCACCGTCACCGCCGGCAACGCGTCGGGCATCAACGACGGCGCGGCGGCGATGGTCGTCACGACCGCCGCCAAGGCGAAGCAGATCGGTACGCCGCCGCTGGCGCGAATCCTGTCCTACGCCTCGACCGGCGTCGATCCGAAGATCATGGGGATCGGCCCGGTGCCGGCGGTCCGCACGGTGCTGGATCGGGCCGGCCTGCAGCTCGACCAGATCGATCTGTTCGAGCTCAACGAAGCGTTCGCGGCGCAGTCGCTGGCGGTGATGCGGGAGCTGCACGCCGACCCGGCCAGGGTCAACGTGCTCGGCGGCGCCATCGCACTGGGCCATCCGATCGGCGCGAGCGGCGCACGGGTGTTGGCGACGCTGGTCTACTCGCTGCGGGCGAGAAAGCTGCGCTACGGCGTCGCCGCGCTGTGCATCGGCGGCGGCATGGGGATCGCGATGGCAGTGGAGGCGTTATAGCCGTTCGTTTCAAGCGCGGCGTCCTCGAGGCGGTCGCCACGCACGCGCACGACACGCTGCCGGCCGAATGCTGCGGCCTCCTGATCGGCAGCGCCAACGACATCGTCGACGCGGTGCGTGCGGATAACCTGTCGGACGATCCCAACCGGTACTGGCTGGACCCGAAGGCCCACATCGCGGCGCGGCGCGGCGCGCGCGAGCGCGGCCTGGAGGTGGTCGGGTTCTATCACTCGCATCCGCATTCCGAGCCCGAGCCGTCGAGCGCGGACCTGGCAGAAGCCACCTATCCCGGCTACCTGTATCTGATTGTCAGGCCGCTGACCGCGGGTGTGAAGGCGCGGCTGTTCCGCCTGGAAGGCGGCGCGTTTTCGGAAGTCGCTGTGAGCGGCGACTCGGGGCTGGGGCCTGGGGAGGAAGAAGATGCTTAATCCTCTCGAGGCTCGAGCCTTGCCGCGGTCCGGCTGAAGCCGGACACTACGGACTGCGGTCCGGCTGAAGCCGGACACTACGGACTGCGGTCCGGCTGAAGCCGGACACTACGTACTACGGAAAGCGTCCTACCGTCCGAAGTCCGGGCCGCCCTGGACTTGAATTGCGGTCGTCGCCGAGGCCACCGCCTTGTCGCGCCGCTTCAGTCGAACCGCCACCTGATAGTAGCCGGCGCGGAAGACATGATCGACCACGTAGCGCCGCTTGATCTCACTCTTGCCCGCTTCGTAGGGCTGGCAGTCGGCGGTTGATTCCGACTGCGTGCCGTCGCCCCAATCCCATTCGACCGTCGGACAGTAGTATTCCTCGTAGTCGTTGGGGCCGCCCACCAGTTCGGCGCGCAGTGTCACCTTCGACGGCGACATGCTGATGACCGGCTGCGCCTTCAGCGTCAGCTTCGGCTTCTTGTCGGCGTCCCGGTCTTTGGCGTCCTTGTCGTCGCGCCGCTGCGCCGTTACCGCAACCGACACGCACATGACGACTGCGAGAGTGAACGCGTCGGTCTGCCTGGAGCGTCGCCAGATGTTCATTGCAGGTTCCCAGCGTGAGCGGTTGTTCCGGATTGTATGCTCCGCGCCGGGCAGTGACAAGCTGCATCGTCGCGCCGCATCAGCCATAATACGCACGATGGCGACTACACCGTCGATATCCGGGGTGATCCGTTGCACCGGACTGCCGTTCGCAGCAGTCGACGCCGACATGCTTGTCGTCCCGTGGTTCGAGGACGAGGGCGCCGCGGCCGTCCCTGGCATCGATGCGGCTTCGGGCGGCGATGTGGCGCGGGCGCTCGACGCCAGGGAGTTCGCCGGCCGGTCATACGACATCTTCACGACCCACGTCACCGACCCGGCCTGGCAAGTCCGGCGGCTGCTGATCGTCGGTGCCGGGAAGCGGTCGCGGTTCGGCAGCGACATCGCGCGCCGGCTGGCGGTTGCCGTCGGCTTGTGGACGCGCCAGCGCCGCGTCGCCCGCGCCGCTTTCGTGATGCGCGCCGACGCCCCCGGCGGCCCCGCGACGGCAGAGATGGCGCAGGCCATCGCCGAAGGCTTGACCCTGGCGGAGTTCGACGGTGCCAGCCACAAAACGCGTGACCACGAGGTGACGCCGCCGCCGCTGTGGACCATCGTGGCCGCGGCCGCCGGTGGCCCGGCGCCGGAGGCGGTGGACGCGATCTCCCGGGGGCGCGTGCTGGGCGAGTGCAGCAATCTGGCGCGCGGCCTGGCCAACGAGCCGGGCAACACGCTGACGCCCCGGGAATTCGCCCGGCGTGCGGCGGCGGTGGCGAGCGAGGCCGGCGTCTCGGTCGAGATTCTCGACGAGGCGGAGATCGCCCGGCTCGGCATGGGGCTGCTGATCGGCGTCGCCCAGGGCAGCGAGGAGCCGCCCAGGATGATCGTGTTCCGCCACGATCCGCCGGGCGCCCCGGCGACGCCCGTGCTCGGCCTGGTGGGGAAGGGCGTGACCTTCGATACCGGCGGTATTTCAATCAAGCCGGCCGACGGCATGGAGCGGATGAAGGACGACATGGCCGGCGGCGCCGCGGTGGCCTGCGCGATGCGCGCGATCGCCCTGCTCAAGGCGCCGATCCGCGTCATCGGCGTCGTGCCGGCGACCGAGAACATGCCGAGCGGACGGGCGATCAAACCTGGCGATGTCCTGACCAGCGCCAGCGGCAAGACGGTCGAAATCATCAATACCGACGCCGAGGGGCGCCTGATTCTCGGCGACGGCCTGTGGTACGCGCGGCAGCTCGGCGCCACCCATCTGGTCGATGTCGCGACGCTGACCGGTGCGGTGGTGGTGGCCCTGGGCCGCAGTACCAGCGGTCTGTTCGGAACGCCGCCGGAGTTCGTCGAACAGGTCCGGCGTGTCGCCGATCGGGCCGGCGACCGCGCCTGGCCGATGCCGATCTTCGAGGACTATCGCGAACAGTTGAAGAGCGAGATCGCGGATTTCACCAACACCGGCGGCCGGCCGGCCGGCTCGATTACGGCGGCGCTGTTCATCGGCGAATTTACCGACGGCCTGCCGTGGGTGCACATGGACATTGCCGGCACCGCCTGGGTGGACGACCCCAAGCCCTACCTGCCCAAGGGCGCCAGCGGTGTCGCCGTCCGCACGCTCGCCGAACTGGCGTTTTCTGACTTCGACGTGCCGAGGTGACATCATCGTCATTCGCGCGCGATGTCACGGTCCGGCTGAAGCCGGAGACTGCGTCCCGGCGCCTTCTGCCTATTGTCTTGCGTTTTGCCTTTTGCCTCTTGCCTCTGACGACGGCTGCGCAGCAGCCGCCCCCATCCCCGCCCCCGCCTCCGATCATCGTCAAGCTGATCGAGCCGGAAAACAACGATCCGATCGGCCTGGCGAACGTGGTGATCGGCGCGCTCGGATTGAGCGGCGCGCTGGCGTTGGGCGCGATTCTGCTCGGTGTCCTGCTCGCCGGCGTGCTCTTCTACGTCCGCTCGCGCCAGCCGCTGAGGTGAAGACTGGAAATTAGGAATTAGGAATTAGCAATTAGGAATGAATTAGGAATTTGGAATTCGAAATTGCTGTAACGAATTCCTAATTCCTAATTCTCAATTCCTAATTGCAGGCAGCCCCTTCCCCTTCCCCTTCCCCTAACGCTCCGCTACCGTTTGCGCGTAGGCGAGCGAGGTCTGATACGTGCGGATGGCGGCGAACAGCGCCTCGGCGACGCCTTGCCGGTAGGGCCCGCTCTTCAGCAGTTTCACGTCGTCGGCGTTGGTCAGGAACGAGATCTCCGCGAGGACGCTCGGCATCGAGGCGCCGATCAGGACGAGAAACGGCGCTTGTTTGACGCCGAGATCCTTGACCCCTTCATCCAGCGCCCGCAGCTTGCCGAGCATTTCCTGCTGCACCAGCGTCGCCAGCTGGCGCGATTCGTCGAGCTTGTTGTTCAGGGCAATCGCCTTGACGAAATCAGGAAGCGCCCCCATCGACTGACCCGAGGCGGCATTCTCGCGGGCCGCCACCGCCGCGGCGCTGAGGTTGTTGGCGAAGTTCAGGAAGTAGGTCTCGATGCCTCGCGCCTGATCGTTGACGCTGGCGTTGGCGTGAATCGAGAGAAACAGGTCCGCCCCTTCGCGGTTGGCGATCGCCGTCCGCTCCTGGAGCGGCACGAACGCGTCGGTGCGCCGGGTCAGGATGACTTCGACCCCGCGTTCCTTCTCCAGCAGCTTCTGCAGCCGGAGCGAGACGTCGAGGACCAACTCCGCCTCGGTCGTCCCCTTGCCGGAGGCGCCTGGATCGTGGCCGCCATGTCCCGGGTCGATCACGATCCGCGAGACGCCGAGACCGAGTTGACGCGCCATCGAGAAGCCCGCTGGCGGTGCCGGCGCCGAGGGCGCGGATCGGATCGTCGACACGAGCGGCGGCGGCGCAGCCGCGGGCGTCGAGGCACGCCCCAGCGACGCGCGCGCCTGCGCCAGCGCGGCGGTCGCGGTCGGACCCGACAGCGGAAGCCGGAGGGACGAGACCGAGTTGACGTCGCGGCCGGCCAGCGCTCTCAGGTAGGCGTCGTCGAGAGCCGCTGACCCGCCGGCGATGGAAACGGGCGCGGTCCGGGGCCACCCGGATCGAACCGCGCGACTGGCGAGCGGCGGTTTGGCCGCCTCCTGCCTCGTGACGTGACGGACGCCCGGCTCGGCCGGCACGGCTGCCGGCGCCGCAAACGAGGCGATCGTCGCCGCCGGAGCCCGCTCGGAATCGATGACCAGCCGGTACGGGTTGTAGAGCGGGTAGATGCTGTACCTCGAGACGCCGGTGGCGTCGAGCACGACCCTTGTCGTGGAATTCGGGTGGCTTCCGATCCGGACCTGCCGGACGAGGTTGCCGTCGTCGAACCGGAGGGTGTGATCGGCGAGAGCGGACGCGGCCCGGGTCAGCGGCAGATCGACGAAAATCCGCGACGGTCCGGTGATGCGCTCCTCGTGATACGAAGCGACCTCCGCATCCATCTCGATGGTGACGCGGACGCCATCGGGAAGAGGCGTGCGGCGAATGTTGGTCACGAGTGCCGTTCTTGGGACGAGCCGGTCCGGCACGGCCTGAGGGCCGTTGGGGCCCGCGGCCGGGCCAGGCTGACCGCTGCCAGCCGGGCTGCGCCGCTCAACCTGGGATGGGCGTGACGACGGCGGCGCGCTCTCCGGACGAGCACCGGCACCGCCTGCAGGAGCGACAGCGGTCCCCCCCGCCGGAGCCGCGCTGCCCGTCAGCGTAGGACGTTTCGATCCGGCATCGCTGCGCTGGGCGGCTGACGCCAGGAGCGCCGGCACCTGGCGGGTCAGCTTGCTGGTCGGGTATTCCGCCGCCAGCAGACGAAGCAGCCGCAGGCCGGCGTCGCGTTCCCGCGGTCTGCCGAATCGTTCGAAGGCGTCCAGCGACAGGCGGCCGGCGTGCCAGAGGGCGTCGTCACTGTAACCGCTCGCCGGATACTTCCGGACGATCGCCTCGTACGACGCGACGGCCGACCGCACCGCTTTCAGCACCGACGCCGGCACCGCCGGATCGGTAAGCGCCCGGCGGACGGCCTCCTCCTGCGCGGTCGCGTCGACGTAGAGCGTCCGGGCCGGCAGCGGCTGCGCCGGCGCCGCTGTCACCGGCATCGCGACGAGTGCGGCGAGTGGAATCGCGACGAGATGTCTCACCATGGGGGTCATGCCTGATGCTCAACGCAGCTGTGCGTCGACTTCGTCGAAGTACTGCTTGTCGACGAGCACCTCGCGGGCCTTGGCGCCGTCGGCGGGGGAGACCAGTCCTTCCATCTCCATCATGTCGACCAGCCGCGCGGCGCGGCTGAAGCCGACGCGCAGCCGCCGCTGCAGGTACGAGATCGACGCCTGGCCGCTCTGCACGACGATGCGCGCGGCCTCATCGTAGAGATCGTCCTTGTCCATCTCGACGCCGTTGGCCCCGGTCTTCTCTTCCGCCGTGATGGTTTCGTCGTAGGTCGGCTTCCCCTGTTTGCGCAGGTAGCTGGCCAGCCGGGCGCTCTCCTGTTCCGAGATGTAGGGACCGTGCAGCCGGATCAGCCGCGAGGAGGCCGGCGGCAGCATCAGCAGGTCGCCCCGGCCGAGCAGCTGCTCGGCGCCGTTGCCGTCGAGAATCGTGCGCGAGTCGACCTTCGACGAGACGCGAAACGAAATTCGCGTCGGCATGTTCGCCTTGATCAGGCCGGTGATGACGTCGACCGAGGGCCGCTGGGTGGCGAGGATCAGGTGGATGCCGACGGCGCGCGCCATCTGGGCCAACCGGGCGATCGACTGCTCGACCTCGTTGCTGGCGACCATCATCAGGTCGGCCAGCTCGTCGATGACGACGACAATATAGGGAAGCGGACGGGCCGGCTCGCCGGCCTCCGGCGTGTGCTTCTCGGCCAACGCCTGCTGGATGTTGCGGTTGTACTGCTCGATGTTGCGGACGCCCTCGGCGGCCAGCGTCTTGTAGCGCTCCTCCATTTCGTGCACCGCCCAGCGCAGCGCGTTGGCCGCCTGCTTCGGATCGACCACGACCGGCGTCAGCAGGTGCGGAATGTCCTCGTACATCCCCAGCTCCAGCCGCTTCGGATCGATCATGATCAACCGCACCTCGTCGGGCGTGGCGCGGTAGAGGATGCTGGTCAGCATCGAGTTGATGCCGACCGACTTGCCGGTGCCGGTCGATCCGGCGATCAGGAGATGCGGCATCGTCGCCAGATCGGCGACGTACGGTTCGCCGTGGATCGTCTTCCCCAGCGCCAGCGTCAGCTTCGACGGCGATCGGCGGTAGAGCTCGGACTCGAGCAGCTCGCGGAGCGAGATCTGCTCGCGGGTCACGTTGGGGATCTGGATGCCGACGGTCGACTTGCCGGGGATGCGGTCGATCAGGACCGACTCGGCCTGCATGGCGAGGCACAGGTCCTCGGCGAGACCGGTGATCCTGGCGATCTTGACGCCGGCGTCCGGCTTGAACTCGAAGGTGGTGACGACCGGACCGGGGTGGATCTGGGTGACGGTGCCTTCGACCGAGAACTCGCGGCATTTCTCCTCGAGCTGCCGCGCACCGTCCATCAGCTCGCGCTCGTCGATCTTCCCGACGGTCTTCGGCGCGTCGAGCAGCGCGGCGGGCGGCAGGACGAACTCGCCCTTGCGGCGTTCGGCGGGGGCCTTGGCCTGGGATTCCGGGTCGAGCAGCGGCAGCGGCGGCGCCGGCATGGTGACCTGGGGCGGTTTCGCCGGCGCGAACGAGCGCGGGCCGGCGGCCGGCGGCTTCGGAACGCCGGAGCCCGCTTCGTCCGAGTCGCCGCGCCCGGCGGCGGGGCGCCTCGGCGGCGGGTTGTCCGCGCCGGAGACGAGGGCCCGGACCAGCGGCGCCGGCGCCCCTTTCTTCGTGTGCTTGGCAATCACTTCGCGGCGCTGCTGGTCGCGGCGGCGTTCCTCCCGCCATTCGCGGAACGATTCGAGGGCGCGGCCGCCGCCGGCGACGGTGCTTTCGCTCAGCGCGGCGAACAGGCGGCCGAACGAGAACTGGGTCGAGACGATGACCGCCAGCAGGATCAGCGTCAGGATGACGATGACCGAGCCGGTGCGATTGAGGTAGTCGGCGAGCAGCCGCGCCACCCAGTCGCCGGCGTAGCCGCCGGCGCGAAACGACTTGCCCGACACTTCGAGGCTGCCGAAGACCAGGCTGAGCAGGGCGCCGAAGCAGCCGACCAGCAGCCCGGCGCCGAGCGTTTTCGTGCCGGCGGCGTCGAGCGATCGGCACCAGAAATAGTTCCAGCCAATCACGACCAGCACGCCCGGGATGATGTACGAGGCGTAGCCGAACAGCTGGAAGGAGAGCTCGCCGAGAAAGGCGCCGACCCGGCCGACGAAGTTGTTGACCGCCGCGCCGGGCGCGCCGCTGCTGAAGAACCAGACCGGATCGTTGGGATCGTAGCTGGCCAGCGCGATGATCCAGATCAGCGCCGCCGCGAACAGCGCGACGCCGACGAACTCGCTGAAACGACGTGACGCGGTCGATCGAGCCACCATCAGATCTCCATGATGACCGGCAGGACGAACGGCCGGCGTCCCGATCGCTTCCTGATGAAGCGCCGCAACTCGACGCGCAGCTTCTCCTTGATCAGCCCCTGGTCGGTCCGTTCTTCCAGGCTGGCCTGCGCCACCACCTCGGCGAGCAGGCGCGCGCCGTCGGCCAGCAGGGTGTCGCTCTCGTCCATGACGAAGCCGCGGGTGACCATCTCGGGCACGCCTTCGAGCGCGCCGGTCTGCTTGTTGATGGCCACGACCGGCACGACCAGGCCGTCCTCCGACAGGTGGCGGCGATCGCGCAGCACCTGATCGCCGACCTCGCCGGTCCGCGTGCCGTCGATCAGGATGCGCCCGACCGTCGTCTTGCCGGCGATGCGGGCGCCGTCGGCGTCGAACTGGAGGACGTCGCCGTTCTCGGCCAGCAGGATCTGCGGCTTCGGATCGCGCCCGGCGAACACCCGGGCGGCGATGCGCGCGTGCTGCGACAGCTGGCGGAACTCGCCGTGGATCGGGACGAAGTAGCGGGGCCGGACCAGCGACAGCATCAGCTTGAGCTCCTCTTCGCTGCCGTGGCCCGAGACGTGGACGTGCTTGATGCCCTCGTGAATGACGTCGGCGCCGCGCCGCGCGATGTGGTTGATCACCCGGCCGATGGCGATTTCGTTCCCCGGGATGGCGCGCGCCGACAGCACGACGGTGTCATCGGGGCCGATCTTCACGTGGCGGTGATCGTTGATCGCGATCCGCGACAACGCCGACATCGGTTCGCCCTGGGAGCCAGTGGTCATGCACAGCACGTCCTGGGCGGGGTAGCTGCCGACCTCGGTATCGCGGATCTGCACGCCGGCCGGAATGCGGAGATAGCCGAGCCGCTGCGCGATCTCCGAGTTCTGGACCATGCCGCGGCCGACGAACGCCACCTTGCGATCGAACTGCGCCGCCAGGTCGACCAGCAGCTGCATGCGGTAGATGCTCGACGAGAAGGCGGCGACGATCAGCCGGCCGGTGGTGCTGGTGAAGATCTCCTCGAACGCCTCGACGATTTCCGACTCGGAGCCGGTGAAGCCGCGGCGGTCGATGTTGGTGCTGTCGGCGAACAGCGCCAGCACGCCGGCGGCGCCGAGCTGCGCGAAGCGGTGGACGTCGAAGTGCTCGCCGTCGATCGGAGTCTGATCGATCTTGAAGTCGCCGGTGTGGATGACCACTCCGACCGGCGTGTGAATGGCGAGCGCGACGCAGTCCGGGATGCTGTGGGTGACCCGGATGAACTCGATCTCGAACGGGCCGACGGTGACGCGAGCGGCGGGGCGGACCGGCGTCAACCGCGCCTTGGCGACGTCGATGCCGTGCTCGACCAGCTTCGGCTCGACCAGCGCCAGGGTGAGCGGCGTGCCGTAGACCGGTCCGTCGACATACGGCATGACGAACGGGACGCCGCCGATGTGGTCTTCGTGGCCGTGCGTGAGCACCAGTGCGGCGACATGCCCCTGCTGCTGCAGGTAGGTCAAATCCGGAATGATCAGATCGACGCCCAGTAGTTCCGGGTCGGGGAACATGACGCCGGCATCGACGACGATCGTCGTGTCGGCCCAGGTCAGCGCCAGCATGTTCATGCCGAACTCGCCGAGACCGCCGAGCGGGACAACGTGAAGCATCAGTTCCCAAGACACAAACCTGCGCCACCCGGTTCCAGGTGGAACCGATTCGACGAAGGGAGCCGGCACGCGGCTCGGTCAGGCGGCTGGGAGCGCCTGAGGTAAAGGCAGGATAATCGTCGTCTTATGTACGACTTAGAGCGAAAACTATAACACAGCTCTGGGCCGCGCCGCCGTACAAAGGGCGGCCGAGCCGGCCGGCGTCCGGTCCTCCCCGTGGCACCCTCCACAAAGGTTATCGGCACGAGAGCTCTGATGCGGAAGGTGGACCGGACCGAGCCGGCGCCACCTGAGCCATGGACCGGTGATGCGCGCAAAGGCTGCGGGAGTGCCCAAGCATTAGTTCGGCATCGCGTGTCCCTGAACGGCACGGCGCGCGGGTTGCTGGAACGGGTGCCTCGGCCGGTGGGTTTGTGCCCACATCAGAGGACCTGGTCAAGTAAATGGCCAGGATCGTCCTGACGCTCTCGGACGACTGCAGCGCGCCGATGGCGGCCGATCTGTGCGGCCAGGTCGAGCGCCTCAAGCCGGGGCTACACCATCACCGAAGCCGGGCAGGATGCCGGCGTCAGCCGGTCAGGTGTCGTGCCGAGTCGGGTGGCGATGCGCGAGGACTTCCGCGAGCGACGTGACGGGAAGCTCAGGGAACCGCCGATGGAGGGCTCCCGCCATGAAGGTCAGATCGATGCGGTCCATCGCGATGGCCGCACGAATCTGACGGGCACGATTCGGCTGGACGGGTCCGAGCACGGCGGCGAGGAGGCGCAACATCGCCCGAGGAACGTGCCGGGGGGGCGCGCTGCGCCTGGCCGCCCGTTGCCACGCTGCGGCGAACTCGTTGAACGACAGATTCTCCGGGCCGCCGATTTCAAACGTCGCGCTGCGTGTTGACGGATCGACCAGGGCCCGTTCCACCAGGGCCGCCACATCTGCGACCGACACGAAGTTGATCGGATTGGCGCCGCGGCCGAATATGACAGGCCGACCAGAGGTGGCCGCGGTCTGGTTGAGCAGGTCGAGCCAGAATTCCGCGAAGGCGGTGGCGCGGACGATCGTCCACGGCGCGCCGCTCCCACGCAGATGTTCCTCGGCGACATGCTTCATCCGAAAGAGCTCGATCGGATGGTTTGCTGACGCGCCGACAATCGACATCAGCACGACCTCCGCGTTTGCCGCCACCGCTGCCTCGATGAGACGTCGATTGCCGTCACGATCGACCGAGGCCGGCGACACCTTGCCGATGTCGCCGAACCCGTGGATCGCCGACACAACGGTACTCACTCCCGCCATCGCCGCATCGAGGGTGCGGCCATCGCGCACGTCGCCTTCGACGACTTCGACCTGGCCCGGTTCGAAATGAGCCGTGCGCCGCCGGTCGCGCGTGAGCACGCGCACCGCAAGACCGCGCGCCCCCAGCCGCCGCACGATCAAAGTGCCGAGGCGGCCGCTGCCGCCGGCGACCAAGATCATCGCTGCTCCGCGAGCGATGCCGGTGGTGGCGAACCTTCAGCACCGACCTGTCGACGAACCGCGGCATCCACGGTTCCGCCACCCTCCTGAACCGGCTCCAGATAGAAGCGGGCCCATGCCAGCAGTTCATTGACAACGCCGAAAATGATGACGCCGCGCATCAGATGCGTCGACCCATCCTGACGCGTGCCGCGGTGTTCCCACTCGCTCCAGACCTCATCACCGCTGACCGCCGAGCGCAGCACCGTCGCGGTGAGGTTGGGGATGGCGGCGAAGATCTGTTGCCAATTGCCGCGGACCTGTTCGCGTCCGGTAAAGCCACGCTCCGGGTGCGCCGGCGTCTCATTGCGATAGCCGGCGGCGAAGCAGGCGACTATCGCATTCACGTCGTGCGCGTTCGTGGCACGCTCGAGCCGGGTGAGCGCGCCACCGGTCGTCTCGGTGTGGATCATGACGAGCCTCATAATCAATACAGTCAAGGTGTATTCAAATGTTATACTCCGCCGCATGCCGGGGAAAGTCAAGCGCACGCGTCGATACGACGCGACGCGACGTCAGCAAGCCGCGCAACGGCGGCGTGCCGCGATCATCGAGGCGGCGACTGGCCTCTTCGTGCGCGAGGGATTCCCGGGGACCACCATCGCGAGGATCGCTGCCGCCGCTGCGGTGTCGGAAGAGACGGTCTACAAGGTGTTCGGCAACAAGGTCGCACTTGTCCGGGCCATCCGGGACAAGGCGCTCGCCGGCGACGGCCCGATCCACGCCGAACGCCGGTCCGATCGCATGCAGTCGCGCGAGCCCGACCCACGCAACACCATCCGGGGCTGGAGTGTGCTGGCCATGGAGGTGGCGCCGAGAGTGGCGCCCGTGCTGCTGCTGGTACGGCAGGCGGCGGCGAGCGATCCGGAATTGGCGAGATTACAGGAGGAGATGGATGCAGCGCGGCTGACGCGCATGACCCACAACGCGCAGACCCTCGTGAATGGCGGGCACCTGCGGCGGGGCATGACGCTCGAGGCCGCGGCGGACGTCCTCTGGACGTACAGTTCGCCGGAACTCTACGAACTGCTGGTCCTGCGACGGAACTGGTCAGTCCAACGGTATGGCGCGTTCATCGCAGACGCCATGAGCGCGGCGCTGCTGCCGTGGACGACGGAGGATCCGGGTCTCCGCGCTTCGAGCCCGTGATGGCACCGAACGCAATAACCGCTGATTATGGGCGTTCAGAGACGCCATGCCCCTGCTGGCACACGCCTGAAAACTGCCACAATCGGACTGGGGGTCAGGGGGTCGCAGGTTCCGCACCCGGGCGGTTGGACGCGAACGCGTCCGCCAGTCGCACCATTTCCGGAATCGACAAGGTCTCCGGCCGGCGCCGGCCGTCGAGGTCGGCGGCCGCCAGCGCAGCCGCTGGCGCGAGCGTCGCGCTGGGCGGGAAGGCTTTGAGCGCGTTGGCGAGCGTCTTGCGGCGCCGCGTGAAGATCGACTGCACCATCACCGTGAACAGCCGGGCGTCCCGGGCCGCCGGTTCCGGGGCGTGGAACTCGAGGCGCACGACCGCCGAATGGACCTGCGGTGCCGGCCGGAACGCGCCGGGCGGCAGCGCCATCAGGCGGCGGACGGCCGCCGACTGGCCGATCAGGACCGTCAGGACGCCGTATTCCTTCGTCCCCGGCGCCGCCGTGAGCCGATCGGCGACCTCACGCTGCAGCATGACGCTGGCGTCGGCCAGCGGCATCCCTGCCGCATGCAGGGCGACGAGCTTGAACAGAATCGGCGAGGCGACGTTGTACGGCAAATTGCCGACGACGCGAAGCGAGGCCGGTTCCAGACCGACGCCGGTCCGCAATGCGTCGCGCAGCTGATCCGCGGTGAGGTCGAGGAAATCAGCGTCGATCACCGTGAGGTTGGCGGGCGCGATCGCGCGCAGGCCGGTCGCGAGGTCGCGGTCGATCTCGACGGCGAGCACGTGCCGGGCCCGGTCGGCGAGCGGCAGGGTCAACGCCCCGCGGCCAGGCCCGACCTCGAGAAAGGTCTGTTCGGCTGACGGCGCAATCGCCTGAATCAGCTTGTCGGCCCAGCTGCGTTCGAGAAAATGCTGGCCGAAGCGGCGGCGGGCGAGTGGCATGTGATCAGATGGTGCGGGTCGTGGGCAGCTACTTCGCTTCCTCGTCGCCGCCACCGCGCCAGTAGCGCTCTTCGATGTCCTCGATCTGTTCCTCGCTCATCCCGAAGTAGTGGCCGATTTCGTGGATCAGCGTCTCGCCGATGGCGACCACGAGATCGTCGTCGTCCTCCGAGTCGCGTTCGTGCGGTCCCTGAAACAGCAGGATGCGATCGGGTAGTGTGTTCCCGTAGCCCCAGTGCCGTTCGGTGAGCGGCGTTCCCTGGTACAGCCCGAGCAGGGTGTCCGGCGGGTCGATGCCCATGTCAGCGAGCAGCTGCGCCGACGGCTCGTCCTCGACGACGATGGCGATGTTGCGCAGCGCCTGACGAAAGCGGCGGGGAATCGAGGCCAGGGCATCGGCGACCAGCTGTTCGAACTCCAGCCGTTTCACTTCCTGGCCGCCCGCCGGCCGGACGTCGAAGCGGGTCGGGGCAATCGGCGCGCCGCCGGGCGCGCGCCGCTGCGCGCATCCCGTCCTTCGCTCCGGATGACATTGCGGTAGTAGTCGCAATCGTCCTGCACCGCGCACTGGTCGCAGAGCGGCCTGGGTTTGCAGATCCGGCGGCCGTGCAGGATGAGCGTGTCGGAGCAGACAATCCAGCGGGCTGGCGGAAGCGCCGCGCCCAACTGCTGCTCGACCTCCTCTGGGCTGTCTGATTCGGCGATGCCGATCCGGTTGGCCACGCGCAGGACGTGCCGATCGACCGGCAGCCCGGGCACCCCGAGTGCGTGACCGAGCACGACGTTCGCCGTCTTGCGGCCGACACCGGGCAGCGTCAGCAGGATGGTCATGTCGGCCGGCACCTCGCCCTGATGTTCCTGCACCAGGGTCCGGGCCATGCCAATCAGTGAACGGGCTTTGGCGCGAAAAAATCCGGTCGAATGAATCTGCGCCTCGAGCGCGGCGGTCGACGCACGCGCCAGCTTGTGCGCGGTCGGATAGCGCTTGAACAGCGCCGGCGTCACCAGGTTGACGCGCTGGTCGGTCGACTGCGCCGAAAGGATGGTCGCCACCAGCAGTTCGAACGCCGTGGCATGGTGCAACTCGGTGTCGGCGCCGGGGTGCTGCGCTTCCAGCCGGTCGAGTATCTGGCGCGTGTCGGCGGCGGACTTCATGCGTCAGTGAATCCCGTCGGTGCCCTTGTTCCATCCGACGTTGCTGTAGGACTCCGAGAACACTCGCCAGTGTTCCTGGAGCGCGGCAATCAGGTTCGGCACGAACTGGACCGGTACGACGATCTTGGCGCGCACCGGCGCGCGGACGACGTGCTCGTGCTCGGCGTCCTTGATCTCCCGTTCCGACAGCGGCATCACCTCGCAGAAGGTGAGGGTGAAGTCGAACGGCGTGTGCGCAATCGAGCAGAAATTCGAGTACGTGCGCGGCGTATTGTCCTGATCTTCGGCGGGAACGATGGTGAAGTTGATCTGTTTCGGTTGGTCAGCCATGCCGTTCAGTCTACTGGAATTGCGAAGGCCATCACGGTCCGGCTGAAGCCGGACACTACGTACGCCGGCAAGGTACGCCGGCAAGGTACGCCGGCAAGGCACGCCGGCAAGCCGTGTCGCTGGATCGTACGTGGTGTTCACCTTCAGGTGGACCGTGACCGGCGGCACACACCTGAGGCGTGTGCCCTGCAACAGCAGCTGTAGGGGACGGTCCTCATATCGTCCCGTTAGGGCAGCCTCAGTATTTCCGCATCACCCCGACCACCACCCCTTGAATCTGCACCTGATCGGGCTCGACGAAGATCGGCTGCATCGCGACGTTGGCCGGCTGCAGCCGGATCTTGCCGCCGGGGTCGCGATAGAACTTCTTCAGCGTGACGTCCGACCCGCGCAGCAGCGCGATCACCATCTCGCCGTTGTCCGCCGTCTTCCGGTCCTCGACCACGACGAAGTCGCCGTCGCGGATCTGCTCGTCGATCATCGAATCGCCGCGCACGCGAAGCACGTAGGTATCGCGCTTCCCGACCAGGTCTTCGGGTACGGCAATCGTTTCGGTCGACGCGACGGCCTCGATCGGCGAGCCGGCCGCCACATAGCCCAGCATCGGCAGTTCGACCGCGCGCCCGCCCGTTCGCGTCGTGACCATTTCCACCGACCGGCTGCGATTCCACGCCCGCTTGATGCAGCCCTTCTCCTGCAGGTTGGTGAGGTGCTTGTGCACCGTGGCCAGCGAGGAGAGGCCGAAGCGGCGGCCGATTTCCTCCAGGCTCGGCGCGTAGCCGTGCTGTTGGATGAACTCGTTCAGGAAGTCCAGGATTTCGCGCTGGCGTTTGGTCAGGGGAAGCATGGTCGGCCTCCAAAGGTCTCTCGTTCGGCGTGCCTCGGGTCACGCGGTCACCGGCACTATACGCAAAAGAAAGGCGAAGGTCAACGCCGGACGGCACCTACGATTTGACGCCACGTACGGATAGCATCGATCAGATGCGTATCCCGTTCTCCATCGCCGCCCGCGGCGATCGCCCGTTCGACGTCGTCGGATTCGGGCTCAACAGCATGGACCTGTTGACGGTCGTCGCCGAATTTCCGGTCAGCAACAGCAAGCAGCGCCTGCAACGCGTGGCGCGGATGCCGGGGGGCCAGACCGCCACGGCGCTGGTTACGTGCGCACGTCTCGGCTGGCGGTCCCGCTATATCGGCAGCTTCGGCGACGACGACTTCGGCACGGTGTCGCGCGAGAGCCTGGTTCTCGAAGGGGTCGACATTTCCGCCGCTCGCACTGTCGCCGGCGCGACAAACCAGTTTGCCGTCGTTATTGTCGACGCGCGCACCGGGGATCGCACCGTCCTCTGGGATCGCCATCCGGCCCTGTCGATGACCGCCGACGATGTCTCGCAGGAGGCGGCGACGTCGGGCCGGGTCCTCCTCGTGGATTGTCAGGAAACGGCGGCGGCGACCCAGGCGGCGCGTTATGCCCGCGAAGCGGGTCTCCTGACCGTCGTCGACGTCGAAAAGGTCCGGCCGGGCATCGGCGACCTGCTGCAGAACATCGACGCGATCATCGCCGCCGAAGGCTTTCCCAGCGCCTTGACCGGCTACGAAGATCCCGGGCGCGCGCTCGAGGCGATGGCGCGGGAGTACGGCGCCTGCTTCACCTGCGTCACGCTGGGGGTGCAGGGCAGCCTGGCCTGGTGCGCCGGCCGCTTGATCCGCACGCCGGCGTTTCAGGTCGATTGCGTCGACACGACCGGGGCGGGCGACGTCTTCCGGGGCGCGTTCGTCTCCGCCTGCCTGCGTACTCTCGATGCGGACCTCGAGGATGTGCTGGCATACGCCAATGCCGCCGCCGCCCTGAACTGCCGGGCCCTCGGGGCGCGGGCCGGCATCCCGCGGCCGGCGGAGGTCGACCTGCTGCTGGCGACGCAGTCGAATATTTAACGTTCCGCGCCGGCCGCGGTCTAATCTCGCAGGCGGCGGTTCGCTTGACGCTTGGAGATATCGATGGACCCATCCCGTGTATGGACGCTGCCAGGCACACCCCAGCGGGAATGGGACGTGAGCGCCGTGCGGCACGAACCGGAGATCGCGACCGACGATTCGCTTGACCGCCTCGATGGGCGGGCGCTCGTCGACGCCTGCCTGGCCGGCCGGGCTGGCGCCTTCGACCTCATCGTGGAGCGCCATCGCCGCCATGTCTATCAGTTATGCTACCGCTTCGTCGGCAACCATGAAGACGCCAGCGACCTGTCGCAGGACGTGTTCATCCGCGCCTATCGGGGCCTGCGGAATTTTCGCGGCCAGTCGTCGCTGGGCACCTGGCTGTACCGGATCGGCGTCAACGTCTGCCTCAACCGTGTCGGCACCAAGACGCCACGCACCGAGCCGATCGAGGATCGGCAGCATGTCGATACCCACGCTGAGTCGGCGGCCGATCACCTGCTCAAGGGCGAGCGCGCGGCGCGGGTCAGGCGGGCGATCGCCCGGCTGCCGCGCAAGCAGCGGGCGACGCTGATCCTCCGCATGTATCACGAGCTGACGCATCGGGAGATCGCCGCGACGCTCGGCAGCTCCGAGGGCGCGGTCAAGGCCAATTTCTTTCATGCGCTGGGCAATCTGAAGAAGCTGCTCGGCGATGGGGATCGGTGATGCGGCATCTCACGTCTGAGCAGCTGGTCGATCTGGCCGAGGCCGGCGGAAACGGACCGTCGCTGCCGCATCTGGAGTCGTGCGCCGCATGCCGCCAGCAGCTGGCGGAGCTGCGGGTCATCCTGTCCGCCGTAGCAGAGGTGGACGTCCCGGAGCCGTCGCCGCTGTTCTGGACCCACTTCTCGGCCCGGGTCCATGCCGCCGTCGAGTCTGAGCGTGCCGAACCGTCAACTCGATTCTGGCGCCGGCCGGCGTGGCGGGTCGCGCCGCTGTGGGTCGGTAGCCTGGCGGTGGCCCTGTTCGCCGTGGTCATCATGATGCGCGGATTGGCGCCCGATTCGCCTCTCCCGCGCCCAGTGATCAACGGCGTGACCAACGTCGTTGCGGAGCCGCCGGCCGACGTGGCCGCGATGGGCGACGATGAGTCGCTGTCGCTGGTGGCGGATCTGGTCACCGGGTTGGATTGGGAC
Organism: Acidobacteriota bacterium; assembly: GCA_039931615.1. Taxonomy (GTDB): domain Bacteria; phylum Acidobacteriota; class Vicinamibacteria; order Vicinamibacterales; family CAVVIG01; genus JAHFUI01. The sequence goes on from JBDTRR010000028.1 coordinate 20,887, forward strand.
GGGACGGAGGAAACCGGTCTCGCCACCGACCCGGGGATTGCCGATGACGTCGTCGCCCAGCTCAGCGACGGCGAACTGCGCGAGCTCCACCAGTTGCTGCGGATGGAGCTGGGCCGGCCGCCGGCGTGAGAGGACAGGAAAATATTGGGATGTGAGGATGTGAGGATGTGGGGAAGTAAGTGATGTCAGGAAGTAGGGAAGTGGAGAAGACGCCGCCGTGCGATTGATGTGGGCCGCCGTTGCGCTCGGCCTGTTGCTACCGGATGTCGTCGGCGCGCAGCCGCCGGCCCGCGGCGGTGATCTGGATTCGGCCGTCATTGCGCCGGCCGAGATTCAACGCCTGTTCGACGCCTATGCACTGGTACAGGCGCAGGAGGAGTTGAAGCTCGGCGACGATCAATACCCGATGTTCCTGGCGCGCTACAAGGCGTTGCAGGAAGCCAGGCGCCGCGCGCAAGCGGAGCGCGGCCGGGTCATCCGGGACCTGTTCCGTCTGTCGGCCCCCGACGCCAGGGTTGAAGAGGCTCCGCTGCGGGATGGGATGAAGTCCCTGCAGGACCTCGACGCCCGGATCGCTGTCGATATCAGGAAGGCCTACGAGGCGATCGACCAGGTGCTCGACCTTCGCCAGCAGGCGAGGTTCCGGGTCTTCGAGGACCAGATGGAGCGCCGCAAGATCGAGCTGGTTACGCGCGCCCGCCAGAACAATCGCGCGAACAACCGGGCCAACGCCGGGCGCCGGGGCCAGCCGTAGCGCATCTTTCGTTTGCGCGGCGATCCGGCTTCATGTACGTGGGATCCGGCTTCAGCCGGATTGATCCGTAGTCCGACTAAAGTCGGACGCCACCTACAATAAGAGGTAATCCGACTGAAGTCGGACCCCACGTACAAAAAGGAGTAGGCTGCCTCGAGTCGGACGCCACGTCCAAACGGAAAGCGCTCGATCTTCCGCGCGGCCGTAGTACAATCAGCCGTGATGTTCTGGAAGTTCAAGTGCGGTAAAGCTTTAGCAGCGGTCGCCGCGATCATGCTGGCCGGGCTCACCGGTCTGGTCGCTGGCGCCGGGCCGTCGCGCGCGGATGCGGTGTCGCTGAAACGCAAGGTCACCAGCATCGCCGATTTCAGTGCCCGTCCGACCACGAAGCCGCTGCGGACCACGGTCACCGAAAACGAAGTCAATGCCTACCTGGCGTTCGACGCGTCCGACCAGCTTCCCTCGGGGGTGGTTGAACCGACGATCGCCATCGTTGGCACCGGCCGCGTCACGGCCCGCGCCATCGTCGATCTCGATACGGTTCGGAAGCAGCGGACGCGGACGATGATGGATCCGATGAATCTGGCGACCGGACGGGTGCCGATCACGGCCACCGGACTGCTCACGACCGGCAGCGGGGTCGGGCGGTTGCAGTTCGAATCGGCATCGCTCGGCCCGGTCCCGATCCCGAAGGTCCTGTTGCAGGAAATTGTCGGCTACTACTCGCGCACGCCGGAGAACCCGGCCGGCATCAGCCTCGATGACGCCTTCGCCCTGCCGGCCCGGATTCGCGAGATACAGGTGGAGCCGGGACGGGCCATCGTCGTGCAGTGACCGACGATCTGTTGTCGACGTCCCTGCAGTTCCTCAAGGGCGTCGGTCCTCGCCGCGCCGCCGATCTCGAGCGCGTTGGTCTCCTCACCGTCGAAGATCTGCTCTACCGGTTTCCCATCCGTTACGAAGATCGCAGCCAGCTGCAGCCGATTGCCGCGCTGCGTCCCGGCCAGACCGCGTCGATCATCGGCCGCGTGTCGAGCTGCGGTCTGCGATCGACGCGGCGTCCCGGGTTCAAGATCTTCGAGGCTCTCGTCACCGACCCGAGCGGCTCGATTCGGGCGACCTGGCTCAATCAGCCATTCCTGCGCGAAGTCTTCTCGCACGGGCAGCAGGTGGTCCTGTTCGGCCTGACCGAGATGCGCGGCGGCGGCGGCGGTCTGCAGCTGACCAATCCGCAGTACGAGATGGTCGACGACGCCGACGGCGAGACGGTGCACACCGGACGGATCGTACCGGTTTACGAGAAGACCGGCAGCGTGACCGCGAAGATCCAGCGCAAGCTGGTCTACGATGCGTTGCAGCAGTTGCCGGAGGACCTGGCCGACCCGCTGCCGGACGCGGTGCGGCTGCGGCTCGACCTGCCGTCGCGGCGCGCCGCCTTGATGGCGGCGCACTTTCCACCGGACGGGTCGCCGATCGATCGGGTCAATCGCTTCGAGACGCCGGCGCAGCGGCGGCTGATCTTCGAAGAGGCGTTCCTGTTCCAGCTCGGCATCCTGGCGCGGCGGCGCGGCGCGGCGGCCGAGACCAAGCCGCATCCGATCCAGGTCGACGATCGCATCCGCGAGTCGGCCCGCAGCGTGCTGCCGTTCAAGCTGACACCGGGGCAGCGCCAGGCGCTCAAGGAGATTGTCGAGGACCTGCAGCGACCGCAGCCGATGAACCGTCTGCTGCAGGGCGATGTCGGCGCGGGCAAGACGATCGTCGCGCTGCTGGCGTCGCTGGTAGCGATGGAGAACGGTCTGCAGGTGGCGTTCATGGCGCCGACCGAGATCCTGGCGGACCAGCATTTCGTCACCATCACGCGGCTGTTGCAGGCGGCGCGGTTTCGCGTCGCGCTGCTGACCGGCGCCACCGCTGCCGCCGCCCGCCGGTCGCAGCTGGCCGAGATCGAGTCCGGCGCGCTGCACCTGGTGGTCGGCACCCACGCGCTGGTCCAGGGTGATGTGCGGTTCAGGCAGCTCGGTCTGGTGGTCATCGACGAGCAGCATCGGTTCGGGGTGCTGCAGCGGGCGACGCTGCGGGCGAAGGGTTTGCGGCCCGACGTGCTGGTGATGACGGCGACGCCGATTCCGCGCACCCTGGCGCTGACCCTGTACGGCGATCTCGATGTGTCGGTCATCCGCGATACACCGCCGGGACGCCAACCGATCAAGACGGCGGCGAAACCGGAGAGCCGCCGCGACGACGTCCATCAATTCGTGCGCGAGCAGCTCGATCTGGGCCGTCAGGCCTATGTCGTCTATCCGCTGGTCGAAGAGTCCGAGAAGGTCGACCTCAAGGCGGCGACCGAGATGGCCGATCATCTCGCCCAGGAGGTGTTTCCACACTACCGGGTCGGACTGCTGCACGGCCGGTTGAAGGGCGACGGCAAGGAGCGGGTGATGAAGATGTTCGCGGCGGGCGAGCTGCAGCTGCTGGTCTCGACGACGGTGGTGGAAGTCGGCGTCGACGTGCCGAACGCGAGCGTGATGGTGGTGGAGCATGCCGAACGCTTCGGCCTGTCGCAGCTGCACCAGCTGCGCGGCCGTGTCGGCCGGGGCCGCCACCAGTCGTACTGTTTCCTGCTCTATCAGTCGCCGCTCTCCGAGGATGGCCGCGAGCGTCTGCGGGCGATGACCGATACCACCGACGGTTTCGAGATTGCGGAGCGCGACCTCGGGCTGCGCGGCGCCGGCGATTTCTTCGGGACCCGGCAGGCGGGGGCGCCGACGTTCCGACTGATCGATCTGGTCCGCGACCGTGACGCGCTCGAGCTGGCGCAGCGCGAGGCGGCGGTCTGGTTCGAGTCCGCGGTCCCGCCGGCCGCCGCGCTCGCGCAGCTGCTGCGGACGTGGGAGCAGCGATTCAAGTTGATCGACGTTGGCTGAGTGCCGGCGCTGGACGTCTAGTTGTCGGGCGCCCGCCGCGACGAGGCTGGACGTAAGCGTACTCTGTCGAGCCTGGACGCACTCAGCGGATGTTGAGCACGATCGGCGGTGCCGGACGCGGGCGTCCCGATGCGCGTGATTGCCGGCTCGCTCAAAGGGCGCCGCCTGAAAACGCCGTGGTGGGACGGGCTGCGTCCGACGTCGGACAAGCTGCGCGAGACGCTGTTCAACATCCTGGCGCCGCGCCTCGCCGGCGCGCGCGTGCTCGACGGCTACGCGGGGACGGGCGCGCTCGGGATCGAGGCATTCAGCCGCGGCGCGGCGTGGATTACCTTCATTGAAGACGATCGCCGCGCCCAGATGTTGATTGCGGAGAACCTGGCGCACTGCGGGATCGAGAATTCCTATGCTATTATCCGGGCGAAGGTCGCCCGGGCCCTCGACACACTTCACAACCAGCCCGCGTTCGAGCCTTTCGAGATCGTACTGTTCGATCCGCCGTACGCGCTGCACCGCGGGCCGCGCAGCGGAGACGACGATCTGGACGCGATTCTGACGGCAGCTGGACGCGTGCTGGCACCGGCTGGCATCCTGGTGCTCGAGCGCGCGCGGCGCGATCCGGCGCCGGAAACGGCCGGTCGGCTGAGGCGCACGCGCACCGTGGTGTCCGGTGATTCCGCGCTCTGGTTTTACGAAACGCCCAGTTAGAAACAACAGTTGGAAACAACAGTTGGAAACAACAGTTAGCAAGCACGGTTGCAACGCCACGGTTGAACCAACAACGGTCACAACGGTAGAAGAGAAGCGAAGTGAAGTAGCGTGCCCACCGTTGCCGTCTATCCCGGCTCGTTCGATCCACTGACCAACGGCCATGTCGACATCATTCTGCGCGGCGCCCGGCTGTTTGACCGGATCATCGTCGCCATCCTGGTGAATGCCGAGAAACTGCCGCTGTTCTCGATCGACGAGCGCATCGAGATCGCGCGGGCGGTGTTCAAGGATCACCACCACGTCGAGGTCGATACGTTCGACGGTCTGCTGGTCGATTACATCGAGCGGCGGCAGGCGCAGGTGATCGTGCGCGGCCTGCGCGCCGTGTCGGACTTCGAGTTCGAGTTCCAGATGGCGTTGATGAACCGGCGGCTGAATCCGCAGTTCGAGACTGTCTTCATGATGCCTGCCGAGCAGTACACCTACATCAGCTCGCGGCTGATCAAGGAGGTGTTTGCGTTGGGCGGCCGCGTCCACGGTCTGGTGCCCGACATGGTCGAGGAGCGGCTGCGCGTCAAGCGCGGCGCCGGGCCGGGCGGGCCCGCCTGACCGCGGCTGACGAGGGTTGAGGCCGATATGCCACGCTTAGCGGAGAGGACGTTCCGAATCGCCAGTTCGCCGACGATGAAGGTGACCGCCACCGTCGATCGGCTGCGGCGGGAAGGCGTCGAGGTGGTCGATCTGGGTGCCGGCGAGCCGGACTTCCCGACGCCGGCGCCGATCAACGCCGCGGCGCACGCGGCGATCGACCAGCACTTCACCAAGTACACGCCGGTTCCGGGCACGCAGGAACTGCGCCGCGCGATCTGCGACCGCTACCGGATCGACTACGGCGTGGAGTACCAGGAGTCGGAAGTCATCACCTCGGCTGGCGGCAAGCAGGCGCTGTTCAACACCGCGCTGGCGCTGTTCAATCCGGGCGACGAAGTGATCACGCACGCGCCGTACTGGCCGACGTTGACCGAGCAGGTCAAGCTGGCCGAGGCGACGCCGGTGGTGGTGCGCACCTCGCCCGACAACGGGTTTGCCATCACCGCGCGGCCGATCCTGGACGCGGTCGGTCCGCGGACGCGCGGCATCCTGATCAACTCGCCGTGCAACCCGACCGGTGCGCTGATCTCGGAAGGCGAGCTGGCGGTGCTGGCCCGGGAAGCGGCGCGGCGCGAGATCTGGGTGATCATCGATCTCTGCTACGAGAAACTGATCTACGACGCGGTGCCGCACAATCTGCCTGGCGTGCTGGACCGCTACTGCCGCGATTTCTCGGTCATCTGCGGCTCGGCGTCGAAGGCCTACGCCATGACCGGCTGGCGCTGTGGCTGGTCGATCGGTCCGGCGGCGGTGATCGCGGCCGAGCACGCGCTGCAGAGCCACGCCACTTCGAACGTCTGTTCGATCACGCAGAAGGCGGTCGTCGCCGCGCTGACCGGATCGCAGGCGCCGGTGCGCGAGATGCTCGACGAGTACCGGACGCGCCGGGACAGCCTGCACGCCTGGCTGACCGCCGATTCGCGGCTCCGCTGCCTGAAGCCGGCCGGCGCGTTCTACCTGTTCGTCGATATCGGCGAGGCGCTGTCGATCGACGGCATCCGTTCGTCCGCGGAGTTCGCCCAGGTGCTGCTCGACGAAGCCCGCGTCGCGGTGACGCCGGGCGAGGCGTTCGACGCGCCCGGGTTCATCCGCCTCTCCTACGCGACGTCGCTCGAGACCCTGCGCGAAGGCAGCCGCCGGCTGGTCGAGTTCGTCGGCGCCCACGCCCCGCGCGCCGGCGTCGCCGGATGAGCGGGTCCGGGATGCCGCCAGGAACAGACCACGCCGGGACGCCGCGCGGTGTATCGGGCCCACTCCTGGCCGGTGCGACATGGCGGTGCGGGCAACCGGCCAGGACCCGGGAATGATGAACAAGATCGTGGCCGTCATCGGCGCCTCGTCCAACCGGAGCAAGTTCGGCAACCGGGCCGTGCGCGCCTTCCTCCAGCAGGGCTATACCGTCATCCCGGTCAATCCCCACGAGGCCGAGATCGAGGGGCTGAAGGCCTACGCCTCGGTGCTGGACGTGCCGGGTCCGATCGACATGGCGACGTTCTACGTTCCGCCTGAGATCGGCAGCCGGGTCATCGGCGAGATGGCGCAGAAGCAGATTCCCGAAGTGTGGTTGAACCCCGGTTCGGAGAGCGACGCGCTGATCGCGCAGGCGCGGGCTCTCCAGATCCAGCCGATCATCGCCTGCAGCATCGTATCGATCGGTCAAAATCCGTATCAATTCTAGCCATGCCTAGCCGTCACAAGCGCCCTGCCCCGACGCGAGCCGCAAATGGACCGGCCACCCCCGATCAACCAGTCACGACCGAGACGCCCCCGGAGCCTGTGAAGGCAGCGCCGGCTGCTACCCCGGCCGCTGCTTCTGCTCCTGCGCCGGTTCCCGCGCCGCCGCCGCCGCCGCCGCCGGCGCCGGCGCGCCGGCCGGGCGAAGGCCTCAACATCACCGATCTGAAGGACCTGAGCATCCAGAAGCTCACCCAGATCGCCAAGGACATGAGCGTGACCGGCGCGACCGGCATGCGCAAGCAGGACCTGATCTTCCAGATCCTGAAAGCGCAGACCGAGCTGAGCGGGTTCATCTTCTCGGAAGGCGTGCTCGAAGTGCTGCCCGACGGCTTCGGCTTCCTGCGCGCCCCCGACTACAACTATCTGCCCGGGCCCGACGACATCTACGTGTCGCCGTCGCAGATCCGGAAGTTCGACCTGCAGACCGGCGACACGGTGTCGGGCCAGATCCGGGCGCCCAAGGAAGGCGAGCGCTACTTCGCGCTGATCAAGGTCGAGGCCGTCAACTTCGAGGCCCCGGATCAGGCGCGCGAAAAGCTGTTCTTCGAGAACCTGACCCCGCTGTATCCGCAGGAGCCGCTGCGGCTCGAGACCACCGCCGGCAACCTCGCCGCCCGCGTCATGGACCTGATGACGCCGATCGGCAAGGGCCAGCGCGGCCTGATCGTCGCGCCGCCCCGCACCGGCAAGACGATGCTGCTGCAGAACATCGCCCAGTCGGTGTCCGCCAACCACCCCGAGGTCTACCTGATCGTGCTGCTGATCGATGAACGGCCCGAGGAAGTGACCGACATGCAGCGCTCGGTCGACGGCGAGGTGATCTCGTCGACCTTCGACGAGCCGGCGCAGCGCCACGTCCAGGTGGCGGAGATGGTGATCGAGAAGGCCAAGCGCCTGGTCGAGCACAAGAAGGATGTCCTGATCCTGCTCGACTCGATTACCCGGCTGGCGCGCGCCTACAACACGGTGATTCCGGCCTCCGGCAAGATCCTGTCCGGCGGTCTCGATTCCAACGCCCTGCAGAAGCCAAAGCGGTTCTTCGGCGCGGCCCGCAACATCGAGGAGGGCGGCTCGCTGACGATCATGGCGACGGCGCTGGTCGACACCGGCTCGCGGATGGACGACATCATCTTCGAAGAGTTCAAGGGCACCGGCAACATGGAGATCCACCTCGATCGCAAGCTGGTCGACAAGCGCGTCTTCCCGGCGATCGACATCACCAAGAGCGGCACGCGGAAAGAAGAACTGCTGCTGCCGCGCGACGACCTGAACCGGATCTGGGTGCTGCGCAAGGTGCTCAATCCCCTGTCCGCGGTCGAAGCGATGGAACTGCTGCTCGACAAGATGGGCAAGACCAAATCGAATGCCGACTTCCTGGCGGCGATGCAGAAGATGGGGTAAGCGATCCGAATGGCCAATATCAAGGTGCGGCAGAACGGCCCGTATCTCGTCGAAGGCGATGATGTGACGCTGGTCGACTGGAACGGCAACGCGTATCAGATTCCGAAGCGGCCGTTCGCGTTGTGCCGCTGCGGCGGCTCCACCATCAAGCCGTTCTGCGATGGCACGCACTCAAGAGCCGGTTTCGCCGCGGCGGAAGCGGCCGTGAGTGGCAGCGAGGACAAGGCGGCTGGATGAATTGGCGATCGGCCACGTGAATCGGCAATCGGCGATCGGCCGGGTGATCGCACGCGTGGAGGTTCTGGAAGCCCGAATCAGCCAACACAAGCTCTGGTACGTGGGGTCCGGCTTTAGCCGGACCGTGACCAGCAGGCCTGAAGGCGTGCACGACGACTGGGCGCGATCTACCCTTGCCCCGCCGGGCCGAGCAGCGACCGGAGCTCGTCGCCCTCCATCACTTCGACCTCGAGCAGCCGGCGCGTGATCGTTTCGAGCTCGGGGCGGTGGGCCTCGAGGATGCGGCGCGCGGTGGTGTGCGCGTCGTTCAGGATGCGGCCGATTTCGGCGTCGATCCGCTGCGCGGTTTCCTCGCCGTACATGCCGCGCTCCTGCGGCATCGGGATGTCGAGGAACTTCGCGTGTTTGTTGCCGTCGTAGTTGACGGCGCCGAGCGCGTCGCTCATGCCGTACTCGGTGACCATCGCGCGGGCGATGTCGGTGGCCCGCTGCAGGTCGTTGTGGGCGCCGGTGGTGATCTCGCCGATGGCGATTTCTTCGGCGGAGCGGCCGCCGAGCAGCACCGCCAGCCGGCCGAGCAGCTCGCTGCGGGTCACCGTATAGCGATCCTCCTGCGGCAGCTGCATCGTGTAGCCGAGCGCGCCGAAGCCGCGCTGCACGATCGAAATCTTATGGACCGGATCCAGGCCGGGAATGACCGTCGCCACAATCGCGTGGCCCGATTCGTGGTACGCGACCATCTCGCGCTCCTTCGGGCTCATCACGCGCTTCTTTTCGAGTCCGGCGACCAGCCGATCGATCGCCGACTCGAAGTCCTTCATGTCGACCGCGGTCTTGTCGTTGCGCGCCGCCAGCAGCGCCGCCTCGTTGACCAGATTCGCCAGGTCGGCGCCAGCGAACCCGGCGGTCCGCGCCGCGACGATCTTCACGTCGACGTCCGGCGCCATCTTGACGCCCTTGGCGTGAATGCGCAGGATCTCCTCGCGGCCCTTGACATCCGGCTTGTCGACCAGCACCTGCCGGTCGAAGCGGCCGGGGCGGAGCAGCGCCGGATCGAGCACTTCCGGGCGGTTGGTCGCGCCCATGATGATGACGCCCTTGCGCGAGTCGAAGCCGTCCATCTCGGCCAGCAGCTGATTGAGCGTCTGTTCGCGCTCCTCGTGGCTGCCGAGCGGGCTCTGCACGCGCACCTTGCCGAGCGCATCGAGCTCGTCGATGAAGACGATGCAAGGCGCCTTGCCCTCGGCCTGCTGGAACAGGTCGCGGATGCGGGCGGCGCCGACGCCGACGAACATCTCGACGAACTCGGATCCGCTGAGGCTGAAGAACGGCACGTGCGCCTCGCCGGCCACCGCCCGCGCCAGCAGGGTCTTGCCGGTCCCGGGCGGCCCGACCAGCAGCACCCCCTTCGGAATCCGCCCGCCCAGATTGGTGTACTTCTTCGGGTTCTTGAGAAACTCGACGATCTCTTTCAGCTCCTCTTCCGCTTCGTCGACACCGGCGACGTCGGTAAACCGTACCTGCACCTCGTCGTCGGCATAGATCTTCGCCCGGCTGCGAGCGAACGACATCACGCCGCCTTCGGCGCCGCCCATCCGCCGGAAGAAGAAGCCGTAGAGCGCGACGAAGAAGACGAGCGGCAGAATCCAGCCGAGGAGCTCGGGCAGCCACCGGCTGGCGATCTCGCCGGTGTACTTGACGCCGCGCGCTTCCAGCTCCTCGGTCAGCTTCGGATCGTCGACCCGCGTCGCGGCGAACGATTTCGCCTCCTTCGCATCGGCGCCGGCCGCCTGCTTGAGGGTGCCGCGAATCGTCTGGTCGCCGATCGTCACCTCGACGATGTTGTCGGCTTTCAGGAGCGCCTTGAACTCCGAATAGGGAATCGTCTGACCAGGCGCGGCCAGGTAGTAGGTCTGGGCCAGCACCAGCACCAGGACGAAGGCGAGGCCGTACCACACCGACCGCGACGGCCGCTGGCCGGTCTGGGCCTTGCCGCGGCGATCGCCGCCGCGCGGGTTGAAGCCGGGCGTTCCGTTAAGTTTTACCATCTCTCCAGTTGTCGGCTCTCATCGCCGCGTCGCTGCGTTCCATCTTACGCCTGCACCGGATCCCGCTTCTCGAAGTGGATGGCGCCGGCGCGCTCGTCGACGACGATGGTATCGCCCTCCAGGAACTCGCCCTGGAGGACGCGCAGCGCGAGCGGGTCGAGCACCAGACGCTGAATCGCCCGTTTGAGCGGCCGCGCCCCGTAGGCCGGATCATAGCCCTCGCGGACGAGATGTTCCTTCGCCGGTTCGGTCAGCTGGACATGAATCTTCCGCTCTTCCAGCCGATTCACCAGACCGCCGATCTGGATGTCGATGATCTTCTTCATGTGTTCGCGGGCGAGCGCGTGGAAGAAGATGATTTCGTCGATCCGATTCAGGAATTCCGGCTTGAAATGCGCGCGCAGCGTCTCCAGCAGCAGCCGGCGCGTGCCTTCCGCGATCGGCCGGCCGTCGGCCGACTGCTCGGCCAGGATATGGCTGCCGAGGTTGGACGTCATGATGACGACGGTGTTCTTGAAGTCGACGGTCCGGCCCTTGGCGTCGGTCAGCCGCCCGTCGTCGAGCAGCTGGAGCAGGACGTTCAGTACTTCGGGGTGCGCCTTTTCGATCTCGTCGAAGAGCACGACCGAGTACGGCCGGCGGCGCACGGCCTCGGTCAGCTGGCCGGCCTCCTCGTAGCCGACGTATCCGGGCGGGGCGCCCATCAGGCGCGACACCGTGTGCTTCTCCTGGTACTCGGACATGTCGATGCGCACGATCGCCTGGTCGGTGTCGAACAGGAACTCGGCGAGGGCGCGGCCGAGCTCGGTCTTGCCGACGCCGGTCGGGCCGAGGAAGAGGAAGCTGCCGAGCGGCCGATTGGGATCCTGCAGGCCGGCGCGGGCCCGGCGCATGGCATTCGAGACGGCGATAATCGCTTCGTCCTGCCCGATCACCCGCTGGTGCAGCCGCTCTTCCATGTGAATGAGCTTCTGCACCTCGCCTTCCACCAGCCGGCTGACCGGGATGCCGGTCCACCGGCTGACGATCTCGGAGATGTCCTCCTCGTCGACCTCTTCTTTCAGCATCCGCTGGCTCTTCTGCATCTCGGCCAGCCGGGCCTCCTCCTGGTGGATCCGCCGCTCCAGATCCGGCAGCCGGCCGTATTGCAGCTCCGACGCTTTGGTGTAGTCGCCCGCGCGCTGCGCGCGCTCCTTCTCGAGCCGGACCGCCTCGAGCTCCTCCTTCAGCTTCCCGGCCTGCTGGATCGCTTCCTTCTCCTGCTCCCAGTGCGCCGACAGGCGGCGTTGCTCTTCCTTCAGATCGGCGAGTTCCTTCTCGAGTTTTCCCAGCCGATCGACGGAGGCCTTGTCCTTCTCCTTGCGCAGCGCTTCGCGCTCGATCTCCAGCTGCATGACGCGGCGCTGGATCTCGTCGAGCTCGACCGGCATCGAGTCGATTTCCATCCGCAGCTTCGACGCCGCTTCGTCGACCAGGTCGATCGCCTTGTCCGGCAGGAACCGATCGGCGATATAGCGGTTCGAGAGCACCGCCGCGGCGACCAGGGCGGCGTCCTTGATCCGGACCTTGTGGTGGATCTCGTAGCGATCGCGCAGCCCGCGCAGGATGCTGATGGTGTCCTCGACGCTTGGCTCGGGCACCGTGACCGGCTGGAACCGGCGTTCCAGGGCGGCGTCCTTCTCGATGTACTTGCGGTACTCGTCGAGGGTCGTGGCGCCGATGGTGTGCAGCTCGCCGCGCGCCAGCATCGGCTTCAGCATGTTCGAGGCGTCCATCGAGCCTTCGGCGGCGCCGGCGCCGACCACCGTGTGGAGCTCGTCGATGAACAGGATGACCTGCCCGGCGGCGTCGAGAATCTCCTTGAGGACCGCCTTCAGCCGTTCTTCGAACTCGCCGCGGTACTTGGCGCCGGCGATCAGCGCGCCCATGTCGAGGGCGACGATCTTCTTGCTCTTCAATCCTTCCGGCACGTCGCCGCGGATGATGCGGCCGGCCAGCCCTTCGACGATCGCCGTCTTGCCGACGCCGGGCTCGCCAATCAGGACCGGATTGTTCTTGGTCCGCCGCGACAGCACCTGGATGACGCGGCGGATCTCCTCGTCCCGGCCGATGACCGGATCGAGCTTGCCGCGCCGGGCCAGCTCCGTGAGATCGCGGCCGTAGCGCTCGAGCGCCTGATAGGTGCCTTCCGGGTTCGGCGTCGTGACGCGCTGGGAGCCGCGGATGCTTTTCAGCGCCTCGGCGATCCGGTCCGAGGTGATGCCGAGGTCCTTCAGCAGCCTGGCGGCGGGCGAGCGGCCCGCCTCCGAGGCGATCGCCATGAACAGGTGCTCGGTGCTGACGTAGTCGTCCTTCATGCGGTCGGCTTCGGCCTGCGCCTTGTCCGCGACCAGCTGCAGGCGCGGCGACATCCCGGCCTGCGATCCGCCGTAGGACTGGGGAAACTGCGTCAGCAGATCGCGGGCGCCGCGGCCCACCGTGCCGGGATCGGCCGACACCTTGCGCAGGACCTCCGGCACGATCCCCTCGTGCTGCTCGATCAGGCTGACCAGCAGATGCTCCGGCTCGATCTGCGCGTGATTCATCGCCGCCGCGAGCTCCTGTGCGCTGGCCAGAGACTCGCGGGCTTTTTCGGTAAATTTGTTGATGTTCATAAAATCACGTACGTGGCGTCCGACCTCAGCCGGACACTACGTCCGGCCGCGTCGAGGCCTGCGCCCGACCGATGGGATCCGCGTGAACCGGTCAGTTGGCGGCGGCCGCTTCCAGCTTCTTGAGCGCCTCGAACATCTCGCGCTGCTGCGGCGTCAATTGTTTCGGCAGCTCGGCTTCCACCGTGACGTAGAGATCGCCGCGCTCGTCCGGCTTGCCGACCGCCGGCATGCCGTGACCCTTCAGGCGGAACACCTGGCCGTTCTGGGTCGTCGGCGGGATCTTGAGGCGGAGCGATTTGCCGCCGATGGACGGGACCTCGACGTCGCCGCCGAGGACGGCGGTGGTCAGCGAGATCTTCATCGGCGTGTACAGATCCTTGCCCTTGCGCTCGAAGGTCGGATGCGGCGGGATGCGGATCCGCAGGTAGAGATCGCCGGCCTGTTCGCCGCCGGTGCCCGGCTCGCCCTCGCCGGCGACGCGCACCCGCGACCCTTCGGCGACGCCCGGCGGGATCCGCACGTCGATCGTCCGCGCATGGCCGTCCTGCTTGATCGACAGCCGCTGCATGGTGCCGCGAAAGGCGTCATCGAGATTGAGCTGAATCTCGTTCTCGAAGTCGCGCCCCTTGCGCGAGGCGCGCCGGGCCGAACGTCCGCCGCCCCGCGGCGCTCCGGCCTGACCGGGCTGGCCGCCGAAAAAGGTGTGGAAGAAGTCCGAGAACGGATCGCCGTCCCCGAACATCTCGTGCATCTCTTCTTGCGTCATCGTCCGGAAGCCGCCCGATCCACCGCCGGTACTGGGGTTCCAGGCGCCGCCCTGGGGACCGTAGCCGCCAGGGGCGCCGCCCTGTTCGTAGGCCCGCCAGTTGGCGCCGAGCTCGTCGTACTTCTTCCGTTTCTCGGGATCGCCCAGGACTTCGTAGGCCTCGTTGATCTCCTTGAACTTGGACTCGGCCGATTTGTCGCCCGGGTTGACGTCGGGATGGTGCTTGCGGGCGAGCTTCCGGTAGGCCTGCTTCAGCTCCTTCGCGGTCGCCGTCTTCGCGACACCGAGCGTCGAGTAATAGTCCTTGAAGTCCATATCGCGAGCTGTCGCAGAGGCCGGGGCGGCCCGTCCAAATATAGGCCTTGATACGGATCACCGCAACTTGACGTGATCCATACTGGTCATGCCAGCCGTCCCTGGAAAGGGGCCGTCTCCCTTTTTCCCGCGCCAATTGTGGCGAAAAGGAGCCCCGGCCCCGTTCCGGTTCCGGATCGGGTCGCGGGCCGGCGGCGTCCAACCGATGATGCGTCCACAGCCATGATTCAGCCCGCCGACCTCTTCACCATCGCCCTGCTGATTGCCCTCGAGGGGCTGCTCAGCGCCGACAACGCCCTGGTCATCGCGGTCATGGTTCTCGGCCTGGACAAACGCGACCACAAGGCGGCACTGCAATACGGCCTGGTCGGCGCGTTCGCTTTCCGCATTGCCGCGACGCTGCTCGCGGTCTATCTGATCGCGCTCGGCTGGGTGAAACTGCTCGGCGGCCTCTACCTGCTGTATCTGGCGTATTCGCACTTCGCGAGCCGGCAGTCGGGCAGCGAGCGGCACACGCCGCCCAGGGCGAAGTCGTGGCTGGGGCTGAGCCCGTTCTGGTCGACCGTGGTCAGGGTCGAGCTGGTGAATCTGGCGTTTTCGGTCGACTCGATCCTGGTCGCCGTCGCGGTCTCGCCAAAGCTGTGGGTGGTGCTGACCGGCGGCGTGCTCGGCATCGTCGCGATGCGTCTGGTCGTCGGGCAGCTGATCACCCTGATCGAGAAGTACCCGGCGCTGGTCGACGGGGCGTTCGTCGTCATCGCCTGGGTGGGGATCAAGCTGCTGGCGGAGTACGCGCACACGGCCGGGTATGTCCACTTCGAGATTCCGAAGTGGCTGTCGCTCGGCCTGATCGTGGTCATTCTCGGAGTGGCCTGGGTCTACGCGCGGGCGCAGAAGCAACGCGCGCTGACGGAGGGCGTGGGCGCTGAGCCGCTGCCATTGCAGGAAGAGGAAGAGGAGAGCCCGAGCTGACGCGCCTTCGCCCCCGCACCTTCCGGGAATGGCTGGCCGCGGCACTGCTCGTGGCGTTGATCGTCGGCGGCGCGGCATCGGTCTGGTGGCTGTCCCGCTACACGCTGGCGGTGCGCCGCCTGACGCGGGGCGTCGGCGACACGATGTTCTACAGCGCCGACGGCAAGCCGTGGTTCCGCCTCGATGAGCAGCGCCACGACGTGCCGCTGGCCCAGATCTCGCCCGACCTGCAGCATGCCGTCGTCGCGATCGAGGATCGCCGGTTCTTCAGCCATCCGGGAATCGACCCGATCGGGCTCGGGCGCGCGATCGTGCACGACATCCGCGCCGGCGGGCGGGTCGAAGGCGGCAGCACGCTCACTCAGCAGCTGGCCCGCACGCTGTTCCTCTCGAATGTGCGCACGTTCGGGCGGAAGGCGAAAGAGGCCGGAATTGCCCTTTTGATCGAGCAGCAGCTCACCAAGAATCAGATCCTCGAGCTCTACCTCAATCGCGTCTACCTGAGCGCCGGCGTCTACGGCGTGGAGACGATGGCCGGGTACCTGTTCCGGAAGCCGGCGCGGACGCTGACCCTCCCGGAAGCGGCGCTGATCGCCGCCTTGATCCGGGCGCCGTCGACGCTGTCGCCGTGGTCGAACTATGACGGCGCGCTCCAGCGCAGCCACACGGTGCTCGCCGCGATGCGGGCGCAGGGCTTCATCACGCCGCAGCAGGCCGACGCGGCCCGGCGGGCGCCGCCGGGCATTCAGCCGTACCGTCAGCCGGGTGAAACGCGCGCCGCCTGGGCCAAGGACTACCTGCGCCAGCAGTTTCGCGGGCAGTTCGGCGGCGACCATCCGCCGGACTGGCAGGTCCATACGTCATTTCTGCCGGACACGCAGGAGGCGGGCGAGCGCGCGGTCGCCGGCGGTCTGGCCCGTCTCAACCGTCCGGGATTGCAGGCGGCGCTGGTGGCGATCGATCCCTCCACCGGCAATCTCCTGGCGCTGGTCGGCGGCGGCGACTATCGCAAGAGCACGTTCAACCGGGCCATCCGCAGCCGGCGCCAGCCGGGATCGGCCTTCAAGCCGATCCTGTATGCGGCGGCGCTCGCGCGCGGCTATTCGCCGGTGTCCGTGCTGTCGAGCCTGGACCGGGTGAGCGTTCCGGGCGACCACGAGTGGAGCCCGCGGAATGCTGAAGGCGATCTCCCGTCGGAATTGACGCTCCGAGCGGCGCTGATCGAATCGAACAACGCCGCCGCCGCCGATCTCCAGCAGAAGATCGGCGTCCGCACCGTGCTGACCGTGGCCGGCGACGCCGGACTCTCCGGACTCCCCGAGGTGCCGTCGCTGGCGCTCGGAACCGGACTCGTCACGCCGATCGATCTGACGTCGGCGTTCACGATGTTTCCGGGCGGCGGGGAAGTGGTGCGGCCGCGCGGCATCATCGACGTCTACGATGCCGACTCGGCGCAGGTGTTCGATCGGCCGGTCGAACGCAAGCGGGTGGTCAGCGCGGCGGTGGCGTTTCAGATGGTCAGCATGCTGCGCGACGTCATCGAGCGCGGCACCGGATCGCCGGCCCGGACCTTGGGTGTCCGCGGCGCCGTCGGCGGGAAGACGGGAACCACCGACGACTATCACGATGCCTGGTTCGTCGGCTTCTCCTCGTCCGTCGTCGTCGGCGTATGGGTCGGGTTCGACCAGCCGACGCCGATTGGCCGCGAGGCGTACGGCGCGCGTGTGGCGCTGCCGATCTGGGCCGATTTCATGAAGCGTGTGGCGGCCCGGCTGCCGCCGTCGGATTTTGCGACGCCGCCCGGAGTGCAAGGCGAGGACCTCTGCAGCGTGTCGTATTTGCGGCCGGTCGAGGGCTGTCCCGTCTATCGGGAATACTTCAAGGAAGGCGACGCCGTTCCGTCCCAGACCTGCCCCGTGCATCGCGGTTCGCTCAAGGAGCGCACCGCCCGCGTGGTCGAAGGGCTGTTTCGTGCGCTCGGCGGTAAGATCGCCGGACTTTTCAAGCGCCACTGATTGCCGCGCCGGCCCATCCGGCGGCATCGTTCGTGCAAAGCGCTGGCGCGACGATGCCGACCCCGGTTGAACCTCGCACACGCTCCGCCGTCAGCCCGGACGCTCGGGCCGACGCGGCCAACGCGCAGACCACGCCCGCGGCGCCGCCGCGGCGATATCCGGTCGGCGCCGAGTATCTGGGTGACGGTCGCACCCATTTCCGGGTCTGGGCGCCGGCGACGCGGACGGTTTCTGTCGCGTTCGACGCCGGCCACACGACTGCGCTCGATGCCGAAGGCGACGGATATTTCAGCGGCGTGATCGCGGCTCCGATCGGAAGCCGCTATCAGTTCACGCTAGATTCCGGCGATCGCCCCTATCCCGACCCCGCCTCGAGATTTCAGCCCGATGGACCACACGGCTCGTCCGAGGTGATCGATCCGCTGTCGTTTGCCTGGACCGATCAGTCGTGGGCCGGTGTCACCATCGAGGGCCAGGTGATCTACGAAATGCACCTCGGCACCTTCACGCGCGAGGGCACCTGGGCGGCGGCCGAGCGCGAATTGACAGAGCTGGCGGCGATCGGGGTGACCACGCTGGAACTGATGCCGGCCGCCGATTTTCCGGGCCGCTTCGGCTGGGGCTACGACGGCGTCAACCTGTGGGCGCCGACGCGCCTGTACGGGCGGCCGGACGACTTCCGGCGATTCGTCGACCGCGCCCACGCGGTCGGACTGGGCGTCATCCTCGACGTGGTCTACAACCACGTTGGTCCGAGCGGCAACTACCTGCGGGCGTTTGCGCCCGCCTATTTCAGCCAGCGCTACGACAACGAGTGGGGAGACGCCATCAATTTCGATGGCGCCGACGCCGCGCCGGTGCGTGAGTATTTCGCCGGGAACGCCGCCTACTGGATCGACGAGTTCCACCTCGACGGACTGCGTCTTGACGCGACCCAGCAGATATTCGACAGCTCTCCCGACCACATCCTGCGACTGATCGGCGTCTCGGTGCGCGGCGCGGCGCGCGGCCGGTCGACCATCGTCGTCGCCGAAAACGAGCCGCAGGAATCGCGGCTGGTCCGCCCGGCAGCCGACGGGGGGTACGAGCTGGATGGCTTGTGGAACGACGACTTCCACCATAGCGCGATGGTGGCGCTGACCGGCCGCGCCGAGGCCTACTACACGGATACCCGCGGCGAGCCGCAGGAGTTCGTCTCGGCGGCGAAATTCGGCTACCTGTTCCAGGGTCAGCACTACAGCTGGCAGCGGCAGCCGCGCGGCACGCCGTGCTGGGGCGTGCCGCCGGCCCGGTTCATCACGTTTCTGCAGAATCATGATCAAGTGGCGAACGCCGCGGCGGGACTGCGGGGATCGGCGCTGACCAGCCCGGCCAAATGGCGCGCCATGACGGCGCTGCTGCTGTTGATGCCGGGCACGCCGATGCTGTTCCAGGGCCAGGAATTCGCGGCGTCGGCGCCGTTTCTCTATTTCGCCGATCACGAACCCGGCCTGGCGGCGGCGGTCCGCGAGGGGCGGGCCGGTTTCCTGCGGCAGTTTCCGAGCCTGGTCGACTTCGAGGCGAAGGCGGCGATCGACGATCCGGCCGATCGCCGGACCTTCGAGCGGTGCCGGCTCGATCTGACCGAGCGTGAGCGCCATGCGGCGGCGTACCTGCTGCACATCGATCTGTTGAAGCTGCGGCGCAGTGAGGCGGCGTTCCGGGCGCAGCGTCCGGGCGGCGTGGACGGCAGCGTGCTGGCGCCGGCTGCATTCGCCCTGCGCTTTTTTTCCGAACGCCACGCCGACGATCGCCTGCTGCTGGTGAACCTGGGAGCGATCCTCGAACGGGAATCGTTCGCCGACCCGTTGATGGCCCCGCCATCCGGGTCCGACTGGACGCTCCAGTGGTCCAGCGAGGAACCGACGTACGGCGGCGGGGGCACCGCCGATGTGTTGCCAGACGGCGGCTGGCGGATTCCGCCCGAGGCGGCGATCGTGCTTCGTCCCGGCGCCCGGCGGCCGGCGCCGCCGGTGATCATCCGGCGCCGCTCCGCGTGAGGACTCGCATGACAGAGTCAGGCCGATCGAACGAACCGGTTCGCCGCATTCCGTGGCCCGTGCCCGGTGTGGCCGACCCTGAACTGCTGGTCACGCGCGAGTGGCTGGTGGCCAACGGGCTCGGTGGCTACGCCTCGGGCACGATCGCCGGGGTCGTCACCCGCCGCTATCACGGCCCGCTGGTCGCCGCGCTCGGCGCGCCGCATGGCCGCACCGTCATGCTGAGCCACATCGCGGAGCAGGTTCGGATCGGTGGGCGGAAGATCGAAATCGGCGGCCGCGAGCGGACGTCGGACGCGCCCGACGCGCAGGGGACCGGATATCTGGTGGAATTTCGCCTCGAGGCCGGCCTTCCGGTCTGGCGCTACGACGTCGACGGCTACCTCATCGAGAAGCGCGTGTTTCTGCCGCACCTGCAGAACACCGTCTACGTGATGTATGAGTTGTGCGCGACGCCGCGCGGCCGTCAGGATGGCCCAGCCGTTCATGATGGCGATGCCGACCGCATCGAGCTGCTGCTGCGGCCGTCCGTGAACTTTCGCCATCAGGAATCGCCGGTCAGCCAGCCGCTCGGGTCCCCATACCAGCTGCATGCGGACCGCCACAACCACGAAATCGCCCTCCCGGGCAGCGGGCTGCCGCCGCTGCGGCTGGTGCTGCACGGCAACGTGGCGGCGTTCGTGGCGAAGGAGAAGCGGATCGTCAACATCCTGTATCCGGTCGAGGAGAGCCGCGGCTACCAGGCGCGCGGCGATTTGTGGAGCCCGGGATATTTTCGTTTGACGCTCGCGCCCGGAGCGCCAGCGACGTTGATCGGGTCGACCGAGTCGTGGCCGACCATCGGCGGGATGACGCCGATGGAAGCGCTGGAGGCCGAGCGTAGTCGGCGGCGCCGGCTCCTCGCTCAAGCCGTGCCTGAGGCGCGCGATGGCATCGGCGCCGAGCTCGTGCTCGCCGCCGATCAGTTCATCATCGCGCCGGTCGGCCGCGCCGAGGAGGAGGCGCGGGCGCGCGCGGCGGGCGACGAGGTGCGCACCGTGATCGCCGGGTATCACTGGTTCACCGACTGGGGACGCGACACCATGATCAGCCTCGAGGGACTGACGCTGGCGACCGGACGTCACGTCGAGGCGGGCTACATCCTGCGCACCTTCGCCCACTACGTCCGCGACGGTCTGATCCCGAACATGTTTCCCGAGCGCGAGAAGGAAGGCCTCTATCACACCGCCGACGCGACGCTGTGGTTCTTTCACGCCATCTCGCGCTACCTGAAGCAGTCGGACGACCAGCTGACGCTGCCGCTGTTGTTTCCGACGCTCAAGGCGATCGTCGCCTGGCACGTCCGCGGCACCCATTTCGGCATCCACGTCGATCCGCACGACGGTCTGCTGACGCAGGGCGCCGCCGGCTATCAGCTCACCTGGATGGACGCCAAGGTCGACGACTGGGTGGTGACGCCGCGGCGCGGCAAGGCGGTCGAGATCAACGCGCTCTGGTACAACGCGATCCGGCTGATGCAGGCATGGGCAGCGGAGTTGGGCGATAGCGGCGCCGCCGGATACGGGGCTCAGGCCGAACAGATCTACGCCTCGTTCAACGAGCGGTTCTGGTATTCCGCCGGGGGCTATCTGTACGACATTGTCGACTGCGACCGGGGCGGCGACGATCCCAAGTGCCGGCCGAACCAGGTGCTGTCCATCGCCCTGCCGCACGAGGTGCTGGCCCGGGAACGATGGGAGCCCGTCATGCGGACCGTCGGCGAACAGTTGGCCACACCGGTCGGGCTGCGATCGCTGGCGCCCGGCGATCCGGATTTCCAGGCGCGCTATTACGGCGACCTGCGGGCCCGCGACGCCGCCTACCACCAGGGAACCGTCTGGGGATGGCTGGTCGGTCCCTACGTGGATGCCTGGCTGAAGGTCTACCCGGACGACCAGGCTGGAGCATGGCAGGCGATGGAGGGCTTCATCCCCCATCTCGACGAAGCGTGCATCGGGTCGGTCAGCGAGGTCTTCGACGCCGCGGCGCCGTTCACGGCGCGCGGCTGCATCGCCCAGGCATGGAGCGTGGCTGAGCTCTTGAGGATCTGGGTGGAACTGCGCTCGCGTGGGAGCCTCAGCGGGTCGCCGGATCTGGAAATGGCATCGAGCTTGCCACGGTAACGGGCAGGAGGATCAGATGGCTCAAGAGGATACCACCAAGGCGGGCAGCGTCCTCGGCGACATCATGCCGAAGAAGACCGATCACGACAGCGACGACAAGACCGCGGGGCTTCCCGCGGATGAAGACATTTCGGCGATGGACGGCGGCTCGCAGCATGGCCGCAGCAAACACTCCGGCTCGCGCGACGTGACGGAGGGTGTGACGGGCGGCACCGGCACCGAGGTCGGCGGCACCAGGAATTTCCGCCAGGGGACGGGGGCGACGGGCGGTGATATCGGTAACCGGCCGGAATGAATTAGGAATTAGGAATTAGGAATTAGGAATTCCTAATTGCCCAATTACCAATTCCTAATTGCCACCATCCACTACCCCTTGCCCTTGATCTGACGCAGCAGCCGCCGCTCGCGCTTGTCAGGCGCGCGCGGCGGCGACATCGCCGCCCGATAGACCCGCTCAATCCGCCGCATCTCCATTTCTTCCGCCGTCGGCTTCGGGGTCAGATCCTCGTAGAACTGCCGTGCCTCGATTTTGGCAACGTGGCGGTCGGCGATGACTTTGACCGTGACCTTTTGGCTCCGCCCGAACGGCCGCCCAATCACGATCTCGTCGCCCGCCCGGATCATCCGGTTGGCCCGCGCCGACTGGGCGTTGACCGTCACCTTGCCGCCTTTGCAGGCGCTCTGCGCCTCCGACCGGGTCCGGAACAGGCAGGCGATGTCGAGCCAGACGTCGAGGCGGACCGCGTCGAGCCCGGCCCGCTCCGTCTTGTCCTGTTTCGTCACAACTCCCGCACTGTAGCAGCTGGCAATACATCCGTCTGCATTCGGCGAACGCGGCATTCCGCCTCGACTGGCCCGGGTACCCACCCTCCGTTCCGGAGTGACTTGGGACACAATGATCGCTCGAATGGAGCGTCAACCCTTCTACCGGACGCTGTACGGACAGGTGCTCGTGGCGACGATCGCCGGCGTCGCGCTCGGGTACTTCCTTCCACCGGCTGGCGTGGCGATGAAACCGCTCGGCGACGGCTTCATCAAGCTGGTCAGGATGGTGATCGCGCCGATCATCTTCTGTACCGTGGTGGCCGGCGTCGCCGGCGTCGGCGACATGAAAGCGGTCGGCAAGGCCGGTGGGCTGGCGCTGATCTATTTCGAGGTGGTCACCACTCTGGCGCTGGTCATCGGCCTGGTCGTGGTCAACGTGGTGCGGCCGGGGGTGGGGATGAACGTGGATCCGGCCACCCTCGATCCCGCGGCGGTCGCCCAGTATGTCGGCGCCGCGGGCGCCCAGTCGATGACCGACGTCCTGCTCGGCGTCATTCCGACGACAGGGGTCGACGCCTTTGTCAAGGGCGACATCCTGCAGGTGCTGCTGTTCGCGCTGCTGTTCGGTTTCGCGCTGCATGGACTCGGCGCGGCCGGCCGGGCGCTGTTCGGGCTGATCGACGGCCTGTCGCGCGTGCTGTTCGCGGTGGTCGGCATGATCATGAAGACGGCGCCGCTCGGCGCGTTCGGGGCGATGGCGTTTACGGTCGGCAATTTCGGCGTCGGCACGCTGGCCCAGCTCGGTCTGCTGATGGCCTGCTTCTACGCCACCTGCCTCCTGTTCGTCGCCGTCGTGCTGAACGCCATCGCGCGTCTCCATGGCTTCAGCGTGTGGCGCTTCATCAGATACATCAAGGAGGAGCTGTTCATCGTCTACGGCACATCCTCCTCTGAATCCGCGCTGCCGCGCCTGATGGCCAAGCTCGAGAACCTCGGCGTGCGCCGATCGGTGGTCGGCCTGGTCGTCCCGGCCGGCTATTCCTTCAATCTCGACGGCACGGCGATTTACCTGACGATCGCCGCCGTGTTCATCGCCCAGGCGACCAACACCCCGCTCGACTTGCGGCACCAGCTGACGCTGCTGGCGGTACTCCTCCTCACGTCGAAGGGATCGGCCGGGGTGGCGGGCGCAGCTCTGATCGTTCTGGCCGGAACCATTTCGGCCTCGGGCGTCATCCCGGTCGCCGGCGTCGCGCTCGTCCTCGGCATCCATCGGTTCATGGGCGAGGCGATGGCTGTCACCAATCTGATTGGCAACGGCGTGGCGACGATCGTCGTGGGGAAGTGGTGCAATCAGGTGGACGACCAGCGTCTGAAGGATGGCCTCCGCCATGAGACCGTGGCAGAAGCGGATCAACCGGAAACGCTGGCTGGCGGGCGATGAAGCGGCGGCTGAGCGGGGATCTGCCCGTGGCAGCCGTCACCAGAGGCTGTTAGAGCTGCGCGTGCGGCGCGAGCGCCTGTTCAGTCGCGGCGGCCGCCGCGGATCGGTCCACGACGTGGTTGGCGAGATACAGCGACGAGATCGTCCGAATCGCCTGCGCCCACGACACCGGCCGGCTTTCGACCTGCACCCGCCCGACCGCGATCGCCGCGCAGATGGCGTCCGGATTCGGTTCGGCGTCGACCAGCGACCAGGTGGTGCCGAGCTGGTAGAGGCGGTGGACATCGCCATTGCCGACCAGCGGCTTGCCGTGCCGTGCCGCCCAGCGCCTGGCGCGCGGGTTGAAATTCAGCGTCGCCGTGTACATCGCGTTCCACTCGACCGCATCGAAAAGAGCCGCGTGCCGATCGAGATCGTGGCCGAGCGCCGTCGATGAGGGAAAAAATGGATGGGGCGCGATGACCAGCCCCGGCTGCCGGCGCTTGAGGCGTCCGAGATCCTCGAACGTCTGCACCTCGTCCACCCCGCGCTCGAAGTTGAGCAGCAGGACGTGGCGGCCCTGGATCGTCCGCTCGATGCCGGGAATGAGCACGACGCCCCGGTCCGCCGCGTAGGAAATCCAGCGCCGGAGGTCCAGCTGCCGGTCGTGCAGGGTGACCGCGATCGCGTCGTAGCCAAGCGTGGCCGCGCGATCGATCAGCTCGCACGTGCTGTGCGGGATGCGATCGATCGGGTCGTCGGCCGTGTGGGTGTGGAGATCAACTTTCAACATCGTGAACGCTTCTGTTACAGGATTCGAGCCACGAAAAATGCAGCGGGTTCGGCCTGGAATTCGTCGGTATGTGTCTCGTTAAGTGGTTTACAAGCAGTAGTTTGAGGCCATCAATCGAGCTGGGCCAGCTGTTGCCACAGTGCGGCGAAGTCGCCGCCGGGGCAGACCTTAGTCTCTCACGAGACTCATGGGCGGTGGGGGACCGGGCACCGGCGCCGCGCGTCCTGCTCCGGGCGGCGGCAAGACGGCGGTCGCGTGAGCCGGAGGCCGCACGGCGTTTCGCTATACTTGAATGGTCGGTCCGGGCGGTTGCTCGTGGGCCGGTGGTACGTTGATCGCACTGACCCATGCAGTTCCCCCTTCGAAATCGATTCAATCTCTCCCGCCGCGATCTTGGATACCTGCGCCGCATCAGCGAAGGCTACCGGCGGAGGATCTCGGCGGCGCCGCATCGCCCGGATCCGTCCCGCTGGCGAAATGACCGGGTCACGATGGCCTGGCTCGGCCATTCGACCGTGCTGCTGAACGTATTCGGCATCTGGATCCTGACCGACCCGGTACTGCGTTCGCGGGTCGGCGTGCGCGTCGGTCCGATGACCTTCGGACCAAAGCGGTATATCGCCCCGGCACTGCGGCTGCGGGAGCTGCCGCGTCTCGACTTCATCCTCCTGACGCATGCGCACATGGATCATCTCGATCTCGGCACCCTGCGCCGGATTCCGCGCGGCGTGACCGTCGTCACCGCGGCCGCGACGGCCGACCTCCTGGGTCCGCTGCGATTTCGCGAGGTGGTCGAGATGCATTGGGGGGAGTCGAGGCAGTTCCCGGCCGCCGGCCGGCGATTGACCGTCGAGGCGCTGAAGGTGCAGCACTGGGGAGCCCGCGTCCGGCACGACGTCCATCGCGGCTTCAACGGCTACCTGCTCGAGTGCGAGGGGCGCCGCATCTGCATTGCCGGTGACACGGCGCGGACCAGCTTCGCCGCCGCCGGCCGCGGCGGACCGATCGATCTGATGGTGATGCCGATCGGCGCCTACAATCCGTGGATTGCCAGTCACTGCACGCCCGAGCAGGCGGTTGAAATGGCCGACGAGGCGCGCGCGCAATTCGTCGCGCCGATTCACCACCAGACGTTCCGGCTCGGCGCGGAGCCGATGGGCGAGCCGATTCAACGGTTCGTCCGCGCCCTGGAACCGGAGCGGGTCGCGCTGCGGGAAATCGGCGAGACCTTCGTGCTGCCGAACCGGTGACACGCACAGTGTGTCCTGTCCGGCTGTCGCCGGACCGCGATCCGATTCGGAAGAGGGCGCACCAGACCCCGTCACACAGGAGCATGCCGTGAGCGAGCCCGAGGAAGATTTCGCCGCGATGTTCGAGGCGTCTTCGCAAGCGAAGCGCTTCGAGAGGGGTCAGACCATCGAGGGCACGATTGTCGCCATCGGGCCCGAGGTTGCGTTCGTCAACGTCGGCGGCAAGGGTGAGGCGATGATCGATCTCGCCGAACTGAGAGACGACGACGGCGCGCTCGAGGTCGCGGTTGGGGACCGGATCCAGGCGACCGTGGTGTCGACCGCCGGCGGGCTGCAGCTCTCCCGGAGGCTGGTGCGCGGGGCGGCGACGCAGCGGCAGATCGAGGAGGCGTTCCGGACCGGCCTGCCGGTGGACGGCAAGATCGAACAGGAAGTGAAGGGCGGCTACGAAGTGCGCATCGCCCGCCAGCGCGCGTTCTGCCCGTTCTCCCAGATCGACACGCTGCGGAGCACCGAACCGGCGGAGCACATCGGGCGCGTCTACCAGTTCCGGATCATCGAGTACCAGGAAGCCGGACGGAACATCGTCGTCTCGCGCCGGGCACTGCTCGAGGACGAGCAGCGCGCCAACGCTGAGGGGATCCGGCGATCGATCGTCGCCGGCGCCGTGATCACCGGGCGGGTCACGTCGGTGCGCGATTTCGGGGCGTTCGTCGACCTCGGGGCAGGTGTGCAGGGACTGCTGCATGTCTCCGAAATGGGGTGGTCCCGGGTGTCGGACGCGGCGCAGGTCGTCAAGGCCGGCGAGACGATCACCGTCAAGGTGTTGCGCGTCGACGAGGCGACGCAGAAGATCGCGCTCGGTTTGAAGCAGCTCAGCGCCGATCCGTGGGAGACGGTACCGGCCGCCTACGAGGTGGGCCAGGTGCGCACCGGGCGCGTCACGCGCCTGGCGGAATTCGGCGCCTTCGTCGAACTGGAACCCGGCGTGGAAGGGCTGGCGCACATTTCCACGTTCGAGCCGACCGGGCGCTCGGACGGTTGGGCCCGATTGGTGGCGCCGGAGACGACCGGAGCGTTCGAGATCCTCAGCATCGACCTCGAGAAGAAGCGGATCGGGGTGGCGCTGGTTCCGGAAGGGTCGGCGCGGGCCGGGGCCGCAGCCTCTGGGCCGTCGATCATCACCGCGGGCGCGCGGCTCACCGGCAAGGTCGAGCGTCACGAGAAGTTCGGGATCTTCGTGTTCCTGGCGCCGGGGCGCACCGGTCTCGTGCCGTCGAGCGAAACGGGCGTGGCCCGGGACGGGGACGTCGCAAAGCTGTTTCCGGTCGGCGCCGACGTCGCGGTGATCGTGCTCGAGGTCGATCCGACGGGACGCCGCATCCGCCTCAGTTTGAAAGCGGTGCAGGCGGCGCAGGAGGACGCGGAACTGCGCGACTACGCCCTGCGCCAGGACAGCGAACAGGAGGCGGCGTTTGGATCACTCGCCGACAAGCTCCGCGGCGCGCTCCAGCCGCGGGAGAGGTAGAGGCGCCAGTCAAGGCCGCTGCAGGCTTCCGACCAGATCGTCGAGGCGGTCGTAGCTGATGCCGGCGCCGCGGGACATGCCTGAGGCGATGACCTGGTCGCGCACCTGCAGCGACGGGTAGCGCACCGTCGCCGTCATCCGCGTCTTGCCCTCCTCGTCGGCGAACTCCGTCGTCACCACGGAGACGGTGTCGGGGAATTGTTCGAAGATCTCGGTGAAGACCAGCCGGCCCGGCGGGTCGATCTCCAGATACTCGCCGTAGAAGGCGGCTTCGCCCCTGGGGTGGCGGTTGACGAAGCGCCAGGCGCCGCCGACGCGCAGGTCGATCTCGCACACCGGTACTGAATAGCCCTCGCCGAGACGGCCCCACCACTGTTTGACGTGGTCCGGCGTGGTCATCGCCTCGAACACCAGACGCCTCGGCGCATCGAACAGCCGCGTCATCCGGATTTCCGTATCTGACGGCGTCGTGACTGTGAAGCTGTCGCTGTTTGCCGCGTGCCCTCCGACCATGACTCCTGTCCCCCTTCAATCGATCGTCATCTTAATAAACCAGATAGTTAATTAACCTTGTGGTGTTATATGCGCAGCCGGAACGGTTGTCAACCCGGTCCTGGCCCGTGGTGAAGGCCGGCTGGTTCGATCGGTCGTCGCAGGATGCGCTTCCGCGGGATCGTGACGGGGAGATCAGTCGTCGTGCAGGCCTTCCGCCTTCGCGCGCGTGTTCGTGTTCAAGCGCTTCGGCGGACCGCCGTAGCCTTGGCGGAGGCTGGTCAGGCCGGCCGTGGCTGACCCGCCGAAAGGTCGGTGGGATGCCAGCGTCGGTTCGTCACACGTCGTGCTTCCAGAGATGACCGCAATCGGGGCAGTACAGCTTCTCTTGAGTTGTCACTCTGTCGAGGCAGACCGTCCGGAGCGAGCGGCATTCCGGGCACAGCGGCCGTTGGAGGCGTGGGTACTCAGGGACCGCAATCGACCGCGTCGACCTGTCTGGCGCCGCTCGTTCGGCCATGCACGACCATACCCGAAGCGGCCAGCCCGGCGTCTGTCCCATTTTGGACAGTCTCGCCGGCAGGAGCGACGCGTCATGCCGTGCGGTGCTCTTCGTCAGAAAATGCCCTCACTGTCGATGCCGCCCTATGGCTACAATCCGGTGCCCTCGTAGTGCATCCGATCGACGCTCTCGAGCCGGGAGACGAGTATGAATGTGCATTCGGCTGTCAGGGGTTCGGGGACGGGCGCCCTCCGACTGGGGGCGGGCGTCGCAGTCATCTCGGCGGCGCTGGTGGCGGGCCTCGGCGCGCAGGTCCGATCACCGACTGGTCCACGGCTCGTCACGGTGCCCGAAGGCCAGCGCACGGCGGAGCAGAATACGGTCGCCGGGCAGTACGCCGCTCTCGGGATGCCAAACCTCGCCGGCACCTACCTGCACTACCCCCAGCTGTCGCTCCTGATCCCGCACGTGCTGTACGTCACGGGTCAGTCCGGGCTGCCACCGCGCCATCGTGCGCTGCTCGGCCTCCGCACCGCCTGGCTCACGCGATCGCCGTATCTGTGGGGGCATCGCGTGCCGGCGTCACGCGCCGCCGGGCTGTCTGATGACGAGATCGCCCGGATCGCGGGCGGCCCCGACGCGGCCGGCTGGGATCCCTTCGACGCAGCGGTGTTGCGTGCCGCCGACGAACTGCACATCGACTCGTTCGTGTCCGATGCGACCTGGCAGATGCTGTCCACCCGTTACGACCTCAATCAGCTGGTCGACACGGTCGACACGGTCGGAACGCTGACGATGCACGCGGGGATGATGAATTCACTGGGCATCGAGGTGGAAAGCGACATCAAGGACCGCCTGCCGTCGGTGCCGTTCAGCGTCGCCGCGACGCGGACGAACAGCAGGCTGGAAGGCCGCGGTGCACGCATTCCGCCGCAGGAGGCGGCCGGCGGGCGGGGCGGCGCCGGCGGGAACGTGTTCCGCACGTTCAATCGCAACCCGGCTGCGGATCGTACCCGCGGCGCGATGAACCAGCAGGTGAACACCACCAACAGCCTGCCGCCGCGGCAGCGCGAGCTGCTGCTGATGCGCATCGGCGTGCTTTGCCGCTCTGAATACGAATACGCGGCGCATCACCGCGCCGGACGTCGGGCGGGCCTGACCGACGCCGACGTCGCCCGCATCCTGGCCGGGCCCGGCAGCAGCGGTGGCGATGCGCTCGATACGGCGCTGCTGCGCGCCGCCGACGAGCTCTTCGAGAACGACCTCGTCTCGAGTGAGACGTGGGCCGCGCTGGCGAAGGACCTCGACACCAGGCGGCTGTTCGACGTGTTGATTACGGTCGGCGGCTATCGTTGGAACTCGATGCTGATCAACAGTGCCGGCGTGCAGCTCGATGCGAATATGGCCGACTTCCGCTTTCCGCCCGCGCTGCGATGACGGACCCGGCCGGTCGGTTTGACAACGGGCAAGCCGGATGAACGGCGACGCCCTGGGTCTTTGCTCCCTGGCGTCGGCGGTCGAGTCACCGGCACGGCATTTGGACTGCCGGGCCGCATCGTGATCGCGATCGCCGGAATCGGCCTCGTCGGCATGATGGGGACCGGTCTCTAGGGATCGTACCCAGGTGCTCGCCCTTCGGGCTGAACACCTGCAGACCCGCCGAGGGCTTGGCGCCGCTGAGGTGGGAGTTGGCGGGTGGAATAATGACGCCAGGAGACTGGAGTGCCAATCACTTCCCGGCGACGCGCGATGCTGGTGCTCGGTTTGTGCGCGACGACCCTCTCGGGCCGTGCGCTTTCAAAGACGCTGCTGCCATGCTCGCCGCTTGGCGAGGATCAGCCAGACCCCCATTGCCACCAGGAACACGGCCGGAACAATTTCGAAAATCCACTCCAGGAGCCAGGCCATCGGACCACCCTCCCAGGCCTGACTATGCTAACGCCGCAGACAGGTCGCCGGAACAATCACAATTCATTGTCAAAGGCAGTGTGACGAGCCGAGTCGAAGGGCTTGAAACATCGACCCATTTCGGCGTTCCCGCGGGCGTTCCGGCGCCGGTTCCGTGTCAGTAATTCACCGTCAAGTTGAGCCGCACGAACCGCGGCGGGTAGATGGCCGTGGGGTTGCCCCACGTGCCGCCCAGCGGCTGCCCGGCCACGGTCGTGTAGGTCCCCTGGTAGGTCGTCGCATAGTTCGTGTTGAGCAGGTTGTAGAGGTCGACGCCGATGTCGGTTTTCGTGCGGCCGAACTTGAGCACCTTCGCGAAGCGCATGTCCACCTGGGTGCGCCGGTTGCCCGCGAAGATCAGGTGCTCGCTGTCGGTCAGGTCGATCGTCGAGTTGCCCGTCGCGAGCAGCCCCGGCGGCAGGGTCCCGCCGAGCAGCGTGCGCACCGTCGTGTTCGGAACCTGCCAGTTGGCCGTCAGCTGCAGTGACGGCTGCGAGCGCACGGTCGCGCTCACCAGCACATCCAGCTTCGGAACGGTGTAGCTGCCGAGGCCGCGCACCGTCGTCTCCCACGGATCGATGTCGCGGCAATCGCGCGGGTTCGGACCCTGGAGCGACAGGTTGGCGTTGTTGGGATTGTTGAAGTTGGCGACGACGTTGCAGCGGTCGTCGATACGGCGTCCCGTCTGAGAACCGATCGAGACGAAGAGGCCGTTCCGCATCCGGGCGTTGACGTTGAAGTTGATGCCGTCGTAAAACGCCTCGCGCTCCTGGCCGTCGCTGCCGAACGTGCTCTCACGCGTCAGGAAATTCTGCGTCGCCGCGGCGGTGTTCGGCAGGAAGACGGTGATCGGATAGTTGCCGCCCTCCGGCAGGCGCGAATCGGCCGGTGCATTGATGGTGTAGCTCGTCCAGTCGGTCTGGTAGTTCCGGCCGAGCGTGTCGGTCACCATGAAGCCGTGGAATGTGCGGTGGGTGTAGCCGACGTCCGCCGATACGCGCGGCAGCAGTTCCTGCTGCAGCGTGATCTCGGTCTGGTAGTCGTGCGTCCGCACGCCCCAGCCCTTGAGGAGGTTCGGGTCGACGATGGTCGCCGCGCCCACCCGGCCGAAGTTGGCGTCGTTGCCGATCACGGCGGCACACGTGTCCACCTGCCCGGTCGCCGGGCCCTGCGCCGCGTTGTTCAGCAGGTTGCAGTCCACCACCTTGTCACCGTTGTTGTCCGTCCAGTCGCGGTTGACCGTCGCCACCAGCGTGGCGCCCGGGTTGGTGGAGGTGAACGGCGGATCGTTGGAGGCAAAACCCAGATACTTGCCCCAACGGAGCTTCACCGCCGTCTTGCCATTGCCGAACAGGTCGTAGCCGATGCCGACCCGCGGGCTGATGTCGTTGTAGGCGCTGACGCCGGGCGTCTTCTCGATCGTAATCGGCGCCGGGTTCAGGATGGAGGTCTTGGAGACGCCGTTGCCCTCGACCGGTGCGTAGCTGCTCGCCCGATCCCACCGGACCGCGCCCGACAGGGTCAGGCGGCTGAGCGTGTACTGGTCCTGGATGAAGATGCCGTGCAGTTGGGTGATCGTGTTGTTGCTCCGCGTCGGAAGCCGGTAGGTCACACGATTGGGCACGCCCTGGTTGAAGCGGTAGGCAAGCTGATTCTCCTGGGCAATGGTCTCGTCGAGCTGACGGAGCCAGTAGTACTGGTAGCCCACGCGGACGCTGTGCGAACCGGTGACATACGACGCGCCCGCGTTGTAGCTGTTGGTTGCCCCTTCCGCGTAGCCCCACTGCTCGAGCCCCCGATATGCGTAGTTGGCCTGCGGCGCCCAGCGCAGCGTCCCCGCGTTCGCCGCGGTGCAGCCGGGATGCTGCAGGGCGGGATTGGCGTTGGTGCAGGCGAGGGCCGCCGACTGCTCCGTCACTCCGATCAGGTTGGTGATGCCGTCCGGCGGCGGGAAGCCGAACGCCGGGTTGTAGCGGAACAGCGTCATGTTCGCGTCGATGAGCAGCTTGCTGTTCACCGGCATCGTCCACGACGTCTGGGTCAGGTGGAACGGCCACTCGAAGTAGCCGCGCGCCGCTGAGCCGGTGGCCTCGGGCGACTGGGTGGTGGTGCCGAGGCCGACCCAGTCCTCGCCGCGGTTATGGCACCCCTCGGTCCCGACCTGCAGCGGCGTGCCCTCGCAGCGCTTCTGGTACTCGTAGTTGAGAGTGAGACGGCTCCGGCCGGCCTGGCCGGCAAAGCGCCCAATCGCCATCATGCGGTCCTGCACGAGTCGCGAATTCACCGGGCTTGACATCCAGTCCCAGCGGGCGGCGTTCCCGGCGTTCGCATTCGCGGTGATGCCTTCCACGGCCGTCTGCGTGTCGAGGTTGCGGTATTGCCCGTAGAACCACAGGCGGTTGCGGACGATCGGGCCGCCGAACGAGAAGCTGGCGTCGTGCGCCCGGATGATGCCGGGGGTCTCGGTGAGACCGACGCCGCGCAGTTCGTCGGTCAGGTTGTCGCCGCGCGACCAGTCGCCGGCGAGGCTCAGGAACCCCGTCCCGGCGAAGATGTTGCCGCCCGTGCGCGGCACGATGTTCATGATCGGGCCGCCGGTGTCGGTCTCGCCCAGGCCGCCGCCGACGCGCACCGCCACTTCCTCCACGCCGACGGCGTCGTACACGTACGACGACACGCCGCCGCTGCGCGCCGCGCCGACGGTCATGCCGTTCACTGCCATGCGCCCTTCGTTGTTGGCGCCGCCATTGGCCGAGAAGAACGTCATCGTCGGCGACAGCGCGATACCGTTGTTGTCCACCGTCAGGCCGGCCGTCGCGTTGAGCAGCGCGCCCGCGGCGCGGGCTGCCGGGATGGCCTGGATGGTCCCCGTGCTCATGACGACTTCGCGCCGGACGCTCTGAGTGTCGACGACTGGCGTCTCACCGACGACCGTGATCGTTTCGGCGACGCCGCCGACGCGCATTTCGATCGGGATGGTCAGCGTCTGCGTGCCCGACAGCTCGATGCCGCCGCGCTTGACCGTGGTGAAGCCCGTCAGCGTGGCGGTCAGGTCATAAGTGCCCGCGCGCAGGTCGATGATGCGGTACTGGCCCGATCCGTCGGTCACCGCCGTCCGCGTCTTGTCGATCAGCACCGGGCTGGACGCTTCCACCGTGACGCCGGGCAGCACGCCTCCCGATCCGTCGCGGACGGTGCCGGTGAGCACTTGCGTAAAGGCCGGTGCCGGCAGCAGCAGCACCGCGAGGATCGCCAGAGACTTCGCCGCATTGTGCATTGCGATGTTCTCCTCTGTCCGAGGTGAGTGGCCGCGTGCATGCCCAGTGTTCATGAACATGCGAGGCGCTGGGAGGATACGGTGGGAATTGTGAAGTGTCAATCTACATAGCTGGTGGCAGCACACAACAATAGTCGGAACCAGGCCAGAATCCGATTTTCTGGATCGAGCGCAATCGGCGTGAAGGACGGACGATTCTCTGGAACTCCGGAGGGGACATGGAATGGTCGCCGGAGGCGCTATGTCCACCTGAGCGGAATGCTGCCGCGGTTGAAGGAGAATCGGCCCAGCCAGATCGAAGCGGTAGCTGTCACTCCGACGAAGCCCAGGGTCACGCACGCGGGGAAAAGGCCGGACCGGGACAGCCGGCTCTGCCGCAGTTCGTGGTCGACTGCCACTCCGGTAGAATCCATGTGGCACTATACGTCTGACTCACACCATCGCGTGATGCAGCGTCGCCCGCGAACCGTGCGCACGTCAGCGTCGATCGACGAGCACCGCTGCGAAACATGAACGACAACGCCCCGGCTAACGACTGGAACGCTGCGCGCGGCGAGAAATGGCGTGCCCAGCTCGCTGGCATGGAAGCCATGCTCACACCTGTCGATGAGCCGCTGATCCGTGCGCTGAATCTCGACGCGCCTTGTCGGATCGCCGATATCGGATGCGGCGGCGGCGGCACGACGCTGGAGATCCTGCGCCGGGCGCCGGCGGGAAGTGCCGTTCACGGCTTCGACCTCTCTCCGGCCTTGATCCAATCGGCTCGCAGCCGCATCCGTGCCGATGAACATGCCATCGCCTTCGACATTGCGGACGTGGCGACGGCAACCGCGCCGGAAGAGCCCTATGATCGGCTGGTCTCACGCTTCGGCATCATGTTCTTTGACGATCCCCAGGCCGCCTTTACCAACCTGGTCCCCTGGCTCGCTCCTCGCGGCCGCTTTGCTTTCGCGGTGTGGGGCCGGCCGGCCGAAAACCCGTGGATGACGAGCGTACACCAGGTGGTGGCCGAAATCATCGACCTGCCGCCGCCCGATCCCGAAGCGCCGGGACCGTTCCGCTATGCGGCGGTCGACACGTTGCTCCCTGTGCTCGCTCGGATCGGTTATGGCGAGCTCGACGTCAGCGACTGGCGCGGAGTGCTCCCGATCGGTGGCGGGCTGCCAGCTGCAGAGGCGGCGAATTTCGCGCTCGCGTCCTTTTCTTCATTCGGCGAACTGCTTGCCGGGGCAGGCGACGGGATGCTCAATGCCGCGCGTCAATCATTGACGGCGCGCTTCGCCAGGCATCAACAAGACGGTGCGGTCCGGATGGACGCGTCCGTTCACATTGTCACCGGCGCGGCTCTGGGGTAGGGGCGCAGGACTCCGCCAGATCGTGCTTGCCGGCAACGTGCCGCTGAAGGTCGTGATCTTCGCCTATTTCGGCTCGCGTCTGGCCCGTAGGGCGGTCCGTTCAGTCCGATTGCGACGTCGAGGCCTGACGTCCCGGCATCGCCCACGGTCGTGGCGTCGCCGCTATCCGACCGACACCAACGCGAACCGGCGCTCCTGTGCGTGCACCACGCCGACGACGCCGGCCGGCACGATCCGCGCGCTGGGGATCAGGTTGGCGCCCATTTCAGCGAGAATGGCCTCAACGTCGCCGCTTGGACCGGCAATGCGGCTCGCCAGCCCACGGCTGGCGGTCCCGCACACCATGAACTGCACGCCGCGCTTGGCGAGAGCCGCGAGCTGCGACTGTTCGCCCGAGTTGTAGGGGTTGCCCGCGGGAGGTGGTGTCGCCTTCGGGTCGATCGTCTTGCCGTACCTCGACCAGATGGCGTCCGCGTAACCGAAGGGGGTGGCCCCATGACGGAGGCAGACGAGCAAGGCCACGTCCGACTCTTCGACGCCCCACCCGTTCTTGTGCCCGGTCAGCAAGTTGCCGGCGAACCGGATGGCGTCCGGCACGGCCGCTGGAGATGTCACGTCGAGCACGATGCGGTGTCTACCTTTCATCGCCGACATCCATTCGTCCTGGGCGTGCAGCATCGGCGTGAACGAGTCAGACGACGCCCCTTGTGCTGTCGCGGATTGCCCGCCTAGCGTGGCGGCCGCGGCCATCGCGCCGAGGCCCGCAATGATCGCCCGCCGTTGCTTCATGTCCTGCTTGGCCACGTGTCCCTCCAGATGTCGCTTGAGCGGGAAGCGTCCCGTCGATCCGGTCGATGCCACGACGCGGCCCCGATGATCAACCGGGCACCTCCGGCTGTCAAGCAACGCCTTGCATGGAGCTGCTGCGGCTGAGAGAAATGATTCGAGGTCTCGGAGCTCGGCTCTTCGCGACCGAAGTCATGGTTGGGCTGGGAAAGCGTGACCTTGCAGGAATTGATGTGCAGGCTGCGACGCGGATGATAAGGCAGGCGCCGGCCGCTGTGACCGAGCATCCTCCGGGTTCATGCAATCGTCTGCGCGACGAAACTGTGCGGCGCGTTCGAGCGTCCGATCCGGTGAATCAGAACGTCCGCAGTTGTTCAGGTGGAATCCCCAGCGCGGAGCCGATGCGGGTCAGCTGCTCCAAGACGATTCGAACGTGCCCCGGACCCATGCGCAAGAGGTGTTTCTGTGCACCCGTCAGTGTTTCCAGTCGCTGATCGGCATACGCGTAGCCGATTCCTTTCGGTGCGAGCCGAACCGGCCCGTCCAGGATTGGCGTCTCGAGGAGCACGCTGATCGCGCGCTCAAGTGTTCGGTCGAACGAAAGGTCGGCTGATCCCAACTCCCGATGCGCTTCCTCAAGGCGCGGCTTGAGGGTCGCGTAGAGCCTGGCTGTGCCAGCCGGATCGAGCGACGCAAACGCGTTCGCAATCACGGCATATCGAGCGTAGCTGCGCGGGTCCACGTAGAGATTGCCATCGCGCTCGACCACTGAGAAGGCTGACGCTGGACGCAGGACCTTCAGCTGTTTTGCAGGCGTGGTTCCCTCCGCGATGTTGGCGACGACGATGGTGAAGTTGCGGATGAGGTCGTCGGTGGTAAGCCACGCGGTGACAGCCGGGCTCTCTGAGAGCGCCCGAACCAGCATTCTGACCAACGCATCGGAGACATCGAGGGACGGAAGGGTGATGGGTTCAGCCGGTCCCCCGAGTGACGGCCGGGGTTGACTGGCTGGGGCGGCAGAGGGCGGAGTAACCGCCGCTGTCACCGCCGGACGCGGTCGCCATCCGAGCGCAATATAGCCGGCGATGCCGATTGCGGTCACCAGCAAGGCCAGCGTCAGCCAGAAGGCGACCGCGGGCCTCGGTGGTGGCGCGGTCCAGGAGGCGTCGTCGGAGGTCCCCTGAAGTTCATAGTCGGTCGGATCGGTCATGTTCCTCGCTCACCGGTACGATCATCCGACTGTAACCGGACCGCCCGGCCGACGTGATCTCGGCGGCCGGGCCATTCTCAACTGTACATCGCCAATGCTTTGAGGTCAAACTATACGACGCGGCGCTGGGGAGTCCGCTCAGTTCAAGCGGGCCGGTGGTGCGAGTCGGCACGACGACCTGGCCGCGCTATCATACGGGCGCCATGCCCACCTGGCCCGTGTCGCAAGACAATCCGCACCAACTCGACCCGTTCTGGACTTCATGCGGCTGCTCTGGTCGATCGAGCACGGTCTTCAGAAGATATCCAAACGGATGGAAAGCGAATGGGGAATCACCGGCCCGCAGCGTCTCGTGCTTCGGATCGTCGGACGGTTTCCTGGCCTGTCGGCGGGCGAGCTGGCCCATATCGTCCGCCTCCACCCCAGTACGATCACCGGGATCCTGCAACGGCTGGTCGCGCGAGATCTCCTCGAGCACCGCGCCAGCCGGCAACCGCGCCCCTGCGTGTGGTGTCCCGGTTGCGCCGGCGCGACTCGTCGTCGTTGACCTGGCGCGCGCGCTTGCCATCCTGATGATGCTCCAGGGGCACACTCTCCACGCGGTACTGTCGAACGACATGCTCACTGGCGTCTGGTTTCGGGTCTGGTTGTTCATGCGCGGTCAGACGTCGTGCCTGTTTTTTCTGCTGTCCGGGTTCGCCTTTACCCTCGCGACGTTTCGGCATTGGACAGAACACCTCAGGTCCTGGACCGCAATCGCGCGCCGCCTGCGACGATTCGGCTTCTTCCTCCTGCTCGGCTATGCGCTGCACTCTCCGGGCAAGCTGGCTGACCTGTACTGGCTGAACGAGGAGGGGTGGCGGAGCCTCCTGGCCGTCGACGTGCTGCAGTGCCTCGCGGTGATCTTGATCGTCCTGCAGGTGCTCGTTCTGCTGGTCCGCACACCCGGACGCCATGCGCTCGCAGCCGGCGCAGGTTGCGCGGCGATCGTCGGGCTGACGCCAGTCATCTGGCGTGCCAATGAGACGGGGTCGTTGC
Organism: Acidobacteriota bacterium; assembly: GCA_039931615.1. Taxonomy (GTDB): domain Bacteria; phylum Acidobacteriota; class Vicinamibacteria; order Vicinamibacterales; family CAVVIG01; genus JAHFUI01. The sequence continues at coordinate 58,642 of JBDTRR010000028.1, forward strand.
CGATCGGCGCCGCCGCCTTTCTCTCACCGGCCACCGGATCGCTGTTCCCGCTCTTTCCGTGGGGCGCGTACGTGCTGTTCGGCGCGGTCCTCGGCCACCTCTACCGGCGTCACGGCCCGGTCCGGATTGTGATGTTTGCGAACCGCGTGCTGCTGCCGGGCGGTGGTGCCATGATCGCCCTCGCCGTCGTCGGCACCTGGCTGCCGCTCGAGCCCTTTGGTCAGACCGACTTCTGGTCGACCAGCCCGAACCACTTCCTGTTGCGGGCCGGAATCGTGCTGCTCATCCTCGGCCTGCTGGCGCACGTCAGCGGGAGAGGCGGGGAACCCGGTTTCATCGTGCGGGTCCTCGCCAGGGAGTCGCTGATGATCTACGCCGTTCACCTCTGCCTCGTCTACGGATCTCCCTGGAACGTCGGCTTGTACCAGTTGGTTGGACCAACCCTGCCAGTCGTTCCAGCGCTCGGCTGTGTCCTCGCCCTGTGGGTGGTGACGGCCCTTCTTGCGTGCGGCTGGCACTGGTGCAAGCACAGCCGACCTCGAGCGGCACCATGGGTTCGTGTCGGAATCGCCGGGCTCCTCTTCGGGAGATTACTGTGATGCGCCGACGAATGAATCGGCGACCCGTGGTGGCAAGACGTTCTGGAGGTCACCGGCGACCGGCGACCGATCAGAAATCGACCTGGACACTGAACTTCCAGAATCGCGGTTGCAGCACCGAGTTTGGCACCAGCCAGTTGCCGGTCGGGCTGAACGTCTGGTTGTAGCTGAGAACCGCCGCCGAGTTGAGCACATTGTAAAGGTCGAAGCCAACGTTGGTTCTCGTCCTGCCAAACTTCAAAATCTTGGCAAACCGCAGATCGATCTCGTTCACCCGATCGCCATACAGCGTGCCCGGCTCAATCAGGTTCACATTCGCGAACTGGCCGTTGTTTGACAGGTTGCGTCCAAGCGAGGCCGCAATCTGCGAGTTCGGCACGTTGTAGTTTGCGGCCAACTGCCCCCCTTTGTCGCTTCGGAAGGTCCCCGACAGCAGCACGTCGACCCTGGGCAGCGTATACGCGCCGAGACCAGTGTATCGCGTGGTGAAGCCGGTCGACGTGCTGCACCAGGGGTTGGTGGCGCCGGTTTCCGGCAGCTTCGCCCGGACCTCACAGTTGTCCGACCGTGTGATGCCGGTACTTACCCCTCCTTGAAATACCAGTCCGGCGCGCGGACGCGCGCTGAGGTTCAGCAGCATGCCGTTGAAGACCTGGGATTGATCCCCATACGCGCTGGCGAGCGTGGTGACGTTGTTGGTCAGCGACGCCACACTCTGGTTGATGTTGTAGAGGCCCGAGATCACATGTCCTTGCGCTTCCGCGGGCAACCGGGAATCCACGGGAGCGGTGATGCTGAACGTCCCGAAATCCGACGCGGTGTTGCGGATGTTGTCGATGACGGTGAAGTTGGTGAGCCACCGGCGGTTGTAGCCGGCTTCGATCGACACACGGGGCAACACTTCCTGCTGGACCGACACGCCGATTTGCCAGTCGGCCGGCCGGATACCCCAGCCGTTGAGCAGCGCCGGGTCGAGATCGCTCGTGAACACGTCCTTCCCGAAGTTCAGGTTGCTGATCTGCGCGCAGAAATCGGTCGTGGTGCTTTGCGCCAAGGGATTGGACAGATCGCAATCGACGACGAAATCACTATTCCGATCGGTCCAGGTCCGGGTCACGCTGGTGCTCAATCGCCCTGACGGCCTCAGCACGCCGTACGCCAGCCCGGTCTGCGCCGCCTGGAGGTACCTGCCGGCATTGATCTTCAAGGATGTCTTGCCAGTACCAAAGACGTCGAACGCGACGCCTGCCCGGGGCGTGACGTCCTTGTAACTGCGGACGCCTTGCGTTTCCGGATAGGTCACCGCGGTGGTGAGAAATGTCGATGGCCCCACCGTGACCTCCGGGAACCAGCTCCAGGCGCGGTCATAGCGCAGCGCCCCTTGCACGGTGACGCGGCCCCTGGTCCACTGTTCCTGCGCGTACAACGAGTCGTAGCGAAGGCGGTCCTGGACCGGGAACTTGTCGATGGTCTCGGTGAGTTGATTCGGGACGCCGTTGTTGAACCGGTACGCGATCTGCGGATTGGGTCCGTAGGTGTTCGAATTGGCGACCAGGTAGCCGCCCTGGTACCCGAATTTCATGTTCTGGGCACCCTGCACGTAGGACGCCGAGGCGCGCCACGTGTGAGTCCCCTGCCAGTTCGCACGCCACGTACCCGATCGATAGGTCAGGTTGGCGATGTTGCCATTGTTCGCACAGCCGTTGGCGCACTGCTCGACGACACGGATGAAGTCGTTCTGTCCGGGATTGCCGGGCATTTCGTTCCCACCCCATCGACTCAGGTACGTCCCGACCCCGGCCTCGAGCAGCAGGCGGTTCGTGACCGGCGACGTCCACGTCGCCTGCTGCACACGCTGGCCGTACGGATTCAGATACGTGCCCACTTCCGGGGCGGACGTCGCGCTGCACGACGGGTTTGACGACCCGGGCGCCCCGCAGATGATTTCGTTCGGCCCCGATTGACGGCAACCGGCGTCGGCGCCGGGCCAGGCGGCACCCTGACAGGGATGCTGCTCGTCCCAGAACAGATTGAACTTGTTGCGCGCCGTCGGTTGCACGGTCAGCCGCAGCGCACCATTCCGCCAGCTCCCGGCCTGGACGGCCGGCCGGCTCGGGTCCTTGACGTAGGTCCATTTGGTGGGATCGCCCATGTTCGCGTTCCGGAACATCCCTGGAACGGTCCGATGGCTTCCTTCATCGCGGAACTGGACGAAGAACCAGACGCGGTCCCGCTGGATTGGACCGCCGACGCCGACGTTGTAGTCCCACAGTTTGGTCAGCGCGCCGGGGGTGGTCAGTCCACGCGCGATCAGTTCGTCGGTATAGTTGGTGCCGACCATCCCGCTGGTGACGTTCGACGCGTAGAAGCTGCCCTTGACGGTGTTGCCTCCGGTCTTGGGGACAATACTGAACGACGGCCCGCCGACCTCCGCCTCACCCAGCCCGCCGGACGTGGTCATCGAGATTTCCTGCGCGTTGCCGATGTCGGGCACGTAGCTCGATACGCCCGCGCCGTTGAATGCGGCGCCCGTGTTCAGACCGTCCACTTGGATGCGCGCCTCGTTGGTCCGGCCGCCCGCGCCGCCGAACACGAGCATCCCGGGCGTGACCTGGATGTCGAGATTGCCGCCGGCCTGGGTGGTCGTGGCCGGGATGAGCATCATGACGCCGGCGTACGAACGCGCGGCGGGCATCGACGAGATCACATCGTTCGACACGGTCACCTGCCGTCTGACGCTCTGCGTATCCACGATCGGCGTCTCACCGGTCACGGTGATCGTCTCGGCAAGAGTGCCCACCCGCAGCTCCGCATTGACGCTCGCGGTGAATGTTCCGGTCAGCTCGATCCCTTCGCGTCTGACCGTGCTGAACCCCGTCAGCGCGAACGTCACGGCGTAGGTGCCAGCCCGCAGATCGATGATGCGGTACTGCCCCGTGCCGTCGGTGACCGCCGATCGCACGCGCTCGATCAGCGCGTCACTCGCCGCCTCGACCGTCACGCCGGGCAGCACCGCGCCAGAACTGTCCTTCACAACGCCGGTCACCGAGCCCTGGCCGTAGGCAGCCGCCGGAAGAGTCACGCACAGTGTCAGCAACGCCAGAATCCTTGTCATCGCCTCTCCTTGCCCGTGTGTGACGAGCATCAGCGCCGCGACAGTACGCGGAGCGGAGAGGCGCACGCCATCCCGTGCATCCTGTATCTCTCGAGGCGAGAGGCTGGAGGCCGGCGAGAGGACATCGACCGTGATCGACGTGGAGCGGCCTCAACCTGAGGCTCGGCGATCGCATCAGAGGGTGTGAGGTCAGCGCTAGCGCAGTGCCGCGGTCGTGATGCCGACGGTCGGGACGTACAGCTCGTGGCCGTCGCTCTCGCTCAGCTTCACGAGCCCGTACGCCTCGATGGCGAAATCGCGCAACGCGGGAGGTGTCCGGCCGACGTCGATGACGACGTATCCGAGGCGGGTGCGGTCCACGAACCCTGGTGCGCGCCGTTTCACGTCCTCCAGATCCTGGGACGACAACCGCTGGCCCTCGCTCAGCCGAATCAGCCCGCGCACGGTCACCGACTGGCGTTGGCGATCCATTTCGCGCGGGTTGATTCGCGACAGATAGCCGCCGATCAGCCGCTTCTGATGCACCGTCTGGAAGAACTGGGTGGCGGCACTGAAGTTGCCCTCCGACCACTCACCATCGCGGAATCCGAATGGGAGATTCAGCACGCGTACGTCGCGAGGATCGCTGGCAATGGTGCGAAACACGTCGGGCACGTGCGCGGAATACAGCGGCCGCGGAAACGGCGTCAACTCGAACACCAGGGCCAGACCGATGGCCGCCAGCACCGCACGACGACGCGCCGGGCGGTGTGCCGTGATGCGGGCAAGCGCCAACGCAAACAGCAGCGAGAAGAGCATCATCAACGGCACGGCATACCGGGAGGGCATCCGTGTGGCTGTGATGATCGGGAGATAGCGGAGGAGCGCCCAGGGGCCTGGCACGAAGGTGTTGGCCCCACCGACCGACACAAACGGTCCGAGCGCGAGGAGCGCGAAGAACAGCGTCAGACCCACCCAGACGCGAGGGGGACGGAATCGATAGCGCCAGACGGCCATGGCGATCACGGCGACGCCGACGATGGTCAGCGAGGCCACGTTCTCCGCGTACCCGTTCGGCCGGCTGGTGAGCCATTCACGCCACGGCCCGCCAAACAGCGCATGATTCGGATTCGGCGCAAACAGCGCCAGGAGGTCCACTCCCGCCGGGCTGCTGCGCCAGAGGGTGGGGCCGTGCAGCACACCACCGTCGGCCAGGTTGTGCCATAACGCGAACAGGACCGGCGACAGGAGCAGCGCACAGACGGCGCCCGCGATGACGACGAACTGGAGCACCAGGCGAGACGGCGGCAGCCTCGGCGCAAACGCGGGGCGGAGCCACAGGCAGGCCCGTGCAATCCCGAGGATGGTCAGCACGAGGACCGGCGTGTACAGCGTCCGCATCGCGATGCGGTAACTGAGAAGGTGAATCTCCACGCCGCCCGAAATGACGACCATCGCGATCTCGGCCATCACCAGGATGATCAGCGTATCGACCACTCTTCGATAGCCGACACGCAGAGGGGGGCGGCGGGTGCCGAAGTGCACGCGCACGTGGCGGGCCGCGAAATAGCTCAGGGCGATCACGAGACAAAATACGCCGTAATACGGATCGCAGATTGCCGCCCAGGCGACCGCCGCTCCGGCGGCGGCGGCGTGACGCGGGTGACGGTCACGTTCAGCGCGGCGCAGGAAGAACAGGAAAATCGGCAGCGGCGCCGCCGCCGCCAGACTGAAATGCGCCGTGGCGCGCGCGATCAACACCGGGGAAAACCCGAACAGCAGCCCCCCGAGCCACGCTTCGGCGGTGCGTCCGACCACGGAACGCGCGAGCACGAACATCGACCACGCCGTCAATATCGAAAGCCCGAGGTAGATCACGTTGAACGTGGCGGTCACCCCGAGCAACGGGATGAGGGGAAATGCCAGCAGGTCGGTGAACAGCGTGTAGTTGTGAAGACTCAGGTCGACAGGTGGGGTCAGCGAGAGAATTTCCTGTGTATAGAGCGGAAACCGTCCGTGCGCGAGCACCTCGTGCCGGAACAGCCAGGTGTTCCACACATACACCCCGGTATCGCCGCCCACGGGCCCGGTGAGACTCCCACCAAGATCGAGCGGCAACGGCCAATTGAAAGCGAGCGCCACCGCGGTATAGGCGAGGAGCGCACCTCCGTGGAGCCGGTAGGACGCGCGGGGGATCTGCATGAATGGCTGAGCTTTGAGCGCGCGAACAGTAGCACAGCGTCATCCAACGTCGCAAGCGGCGGCGTGTACTGGCTGCGCGGCTCATATCGTCCTCACAACATCCCCGTCTGGTGTTCCCATCGCCTGATCCCATCCCCTGCCGCGCATGACGTCCCGCGCGAGGCTGTCTCGTGACGCCAGATCGGGTACTGCTCGTGTCCGAAAATGATGGGTCAGGATGATGCCGTCGCGGGGGCGTTTGTTCTTGAGTGGTTGAGGCCGGTTCGTGTCAGTGAAGCTCCTCGACGATGTCGACGATCGCCTCGGCCCAGCCGGCCACATCGATGCCGCCTTGAGCTCGGGTGTCGTCGGACACCATCACGCGACGGTCGGCAACGTCCAGGAACGTGTCGTCTGCCGCCGCGTCCGCGAGACCCACGGCAATCACGGGACCGTGGGCCCGCTCGTACAGCGTGCGAAGAAGGTTCACACCGACGTTGTTGGTCGCCGGTCCGCCGACCTGGTCGTACCGCTCCACGGCGATGCAGCGTAGCCCTTCGGTCTTGAGTGCGCCAAAGAGACGTGTGCGGGTCTTGTCGACGGCATCGAGCACCAGGAACCGTTCGCTGTACTCGCGCAATTTCGCCAGCCGAGCCTGGAGGAGCGGCAGGCTGCATTCGCGCGCGACATCCTCCACGGACATGTCGCTGAAGACGGAGATGTCAATCCGCAGCCGGTCGGCGGTACGGCGCAGCGTCCGCACCACATCGGGGTAGGGCCTCCCAAACTCGACCGCCTGGTACCCGGCGACGTCCCGCGCGCTTTGCACCTGGAATTCGAAGTATCCCGACGGAACGAAGGCGGCGCCGCCGCTTTCACAGACGAACGGGTGATGAATCTCGAGTACCTGCTGGATCCGTTCAATCTCGGCGCGGGTTTGACGTGAGCACAGAATCAGCGGGACCCTGGCCGACTCGAGACGTTTGAGTGCCTTCGCCGCCTGGATCCATGACGGCGTTCCGGGATAGTGCAGGACCCGGTCAACGTCAGAAAACACCACGACCGGAAGGCGCCGCGTCATCGCCGTTCGAAGATAGCGTGGCCGACCGTTTCTCCCCATCCGGTGAAGGCGGTATTCCACACCCCGAAATCATGGAGGGGCAGTCATACTGCTCCGCTGCCGCCGCTGAGGTGCGGCGATCGTCAGAACTGGCTGAGTCTATTTCAACGCGCCGACCTGGAATTTCAGGACGGCCGTTCGCGTCTGGTAGTCGTACCGCGCGGCGGCCTGCTCGAGCTCCGCTCGGGTCTTGTTCAGCTGCGCCTGACTGAGCTCGACGAGCGCGCGTTCCGCGTCGGCGAACTTCGCCGCCGCCTGTCCGAGGACTCGCTCGGCTCTCCGCCGACTGGGAGCAGTCGCAGAGCGATATCGACCGACTTCGCCAGATCCTTCCTCTCGGTGAGACCGCGGCGCTGTTGAAGCTGGATCACGAGCTGGACGCGTACCGATCGCCGGTGCTGTCAATCTTCAGTTGGACGCCACAGCAGCGGGCGGAGCGCTGGGCCTACTTCCTGCGGGAGGAACAGCGACCCCGGCGTCAGTCGATTCTCGCGGTGGCCGAGGAGTTGGCCGATCTCAACACCTCGCTGTATGAGCAGCAACAGCACCGAACCGCAGAGAGTGAGAGCCGGCTTCGCGAGGACCTCAGTGTGTCGCACGGTCAACCGCACCAGTCCGGCGTGCGGTTGCTGCAGTCTTCCAGTTGCGAAAATACCGTCTTCACGGGATGGGTGCGTGGCTGGCTCCGAGGATATCGTCAGCTGCTGCGCAACTGATGCGGTTCTGTGAGAGGAGGCCGGATATGTTTCGATCGATCGTGAGGCAAGAGGTGAGGTGGCTTTTGGTGGGCGTCGCCGCATCCGCGCTGACAATTGGCAGTGCGGTGTCGTCCCAGGCCCAGACGCCGGCGGACGACGCCACCCATCAACATCCGCCACAGGCCGCCCGGCCAAACGCGCACGTGTTCGCGTCTGACGCCGGCCTGGTCCTGAACTTCATCAAGCCGGACAAGACCGCCGACTTCGAAGGCGTCATGCAGAAGCTGAAGGGCGCGCTGCAGCAAAGCGAAAAACCCGAGCGTCGACAACAGGCGGCCAGCTGGAAGGTATTCCGATCCCCTGAGGCGGCGCAGGGCGGAAACGCCCTGTACGTGTTTGTCATCGATCCGGCCGTCAAGGGTGCGGACTATACGGTGTCGAACATTCTCGCGGAAGCTTACGAACCCGCGGAGCTCAATGAGGTCTTCAAGACCTACGCCGCCTCGTACGCGTCGGGTCAGAACATCGTCAACCTGACGTTGATCGCGGCATTCGGCGAGTAGGCGTGCCTCAGGAGGCGACGGCGCGAATCGCGAGTCACGCTAGGAGATGATGCCACGACGCACGGCGTACAACACGAGTTCCGCCGTATTGTGGACGTCGAGCTTCTGCAGGATGTGTGCGCGGTGGGTCTCGATCGTCGCTGGGCTGACGCAGAGCAAGTCGGCGATCGCCTTGTTGGTGTGACCTTCCGCCACCAGCTGAAACACTTCGCGTTCGCGTTCCGACAGGGCTTCGTAGCGATCGGCGATGCCTTTGTCGGCCAGCTGCTTCACGTAGTCGTCCAGCATGATCTTGGCGACGGCGGGGCTGAAGAACGACTTGCCGGCGGCGACCGCGGCGACGGCGCGAATCAGCTCGGTGTCGGCCGAGTCCTTCAACAAATACCCTTTGGCGCCGGCCTTGAGAGCCTGAATGATGTAGGCCTCGTTGACGTGCATGCTCAGGATCAAGACGTGCAAGTCCGGCAAGCGCCTGACGATCTGGCGCGTCGCTTCGATGCCGTTCATCAACGGCATGCTGATGTCGAGGATGGCGACGTCGGGCTGCACGGCCAGCGCCTGCCGCACGGCCTCGCGGCCATCACCGGCCTCGGCGACGACCTCCCACTCGGGTCGCTCTTGAAGAATCTTGCGCAACCCTTGACGCAGCAGGGTATGGTCGTCGCCGAGCAGGATTCGCCGCTTAACCATCGACCGCCACTCGCCGCGGCGGCTCGAAGGGAGACATCAACGATTCGGTGACGTCACGGCCGGCTCCTGCCGGTCGAGCGCGGCGGTGCAGCAAGTGCGAGAGGTCCGGGACGGTTGTGATCGCGCCCTCGGTGATGGAGCGCGCGTCCTCGAGCAGCTGTGATGAGCTGCCGCCGGCTTGCATCGTCCGCTGGGCCACCGCCAGCTCGACCTTGATCGCGGTGAGCACTTGCCCCACTTCGTCGTGCAGCTCGCGGGCAATACTGCGCCGCTCTTCTTCTTGTGCCGTGATCAGCTTGGCGGACAGGTGCTGGACCATGGTGTCATGGTCCAGAAATATAGTCTGGACGGGATGCCGAACCGGGATTGTTCCAGGGGCCAACCCATCCATCGGATCCGCCATGTTCGTCCAGCGACACTGTGGAGTCCGGTCCGCCTCATCCCGACTCGAGCCGCTTCGGCATCGCAGGTCACGACCAGGGAGCATCGCGAGAGGGGCACGTGCGTCAGCCCGCTCGTCTACTGAGTTCGTCCTGATTTCCGTGCAGGCTGCCCTTCAGGTCGATGAAGCCCTGAACCGCGCCGGGCCGTCAAGTGGCGGTCGGGTTCTTCAACGCGTCTGCTTGGCGCGTGCCTGAATCTGGTCGAGCGCGAACGTTTTCAACGCCGAGCTGGTCAGCCCGAGCGCCGTCGCTTCTTCGCTCGCTCGATCGACAGCCCATCTGTCCACTTCAACGCGCTTGATCAGCCACAGCGCCGCCGCGCGGTTGCCGCTGGCGCAGTGAATGAACGCGGGCTGGTTCCCGGGATCCGTGACCACTTTGAGGAAGCTCTCGACCAACATCGGATCGGGCGCCTGGGCATTGAACGGAAGGTGCACGAAATTGATGCCGGCAGCCTTTGCCGCCGCGGCCTCGCCGTCGATGTCCGCGCCCGCCTCGCTGGCCTGGCGAAGGTTGACGACGGCTTTGAAGCCCAACCGCTTGACTTCGGCGATGGCTGCCGGCGTAGTGGCGCCCGCGCACGCCACTGTCGTCTCGACGCGCGCGAAATTGGTGATTCCTGGCACGGTCTCTTTCGTCACCTGGGACTGGGCGGAGGAGATCACTGAAAGAAGAAGCCCGAATGCGGCGATGAACGGCAGTCGTCTCGGCATTGTCCACTCCATTGGGATGCGGGCGCCGCGACCGAGCCGACCGCTCGCCGTCTGGCCCGCCAGTCGTAACTCGTGGTCGCCCTGAGAAATCATGATTATTCGCGGCAACCGGGAGGTGTCTTCGAGGCGTTCTCGGGCAGGTCAGTGAAAGCCACGAGGGCCTCGCTTTGAGCGCGGGCCGGGAGCGCCCACTGCGGAATGCCGGGGACGCCGAGTCCAGCCAGCGCCAGGCTGGCCTGGAGAATGTCACGACGGGTGTTTGATATGGTCATGTTCAGTCCCCGGCACGGCGTGTCTGGGTCGAGTCCGACCGATTCCTCAACGGATGCGCGCGCGTGGCGAACCCAGTGTATACGCTTCAAAGCGCATCGGGCAGCAGGTGAGCGCCACGCTCGCACGGCACCGAGCGCTCGCATCGCTGGTTTTGGCGGTGCAGACCTGCTTTCTGAGGAGACCATGAAGACGGACGGCCCAGGTGGTTCCGAGGCCGGCGGAGAAGCCCAACCGATTCATCACCCGCAGCGAAAATTGTCGCATGCCAAGACATTGGCTGGACAATAATGCTCCTGATGTTGACTTCACCATCGAAGAGAGGTGGCGTGATGAGAGCAGCGAAGGTTCCGCTCGACACGTTGGCACACCCGCTCGTTCTTGCCCTGTTCTTCGCGGTCGCCGTGTCAGTGGCGGCACAAGACGAGCCCCGCGTCGGCACGTGGGAGCTGAACCTGGCGAAGTCGACCTTCAGCCCGGGTCCGGCGCCCAAAAAGCAGACCCTGACGTTTCAGGCGGCTGGACCGCATTGGACGGCGCTGCTGCAGGGCATCGATGCGCGAGGAAAGCCGATTAATCCGGACGTGAACAATCTGGCCATCAGCTTCGATGGCAAGGACCATCCCACGGCGAATGTCGATTACGACACGACTCTATGGAAGCGCAGCAGTGCCCACAAGTACGAGGCCTTTCGCAAGAGGGCGGGAAAACTCGTCTTGACCTCCACCAACGTCGTATCCCAGGATGGGAAAACGATGACCATTACGACGAAGGGCGTCAACGCAACCGGGCAAGTCATTTCCAACGTCCGGGTCTACGATAAACAGTAGGTCCGAAGGCGCCTGGCCGGCCATCACGCCGTTTTCAGTGCCCCATTGGCAGCGGGTTCGACGCGCGGGGGAGTCCGCTTACCGCGAGGGCGGCGAACAACGCTTCGGTATATCCTGGTCAACGAGGCACGAAACGCCACGGCGAATGGTCGCGGCGCGCACGGCCACGAAAGCCACGCCACACAAGAAGCACCGCCGATTGCCCTGTTTCCGGGTCCCGCACTCCCTGCACCGCAGTCGTCACCGACGCTGTGGACCAAGGCAAAAATTGTGATCCGAGGACGAACGACCACGAGGAGTTGACATCGTTCGAACGTGATGAACAAACGCGCCGGTCGCTCGACGCTCGATCCCGAGGATGCGACCGTGCGGCGGATGAACATCTCGCTTCCGGCGAAACAGTTCGATGATTTGCGCGGCGGGCAATCCGCGAGGATATCTCCTTACCCGAGATCATCCGGCGCACGTTGCGGGGAGCCGGAAGGCGGAGCGGGACCGCCGGAAGTAATAGTTAAACGTGAACAGGCACAGGTCGCCAAGACGACTGGTTCCCCCCAACATCGCGCGCCGCCGGTCGAAGCGCAGCACCCCCCAGGCATCCGGGATGGTAAAGCCGCACGAGAGACGGCTGCCGCACCACAGGCGCGCACGACGCGGCCGAACGGTGGCGACGATCTTGCGGTCGCCTCCGGTGATTCCGGTGATGACACGCATGTCGCCGCGTGCTTCGCCGGGCACCCCTCACTTGCTCGCGACTCGACGATGTGGCTCTGCACCGGAAGGGAGACGCCTTGCGCCATTCGAATCGACGCGAATCGTTGGGAAGAAAGCCTCACTTCGGCTTCGAAGGCCAGACAATGGCGATTGTCTCGTCAGGCTGAGTCGGCATCGGCGGCGCTTCAGGCAGGTCGGTGGCCCAACTGTAGTCTGGGTTCGGGTCTTCGCCCGCCGCGCGTAGTGCCTTCAGCGCTTCATCGAATTCCGCTTGGTCTCTCGGCATTGGATTGTCCTCCTGCACGATGTCTAATAGCCGTGGCGTGGTCGGCTGCACAGGGGGATTCCCGTGCCGCCGTCATGTCCATGCGCGGGTACGTCTCGATTGTCGTTCATGGCCCCATGCAACTCGCCCTGCGCGTGTCCGTCGGCTGTGTCTCAAGCCATGCCGGGGGAGAGGTCGAGGGCGCAAGACGGTCTAGGTAGTGACGCCTTTCAAAAGCCCGGACCGGTGACGCGGCCACGGCAAGTCCCCGGCGAGTCCCCGGCGAAATTGCCCGCTGTTGCGTCAGACTGTAAGCGATTGCGTTGGAAGGTGTTAGATGGTGGCGAGGGACAGAATCGAACTGTCGACACTACGATTTTCAGTCGTATGCTCTACCAACTGAGCTACCT
>JBDTRR010000029.1:0-70106 GCA_039931615.1 Acidobacteriota bacterium
AAGATGGTCAACTACGCGCTGCTCTACGGCAAGACCGCGTTCACGCTGTCGAAGGACATCGGGGCCACCCCGGAAGCCGCCCAGGAGTTCATCGACGCTTACTTTGCCGGCTTTCCACGCGTCCGCGCCTACATCGATCGCACCATCGAGGAAGGGCGCTCGACCGGCGTCGTCAAGACGATGTACGGCCGGCGCCGGTTCGCTCCCGACCTGCACAGCCGCAACTACCAGCTGCGCACCGCGGCCGAGCGGATGGCGGTCAACATGCCGATCCAGGGATCGGCGGCCGACATCATGAAGCGCGCGATGATCGACGTCCACGCCGCGCTCGCCGCCTACCCCGACGCGCGGATGATCCTGACCGTCCACGACGAACTGCTGTTCGAAGTGCGCGAGGATCGCGCCCAGGAAATCGCTGCCGTGGTCCGCGAGCAGATGCAGGGGGCGACGCCGCTGATCGTGCCGTTGACGGTCGACGTCGGGATTGGCGCCAACTGGAGAGAGGCGAAAGGCTAGTGTCACCGAATCTCTGATTCGGGACACTAGCGCTACGGGTCCTGCCAGCGCTCCTTGAACCGCTCCCATTCGAGGCGGACCAGATCCGGCGACTGGCCGGTCTGACGGGCGCGTTCCGGAACCAGGCCGCGCAGCACGAGACGCTCGAGGTCTTCCCTGAGCGCGGCGCCGCGCCCGCTGGCCAGCGGCGCGCGCACCCAACCGGCCTGCGCGGCGTCCCAGGCCCCCTGCAGGTCACCCTGCCCGCGCGCGGCAGCGGACACCCAGTAGGCGGCGGTGACGCTGTTGGGCACGGCGCCGAGTTCCCCGGCCATCCGGTCGCGAATCCGTTGATAGATCGGCTGGCGTTCGAACTCGGACCGCGGCCGGGCGTCCTGGTCGAGGGCGCTCGCCCACCAGTCGAGCACGCGCTCGCGCTCGGCCGACGTCAACGCGCCGACCGGCACGATGACCGACTCGAACACGCTGGCGGAGGCGCCGTAGGTGCCGTCGAAGTACAGTGTCTCGCCCAATCCGACAATGAACTCGATCCGCTCCTGGGGCCCGAACCGATCCGGGTGGACGCGGCGGAGACGCTCGCGCGCGCTGGCAAGATCGTCGGTCGATTCGCTGGCCCGGAACTGCTCCAGATAGGCCCGCGCCGCGATGAGATCAGCGCTGTCGGCGCGCGCCGGCGTCAGCCGCGCCTGATCGGCCGCGGCGATGGCGGCTTCGAACTGTCCCTGGTTGTAGAGGAGGCGGGCGCGCGCCAGCGGATCACGTTCCTCGGCCGCCCGGACGCCGGTGGCGCCAACGATCAGGCACACGAGCGTCCAGCCCCATCGCTGCATTCCCGAGATGGTAGCACACCCGTAAGATTTGCCTAACCACTTGGAATATCAGCCACTTAGCACCGTTTCGTCACATATTTGCTACAATGCCGTCGATGGTTGACCCGAGGGTCGTTCCGCGCGCCGAGCACACGCTCTCGCGCCGTGACGTCGACCCGGATGCCCTGAAGGTGCTCTACCGGCTGCGTCAGTTCGATCACACGTCGTACCTGGTCGGCGGCAGCGTTCGCGATCTGCTGATCGGCCGCCGGCCGAAAGACTTCGACATCGGCACCTCGGCACATCCGTATCAAGTCAAGAAGCTGTTCCGTAACTGCTGGATCATCGGCCGCCGTTTCCGGCTGGCGCACGTCAAGTTCGGCACCAAGGTCATCGAGGTCGCGACGTTCCGGCGGCAGGTGGCGGCGGGCGAGGAGATCGTGCAGGACGGCGTGCCGGCGCCGGTGCATCATCCGCCGCCGGACGCCGCCGCGGCGGTTGGACCCGCGACGCTGGACCCGCCTCGCGGCGAGAGAACCGCCGATCACTTCATCCACCACGACAACACCTTCGGCACGCCGGAGGAGGATGCGTTCCGGCGCGACTTCACGATCAACGCGCTGTTCTACGACATCGCGACCTTTTCGGTCATCGATTACGTCGGCGGACTGGAGGACCTGCGCGCCGGCGTCGTGCGATCGATCGGCGACCCGGAGGTCCGCTTCCGCGAAGATCCGGTACGGATGATGCGCGCGGTCGCGCTGGCCGCCCGCCTCGATTTCACCATCGACCAGCCGAGCCTCGACGCGATCGACATCCACCGCCATGAGCTCGCCCGCAGTTCGCCGCCGCGGCTGCTCGAGGAGTACTACAAGATCCTGCGCGCCGGATCCGCGGAACGGACCTTCCGCGAGTTGACCAGGCTCGGACTGCTGGAACCGGTGTCGGCGGAGCTGCACCACGGCGCCGCCGAATCGCTCTGGCAGTCGCTCGCGGCGCTCGACGGGTATCGCCGCCAGTTCGACTCGACCCCCGACACCCTCACCAACGCGATCCTGCTGGGCAGCCTGATCGGACCGCTCGGCCTGGTCGGTCCGGGGCGGGCGCTCGACAGCCGGGCGTCCAGCCACGCGACGCCACCCGGCGAACGACGAGCTGGAGACGGTTCTCAGCGGGACGACAGGACCGGGCCAGGCACTGCAGCAGCAGCGAACCGCCGGGATCGACACCGGCCGACCGGTCCACGCCTTGGGGAACTGCCGCTGGCCCGCCGCGACATCGAGCGGCTGCGGCAGATTCTCGGGCTGCAGCGGCGCCTGCGCGACGTCACCGCCAGCCCGCGGACCAGACGCGCGCTGACGCACCGCAGCATCTTTCGCGAAGCGCTCACCTGGCTGGATATCCACGGCGCCGTGCCCGAGATCGTCGAGCAATGGCGTCTGCTGCTCGCTGAGACCGACACGTCGGAGGAGATCGCCGGGGAAGAGGTTCCGCCCGAGGAGATCGCGCCGCGCCGGCGACGACGGCGGCGGCGCCGCCGCGACCGGCCGACGACGCCCTAGGCCGTTCTCGAGGTCAGCGTCGGATCGATCGTCTTGTAGGGCTTGGCCAGCCCGA
The DNA here is from genome assembly GCA_039931615.1 of Acidobacteriota bacterium. Classification (GTDB taxonomy): domain Bacteria; phylum Acidobacteriota; class Vicinamibacteria; order Vicinamibacterales; family CAVVIG01; genus JAHFUI01. Next base: position 2,943 of record JBDTRR010000029.1, read on the forward strand.
CCGCCGTCAACAGCCGGATCACCGGCCACGCGGGATCGAACTCACTGCGCTTGACGCTGAACTTCGGACTGCGCGGATAGCCGTGATGGTTGTTGTGCAGGCCTTCGCCGCCGGTCAGCCAGGCGACGACGCGAATGTTCGTCGCGGTGTTGGCGAAATTCCGGTAGCCGACGTGATGGCAGAGCCCGTTGATCGAGGATGAGAGCACGAACACGTACATGAACGCGTGCAGGCCGGCCGCGAACAGCCCCCAGCCAACGCCCAGCACCAGACACAGTCCAATCGTGCCCAGCACCGGTCCGATGGCGCCGCGATGGAACAGCGCCCGGTCCCACGCATCCGCCTTCATGTGGTGCGCGTACTTCGCGATGATCGACCGGTCCTTCAGCTCGCGGATGTAATAGAAAACATTACCCCACTGCACCTTCCAGAAGCCCAGCAGGGCCGGACTGTGAGGGTCGCCTTCCTCGTCGGTGAAGGCGTGGTGCTTGAGGTGGACGGCGACCCACTCTGCGGGCACGATTCCGGTCGTCACCCAGATACACAGGCGGAACACCCACTCGACCGCCGGATGCAGCACGATGGCGCGATGGGTCGCGGCACGGTGGAGGTAGATGGTGGTGCTGAAGACCGCGACCTGGGTGACCAGGGAGGACACAAGCAGCGCAACAACCAGCGAAACCAGCACGACGCTACCCTCCGACAACCGACTGTTACTAGGGAACCGGTGACCTGTGGCGGGTGTCGACGAAAGGGGGAATGGTAACACGGAAGGCCAGCGGCCCGGGGCGGGACCGGCCGGCCGATGGATCTCTATCCGTGGCGTTGTTCGAACCCCTGCATGAAGGCGATCAGCGCGTCGACCCCGTCCTCGGGAAAGGCGTTGTAGATTGACGCCCGCATGCCGCCCACCGCCCGATGGCCCTTGAGCCCGTCGAGTCCGGCCGCCTCCGATTCGGCGAGAAATCGACGCTCCAGCTCAGCGGTGGCGAGGCGGAACGTGACGTTCATCCGCGACCGATCCGGCGCCGCCGCTGTCCCTCGATAGAAGCCGGTCCGGTCGATCTCGCCGTAGAGCCTGGCCGCCTTGCGCTCGTTCCGGCTGCCGATCGCGGGCAGGCCGCCCCCGGCCAGCAGCCATTTCATCACCAGCCCGAGCGCGTAGACCGCGAACACCGGCGGCGTGTTGTAGAGCGATCGGTTGTCGGCATACACCTGATAATTGAGCATCGTCGGCAGCCACGCCTGGTTTGCCGCGGACCGCTGCAGGAGATCCTGGCGGATGATCACCACCGTCACACCGGCCGGCCCCATGTTCTTCTGTGCGCCGGCATAGATCAGGGCGTGCCGTCCGATCTCGATCGGACGGCTGAACATGTGCGACGAAGTGTCGCTGACCAGCGGGACGCTGCCGACCTCCGGCAGCCGGTGATACTCGGTGCCTTCGATGGTGTTGTTCGACGTCATGTGCACGTAGGCGGCGTCCGCCGACAGCTGCAGCTCGGACTGCCGGGGAAGACGGGCGTAGCCCTCGGCTCTGGTCGAAGCCGCGACGTTGACCCGGCCGACCTTCCTGGCCTCGGCAATCGCCTTGTCGGCCCACGATCCGCCATCGATGTAGTCGGCGGCGGCGCCCGCCGGCAGCAGGTTCATCGGCACCATCGAGAACTGCAGGCTGGCGCCGCCCTGCAGGAACAGCACCTGATAGTCCGGCGGCACGTCAGCCAGCGTGCGGATGTCGGCCTCGGCCTGCGCCAGGATCGACTCGAAGGTGGTCGAGCGGTGGCTGATCTCCAGGATCGACATGCCAACGCCGGGCAGCGCGATCAGGTCGCGCTGGATCTCTTCCAGGACCACCAGCGGCAGCACCGCCGGTCCGGCCGAGAAATTGTAGAGGCGGGGAACAGTAGTCATTTTCAGATATCGACCAGCCGCAGATCGAGGATATCGCGGTTTCCATCCTGAATCGCCTGCAGCAGCGCGGCGCCTGGCGGGCTGTCGACGTGGATGCGGGCGACGGCGGCTTCGGCGCCTTCGAAGATGGTGTTTTCCGTTTCCTGGACATTGATGTCGGCGGCGCGCAGCCGATCGAAGACGTGCGCGAGGACGCCCGGCTGGTCGCGATGACGGACGACAAGCATGTGCGTCGCCGGCGTCTTCCGCGCGAGATTGACCACGTTCGGCACCTTGCCGGTCTGCTTGAACGTCGTCACGATCCGCACCGCCTCGGCGGCGATGGCGTCCTGCGCCTGATCGGTCGACGCGCCGATGTGATGGGTGCCGTAGACGCCGGGAAGCTCGACGATCGGATCGCTGAACCGGCCGGTGGAACCGGCCGGTTCGTCGGCGAAGACATCGATCGCGGCGCGAATCTGCCGGTCGCGGATCGCCCGCGCCAGCGCCGGCTGATCGACAATCTCGGCGCGCGCGGTGTTGATGAAGCAGGCACCGGGTCTCAACGCATCGAGCACGGCGGCGTCGACCAGGCCGCGGGTCGCCGGGGTCAGCGCCAGATGAACGCTCAGCACGTCACACTCCTGCGCCACCTGCCGCGGCGACGCGGCGATCGTCGCGGCCACCGGCGGCTCGACCGCATTCGCATCGGCCGCCGCGAACCGGCGGCTCCAGACCACCACCGGCATGCCGAACGCGTGCGCCCGCCGGGCGACCTCCTGTCCGATCCGGCCGTAGCCGAGCAGGCCGAGGGTCCGGCCGAACAGGCCGCGAGCGTTCGAATACTCCCGTTTGTTCCAGACGCCGCGGCGGAGATCGGCGACGTTGTCGGGAATCCGGCGATCGAGCGCCAGCATCAAGCCGAACACCAGTTCCGCCACGGCGACCGAATTCCTGCCGGGGCAGTTGGCGACATAGATGCCCCGGCGCGACGCCGCCGCCACGTCGATGTTGTTGTAGCCGGCGCCGGCCCGAACGACGAGCGAGAGCGATCCGCGCTCGAGCATCTCCCCGGTGACGGTCGTGCTGCGAACGACCAGCACCGCGGCGCCGGTATCGTGAATGGCCCCGGCCAGCGCATCGCTTTTGAGATCCGGCCGATCGACCACCTCGCAGCCGGCCCGGATCAGCCGATCGATACCAGCGGCCTCGAATGGATCGGCGATCAGAATTCTCATAGGTACAGTCGGCTATCGTCGCTTTCATCTGTACGTAGTGTCCGGCTTTAGCCGGACCGTGACCACGGTCCGCCTGAAGGCGGACACTACGTACGAAAAATCATGTGGATCAGCAGGCCGTCGCGCAGTTTCGGCTCGAACCACGTCGACTTTGGCGGCATGATCTCACCGGCGTCGGCGACCGCCATCAGATCGTCGATTCCGACCGGGTGCAGCGAGAACCCGACGGCGGCCGCTCCCGAATCGACCAGCCGGACCAGCTCCGCCGCGCCGCGCGCCCCGCCGACGAAATCGATGCGCTTGTCGGTGCGGACGTCGCCGATCCCGAGCACCGGCTCCAGCAGCTGGGTCTGCAGCACGCTGACGTCGAGCGACGCGATCGGATCGCGCGCGTCGGGCGCCGTCCGCGGCCGCAGCGCGTACCACTGCCGATCGAGGTACATCGCGATCTCCCCACGTCCTGAAGGCACCGCGCTGCCGGGCGTGACATCGAGCCGCGTCCGGATCGCGTCGACGAACTGGCCCGGCGTCCGCGAGCCGAGATCCTTGACGATCCGGTTGTAGGGCAGGATGCGCACCTGGTCATGCGGAAACGCCACCGCCAGGAACGTCGCGGCATCGGCGTCGGCGGCGCCCAACCCGGCCGGCCGCTGCCGGAGCTCGTCCCGCGCCCGCGCCGCGCTGGCGGCGCGATGATGACCATCGGCGATATAGAGCACCGGAATGCGGCCGAACGCCGCGATCAGCTCGTCGCGATCGCCGTCGCCAGCGGTCCACAAGGTGTGGCGCACTCCGTCGGCAGCCTCGAAATCGATCAGCGGCGCCCCGCCCGTCACCCGCGCCGTGATCGCGTCGACGAAGGCGGCGGCGCGATAGACGAGAAACACCGGGCCGGTCTGCGCGCCCAGCGCCAGCATGTGGCGAGTGCGATCGTCTTCCTTGTCACGGCGCGTTCGCTCGTGCTTCCTGATGATCCCGCTGTCGTATTCGTCGAGCGAGTAGCAGCCGGCGAGGCCGACCTGCTCGTGCGCGCCGCTGCGCAGGCGGTAGAAATACAACCTGGGATGGTCCTCGAGCGTCAGCGCCGCGCTGGACAGCCGGTCGAAGTTCGCAGCAGCGCGTTGGTAGACTTCGTCGGAATATGGGTCGGCGCCGGGCGGCAGCTCCAGCTCGGGACGTGACACCCGGAGAAAGCTGAGCGGGTTGCCGTCCGCCAGCTCGCGCGCCTCCCCGGTCGTCACCACGTCATAGGGCACCGCCGCGACGCGAGCCGCATCGTCCGCCCGGGGGCGCAGCGCGCGGAATGGACGGACGGTAGCCATCACGTCATTTTACGCTTCGTCGGGCGGTACGTTCACAGCCCGTGGGTGTGCGGCGGGCGAAGATGGGCCGATCTCCCCGGCCGCCGGTCTACAATGGCCGCAAGCCCGCCGCTGCTTTACCGTGAGGAGAGACGTCGTCATGAAGACCCGGCATACGTTCCTGGTAGGCGCCATGTTGGCCGTCCTGGCGGCCCTGCCGTTCGCCGCCGACGGCCCGGTCAGCGAACGGATCGATCTCGACGCGGTCTACCGGATCAAGGAAGAGGGGCTGCAGCGCTCCAGGGTGATGGACACGACCAGCTACCTCTCGGACGTCTACGGTCCCCGCCTGACCGGCTCACCGAACATCAAGGAGGCGGCGGACTGGGCGCAGACGACGATGAAGGAGTGGGGACTCGCCAACGTCCATCTGGAGACCTTCCCGTTCGGCCGCGGCTGGGACAATCAGCGCTTCGTGGCCGCCGCCGTTACGCCGCGCGCCTATCCCCTGGTCGGGTTCCCCAAGGCGTGGAGCGCCGGCACGAACGGCGTCGTCACCGGCGAAGCGGTGCTGGCGGTGATTCAGAGCGACCGGGATTTCGACACCTGGCGCGGCAAGCTGCGCGGCCGGTTCGTGCTGACGACGGCGATGCGGGTGGTGGCGGCGCGCTTCGATCCGCTCGGCCGCCGCTTCACCGATGCCGATCTGGAGGCCCTGTCGAAGCAGCCGAGCGCCGGGCGCGGCCGCGGCGCGCCACCGGCGCCGGGCGCCGCCAACCCACAGGATTTCCAGCGCAAGCGGACCCAGTTCTTCGTCGACGAAGGCGTCGCGGCACTGATCGACCCGAGCACAAACGGCGACGGCGGGACGTTTTTCGTGCAGTCCGTACCAGGGGTCTACCGCGACGTCAATTCGCCGGCCCAGGCGCCGCAAGTCGTCCTCGCCGTCGAACAGTACGGCCGCATCGTCCGGACGCTGGAGAAGAAGATTCCGGTCACGCTGCAGATGGACATCGCCAACCGGTTCTACGGCGACGACCTGAACGCGTTCAATGTCGTGGCGGAAATTCCCGGCACCGACAAGGCCGACGAGGTGGTGATGCTCGGCGCGCACTTCGATTCATGGCATGCCGGCACCGGGGCGACGGACAATGCGGCCGGGTCGGCGGTCATGATGGAAGCGATGCGGATCCTGAAGACGACCGGCTTGCAGCCGCGCCGCACCGTGCGGATCGCGCTGTGGGGCGCCGAAGAGCAGGGGTTATTCGGCTCGGCGGCATACGTCGCCAGCCACTTCGGCGATCGAACGACGATGCAGCTGAAACCGGAGCACGGCAAGCTGTCGGCGTACTACAACGTCGATAACGGCACCGGGGCGATCCGCGGCGTCTATCTGCAAGGCAACGAAGCGGTCGCGCCGATCTTCCAGAGCTGGATGGAGCCGTTCAAGAACCTCGGCATGACGACCCTGTCGATCCGCAACACCGGCGGCACCGATCACACCTCGTACGATGCCGTCGGCCTGCCGGGTTTCCAGTTCATCCAGGATCCGGTGGAGTACGACTCCCGCACCCACCACTCGAACCAGGACGTCTACGAACGGATTCAGCCCGACGACATGATGCGCAACGCGGTGATCGTGGCGTCGTTCGCCTATCACACCGCGAACCGCGAGGAGAAGCTGCCGCGCAAGCCGCTGCCGCGAGCCCCGCTCGGCGGGCGCGGCCGCGGCAACACGCCGTAGACGATAACGTTTTGTCTTCTTCGTGTCTTGGTGGCCAAGAGCTCCTCACGTATCGCGTCTATCGTCCGTACTGTTCAGTCCAGCGGCGCAGCACGGCCTGGCGCTCGCGCGCTTCGGCGATCTGATCGAGCCGGTCGCATGGCCACGGCAGCCGGAACGTCCAGTTGTCGTCGGTGACGGTGGCCGGCTGGTTGATGCGATCGGACCAGCCGAAGACATCCTGCACCGGCATCAGCAGCAGATTGGATCCGGACGCGAACAGCGTCTCGAGGAGCACGTCGCGCACCGTCGGCTCGTCGGCGGCGAGGATGCCGTGGCCTGTGGTCAGGCGTTGAATCGTGCCAATCGCGTTGACCTTGCGGCGCTCGTCCTCCGGCGCCTGCCGCCACCAGACGAGGAGCGGCTCGGTATCGTGCGTACCGGAGGCGGCGACCGACATCTGGGGGTAGTCGGCCGGCTCGCGGAACGGGTGGCCGTCGCCGTGCCAGTGCCGCTCCCACCGGAAGACGCGGAAGCCGGGCACGCCGAGGCGGGCCAGCGAACCGCGCACGAAATCGGGCACGGTCCCGAGATCCTCGGCGATGATGTCGGCGCCGGCGCCGCGCAGGATGCCGAGCACGTACTCGCCGAGCGCTTCCTGTTCACCCTGGTGCGCGGGCGTGAAGAACGGCTCACCGCCGTCGCGCGGCCGGCCGTAGGTCCGATAGAAGCCAACCAGGTGATCGACGCGGTAGCCGTCGTAGAGGTCGGCGCTGCGGCGCGCCCGCTCGCGCAGCCACCTGAAACCCTGTGAGGCGATGACGTCCCAGCGGTAGACCGGCATCCCCCAGTCCTGTCCGGTCGCGCTGAACGCATCAGGCGGCACGCCGAGCGAGGCGTCCAGCCGGAACTGGTCCTGGCGCGACCAGACGTCGGCGCTGTCGCCATCGACCATGAACGGCAGGTCGCCGAACAGCTGAACGCCATCCATCCGGGCGCGGGCATCCTTCCACTGCTTGTCGGCGATCCACTGCAGGTACTGGTGGAACAGCACTTCGCGCGACAGTTCGCGGCGGGCGTGATCGATCTCGGCCGGTTCGCGGCGCTGCAGCGCCGCCGGCCACTGCGTCCATGGCCGCTCTCCCTCCCGGGCGTGAATCGCCCGGAACAGCGCGTAGTCCTCGACCCACCACGCCTGCTCGCTGAGGAAGGCCTTCAACTGCCGGCACCGCGGCGTGTCGCGGCACCAGTCGGTTTCGAGGAAGCTGGAGAACGCGCGCCGCAGCGCCGATCGCTTCAACTGGCGGATTCCGGCGTAGTCGATCCGGCCGGCACCGCGAACCCTGTCCAGCGCGGCACGGTCGGCGTCGCCCAGCGCGGCCTCGCCGCCAAGTGCGGCGAACTCCGGGACGCTCGGCACGGTGATGAAAATCGGATCGATCGCCATCGCGCTGATGGCGGAATAGGGCGACTGCTGGCCGGGCGCCATCTCGTTGATCGGCAGCAGCTGCAGCACCCGCAGGCCGGCGGCAGCGAGCCAGGCGGCGAGCGTCGGAAGATCGCCGATCTCGCCGATGCCCCAGCTGGCGCTCGACGGGCACGCAAACAACGGCACCAGCAGACCCGCGCGACGAGTGCCGATTCGATCAGTCATCGGCGCGCTGTTCCGCACGGGCGAGCATCCGCTCGACACCGGCGGCGAAGAGGGCCTCCGGCGGCAGCAGACTCACGATCAGATAAGACTCGTCCGGAAAGTCGAAGAAATAGCCCGGATGCACCAGCACGCCGGCCGACGTGACGAGGTCGATGACCAGCTGCTCCTCCGACTGCAGCGTCGGCACCCGCACGACGGCGTACCAGCCGGCAGACGCCGTCAGAACCGACGAAGACGGCGCCGCCGCCGAGAGCGCCCTCAGCCGGCCGTAGTTGGCCGCGACGCGGGCGGCGATCTGGGCGCGAATGGCGGACCCACGGTCCAGCAGTTCGGCGGCCGCCACCTGAACCGGTGTCGACACCGACAGATAGGTGTCGCACATCAACTCGAGCCGACCCATCGCTTCGGACACCAGGGTGGCCGGGCCGGTCGCGGCGATCCACCCCAGCTTGAGCTGGGGCAGCCCGATCGATTTCGACAACCCGCCCAGACCGAAGGCGAGCACGTCCTGCCGGGTCAGCACCGGCGCTCGATCGACCGCCCGCCCGGGCTCCAGCGGGTAGTCGGCAAACACCTCGTCGACAATCAGCGCGATGCCGCGCCGGCCGCAGATCGCCGCCAGCCGATCGATCTCGATCGGCGACGCGAACGACCCGGTCGGATTGTTCGGATTGACGATCAGCAGCGCCCGGGTTCTCGGGCCGACCGCCCGCTCGAGACCCGCCAGATCGATCGACCATATCCCATGGTATTCGAGGTCGTAGGGCCGTGCGGCGACCCCGTCGAGGGTTGTGAGCAACTCGAACAGCGGATAACTCGGACGCGGCACGAGCACCTCGTCGCCGGGCGACGCCAGCAGCTTGAACAGCAGCGAATAGGCTTCGCTGGTGCTGGCCGTCAGGACAATGCGCTCCGGATCAGCGGCGATGCCGCGGCGGGCGTAGTCGGCGGCGACGGCGCGGCGCGCTTCGATCAGTCCGAATGGCTCGGGCGCGTAGCGCAGCCCGCGCGGCGACGCCAGCGGCGCCAGCAGATCGTCCGGATATTCGAACCCGGCGCGCGTTGGATTCGATTCGGTCAGATCGAGGATCGGATGCCCCGCCCGCCGCCGCGCCGCCACGGCCAGCGCCAGCTGGTTAGGACGCAGATCGACGGCCATCCGGTTCGAGAACATCGGTCGCTGATGCGAAACGTCTAGCCTGGCGAACCCAGGATCTCGACCTTCTCGATGATGTCGCCCTCGAGAATGGCGTCGACGATGTCCATGCCGTTGAGGACCTGGGCGAACACGGTGTACTCGTGGTCGAGGCGCGGGTTGTCGACGAGATCGATGAAGATCTGCGCGTCGCCGGTGTCGCGGCCGCGCGTCGAGATCCCGACGGCACCGCGCACGTGCGGCCACCGGCCGACCTCGTCGCGCATGAACGAGGCATCGCCGATGTATTCGTTGGCTCCCGGGCTGCCGCCCTGGACGACGAAGTTCGGCGCCACCCGGTGGAACGTCAGGCCGTTGTAGTAGCCGGCCTGGGCCAGGCGGGCGAAGCGCACGGCGGTGGCCGGCGCCTCCGACCCGATCAGCGCCAGCTCGAATCTGCCGACGCCACGAATGGTGACGCGGGCCCGCGCCGCCGCGACGAGCCGCAGCTCGGCGGCCGTCATCTCGGCGCCGGCGATCGGCGGTCGCCGGGGCGCGGCTTCGACCGGCGCCCCGAGCCCCCGCAGCGTGCCGGCAATGGCCGTCCGCGCGTCGTGCGAGTTGTCGCGGCCTTCCAGCACCAGGCGGTTGAGCGCCGCGGTCAGCGCCGGAATCGCGTCCCGCGCCGCCGTGCCGGCCAGCGCCGTCGCCGCGGCGCGCAGCACTTGATAGCGGCCCGTCGCCAGCGCCTCGACGTAGAGCGCGTCGGCGGCGTGTCCCGAAACGGCGGCGAGGCCATCGATTGCCGCTTCCCTCACATTGTCGTCTTCGTCGTGCGCCAGCCGCTCGAGCGCGCCGGCATCCTTCACGATCGCCCCGGCTCGGGCCGCATACATGCGGAGCTGCCAGATGCTGGAATCGGCGAGCGGTCGCAAGCACGCGGCACCGCGCGGCGGCGACGCCGCCGCCAGCGCGACGATCGCGTGCGCGGCGCGGTGCCACCCACGCGGCGCGGCGGCTCGCGCCAGATCGCCGGCCGTACGCTCGAGCAGGCTCACGGCCTCGTCCGACGGGCAGACTGCCAGCTGATCCAGCGCCGTCATGGCGACGTGTGAATCGCCATCGCCGGTGGCGCTGATCGCGGCGGCGCAGCCGTTGAGGAGCCCGTCGGGGGTGCGGCCGCTGATGGTCCTGACGGCCCGCAGCGCTTCGACACGGACGATCGGCGCCGCATCGGCAAGCCCCCGGCGCACCACCTCGGCGGCGAACGTCGCCGCACCGATGCGCGGGCCGGCAGCGGCGCGCATCGCCAGGCGACGCATCTGCACGTCCGGATCGCCCGCGGCGCGGCGAAGCACCACTTCGTCGACAGCTTCGGCATCGATCAATGCCGTCATCGCCAGCCGGCGGACCCGGGCGTCGCGGGCGGGATCCGCGGCCCGACCGGCGGGCTGGCCGGAGCCGCGCGCCGTCAGCGCGACACTGCCGCCGGCGCCGGGCACCGACGCCAGCGCCTGAAGGGCGGCAATCAGATCGGCGTCGGGTGGACTGAGCGTGCGGTGCAGCCGGACGACCGCTTCCAGACCTCGCGCGACACCCAGCCGATCGGCAGCCGTCTGGTTCCTTCCCATCAAGCCGAGCAGGGCCTGTTCCGCCTGCACCACTTCACCGGCCGTCGCGTATGGAAGACGGCCAATCGTTTCGCCGATCACGGCCCGCACGTTCGGATCCGCTTCGACCGTCAACCGCGCCGCCAGCGCGGCGGCCGCCGATTCGAGACCCGTTCGCGGCGCCGCCGACGGCGGCTGGCGGATCCAACCCTGCGCCGCCTGACCGATGGCGTTGGCCGCCTCGGCGCGAACCTCCGGCAGGGCATGTTTCAGGAGCGGGAGGATGTCGCCGATCAGCTCGGGCCGCTCCAGCCGTCCCAGCGCCCGGGCCGCAATGCGAGCCGTCTGCGCGTCCGCGCTCCGCGCGCCGGATCGAATCCGGGCGAGATCGCCCGCGGCCGGGGCGCGGCGATCCTCGGCCGCGACGATGGCCAGGCGGATGGCGGCAGCGCCGCCGGGCGGCGGCGGCGCACCGCGCTGCGCACCGGCGGAAACGGTGAGACTGGCGACGGCAAGAAGAGCCAGGCAGGCGAGCGCGAACAGAGCGGAGCGCGGCGCAGAAGGGATCGCACCGATCGACCGCAGCCGCCCCGGCGTCTTCCCGTCGTCAGCGCCGCCCGGCCCCGTCCTTCGGCGCATTCAGCGGCTACCGTCGCAAATCGCGCGTCGCGGCGGAGTACTCGAGCATCTGCTTGCTGAAATCCATCGGGTACGAAATCACGACGTCGGTGACCTCGCCCGATGCGGTCGTCGACGCCTCCAGCCTGGGCATCACGAACCCGGTGTAGGAGGGCAGGTTCAGCTTCTGCACGCGCGCGACCACTTCATCGCGCAGCTTGGGATCGAAATGCACGCCGTAGGTCTCGAACAGCAGTTTGGCCGCCGGGTAATCGCCCTGGGCCTTGATCCGCTGCACCTCGGCCAACAACCGGCCCACTCCGTCCCGGAACGCCTTCGGATCGGTCACGACGTGGTAGGTCTTGCCGTCCCGCGTCCGGACGTCGATCGCCTTGGTGTTGGCGATCAGCCAGCGCACGATCATCTGGCGGTTGCGCATGTGGTCTTCTTCGATCTGCGTCCCTTCGCGGACCCGGCGCAGCTGGACCAGCGCGTTCCTGGCGTAGGACTCGTACTCGGCGCGGACGATCTCTTCCTGATCGGCCGCCGCCAGGATGCCGATCTCGGCCAGTTTCGGATCGGGCAGGAAGTACAAGGCGACCAGATCAGCCCGTCCTTCCTCGAGCGCCGAGAACTGTTCCTTCAACAGCGCCGCCGGATTGCCCTTGAGCCGCTCCTCGACCTTCCCCGACGCGTGCCCGATCACCTCGTGCATGTTGGTCGTCAGGTCGCCGGCCAGCGCGCTCCACTTGCTCGCCCGTGCGCCCTCTTCGGTCGTCCACGCGAACTCGCTGCGAAACGCCGGCAGCGTCGACTTGTCGTAGGCCTCGCTGACGTTCGACAGCGACACCGACTTGCTGCCGTAGCGCTCGCGAATCGACTGGTCGTTGGGCAGGTTGATGCCGACCGGCGTGACCGGACCCGAGTCGCCCGTTTCAATCACCACGTCGATCGCATTGGCCGTGATGCCCTGCACCCCCTGCTTCCGGTACGCCGCGTCCCACGGCATCCGGTCCTCGAACCATTGCGCGTTCTCGGCGAGCCGCTGGATCCCGGAGGTCTTCTCCTTGTCGACGTAGAAGACCAGCGCCTCGAACGCCCCCTTGATGCCGCGGGCATCCAGGTAGACCTCGATGAACCCGTTGATGGTATCGACCGGCGACGCCTTGTTCTGAACCCAGGCGATGTCGTAGGCTTCGCGATCCCGCGTTTCGCCGGTCTGATAGAACTTGATCAGCGCCCGCAGCGCCTTCTGCATCGGCTCGGTCGCGTACGGGATCGCCGCCGCCAGATGCTGCGCGATCGCCGCGATCTGTTTGCCGTAGCGGCCGTCGATGCGATAGACCTCCTCGACCAGCTTGCCATTGATCTTGACGAGGCGCGAGTTCAACGGGAACGTCTCGGTAAAGCCGTTGAGATCCTTCGTCGTCACGCCGACGTACAGATTGTTGGCGCTGGCGGTCAAGATGTCCTGGCCGGGCGGCGGCGTCTTGGCGGTCACGGTCGGATCCACGGCGGGATCGAAGAACGCCGGCTTGAGACGGGCCAGGAGCTGATCGATCGTTTCGCCGTCGGCAAGCGGGAACCGGGCGCCGGCCTGCCCGGCGGCATGAGCCGCCGCGGCCAGGGCCTCGGGGGTGCACTGCAGCACGAACTTGCGCGCGGTCAGGTTGTTGTAGGGACCGGTGTTGATCCAGAACAGCTTGGTGTAGCGGGTGATCTCCTCGAGGGTCCCGGCGTCGACGCCGGCGGGGTGCGTCATGATCGCCTCGAGCACGTCGCGCATCGCCAGGTTGTGGACGTACTTCTGGTCGTAGTAGATGTCCCGCCCGGCGATCGCCGCCTGGTAGAGATGCCAGACCAGGGTCTTGTCCTTCAACGGCAAATCACGAAAGGCGTCGGCGTAGAGCTGCACCACCGCCGCATCGTCGATCCGCTCCAGCAGGTACTTGCGATCGGTCGAGGCGGCCGTGGCCGCCGGCGGCGGGGCGCTGGACGTCGATGGCACGGAGACGCTGCACCCGCCGCTGCCGCCGCCGCTACCGCAGGCGATGGTTCCGATGACCGCTGTCAGGGCAAGAATCCTCTTCGTCATGGTGTCTCACTCAGCGTAGCTTACCCTGGCATGATCGGCAGTGCGACCTTCTCGAGGTACTTCGCGATCTGCACCGGCCAGCCGCGCTCGGCCTCGATCCGGGCGCGCAGCGCCTCCAGCGCCGCCGGCTCACCGTGGACCAGGTAGGTCATCGACGGCGGACGGACGAAGCCGGACAGCCAGCGCATGATCTCGCCGGCGTCGGCGTGCGCCGACATCCAGTCAAGCTGCTCGATGCGCGCGGCCGCCGGCACCAGCTGCCCCTGAATCTTGACGTGCCGGGCGCCGTCGAGCAGCTGGCGGCCGCGCGTGCCTTCGGACTGGTAGCCGACGAACAGCACGGTGTTGTCCGGGTTCGGCAGCCCGGCGACGAGATGATGCAGCACGCGCCCCCCGGTGGCCATCCCGCTCGCGGCGATGACGATCGCCGGCGTCGTCGACCCGACCAGCGCGGCCGACTCCTGGGCAGACGCGACAATGGTCATCCGGGAGGTGCCGAAGACGGCGACGTCCCGCTCCGCCGGCGCCATCCCGGGGTCGAGCTCGTCGACGCGCTCTGAGTAGAACTGCAGTGCGCCGGCGGCCATCGGGCTGTCGAGATAGACCGGCAGCCGTGGGATCCGGTTGGCCTGCTCCAGCACCCGCAGCCAGTACAACAGCTCTTCGACCCGGCCGACCGCGAACGACGGGATGATGATCCGGCCGCCGCGCTTCACCGTCTCGTTGATCACCTCCGCCAGCCGCGCCCCGCCATCATCGGGCAGGTGCAGGCGGTCGCCATAGGTCGACTCGAGCAACAGCACGTCGGCGGTCTCGACCGGCCTCGGATCGGGCAGCACGGGACGGCCGTACCGTCCGAGGTCGCCGCCAAACAGCAGGGTCCGATCGCCGATGCGCAGCCGCGCGTAGGCCGACCCGAGCAGGTGGCCGGCATTGATGAACTCGACCTCGACGCCGGGAACGACCGGTACCGGACGGTCGTAGCCGACCGGCTGCAATTGCATCAGGGTCCGCGCCGCGTCGAGCTCGGTATATAGCGGGAGTGCGGGCTTGTGCTTCGAATACCCGCGCCGATTGGCCTGGCGGGCGTCTTCCTCCTGGATGTGCGCCGAATCTGGCAGGATCAGCGTGCACAGGTCCTTCGTCCCGGGCGTGCAGAAGATGCGGCCGCGAAAGCCGCCGCCGACCAGCCGGGGGAGGTAGCCGCAATGATCGAGGTGCGCATGGGTGAGGACGACTGCGTCGATGCGTCTGGGATCGACCGGGAGCGCGGCCCAGTTCCGTTCGCGCAGTTCCTTCAACCCTTGAAACAGCCCGCAATCCACCAGGATCAGGCGGCCGTCCAGGTCGAGCAGGTGCTTCGAACCGGTGACGGTGCCGGCGGCGCCGAGGAACGTCAGCGTTGGCATCGGATGACTATACTGGAGGTCATGATGAGCATCCCCGCTCGGACTAGCGAGGCTCCGCTTCAGACCGCCGAGAACCGCGAGGCGGGTGGTGGCTCCGCCTTGCCGGTGGCAGCGTTGTCTAGCCGGTGGCGCACCCTTGGGACGCGGCGTTCACCTGCAGTCGAGCAGCCGGGATCCCGGCTGCTGACGGGTTTGCTGACGGGGCTGCTCATCGCGGGCGCTGCGAGCCCGATCCATGCGCAGCAGCGGCTGCTGACGATCGACGACATCTACGATCCCGGCCGCCGGGTCAACTTCAGCGGCACCCCCCCGCCGGCGATGACCTGGATCGACGGTACCCACTACGTCCGGAGCGAGAACGGGCGCGGCGGCGCCGACTGGCTGAAGGTCGACGCGCCGACCGGCTCGCGGGCCGCCCTCTTCGATCCGGCAAGGATGGAAGCGGCGCTGGCGAAACTTCCCGGGGTGAACGGGGACGACGCGCGCCGGCTCTCCCGTTCGCGGTCGCTGATCTTCAACACCGCACACACCGCGGCGGTGGTCGCGGTCGCCGACGACCTCTACGAGTATTCGTTCGAAGCGGACCGTGCAGTCCGGCTCACCAACACTCCCGGCCCCGAAGAACTGGTCTCGTTCAGCCCCGACTCCAGACTTGTCGCATTCGTTCGCGGCAACAACCTTTACGTCTCGGACGTCGCCACCGGCCGGGAGACGGCCCTCACCTCGGACGGCTCGGCGAAGATCCTCAACGGCCGGCTCGACTGGGTTTACGAGGAGGAGATTTATGGACGGGGCGAGAACCGCGCCTACTGGTGGAGCCCCGATTCGACGCGGCTGGCATTCCTCCGGATCGACGATACCCCTGTGCCGTCCTACACCATCGTCGATCAGATTCCGTATGAGCAGAACGTCGAGCAGTGGGACTACCCGAAAGCGGGCGACCCGAATCCGCTGGTCCGGCTCGGCGTCGCGCGCGTCGCCGGCGGCCCGGCAGCCTGGATCGACATCGCCAGATATGCGCCGGCCGATCTGCTGCTGGTCCGGGTCGGCTGGACTCCCGACGGCCGGAAGGTCGTCTACGCCGCACAGAACCGCACGCAGACCTGGCTCGAACTGAACCTGGCCGATCCGGGCTCCGGCAGCACGCAGACCATCCTACGGGAAACCAGCAAATTCTGGATCAGCGCCGACGACGTGACGCTGCCGTCGTGGTTGAAGGACGGATCGTTCCTCTGGCTGAGCGATCGATCCGGGTGGCGGCATCTCTATCATTTCCGTCCCGACGGCACGTTGATCAAGCAGGTGACGAGCGGCAAATGGGAACTGCGGACGCTGCACGGCGTCGACGAATCGGGCGGCTGGGTGTACTTGTCGGGCACCGAGCACAGTCCGATTGGCGGCGACGTCTACCGCAGCAGGCTGGACGGTTCGCAGTTTCAGCGGCTGTCGACGACCGACGGCACCCACACTGCCGAATTCAGCCCGTCGTTCGGCTTCTATCTCGACGCGTGGAGCAGCGTGACGACCCCGCCCCAGAGCCGCCTGCACAGGAACGACGGCTCGGAGGTGCGCGTGCTCGACGCGAACCTGGTGGCGGCGATCGGCGAGTACCGGCTGTCGAAGCCGGAGTTCCTGCAGGTCAAGACACGCGACGGGTTCGTCATGGAAGCGATGATGATCAAGCCGCCGGACTTCGATCCGTCGCGGCGCTACCCGGTCTACCAGTTCACCTACGGCGGTCCGCACGCGCAGCAGGTGAAGAACGCCTGGGGCGGTTCACAGTACATGTATCACCAGCTGCTGGCGCAGAAGGGGATCATCGTCTGGATCTGCGACAACCGGACGGCGAGCGGCAAGGGCAGCGAGTCGGTCTGGCCGTTACACAGGAACTTCGGCGAAACCGAGCTGCGCGACATCGAGGACGGTGTGAGCTGGCTGAAACAGCAGCCGTACGTCGATGCGGCGCGCATCGGGCTCCACGGCTGGAGCTACGGCGGCTACATGACGAGCTACGCGCTCACGCACAGCAAGAGCTTCGTCATGGGGATTGCGGGCGGCACGGTCGCCGACTGGCGCGACTACGACACGGTCTACACCGAGCGCTACATGGGCCTGCCGAACGACAATCCCGAGGGGTATCGAAAGAGCTCACCTCGCTTCGCCGCCGGCGACCTGAGCGGCGCGCTGATGCTGATCCACGGCATGATCGACGACAACGTCCACCTGGCCAACACGGTTCAGTTCGTCTACGAGCTGCAGAAGGCGCAGCAGCCATTTCAGCTGATGCTCTATCCCAAATCGCGTCACGGCGTCACCGATCCGCAGCTGGTCAAGCATCTGCGTTCGACGATGCTGAAGTTCGTGCTCGAACACCTGAAGCCGGCGACGCCGGCAACCCTGGCGTCGGCGTCGAGATAGCGCCGCACGACCGCGGTGTCGGCGAGCGCAGTGTTCATGCCACGAGTCAGGGACGGTCTTGAGGGCGTCCACCACGCCGCGTCGATTGGACACGGACTTGTCACGGTCCGGCTGAAGCCGGACACGACGTACGCTTGTACCTACTGCCTTTCCTTCGTACTTCAAGCCTTTCCATCGTACGTCGCGTCCGGCTTCAGCCTGGCTTCAGCCGGACCATCCGATCAGCTGGGCAGAAGTAAAGGCACCGGCCAAATCTATCGCAAGTGTCGTCCACCGTCGACGCGGATGGTCTCACCGGTGATGAAGTCGTTGTCCAACAGCGCCAGCACGGCCCTGGCGATTTCGCCTTCGCCGCCCCAGTGGCCAAGCGGCGTCGCCTGCGCGACTGCCGTCAGCTCTTCGTCGGTCGTATCGGGCGGGGCGACGATCGGTCCGGGGGCGATGGCATTGACCAGCACGTGATCGCCCGCCAGTTCGAGGGCGAGCGCTTCGGTCAACGCGATGACGCCGGCCTTCGCCACGTAATACGGCAGGTAGCCCTGATAGCGCGGCCGCTTGCTGCCGGCGGTCCAGTCGCTGAAGTTGATGATGCGCCCGCCGCCACGCTGCCGCATGTACGGCAGTGCGGCTTGCGCACAGAGAAATGCGGCCCGGAGGTCGACGTCGATCGGGCCGTTCCAGTCGTCGAGCCGGAGATCCTCGAACGGCTTGCGCCGGTAGACCGACGCCATGTTGATCAGGATGTCGACGCCGCCGAAAGCCTCGGCGGTCGCGGCGACAAGGGCCGCGCACGCCTGCGGCTGCGACAGGTCGGCGCGAATCGCCACGCCGCGGCGTCCCGCGCCGCGCACGGCGGCGGCCGTCTGCTCCGCTTCGGCCCGAGATTGCCCGTAGCTCAGCGCGACATCGGCGCCGCGTCCCGCGACCGCGGCGGCGACGAAGGCGCCAATGCGTCTGCCGCCGGTAATCAGCGCGACTTTATCGGTGAGATCCACGGCCGTGGAGCGCTTCTTCTGTACGTAGTGTCCGCCTTCAGGCGGACCGTCACGGTCCGGCTAAAGCCGGACACTGCGGACAAAGAGAAAAGAGCAAAAAAAGGGGCGGGTCCGAAGACCCGCCCCGAATCGGTATCGCGCCGCTATCGATTTGGCAGTCGACGCTAGTTGGCGAAGGTGCCGAAGAACGCGGAGCGCTTGTTGGGGTCGCTCCACTTGGTGCCCAGGCCGGTGCCGGTGAAGCTGTGCTGATCGGCGATGCCGATCGTCGCGTCCGCGATCGTCGAGAGCGGGTGGAACCACTGCATGGCGCCGCAGGTCGGGTCGTGCGGGATGTGCTTGCTGACGTCGAGCGCGACCTGGCCGGCCGCTACGTGCACGGCGTGTTCCTGATCAGCGAACTGAATCGGCGTCGAGGTGACGCTGACGACGCTGCCGACGCTGCCTTTCGAGAGCTCGGTGGCCATGGCGACCAGCGCGATCCGCTGCGCGGCGTTGGCGCGATCGTCGACGAACACCGACGAGCGGACGTTGGCCTTGGCGCCGCCGATTTCGATGATGCCCAGGTTGCGGTCGCCGGCGACTGCGGCGACGACCGAGAGACCGTCGAGCGAGATGCCGTTGTAGCTGCCGCGATCGACCTTCCAGGCGAGGACGGCCTGGCGGCCGACGGTCTCGGCTTCGCTGCCCATGATGCAGCCGCCGGTGAAGACCTCAGCTGTTCGCGCCTCGACGTATTTACCGGTCACGGAAGAGCCGGCCGAGAGAGACGAGCCGACGAGACCCACAACCACCGCCGTAAGAATCATTTGTGTCTTCATCGCGACCTCAATTCAGATTGCCGAAACGGAAACCAGATTATACCGCGTCCTGCCATGGGCAGATGGCCAATCCGCATGGCCGGGCCGGCCATCGGCCCATCAGCCATGATTCTGTGAGTCTAGTGCCGGCAGCAAGCGCGAGCCGACTGGCACACGTCCGGCCGCACCGGCTGGCCGTCCGGGCCAAAGCCGGACTGCGTCTGACCGCACCAGTAAGCAGTCGAGTCGTAGTTCGTGTCGTAGAAGTTCGCTTCGTCCGGGTACGGCACCGACATCACGTACATGCCCTTGTGCCGCAAGACCAGACAGTGGACGCCGATCGTGATCTTGGGTGAGGTGAGATGCTCCATGATTTCTCTCTCGCCAGCTCAAACGGTTTGCAGACCCGCCGCGCGCATCACGGCCCGTTTCACGGCGGTCTTGGCGACCTGCATTTTGTAGGCGTTGCCGCTCATCGGTTTGGCTGCCCGCACGGCAGCTTCTCCAGCCTGGGCGGCGGTCTCGGCGTTGAGCGGTTTGCCGACCAGGGCGCGCTCGGCGTCCTCCGACCGCCAGGGGATTGGCGCCACGGCGCCGAGCACGACGCGCGCCGCGCTGATCGTATTGCCGTTCATCGTCACCACGACGGTGGTGAAGGCGAGCGGCCAGTCGCGCGACTGTTTGAAGCGGACCTCGTAGTGGCCGTGCTTGACGTTGCCCGGCGGCGGCAGGATGACATGCGTCAGCAGCTCGTCGTCGGCCAGCACGTTCTCCTTGAGCACGTTCTGCAGCGTCGGCAGGGTGAAGAATTCCGACGCGCCGATTTCGCGCTCGCCGTTCGGTCCGACGACGCGGAACTTCGCGCCATAGGCGACGCTCGGCACCGCCAGGCTCGACGGATGGACGATGTGGCTGGGGCCGTCGTTGCCGAAGATGGCGTGATACTGGTTCTCGCCGTCGACGGCGAAGCAGCGCGAGCCGCCCTTCTTGAAGCAGACGAACTCTTCGTTGCGGAAGTACCAGCAGCGCGGCCGCTGGTTGATGTTGCCGCCGACCGTGCCCTGGTTGCGGATCTGGGGCGTGCCGATCAGCGTGGCCGCCTCGGTGATGGCCGGATACAACCGACGGACCTGGGCGTGCGCCATCAGGTCGACGATCTTCACCGCCGCCCCGATCTTCAACCCGCCGCCCGGCATCGAGACGATCGTCGTGTCGAGCGCGTTCTTGATGTTGACGATGCGATCGGGCTGGGTGATGTAGTCCTTCATCCGGGCCAGGATGTCCTGGCCGCCGCCGATCGGCATCGCGACGCCGTCGATCTTGAGCGCGGCGACCGCGTCTTTCTCGGTCGTCGGATTGACGTAGGCAAACGCTTTCACCGCGTCCCTCCTGCTTTCTCCTGCTCGATGGCCTGCAGAACCTTGTGCGGATGGAGCGGCAGGCTGCGAATCGTCGCGCCCGTCGCGTTCCGGACGGCGGTGGCAATCGCCGACGCGGTCGACACCGTCGGCGGCTCGCCGATCCCGATGACGCCGCGCTCGGGCTGATTCATCAGCATGATGTCGATCTTCGGAATGTCGGACATCCCGGCGAGGAGGTACATCTCCATGTTCGGATTGACCATCTGCCCGGTGTTCCGATCGAGGATGCGGTCCTCGAACATCGCGAAGTTCAGCGAGCCGACGATGCCGCCGTAGATCTGGCTTTCAGCCAGCAGCTTGTCGACGACCAGCCCGCAATCCTGGACGGTGAGGATCCGCTTGATCCTGACGATCCCGGTTTCGATGTCGACGTCGACTTCGCTGAACTGCACGCCGCTGGTGCCGGTCGACGACAGCCCGTCGCCCCACTCGCCGTCGACGGAAATCGGCTCGGTGCCGATCAGCTTGCAGGCATCCTTCCACGCCAGGCCCTTGGCGGGCGTGCCCTTGACGTGGACCCGGCCGTTGGTCGCGACCAGGGTTTCCGGGTCGACGCCGAGCGCCGGCCCGACCTTCAGCGCCAGCGCATCGAGCGCCTTGCCGCTGGTCCACCGGATCGCCGGCATGACGCCGGCCGCCGTCGTGCTGCCGCCCGAACCGCCGCTGAACGGATAGTTGGTGTCGCCGATCTCGGCCTTCACCGCGCTGACCGGAAGGCCGAGTGTTTCGGCGGCGACCATGGTGACGATGGTCCTGGTGCCGGTGCCGAGGTCCTGGGTGCCGACCTTCACCACGACGCTGCCGTCCGACATGATGTCGACGTGGGCGCGGGAGCCGCGGCCGCCGCCGCCCCATTGATGGACCGAGCAGCCCATTCCCGTCTTGATCGGTCCCGACTGCGCGTCGCCCGTCGGGTGGCGCTTGTCCCAGCCGAACGCCTTGGCGCCCGTCTCGAGATAGGACCGCCACATCGCGTTCGACGCCTGCGGCGGCGCGTTCTTGATGCGGAACGCCACCGGGTCCATGCGGACCCGATCGGCGAGCTCGTCCATCAGGATTTCGGTGAGGAAACATCCCTGTGGATGGCCCGGCGCCCGCATCGCGCGCTGCTGGCCGGCGTTGATATAGACATCCTGATGCGTGCGCTTGCGGTTCGGGAACACGTAGATGTAAGGCAGCGGGAAGTTCGAGGTCGCGCCGGCGCCGCCCGTTCCCCAGCTCTGGGCATCGAACGCCGTCAGCATGCCGTCGGCCGAGACGCCGGCCCGGATGTGTGCGGTGGCGGACGGACGGTTGCCGCTGTCGAGATGCTCCTCTTTCCGGTCGAGCATCAGCTTGACCGGCACGCCGGCGGCCTTGGCCAGCCGGGCGCAGATGATCCCTTCGGCATAGGGCGTGAACTTGCTGCCGAAGCCGCCCCCCATGTACTGCGTGATCACGCGGACGTTGGCCTGCGGGATGCCGAGCGCCATGGCGTAGTTGTCACGGCTGCCGTGCACCGCCTGCGTCGACACCCACGCGGTGAGCTTGTCGCCGTCCCACTCGCACACCGTGCCGTGCGTTTCGAGGCAGACGTGCGTGATGACGTGCGTGGAGTAGGTCTGCTCGACGATGTGCGCCGCCTGCTTGAAGCCGGCGTCGAGATCGCCGGTCTCCTGCACCGGACCGGGCCGGGTATTGCCGCCCATGAACACGACCGGCGCGTTGGGCGCCATCGCCTGTTCGACATTGGCGAAATGCGGGAGCGCCTCATAGCGGACGCGAACCAGCCGGGCGGCATCGTAGGCGCGCTCTTCGGTGTCGGCCGCGATGGCCGCGACCGCCTCGCCCTGGAACATGCACTCGGTGCCGATTTCCTTCCAGGCAATCGCCGTCTTCACTCCCGGCGCCTTCTGCGCTTCGGTCAGGTCGATCGACACGACGCGGGCGTGCGGCAGCGGCGAGCGGACGATCCGGCCGTAGAGCATCCCCGGACGATTGATGTCGTAGGTGTACTTGGCGCGCCCGGACACCTTGTCCGGCGCGTCGAGCCGCTTGACCCCGGTGCCGATCAGGACCGGCTTCTCGGGCCACTTCCACTTGTCCGGAACGCGCGGCGGCGGCGGCGGAGCCTGTCCCCCGCGTCCACCCCCGGGAGCCTGTTGACTAGCCACGAGCCACCCCCTTGGCTTTCAGCGCCGCTTCCATGATGCGCACGAAGGTGCCGCAGCGGCAGATGTTGCCGTCGAGCCCTTTCTTCGCCTGGTCGACGGTCGGATTCGGGGTGCGTTCGAGCAGCGCCACCGTCGCCATCACGAACCCCGGCGTGCAGAAGCCGCACATCAGACCATCGGTGTCGACGAACGCCTGCTGCACCGGGTGCAGCGTGTTGCCGTTGGCCAGGCCGTCCACCGTGCGAATCTGCTTGCCCTGGACCTCGATCGCCAGGGTCGAGCACGAATAGACCGTGCGGCCGTCGACGATCATCGTGCAGGCGCCGCAGGCGCCGCGATCGCAGACCCGCTTGTTGCCGGTCAGGTCGGCGCGGTTGCGCAGCGCGTTGAGCAGGGTGACGCGCGGCTCGATCGTCAGGTTGAGCCGCTTGCCGTTCACCAGCAGCGTCACCGGCACGTCGCCGCTGATCACCGCCGGGCCGGTCTGCGCCTCGACCTCCGCCACGCCTGCCGCCGTCACCGCCGTGGCGAGACTGCTGACGCCGGCCGTCTTCAGGAAGTTTCGCCGGCTGACGCTGACGCGCTCGGGTGTTTTCAAAAACTCGTCTTTCGGAGCCATGAGCAAGCCCCCTCAGAGACTAACCAATAAGGAACGGATACGAATGGCGAAGAATACTCAATAAGCCGTCGGCTTGACAAGGATATAAGGATTCTGTCGCCACCGCCGCTCTTACGGCTGGCGCTCGAGCAGGTCGACCAACTCGGTCAGCGCCTCGATCTCGCCGCGCGCGGCGTAGAGAATCGCCCGCCGCTCCTGGAGCGTCGGCACCGCCGGCTCCTCCCCGTCAACGCGCACGCGCCCATCGTCGGTCACTTCGACCACGACGGCGTCCATCGGCTCCACGTAAAGGCGCATGCTTGGAAGAGGGGCTGGAGGCTAGACGCCGGCCGCGGCGGCCGCCCGTTGGGCGTTCTCGACGCCGATCACGATCGACGCCGTCGGCCCCATGTCGCTGCCGCCGCCGTACGCGTACTCGACGTTCACGCCGGCGTCGCCGATCAGCCGCAGCGCCGGCGCCAGCGACCCGGGCGCGTTCGGCACCAGGACGACGATGACGTCGCGCTCGGCGACCTGGTGATGGTGCTCGCGCAGGACGGCCGCGCCGTGGGTGTGGTTGTCCACGACCAGCCGCAGCTGCCCGCCGCTCTCCAGGCCCATCGCCAGGATGTTGACGCGCTCTTGCGACAACAGCGCGCAGACGTTGCCGAGTGCGCCGGGGCTGTTGGGCAGCCGGAGGCTGAGTTCGATACGAATGGCCATCGCCGAAGACTACCAGAATCGCGGGGAGAGGGTTGGCGGGAGAATCGTGCACGCCGGCGGAAACGCGAGATGGCGGCCAGCGAAATCGTTCGCCAGCCGCCAGCTCACCGGGATTGCCAGACGTCTACGCGAGAACCTTGATCACGACCCGACGGTTCTGGGCGCGGCCGTCCCTGGTCTTGTTCGGCGCGATCGGCTTCGCTTCTCCGTAGCTGATCACGTTGATCTTGAACAGCGGAATCTGGTGCTGTTCGTAGAGGTACCGCTTGACCGACTCCGCGCGCTCGAGTCCGATCCGCTCGTTGGTCTTCGGATCGCCGACGTTGTCGGTGTGCCCTTCGATCTCGAAGTAGGCGCCCTTCGGATCGGCCTTCAGCGACGCGACCAGCTGGTCGAGCTTCGCCTTCGCCTCATCCGGAAGAACGGTCTTGGCGAACTTGAAGTTGCCTTCGTCTTCGCTCAGCACGACTTCGTAGACCAGGCGCTTGGTCGCCTTGTCCACCGCATCGGCCTTGCCCTGCGCCGCGCTCGCCGCGCTCCCCGCCGCCGTCGCCGCGCTGTTGGCCGCGGTGGCTGCGGTACCGGCCTGGTTCGCCGAATTCTGGGCCGCCTGGGCCGCCTGCGCCGCCGCACCCGCCTTGGTGTCGACCTCGGTGATCCGTCCCTCGGCAACACGCTGACGCTCCTGGGTCTGCTCGAGCGACTTCCCTACGGAATCCACCTTGTCGTTGACTTCGCCAACGCTGGTCCTGACGAACTTCTTCGTCGCGCAGGCCGAGCCGCCGATGGCGATGACGACAATCGGAATCGCTACCAGAAAATTACGCATGATCGATCCTCCTAGAACGAATGCGGGCGAGATTGCCCAACTGTATAACCGGCGCGGGCTCGCACGGTCAGAGCTCTGTCACGGGTTCGAACCTGGAGCGGATGCCAGCCCGGGTTGCCGCTCGATTCGAAAGCAATCAGGTACTGATGGCGAAGTTCGTCGACGATCTGCCTCGCGGCGAGGCGGCGCTGGCCTGGTGTGCTCGCCTTGAACACCAGACCACCGGTATGCATGGCAAGCGAGTCGAGCGACCCGGCCTGCCACGGTTTGTCTGCTGACGGCGTCGCGGCGTCCGCCTCGGGATTGTCAATCGAGGGGACGATGCCGATGATGTAGACCGGCACGTCGGTCGCACTGGCGATACCGCTGACTTCTTCGGCGCTGAGGCGGCTGGACGTGTCCCGTCCATCCGTCAGCACAACCAGCGCGCGGCGGCGCCCGTCACGTTCGCCAAGCCGCTTCGCCGCCTGGCCGATGGCGTCGCGCAGCGAGGTTTCACCAAACGCCCTGACCGAAGCCATCGCCGCTGGTAGCCCCTTCAGGCCGACGGTAAAGGGCGCTATCTCGATCAGCTCGGTATCGAACGTGTACACCGCTGCTTCGTCGAATTCGTTGTTGAGCCAGCCCAGGACGTGGGCCGCGGTTTCGCGCGCATCCCCAAGTCTGGATTCCATGCTCCCGCTGACGTCGAACAGGAGCGCGACATTCACACTGGCGAGGTCGGCCCGGAAGTCGGTGATCTTCCTGGTGAACGCACCACTTTCGAGAATCTCGAAGTCGCCCGCCGAAAGATCCTGCACCAGCCGGCCTTTATGATCACGGACGACGGCAGTAATCCGCACCAGGTCGACGCTGGCCTTGAAACTGGCGACCGGCGGCGCCTGGGCAGACACGACTGCGGTGTTCAGCAGCAGCGCCCCAACGGCCAATCGGGTCAGCTTCCGGGGTGTCATCGGTCCGGGTATCTCCAAAGTTGCTGCCATCACGTTAAACTGCTGCTAAACAAGGGATTATTGCGATGGCCGTCTTCTGGATGCACCACGAAAACACACGAAATCGCGTAAAAAGTGCACACCATTTGCGAATCGCCCGTCTTCGCCGGTATGTAAGACCTACGCGATTTTGCGGCAGCCCCGCACTGCTCAACCGTATCCAGCTCGTCAACCTCTTCAGAAAGGGTTGTACCACCACTGGTTATCGGATTGGTAGCGCGTCGCGGGCTCGGGCATGATCGCGGGTCACGGTGGCGACGCCCCCGAACGGTTGACGCCCCGCGATTGGTGATCCGGCCGCGCTCAGCCACGGTAATATTTCACCGTGGCACTCACACACTCCTCGACCACTTCACTGCCGGTCGCCAACCGGATCGGGCGCTTCTCCTACGCAATTCGTAACATCGTCGCCGAGGCCCGGCGCGTCGAGGCGCAGGGAAAGACCGTCCGCTACCTCAACATTGGCGACCCGGTCGCTTTCGGATTCCGTACGCCCACGCCATTGATCGAGGCGGTGGAGCGGGCGATGCGGGACGGTCACAATGGCTACGGGCCGTCGGCCGGCCTGGCCGACGCCCGGGAAGCGGTCGCCGACGAGTACACGTCCCGCGGGTTCCCGATCGCCGCCGATCACGTCTTCATCACGGCCGGGACGTCGGAAGCGATCGAGCTGGCGCTGACCGCGATTGTCGACGACGAGGGCGAAGTGCTGGTGCCGGAGCCGACGTATCCGCTCTACACGGCGGTACTGGCCAAGCTCGGCGCCCGGGCACGTTTCTATCGCACCGACCCGGCGCGCGGCTGGATGCCCGATCTCGATCACGTCAGCAGTCTGGTCACGCCGGCGACGCGCGCGCTCGTGGTGATCGACCCCAACAACCCGACCGGCGCCGCCTATTCCACCGCCATCCGCCGCGGCCTGCTCACTCTGGCCGACCGGCACGGCCTGGTGATCGTCGCCGACGAGGTCTACGGCGACCTCGGCCACGACGGCCCGGTCGATCCGCTCGGCCTCCTCGATCCCGATGCGCCGATCATCTCGTTCTCGAGCCTGTCGAAGGCCTACCTGGCGCCGGGCTGGCGCACCGGCTGGATGGGCATCGGCCGGACGCCGCGGCTCGACGACATCCGGGCGGCGATCGGCAAGCTGGCGGACGGCCGCCTGTGCAGCAATGTCCCGATGCAGTACGCGATCGCCCCGGCGCTGCGCGGCGATCGGTCGCACCAGTCGTCGTTCCGGACCGCGCTGAAGGAGCGGGCGGCGGTGACCGCGACCAGCCTCAACGCGATCCCCGGCGTGACCTGCGTCGCGCCCGTGGCCGGCTTCTACGCGATGCCGAAAGTGGCGCTGCCACCCGGACGGACCGACGAAGACTACGTGCTGGCGCTGCTGCGCGCCACGGGCGTGCTGTGCGTCTACGGGTCCGGGTTCAACCTGCCCGCCGCCGACGGGTTCCTGCGCATCGTCTTCCTGGCATCGCCAGACGAGCTGCGGGCGATCTACTCCCTGATCGCGGACTTCACCGGGGAGTATCTCAACGGGGTCTGACCGCGAATTCACCCACCGCATGCTGCAGACCGTCCTGGCGGTCACCGTCGTGGCCATCGTCGCGGCGGCGATGTGGGCGGCCCGCGCGGCGCTGATGCTGATCTATGTCAGCGCGATCATCGCGATGGGGCTTTCGCCGATGGTCCGCTTCGCCGAACGGCCGCGCCGGGGCGGCGGTCCGCCGGTGCCGTTTCGCCGGACGCTGGCCATCCTGGGCCTCTATCTCATCATCATCGCGGTGTTCGTCGCCGTCGCCCTGACCGTCGTCCCGCCGCTCGCCGACCAGGCCAGCCAGCTCTGGGATCGCATGCCGCGACTGTTCCGTGACTTCCAGGATTTCCTGCGCCGGAACCGGCTGCTGACGCAGCGCGTGACGCTCGAACAGGCGGTGCAGAACGCCTCGGCGGGAGGGAACGGGAACGCCGTCAACACGGTGATGAGCGCGATCTCGAGCGTCGTCGGCGGCGTGTTCGGGCTGGTCACCATCCTGATCCTGAGCTTCTACCTGCTGGTCGAAGGTCATGAGCTGTTCGAATACGTGACGCGCGTCGTGCCCTATCCGTCGCGGGCCGGGTTCATCACCGTAGCGCGTGGGAGCGTCGAGAAGGTCAGCGCCTGGCTGCGCGCGCAATTCATCCTCGCCTTCGTGATGGCGGCGTTCGCCGGCATCGGCCTCGGCCTGCTGGGCGTGCCGTATTACTACGTCGTGGCGCTGCTCGCCGCCGTCGGCGAGACGATCCCGATCGTCGGACCGATCGTGGCCGGGGTGACCGCCGTGGCGATCGCCTCGACGGTCTCGACCAAGCTGGCGATCA
The DNA here is from genome assembly GCA_039931615.1 of Acidobacteriota bacterium. Classification (GTDB taxonomy): domain Bacteria; phylum Acidobacteriota; class Vicinamibacteria; order Vicinamibacterales; family CAVVIG01; genus JAHFUI01. The sequence goes on from JBDTRR010000029.1 coordinate 30,912, forward strand.
CCGTCGGGGTCTACTTCTTCATCCTGCACCAGCTCGAAGCCAACGTCCTGGTGCCGAAGATCATGGAGCGGCGCGTCGGCGTCAGCCCGGTGACGGTCATCATCGCGCTCCTGATCGGCGTTGAAATGTGGGGCATTGTCGGCGCCCTGCTGGCGATCCCGACCGCGGCCATCCTGTCGGTCATCGTCCAGGAACTGACGGCGGATGCCGCCCTCTAGATCTAGATCTCGATGAGCGTGTCGTCAACGGAGCCCGCGACGACCGTGCGTCCGGCCGGCATCACGTCGCCGCGCATCCGGGAGACGCTGGCCGCGGCCGGGGCGTTCACGCTGCTGACCCTCGTCCTGACGTGGCCGCTGGCGCGCAGTCTTGCCAGCCAGCTGCCGGCCGACCTGGGCGATCCGCTGCTGAACACGTGGATCCTGGCCTGGGACGCCGAGCACCTGCTCCGCGCCGCGACGGGCCAGCTCGGCGCGCTTGGCGAGTACTGGCACGCGAACATCTTCTATCCGCAGCCGATCGCACTGGCCTACTCGGAGCATCTCACCGCGCAGGCGGTGATGATCCTGCCGGTCTACGCCCTCACCAGGAACCCCATCCTCGTCTACAACGTGGTCTTCGTCGCGACATTCGTCCTCTCGGCGCTCGGCATGTTCCTGTTGGTCCGCGAGCTGACCGGCTCACGCAGCGCCGCCCTCCTGGCCGGCGTCGCCTACGGCTTTGCGCCCTACCGGTTCGGCAACCTGTCGCACCTCCAGGTGTTGTCCTCGATGTGGATGCCGTTCGCCTGGCTCGGCTTCCACCGCTACTTCGAGACGCGGCGCCTGGCGCCGCTGGCCGGTGGCACGCTGGCGTGGACCGCGCAGAACCTGTCGTGCGGCTACTACCTGCTCTTTTTCGCGCCGGTGATGGGGATCTTTCTCGCGTGGGAAATGACCAGCCGGCGGCTGTGGGCCGACCGGCAGGTGTGGCGTCATCTGCTCGCCGCCGCAGCGGCGGTGACGATCGCCACCGTTCCCTTCCTGCTCCCGTATCTGGAGCTGCGGCGGCTCGGGTTCAGCGCCCGATCGCTCGGGGAAACCGGCCGCTTCTCGCCGGACGTCTACGGGTACCTGACGGCCGACGTGCGGATGGCGATCTGGGGACGGCTGGTACGGGCGTGGCCGAAGCCCGAGGGCTCTCTCTTCCCTGGCTTCACGATTCTGCTGCTGGCGGGTCTGGCGGTCGCCGACCGCTGGTGGCGGGGGCGTCGTGCCTCGCATCGCTGGCCATCATCGCCGGCCGCCCGCCTGATCGCGGCCGCACTGATCGTCTCGTGCGGCGTGCTGGCCGCGCTCCTGCTGGGCTGGACGCTCCGTGCAGCGGGCGCCGGCCTGTCGATCAAGATCACCAGCCTGTCCCGCGTCGTGATTCTCGGGGCCGGACTGGCGATCGCCCTCGCCGTCGTCTCGCCACGCGCGCGCAACACCGCCGCACACTGGTTCTCCTCGCCGGTCGGCCTGTTCGCCCTGGTCACCATCTTCTCGTTCGTGATGTCGCTCGGCCCCGAGATCTACGCCCGCGGCCGGCTGGTCGAAGAGGACAACGTCTACGGACTGTTCTACGCCTACGTCCCGGGGTTCGACGGGCTGCGCGTCCCGGCCCGTTTTGCCATGATCGTGGCGTTGGGGCTGGCCGGGCTGGGCGGATACGGCGCGGCCGTGCTGGCTCGCGGTCGCGGCGCGGCGGTGGTCGCGGCGTTAACGGCTTTGATCGTCGCCGAGTCGTGGTCGGTGCCATTGCCGCTCAACGAGAACTCGACCGACTACAAGCAGAGCGGTCTGGCGCCGCTTTCCGACACGCTGGCGATGGGATCGGCGGCGCCCGCGGTCTACCGCCTGGTCGCGCAGTTGCCGGCCTCGAGCGCGCTGATTGAAATGCCGTTCGGCGAGATCGCGTTCGAGACGCGCTACATGTTCTATTCGACGATGCACTGGCGGCCGCTGGTCAACGGCTACAGCGGCGGCGCCCCCGACCAGTACGGACTCTGGGCCGAACGGCTGAAAGACGCCCTCGATTCGCCGGAGCCCGCCTGGCGCGCGGTCGCCGAATCGCGCGCCACCCACCTGATCGTCCACGAAGCGGGCTATGCCGGCGATCGCGGCCAGCAGATCAGTGCGTGGGTCCGCGCCCACGGCGGCCGGGAACTGGCGCGGTCCGGCACCGACCGCCTGTTCCAGATCCGGTAACGGTCCGGCTGGAGTCGGACCCACTTCCGAGCCGGTAGTAGTGCAGACCTTCAGGTCTGCCTGTCGGTCCGGCTGAAGCCGGACCCCACGTACAAGTCAGGCGCGCCGTTTCTGGCGCGGTCGCCGCAGCTGTCGGTCATATACTTCGTGGTACGACAGTCATCCCCCGACCGACGGCGATCGGCTGACCGTCCTCGACGACGACGGAAACCCAATGCGTCCCGATCCCCTCAGCTTTCTGACCGCCGAGCTGAACACGCTCAGAGCACAGGGTCTGTACCGTCAGCTCCGCGTGCTGTCCGACGAGCAGAAGGCCAACACCACGGTCGACGGCAGGCAGGTGGTGAACCTCTCGTCGAACAACTATCTCGGGTTGACGACGCATCCGAGACTGCGCGAACGCGCGCTGGCGGCGATCCACCGCTACGGCGTCGGGTCCGGCTCGGTGCGCCCGATCGCCGGGACGCTCGACATCCATCTCGAGCTCGAGCGCCGGCTGGCCGACTTCAAACAGACCGAAGCGGCGGTGGTCTTCCAGAGCGGGTTCACGGCCAACGCCGGAACCGTCGCGGCGATCCTGTCCCGGGACGACGTCGTGATTTCGGACGAGCTCAATCACGCCAGCATCATCGACGGCTGCCGCCTCAGCCGGGCCGCCATCCACGTCTTTCCGCACAAGGACGTCGACGCGGCGCGCCGGATTCTGTCCGGGCTGCCCTCCCAGCAGCGCAAGATCCTGATCACCGACGGCGTCTTCAGCATGGACGGCGACCTCGGCCCGCTGCCGGAGCTGTGCACGCTGGCCGAGGAATTCGGCTGCGTCATGATGGTCGACGACGCCCATGCCAGCGGCGTGTTCGGCCGGAACGGCCGCGGTACCATCGATCACTGGGGCGTGCACGGGCGGGTCGACGTCCAGGTCGGCACCTTGTCGAAAGCGATCGGCGTGCTGGGCGGCTACGTCGCCGGCAGCCGCGCCCTGATCGAGTTTCTCCATCACCGCGCGCGGCCATTCCTGTTTTCGACCTCGCATCCGCCGGCGGTGGCGGCCGCTTGCATCGCGGCGATCGACGTGCTGCTCGAGGAGCCCGGGCTCATCGCCCGGCTGTGGGACAACACGCGGTTCTTCAAGGCCGGCCTGGCCGCGCTCGGCTTCGACACCGGGATCAGCGAGAGCCCGATCACGCCGGTCATCGTCGGCGACGGCGCGCTGGCGATGCGGCTGTCCGACCGGCTGTTCGCCCAGGGCGTCTTCGCCCAGGGCATCGGCTTTCCGACCGTGCCGCGCGACAAGGCGCGCGTCCGGACCATCGTCACCGCGACACACACGCGAGAGGATTTGCAGCTGGCCCTCGACGTCTTCGCGACCGTTGGACGAGAGTTGGAAATCATCCCGGGCTGATCGGCTACAGAAAAGTTCCCTGTGAAATTGCCCCGTTTCCTTCTGCTGCTGGCCTTCTCGGTGCTGACCGGGCAGGGCGGACCCGCGCTGGCGCAAAGCACACCGGGAACCGACGGCGTCCGCGCTCTGCTGCAGCGGCTCGAACGCATCGTCCAGTCGGCCGACACCCAGGCCTACGCGGGACAGTTGTCGGAAACGGCGGACCGCACCGCCGCCACCGAGTTCGCGCAGATCGAGCTCACTCCGGGAGCGACCCGGGTGGTCGTGCGCGAACGCGATCGGGAGGCGCTGACCGGCACGCTGCCGGGCAACGGCTACCGGCTGACGCTGGATGTCTTCACCGAGTTCGGCAACCGGGCCCGCAATGCGACCTGGCGGCTCGACGTCAAGCGGGTCGGCGACGGCAGCGACGAGGTCTGGCTGATCGCCGACCAGCGGCGGTTCGCACTGGTCGAAAATCTCCATCGTCTCGTCCTCGATCGGACCCGGCAGTTCGTCGCCCGTGATCTCACCATCGCGCCCGAGGATCTCGAGCTGACCTTCGCCGAAGCGGCCGCCTTCGTCGTCGACACCGCCGAGGGCATCACCGGGCTGGTGCTGGTCGGCCGCGGCGACGTCCGCTTCCATCCGACGCCGGAGATCGAGCAGGGACAACTGAAGATTTTCTGCGGATCGACGACGCTGCAGACGCGCATCGACACCGTGTTCGCGCGGTTCAACCCGGAAGACGCCGAAACCCTGATCGCCACCGATCGGCTGGTGCCCCGCGCCGTCGACCCGCGCGACCTGCGGCGCGCCGAGGCGCTGTTCCGGGACGAGGTCCAGAAGTCCTACGCCGTCGACATGAGCGACCTCAGCCAGGACCTGTGGTCGCTGATGCCGGCGGACGGCGATTTTCTCGCCGAAATCCACACCGCGCGCTACGACACGCTGACCTACGCGCGGTCGAAGGCGGAGGCGGAGGACATCTCCTTTTTCGATCGCAAACGGCAGCGCAACATCGCCGTCTACGCCTCCGAACAGGCGCTGGCCCGCCACGGCCGCTCCTACAACGAGGACGACTCGGTCGGCTACGACGTGCTCGGCTACGACCTCGACGTTTCGATGTCGCCGGATCGGCTGTGGATCGACGGCCGCGCCCGCGTCCAGTTGCAGGTCCGGGCGTCGGCGCTGACGACGCTGTCGCTGCGGCTGGCCGAATCGCTGGTGGTGCAGTCGATCGTCAGCGATCAATTCGGCCGGCTGTTCGGCCTGCGTGTCCGCAACCAGAACACCATCATCGTCAATCTGCCGGCGTTCCTGATTCGCGACGAGCGGCTGCTGCTGACCATCACCTACGCCGGCCGGCTGCCGCCGCAGCGCGAGGACCCGGAGGCGGTGGCGCCACAGGGTCAGCCGCGCCCGGGGGGGCTGCAGGAGGATCCCGGGCCGCAGTTTCAGCCGGAACGCAGCTTCCTCTACAGCAACCGCAGCTACTGGTATCCGCAGGCTCCGGTCACCGACTACGCCACCGCCAGCATCCGCGTCACCGTACCGGCCCGGTTCGACGTCGTCGCCAGCGGCAACCTCGACGCCGCCTTCCCGATTGCCGTTCCGGGCAAGGATGCCGCGAGCGCGCAGAAGACCTATCTCTACGCCACGTCGGAGCCGGTCCGCTATCTCGCGTTCCTGGTCAGCCGGTTCGTCCGGTCCGAGCCGATCGCCGTCCCGCTCGGGTCCGACCGGCAGTTCACGATCGACGTCCACGCCAACCCACGGCAGGTCGGCCGCGCCCGTGAGCTGGCGCAGCGCGCCGGCTCGATTGTCGAGTTCTACGCCTCGCTCATCGGCGATTGTCCCTACCCCGGCCTGGCGCTGGCGGTGGTGGAGAGCGAGCTGCCCGGCGGCCACAGCCCCGGCTACTTCATCGCCCTGAACCAGCCGCTGCCGAACACGCCCTACGTCTGGCGCAACGATCCAGCGTCGTTCGAGAACTTTCCGGAGTTCTTTCTCGCCCACGAGCTCGCCCATCAGTGGTGGGGCCAGGCGGTCGGCTGGCGGAACTACCACGAGCAGTGGATCAGCGAGGGGTTCGCGCAGTATTTCGCCGCCCTCTACGCCCAGCGGCTGCGCGGCGACGACACCTTCGCCGGCGTGCTGCGGCAGTTCCGCCGCTGGGGGATGCAGCAATCGGATCAGGGACCGATTTACCTGGGCTACCGGCTCGGCCACATCCGGGGCGACAGCCGCGTCTTCCGCGCCGTGATCTACAACAAGAGCGCCGCCGTCCTGCACATGCTCCGCCGCCTGGTCGGCGACGATCCGTTCTTCCGCGGCATCCAGCGCTTCTACCGCGACGCGCGGTTCCGCAAGGTCGGCACGGAGGAGTTCCGGGCGGCGATGGAGGCGGAAACCGGCCGGCCGCTGCAGCGGTTCTTCGAGCGGTGGATCTACGGATCGACGCTGCCGCGCCTGAAATTCAGCTACCGGGTCGAGCCGGCGCCGACCGGCCAGCAGGCCATGATTCACGTCGAGCAGACCGGCGACGTCTTCGACCTGCCGCTGACCCTGACCCTGCAGTACGCCGACGGCCGCGACGTCCGCCTGACGGTGCCGATCACCGATCGCGTCGTCGATCTGCCGATCGCGCTGAGCGGCCCGCTGCGCAACATCGACATCGACCGCGACGACGGGACGCTGGCGGAGGTGAGCCGGAACTGACCCCGGCGAGAAATACATGGGCCCGGCAGGCTTTCCGTTTTCTACCTACCTCCGCCTGAATGCGATCCCCGGAGCCCCTGGGTTATGATCCAGAGCGTATGGAAACCGTCACGCTGACGATCGACGGCCGCCCGATTACGGTCGCCAAAGGGAAGACCGTGCTCCAGGCGGCGGTCGAAAGCGGCATCTCGGTGCCGTACTACTGCTATCACCCCGGCATCAGCATCGACGGCTCGTGCCGCGTCTGCATCGTCAAGATCGAGAAGATGCCGAAGCTCCAGACCTCGTGTTCGACGGTCTGCGCCGACGGCATGATCGTGCAGACGCGCACCCCGGAGGTGATCGAGGCGCGCGCCGGCGTGTTCGAGTTCCTGCTGATCAACCACCCGCTCGACTGCCCGGTCTGCGACAAGGGCGGCGAGTGTCCCCTGCAGGATTTCTCCTACACCTTCGGCCCCGATCAGAGCCGGATGGAATTTCCCCGCCGCACGTTCGACGGCGACGGCGTCAAGGCCGACGTCGATTTCGGCCCGACGCTGATGCTCAACCGCAACCGCTGCATCCTGTGCACGCGCTGCGTCCGCTTCATGCGCGACGTCGAGACCGACGCCCAGATCAACATCATCGACCGCGGCTACGGGAGCGAGATCGCCACCTTCCAGGAAGAAGGCGTCCACTCACTCATCTCCGGCAACCTGATGGACGTCTGCCCGGTCGGCGCGATTACGACGAAGGATTACCGCTTCAAGTCGCGTCCCTGGGACAACCCCGATGCGGTCGATACGATCTGTACCCTGTGCGCCAAGGGCTGCAACACGACGGCGTGGCTGAAGGCGAAGCCGGAGTGGGCCAAGGGGGCGCGGCTGGTCCGCTTCACGCCCCGCTTCAACCCGGACATCAACAGCTATTGGATGTGCGACATCGGCCGCTTCGATTATCACTGGATCGAGGGCGAGGACCGGCTGCACCGGCCGTTGATCCGCGACGAGCGCGGGGTGCCGCAGCCGGCGTCCTGGCACGAGCTGATCCCCAGACTGGGGCAGCGGCTCGCCGCGGCCCGGGCGGCCAGGCCGGGCGGCGTCCGGTTCCTGCTGTCGGCGCACGCGTCGCATGAAGAACTGTTCCTGTTCCGCCGGCTGGCCGACGAACTGATCGGCGACGCCGGGTCGATTGCCGTCAGCTGGCGCTACCAGCCCAAGCTGCAACCCGCGGGCACCACCTTCAAGGTTCCGGCGGTCGACGCGCCCAACGTCAACGGCGCCCGGATGCTCGGGCTGATCCCCGGCGGCGTCGGCGACGAGGTGCTGGCGGCCGATCTGACGTCGCTGAAGGACGCCGTGGCGGCGGGCGGCGTCGCGGCACTCTACGTGTTCGACCCCGGACCGGACGGCTCGATCGGCGACCTCGGCTGGGTGATCGAGGCGCGAAGCAGTGGCGTGCTCCCGCTGCTGATCGTGCAAGGCGTCCTGCTCACCGACCTGGCCCGCGCCGCCGATTTCGTCCTGCCAGGCGCGTCGTTCGTCGAGAAGGAAGCGTCGTATACCAACGAGCAGGGCCGCCTGCAGGGGGCCACGCGGGCGATACCGGCACCGGGCGAGGCGATGGAGGACTGGCAGATTCTCGTCAACCTCTCGGCCGGCCTCGGCCTGCCGCTCGACTATGCGAGCGCGGCCGCCATCCGCACCGACATCGCGGCGCGGCACACCGGGCAGTCCGGTTTTGCCGAGATGTCGCAGCTCACCTTCGGCCGTCCAGTGGCCGCCAGGCACTGGCTGCAATCGTCGAATCCGTCCGAGCGCTGGAAGTGGGACTTCATGTACCAGGACCTGCCGCCGATCAAGGGCTCGGTCGATCCCGAGGCGGTGCCGATGCCGATCGGCGCGATACCCCTCAGGCCGGTCAGGGGTTGACCGTTGCGCGATCGAAACCGGCCCGACGGTCCCGGTCAGGGCAACGCGCAACGTTAACAACAGGGCGTTGACAGCAAGGCAAGGCCAAACAGTGGCGTCGATCCCGCGCGCCGGAGTACTGCTCGCCGTCGGACTCGTGCTCTCGGCCGGCCTGATCGGCCGCGCCCAGCAGGGGCCGCCGCCGCGCGCCACGCTGATGCCACTCGTCGAGCGCGCCAGCGTTCGCGCAGGGTCGGCCGCCCGAGTGGCGCTCCAGGTCGCCCTGCCCGGCACGTATCACGTCCAATCGAACAAGCCGCGCGATCCGGCACTGATCCCCACGGTCCTGACCGTCGAGCCGTCCGCGGGGGTCACGGTCGAGGAGATCGTCTACCCGAAATCGACCGAGATACAGCAGCTCGGCCAGCCGCTCGACGTCTTCGAACGGGAGTTCCCGATCGGCGTGGTGCTGAAGGTCCCCGCCGGGACAGCGCCGGGCGACCTGGACGTGCCGGTACGCCTCCGTTACCAGGCGTGCGACGACACGACCTGTTACGCGCCGGTCACCGGCACCTCGACCTGGAGACTGACGGTCGTCGCCGCGACGGTCCCGGTCGGCCCGGCCGGTCATCGCGACGTTTTCAAGAGCATCGCGTTCGGTCATGGTGAGGCCCCTCCAGCGGCATCGGTCGCGGTCGCGATACCCACTGCGCCGCCGGCGCGCCCGGCCGGCGATGGACTCGCCGCGCTCGACCGCTTCAACGTCCTGGCCAGCACCGGCGGTTACCTGGGTCGCGCCGACTTTCTCGAGTTCATCCACAACGCGGAAGCCGGCGTCAAGGAGCGCGGCCTGTTCGATGGCCGCGGCCCGCTGGCCATCCTGCTGATTGTCTTCCTGGGCGGCCTGGCGCTGAACCTCACGCCGTGCGTGCTGCCGATGATTCCGATCAATCTGGCGATCATCGGCGCCGGTTCCCAGGCCGGGTCGCGCGGCCGCGGCTTCCTGCTCGGCTCGGTTTACGGCGCGGCGATGGCGCTGGTCTACGGCATCCTCGGCCTGATCGTCATCCTCACCGCCGGCACCTTCGGCACGCTCAACTCGTCGCCCTGGTTCAACCTCGGCATCGCCGTCCTGTTCGTCGTGCTTGGCCTCGCCATGTTCGACGTGATCCTGATCGATTTTTCCCGCTTCTCGAGCGGCTTCCGGGCCGGCGACGAGAGTCGCGGTACCGTGCTGCTGGCGTTCACGATGGGCGGCATCGCCGCTCTGCTGGCCGGCGCCTGCGTCGCGCCCGTCGTCATCCAGGTGGTGCTGTTCTCCAGCAACCTCTACGCCACCGGGACGACCATCGCCCTGGCGCTGCCCTTCTGCCTCGGGATCGGCATGGCCGTGCCGTGGCCGATCGCCGGGGCGGGTCTGGCCGCACTCCCCAAACCGGGCGCCTGGATGGTGCGCGTCAAACAGGCGCTCGGGCTGGTGATCCTGATCACCGCCGCGTATTACGGCTACCTGGGCTACGAACTGCTGTCGAACCGCTGGGTCGATGCGACCGACGTCAGATCGAGCGTCGAGGAAAAGGTCAAGGAAGGCTGGTCCCGATCGCTGGCCGACGGCCTGGCCGCCGCCGAACGCGATCACAAGCCGGTGCTGATCGACATGTGGGCGACGTGGTGCAAGAACTGTCTGACGATGGACAAGACGACGCTGCAGAACGCCGAGGTCAAGGCGGCGCTGGCTGGCTACGTCAAGATCAAGTTCCAGGCGGAAGAGCCCGACGCGTCGCCGGCCAGGGAGCTGATGCGGCGGTTCGACGCGGTCGGACTCCCCGCCTACGTCATCCTGCGGCCGAAGTCCGGCTGACGCCCGTGGTACCCTGACTCGCCATGCCGCGCGCACTGAGACTGCTGCTGGCCGCGATCTGCGGCATCACGCTCGGCGCGACCGCGATTTTCGCGATCTCTTCCGAAGAGCAGTTCGTCGAGCGGCGCGCGATCAATCGCACTTTTGATCTGCGATCGCGCGAGGTGGCCGATGCGCTGGCCGAGCTCCGATCGGCGCAGCAGGCCTACGTCGCCGCCGGCCAGGGCGTTGCCTTCTGGCTGCCGAAGGTTGAACAGGCGATGGATGCGATCGCCGGTTCGCTGGCGACGCTCCAGCAGCTGGCGACGGATGCGGCGTCGAAGCGGGCGCTCGCTGAAGCCGCCGCCACGCTCGATCAGATTCGCACCCTGGACAAACGGATCCGCGGCTACATCGCGTCGGGCGCCCAGCTGATGGCGTCCGATATCGTGTCCACCGAAGGCAGCGAGACCGTGGTGACGGCGGCCCGGCAGGTCGAGCGGGCGCGCCTCCAGGAACGTCAGGCGCTCGAGGCGTTCGAAGCGTCGCGGCGGAGCAAGGAGGCGATGGCGATCGCTGGAACCGGTGCGCTGCTGCTGCTCGTGGTGGTGGTGCTGGCGCTGCGGCCGGCGGGGGCGGCGGTCGGCCGCGCGGTCCGGCCGGCCATCGAATCGATCGCCAGCGGCCCGGCGCGCCGGCCGATCAGCCAGAGCGAGCCGAAGCCGCCCGAGGCGACCCCGCCGCCGGAGGACCCTGCTCACGTCGCCGCCGCGTCGACGATCATCGCCGCGGCGCAACTCTGCACCGAGCTCGGCCGCGTCGGCGACGCCGCCGGGTTGCAGACGCTGATCGGCCGCGCCGCCGCTCTGCTCGACGCCAGCGGCCTGATGCTGTGGATGGCCTCCGCATCGGGCGAGGAACTGCTGCCGGCGCTCGCGCACGGTTACGATTCCCAGACGCTGGCCCGGATTCCGGCGGTGCCGCGATCGGCCAGCAACGCCGCCGCTGCGGCGTTCAGGAGCGCCACGCTGCAAGTCGTCCCGTGGCGCGCCGGATCGGCCAACGGGGCCATCATCGCGCCGGTGCTGTCGGCTGACGGCTGTATCGGCGTGCTGTCGGCGGAGATGCGCGGCGGCGCCGAAGCGTCGGAGACGCTGCAGGCGGTGGCCGCGATCATCGCCGCGCAACTGGCCAGCGTCGTCGCCGTGCCGTCGGCGCCCGCCCAAGATCGTCCGGCCGACAGCGCCGCGATGTAGCGCGCACCATCACCGACTGGCCGGATTCCCTCACGCACTCAAAAAAGGTCAGTGCCCGTCTCCCGCTCAGGACGGCGGCGGCGCCGGGGCGCGGTTGGCGGCGGTTTCCCGCGAGATGTCGCGGGCATGCGATTTGATGGACACTCGAGTGGTCGCGTCGGAATCAGCGGGGTGCGTAACTCAGGCAGGCGCTGGCATCGCCGTATCCCGTCCAGTTTCACGATTCGGCGCGGCCACTTTACGTCCTTTTTTTCATTCCGCAATCTTCATTCCGCTTCTGCATTCTGCAATTTCGTCATGCCGTGATCTTGATCGCCACCGCGGTCATGTCGTCGTTCGGCGCCGTGTCGCCGCGGAATTCCTGCACCGCGTCGGAGATGGCGTCGACCAGATCGCGGGCGCTCTTCTGCCGGTTCCGGCTCACCACGTCGAGCAGGCGGCTGGCGCCGAATTCCCGGCCGGACGCGTCGGCCGCTTCGAACACACCGTCGCTGCAGAACACGTAGACGTCGCCCGCCGCCAGGTCGAACATCACTTCGTCGTAGGTTGAGCCGGCGAACGAGCCGAGCGGCACACCAGGCAGCTCGATCTGCAGGACGCTGGCGGCGGGCTCGCCGTCGCGGCCGGCCGTTCCCCCCGAGCAGCGGATCGGATACGGCAGTCCCGAATTCGCCAGGATGACGGTGCGGCGTTTGAAGTCGAACCCGGCGTAGCAGAGCGTGCAGTAGTACTCCTCGAGCTGCCGCTCGTTCAGGATCGTGTTCATCGATGCGAGGACGCCGGCCGGGCTCGACCGGTCGGACGTGAAGCGGCGCCGGAACGTGCGCGATCGGACCAGTTCGCCGACGAAGGCGCTATACAGCGCCGCCGGCACCCCTTTGCCGGACACGTCGCCGACGGCAACCACCAGGCTGTTCGGTTCGGGCGCCAGGAAGTCGTAGAGATCGCCGCCGAGCTCGCGCGCCGGCGTGAAGCGGGCCGCGACGTCGACGCCCTTCAGCCGTTTGGGCAGGTCGGCCGGCAGCAGCGCGGCCTGGACCCGCTGCGCGAACCGCAGCTCCTTCTCCATGCGGAGTTCGTTGGCCAGGATGGTCTCGTAGAGCCTGGCGTTCTCGATCGCCACGGCCGCCTGGCTGGCGAGCAGGCTGAGAATCTCCGCGTGCCGCTTGCTGAAGGCGTTCAGCTCGGTCGCCTCCAGATCGAACACGCCGATGCAGCGATCCTGGAGCAGCAGCGGAATCACCAGCTCGGATCGCACGTCGTCGACCACCTTGATATAGCGGGGGTCGACCGACACGTCGGGCACCAGCACCGGTTCCTTGTGCAGCGCGGCGTAGCCGACCAGACCGCTGCCGACCTTGACCCTGGGCAGCTCGACCTTCTCACCGTAGCGTACGGCGACCTTTACTTCGAGCTCCTGGGTCTTCTCGTTGACCAGCAGGATGCCGAAGGTGCGGTAATCGATCAGGCGGCGAGCCAGGCTGGCGATGCGCGTCAGCAGCTCGTCGAGGTTGAGGATGGCGCCGAACTCGCGGACGATCTCCGACAGGGTTTCGAGGGTGCTCGTGTAATCGCGGGCGTGCTCGAACAGCCGGGCGTTCTCGATCGCGACCGCGACGTGGGCGGCAAACTGCCGGAGGACGGCTTCGTCGGTCTCGGTGAACTGGCCGACGGTGTCGCTCAGCAGATTGAGCGCGCCGATCACGCGCCCCTGCCGCCGCAACGGCACGACAAGTTCGGCATTCGAACCGGGCACCGCCTCGACGTAGCGGGGATCGGCATGCACGTCGTTGACGAGAATCGGCTGCGCCTCGGCGGCGGCGGTGCCGACCAGCCCCTGGCCGATCTTCAGGGTGCGCGCCGCTTCGTCCGGATAGCCGACCGAGTAGGCGATCGTGAGATCGCCGCTGACCGGATCGAGCAGGTAGACGGCGAAGGCGTGGAACCGGGTCAGCCGGGCGATCAGCTGCGGGATCTTGCGCAGCAGCTCATCGAGATCGAGGACCGAGGTCACCTCGCGGCCGAGCGCGAACAGCGTCGACAGCGCTTCGATCGCCGTGACGGGCGAATCCGACGGCGAAGTGGTGGAGGTGTTGCTCACAAGCGACCGGTCACCGGCGAGGCACGGCGTAGCCAGTATAATCTGTCGTTCCCCATGGATCTGACACTTCCTCTCGACAACGCGGCCATCGAACGGATCCTGCTGCACCGATACCCGTTTCTGTTCGTCGATCGGATCACTGAGTTCGACGTCGACCAGCGGATCGTCGGCATCAAGAACGTTTCTCTCAACGAGCGCTACCTGTCGCACTCGACCAACGGTGCGCCGGTCCTGCCGCCGACCATTCTGACCGAAGCGGTGGCGCAGGTCGGCGCCATCCTGATTCTCGCCAAGCCCGAAAATCGCCAGCGCCTGATCGTCTTCGCCGGCATCAAGCGCGTCCGCTACCGCCGGCCGGTCGTCGCCGGCGACGTCGTCGAAATTGAAGCGACGGTCCTCCGATTGCGCAGCCGCATGGGGCTGTTGAAGGGGGTCGGACGGGTGGACGGCAACGTCGTGATCGAGGGCACGATGACCTTCGCCCTCGACGATCCGGCCAAGACTCCTTAAGGAACCTGGACGTCTTGAGGGCCGGAAATCCGTGCGAACGAGTTACTTTTCTCGGCCGGCCTTCAAGACGTCTCGCCCCGCCGGAGGCGGGGCAAAACAACGCTGCCACTAGCGCGGCGGAGCCAAGACCCGCTTCCCGTTTCGCGGCGGTCTGGGGCGGAGCCTCGCTAGTTCAGTCGGAGGTGCTCTTAAGGACCAGGGCGGCGGAGCCGAGCTTGGCCGCCCGCGCCGCCCATTTCGCCCACGCGGCTTCCGGCCGGAAGTAACGATAACCGTCCAGCAGCGCCGGCGCGAGCACGAGTGCCGCGATGGCGCGCTCGTCGACGCCGGCTGAATCGGCCATCCCGCGGGTGTCGCGTTCGACCGGTCCGGTCCTGCCGAACGCCACCGCCGCGTAGCCGATCGACGTCAGGATGTTGAACGCCAGTGCGCCCTTCGCCATCGGTGCATTGGCGTGCCGCAACATCGGCCGGCGGGTCAACAGAATCTCGTTCCACGCCTCCTGGACCCAGAAGCCGGCTGAGGAAATCGCCAGTTCGCGCCGCGGCGACAGGTCGCTGCGGTGGGTAATGGCGAAGAACGGAATGCCGCCCAGTTCCACACGCTTGATGCCCGGCTTGGCGTCGAATGCGAAATCGAGAACGAGATGCGCCGACTCATGCACGGCGAGTCCGAGAGCGGCGCCAGCCAGGAATTTCACCACGCTGGCGGTGCGATGCGCTTTTGGCCGAGGTTCTGATGCTGAAATCGGCTGCGCGCCAAGCGGGCGAGCCAGCGTCACCAGCGTCAGCGCGACCATCATCGCGCCAAGCAGGTGTGTGGCACCTCTGTTGCACTCGGCTGTATTCGAAATCTGGGTCGACCGGGCCCATCGTGACCGTAGTGCGGTCGTCATCGAATGAAGGAGGCAGCGCATGTTAGAAACCGTCGCCATCGTCCTGCTCGTGCTCTGGCTGCTCGGAGTGGTGAGCGGCTATACGTTGGGCTATTTCATCCACGTTCTGCTCGTCATCGCCATCGTCTTGTTTCTTGTCAGACTCATCAGCGGTCGAAGAGTCGTCTGACGGCGGCGCAATTCTCGAGCGAACTTCCTTACCTCGAGCGGACGTCCTTACGGAGTCTTGCGTACGTGGGGTCCGCCTTGAGGCGGACCCTCCCCCGGTCCGGCTAAGAGCGGGCCCACGTCCAAACGAGCTCATCATTCCCAGGCCGCTCCCACAGCATACCGGTAAGCGTCGCCGGGATTATTCACCGCCCTTAACCTCGAGCGGAATTTCTTCGAGAATGGCGCCAGCCGCGGTAAAATACTTTGCTTATGTCAAAGCCACCACGGAAAGCCCAGACGCCGCCATCGTCGACGCCGCCGCCTGCTGCTCCGAAGTCCCGAGGCATGCTGTTCGCCGCGGCCGGGGTGGTCGCAGCGGCAGCCCTGGTCGCCGGCACGCTATATATGCAGCGGAGCACTGCGCAGCCAGAAGCAGTGGCGCAGGCTGCGGCAGCGGTTCCGGCCGCTGCTCCAGAGCCTGATGCTCAGCAGGCGGTCCTCAAACCGCACCCGCAAACCGAATTTCCTCCGCTTCGGCTGCCCGGTTATGCCCTGCCGCGGCCCTCGGAAGTGATCACCGCGGCCTACCGATTTGCCGCCGAGCACCCCGAAATCCTGACCTACGTGCCGTGCTTCTGCGGCTGCGAGCGCAGCGGCCACAAAGGCAACCATGACTGCTTCGTCCAGAAGCGCGGCGCCAACGGCGACGTCACCGAGTGGACCGAGCACGGCATGGAGTGCACCGTGTGCATCGACGTCGCGACGCAGGCCGAACAGATGTTCGCCTCGGGCGCCTCGGTGCGCGACATCCGCGCGGCCGTCGAAGCCAAGTGGGGGTCGACCGGAGCGCAGAACCACGCGCACACGCCGACGCCCGACCCGCCCGGGAACTGAGTCACCGCCGGCTGGCGGCTGGAGGCGGCTGCTCTCCTTCTGCCGCCTCCGGTCCTCTTCTCCTGTAATTGGCATCGTGGACCGGCGCGCCGCGGCGTTCGCGCGTCTCTTCAATAGCGTCCGCGCCGGGGTCTACATCGGCACCCTCGGTTCCGAGACCACTGCGACCATCGCCGCCAATCCTCATCTGAAGCTGGTCTTCGGGTACTCCAATGAGGTGCCCGAGTCGGAGATCCGCCCACTCGATCCGGCGCGCTTCGTCGACCCGCTGGCCCGCGTCGCCCTGGTCGAACGCCTGATCGCGGCTGGCGCGGTGACCGATTACCTGCTCCGCTTGCGCCGCGCCGACCAGACACCGGTCTGGATCGAGCTGACGGCGCGGGCCGGGCCGCCCGCCCCGGACGGCACCCTCCGAGTCGAAGCCCTGATGCGCGACGTCAGCGAGCGAAAGAAGCTCGACGATGAGACGCGCGATATCCATCAACAGCTGCTGCAGGCCGAGAAGATGGCGGCGCTGGGCCAGACGATCTCCGGCGTCGCCCACGAATTGAACAATCCGCTCGCGACCGTTCTGAGCCAGGCCGAGCGGCTGTCGCAGAAGGCCACGCTGGACGACTCGCTCCGCCGCGGCCTGGAAACCATTCTCAGCGAAGCAGAGCGCGCCGCCCGCATCGTCCGCAACCTGCTCACCTTCGCCCGCAAACGTCAGACGACGCGCGCGATGGTGGACGTCAATCAGATCGTCCGCGAGACGCTGGCGCTCCGATCGGACGAACAGCGGGGGGCGCACATCAGCGTGAGCGATGCGCTGACGGACGGCCTGCCGCGGGTGTTCGCCGACGGCCAACAGATCCAGCAGGTGCTGCTCAACCTGATCGTCAACGCCGAGCAGGCGATGCTCTCGGCCAACGGCCGCGGCATGCTGGTCGTTCGGACCTGGCACGACGCCGAACAGGAGTCGGTCGCAATCGAGATCACCGACGATGGTCCGGGGATCGCTGAGACCGTCCAGCCGAGGATTTTCGATCCGTTCTTCACAACGAAAGAGGTCGGGAAGGGAACCGGATTGGGTCTGACCGTCGCCTACGCGATCGCGCAGGAACACGGTGGGCGAATCCGGCTCGAGTCGACGCCGGGCTCGGGCGCGTCGTTCTGCCTCGAACTGCCGGTCATCGGCGCCGGCCTGACGCAGTCACCAGCGTCGCGGCCCCCGCCCGAACCGGGCGCCGGCGAATCAATCCTGGTCGTGGAGGACGAGACGGCGCTGGGAGATGCGTTGGCGGAAGCGCTGCGCGATGCCGGCTACGTCGTGGCGCGCGCCGCCGACGGCGAGGACGCACTGGCCGCGGTCATGACCCGTCAGTTCGACCTGGTGATTTGCGACTTGAAGATGCCGCGCCTCGACGGCCGGGCGTTCTATCGCGCGCTGGCTCGGGCGAGGCCGGAACTGAGCAAGCACGTCATCTTCGTGACCGGAGACTTGGCGGGAACCGACGCGGAACAGTTCTTCAGGGATAGCGGCTGTCGCTGGCTGGCCAAGCCGTTCCGGCTGGCCGATCTGTTGAGCGCCGTCCGCGAGGGCTTGAACTGACGATTCCCGTCCCGTACGTGCGCGCCGCCGCCTGGGCCGCGCGCGGGCGCAGCGCTGCTTTCAACATCGTTGGTCTGGCGAGTGCGCGCCGCATCTCGACCACCTGCTCCAGTCCCGGCTGGCCGAGCGCGTCACGGAGCCGGCGAATCGCCCGCGCGTGGAGCTGTGACACCCGCGACTCGTTGACGCCGATTTCCGCGCCGATCTGTTTCATCGTCGCTTCGCCGTAGTAGTACAGGCCAATCACCTTGCCTTCACGCCGCGGCAGCGACTGAATCGCGGCGCGGACCCGCTCCCGGGTTTCCAGCTTCTCGTAAGCAGAGTCGGGCGAGTCCGGCCCGGAGGGTACCAGCACCGCGGGCAGCGTGCCTTCGGCGAAATGCTCGCCGGTCGCCAGCGGTGAAGTCGATTCGATGGTGTTGATCCGGACGATGGTGCGGCTCAGACGCTTCTCGTCCGATCCGACCCTGGCGGCGAGATCGGCGATCGACGGCTCGTGGCCGAGCTCGCGGCGAAGCGCCTCGCGCGCGGCCTCCAGCTCGCGGCGCTGGCGGCGGACGCCGCGCGGCCAGGCATCGCGCCTGAGCGCGTCAATCATGGCGCCCCGCACACGCCGTTCGGCGAACGTTTCGAACTTGATGCCGCGGCCCTCGTCAAAGCGGTGCGCCGCATCGATCAGACCGAGCACCCCATCCTGCACCAGATCGCCGACGTCGATGGCGTTCGGCATCGACGACGCCATCCGTCGCGCCAGCGCTTCGACGAACGGCAGGCTGGCGGCAATTCGAGTGCTCTCACCGGCGGGAATGGGATCAACGCGCATCGCGGCTCCTTCGGCACGCCGTCGGACGGCGGTTGTTGGCGACTCTGCTCGATGTTTCCGACGGTTGCGCAGATCGCAACAGAAATACCAGCCACGGGGGCCGCGGGTTCCCGGCTCCAGATCATCGATGAAGATGCGCTAACTGTCTGCGAACGCGAGGGTTGGAGACGCGATCGATATCGCGCGTAGCCCGGTGGGCCGTAGAGAGGCGCCGGTCCGCTGCGTCAAGGCATTGACGGTACGGGTTGAGGATCGTCAACGCTTTGGCGGCGAGGACCTCGTCGCGTGTCAGCGAGGATCGGTTTCCGCTTGCACAGTCTGACGGCGGATGTGATTTGCCGTCTCCAGGGCGTCGAGCGCGCTGGCGACGACCTGGGCGGCGCGGGCCCGGTTCATCTCGTCCGCGGACTTTGCCTCGAGCAACTCGGCGTGCGCGAGGATGATGCCGAGCTGGTTGTTGAGGCGATGAAAGAGGAGTCGCAGCTCCGGTGCGTGATCCATCGGACTCCTCGCGAGCAGTTCTTCGACGGTGTGCGGCGGCATCAGGGGCGGGTCCGTCCTTCCACCTCCCACACAGCGTCGACGGCCGGCTGATTGGCACGATGCGGGTCGCGCCACAGCGTGTCGGCAAAGATGCGCACCGATCCGCCAGCGGTGCGGACGTAGTCGATCTTGCCGCTCGACAGCCAGTTGTAGATGGTTCGCCGGCTCACGCCAACCAGCTCACAGGCCTTCATGATCGAAATCGTTTTTCGTTCCACTGGCGGCTCGCCTCCGGGAACTGTATCGGACCAGCAGGCCAGTCTCTACAGGTACCTTGAGAATGCCGGCGGAGCGGCTTCGCCGGCAGTCGATGCTGGACAGCCGCCAGCGCCGGTGTCAATATGTTGGCGGGCTTCTAAGTGCCTGATATATCGAGACATCTGCTCCTGGTCGAAGACGAGGCCGCGCTGCGGACGGCGATCGCCGAACAGCTGCACGACCGCGGCTACCGGGTCGAGCAGGCCGAATCGGGCGAGGCTGCAATCGCGCGCCTGAACGAGTTCGCCTACGACATCGTCGTAACCGACCTGCGGCTGCCCGGGATCGACGGGTCCGCCGTGGTCGACGCCGCGGTGGCCCGCTACCCCGACATCATTGCCATCGTGGTGACTGGATATGGGACGGTGAAGGACGCCGTCGAAGCGATCAAGCGAGGTGCGATCGATTTCGTCAGCAAGCCGTTCCAGATTGACGAACTGCTGCACGTCCTTGATTCGGCGATCGAACAGCGGCGGCTGCGATCGGAGAACGCCTATCTGCGGGCGCAGCTGGATGGACGCCATCGGTTCGAGGGGATCGTCGGCAAGAGCCGGGCGATGACCGATCTGTTTCAACTGCTGGAGACCGTGGCGGCGACCAACAGCACGCTGCTGATCACCGGCGAGACCGGCACCGGAAAAGAGATCGTCGCGCGGGCGATTCATCACAACGGGCCGCGCCGCATGCACCGGTTCGTGGCGCTCAACTGCAGCGCCATCCCGGAAACCCTGCTGGAGGCGGAGCTGTTCGGCCATGTGCGCGGCGCCTTCACCGGAGCGAGCGCCAACCGTCAGGGCCGGCTCGAACAGGCGCACAAGGGCACGCTGTTTCTCGACGAAGTCGGCACGATGAGCCCGGGGCTGCAGATGAAGCTGCTGCGCGTGCTCCAGGAACGGGAGTTCGAACGGGTCGGCGATTCACAGACGACCAGGGTCGACGTCCGCGTGATTGCCGCGACGAACAACGATCTCGGCCGGATGGTCGCCGACGGCCGGTTCCGTGAGGACCTCTTCTACCGCCTGAACGTCATCCCGGTGCAGCTGCCCTCGCTGCGCGAACGCAGGGAAGACATTCCGTTGCTGGTGCGGCATTTTCTCGAACGGTTCGCCGGCGGGGACGGTCCCTCGCGCCCGCCGCTCATCGTTGCGCAGGACGCGATGCGGCAGCTGATGGGATACGCCTGGCCCGGCAACGTCCGGCAGCTCGAAAATGCCGTCGAGCGGGCGGTCGCCCTGAGCGCCGGCCGAACGCAAATCGAACTGGGCGATCTGCCCCAGGAAACGCGGCCGTCCCGGGAGCTGCCCTCGTCGACCGTCGCGCTGCCGGCGGAAGGCCTCGACTTCGAACGGTTCGTCAGCGGTATCGAACGCGAGCTGATCCAGCAGTCGCTCGAGCGGACGGGCGGGAACAAGGGCCAGGCGGCGAAGCTCCTGCACCTGAAGCGAACCACGCTGGTCGAGAAGCTCAAACGGATCGCCCGGGATCAGGTAGGCTGAGGACATGCCGCCGCGCTATGCATACTGGACGATTCTGATCGACGACAAGCCGACCGCCTTCCGCGCCCGCGAGCAGGAGGAGCTGTTGCCGACGTTGCGCCAGCTGCGGCGGACGAACAAGGATGTGGTCCTGAAGTGGTTCGCGCGGGGACGATTGTGGGAGACGCCGGAGGCGGCGCAGGCCGCCAGCCGCGACGATGCGCCGCCGCGCGAGAAACGCGGTCACGATTGGCGCCCGGGCGGCGCGCACAAGGATCCGCGCGATCGATTCAAGAAGGGCGGGAAGCGGCGCGACAAATCGCGGAGCGCGGCGCCGCCGGGATCGCCGTCGGACTCGCGTACCTGGCGCGACAAGCCACGCGGCGCGCCGCCTGCCGGTGCCCAACCGTGGCGCGACAAACCGCGCGGCGCGCCGCCCGCCGGCGCCCAACCGTGGCGCGATAAACCGCGCGGCGCGCCGCCTGCCGGGGCCCAACCGTGGCGCGATAAACCGCGCGGCACGCCGCCTGCCGGGGCCCAACCGTGGCGCGATAAACCGCGCGGCGCGCCGCCTGCCGGCGCCCAACCATGGCGCGATAAGCCGCGCGGCGCTCCGCCTGCCGGGGCCCAACCGTGGCGCGATAAACCGCGCGGCGCGCCGCCTGCCGGGGCGCAGCCCTGGCGCGACAACGCTCGGGGCGCGGCGCCCCGCGGAGCCCCGCCATGGTGGGATAAGCCACGCGGCGCGTCCGCGCGCCCCCAGCCTCCACGTCCGCGTGAGCAAGATGAGAAGCGACAGGACGACACGAATGCGGTGAGGCGCGAGTCGTCTTCGCGGCCGCCTCCGCCAGCTCCTCCGTCCGGCCCCAGGCCAGCCTCGCGAAATCGGCGCTAGCGTAACCCCGACCTGTACGTCGCGTCGCGGTCCGGCTGAAGCCGCACGCCACGTAGATGAAGAACTTCGGAGGAGCTTGCGTATGGTGACGCACCTTGTCCTGTTGAAGCCCCGGCCAGATCTGAGCGCGGCCGATCGCGAACGGCTGATCGTAGCGTTCGAGAGAGCGTTGACCGAGATTCCCGCCATCCGCCACGTCCGGGTGGGGCGCCGGGTCAGACACGGCGCGGGCTATGAGGCGGGGATGCCGGACACTGCCGACTATCTCGTGGCGATCGATCTCGATCACGTCGAGGGGCTGGCCGCATACCTCCGTCATCCCGCTCATGAGGATCTGGCGGGCCGCTTCACCGAGTCGCTGGTAGGCGCGCTGGTCTACGATTTCGAGTCGGTGGAAATCGGAAGCTTGCGGGATCTTCCGGGCTGACGCAAGGTTCGCCAGCCGCGCGCGTCACGCACTGGCCGGCTCCTTGAAACCGAGCCGTCGGATCATCCGATCGACCAGCCCGGGCCGCGCGTCCTTCGCATCATCGGCCTTGCAGAGCATCTCCAGGCATTCGACCATCGATCTGACCACGCCGAGCTCGAGCCGCTTCACGGCCGCCGGCGGGTCCGCCTCCCCGCGCCAGACGAGCACCGCCCGTGCCCTGGAATCGACGATGACGTCGAGGCAATTCTCGGGACGGTCGTCGACGACGAAGTCGAGCGCCAGCGATTCGGCAACGCGGCCGCGCGACCCCTGCATGACGAACACACTGGGCAGCGTGAAGCCGCGGGCCTGCAGCCAGCGCTGGGTCTGGACCTGAGCGGTGGCGCCGGCGGTTTCGGGCCGTTTGGTCAGGAAGATCACTTCCCAGCGGCGATCGGCGCTGAGCGCCGCCAGCCGGCCGACGATGCCCGGCTCGATTTCCTGCAGCGATTCCCAGAATCCGTCGATCGTCTGCACGTGCCGCCACAGACGGCGCTGCTGCCGGGCGGTCATCCGCGGCCGGGCGAGAGGGGGCGCGCTGTCCGCCGCCGGCGCCGCGTCCACTTCTGCTGCGGGTTCGCCGAGAGCGGGCGCTGATTGATCAGCCGCCGCCGGCTCTGCAGCGTCATCGCCCGACACACTGACGGCATCGGCGGGGGAAACAGCAGCGGGCTGGCCGCTGGCCGCTACTGATTCCGCCGCCCCGAACAGAATCTCCATCTGGCGGGCCAGCTCCGCCTCCATGTCGGCGAGCACGCCGTCGAGATCAAAGGCAATGCGCAGCGGCAAATGGGAACTCGCCTTTCTATCTCAGTAGCGCCCCGGCCGAGGCGCATCACCGACGAGATCATTGTCGCCCAGTTGCGTCATGGATCGTACCGACGGCCGTCGCAAGCGACAATCGACGCCTGGCGGTGTCGCGGCACACCCTGAAGGGTGTGCCCTACATCAGCAGGTGCAGGGGACGGTCTTCAGACCGTCCCGGGGCAGCCGGCAAGTCTCCGAGAAAGAACGCGCCGATGATTTCCTGGAGCGCGTCGAGCGACTCCGCGCTGTTGATGGCGGCGCGCAGATGGGACCCGTTGTCCAGGCCCTTGGTGTACCACGAGCCGAGCGCGCGGACCTTGTTGATCACCCACCGATCGTGGCCCTGGGCCGGCCGCGCGGCGCCCGCGGCCGCCTCCGTCGCCGGTGCGAGATGTCTGAACCCTTTTGGTTCGTGGACCCGTTCGAGGCGCAGCAGGTCGATGTAGTCGAGCAGGAAGCGGCCGCGATCGGCGTGCGTGACCGTGCGCGGCGGGCGGCCGGCGGCAAGATCGGCGGCCTGCGCCAGAATCCATGGATTGCGCAGGACGCCGCGCCCGACCAGCACCCCGTCGACGCCTGACCGCCATCGCGACACGATCGCCTCGGGCTCGACGCAATCGCCGCTGCCGAGAACCGGAATCGTCAGGTCGTTGGCGATGCTCGCCACCAGATCCCAGTCCGACCAGCCGGTGTAGCTTTGCGCCGCGGTCCGGCCGTGGACCGCTACCGCCGCCGCTCCGGCGTCCTCGACCATCCGTGCCAGCAGCGGCGCGTTCCGCTCGGCGTCGTTCCAACCCGCCCGCATCTTGACGGTCACCGGAATCCGGACGGCGCGCGTCATCGCCGCGACGATCGCCGCCGCGTGCGCCGGTTCCCGCATCAGGCTGCAGCCCGCCTGATGCTTGGCGATCTTCGGCACCGGACAGCCCATGTTGATGTCGACGACATCCGCGCCCATCCCCTCGACGATCTGCGCGGCGGCGGCCATCTTGGCCGGATCGCCGCCGAAGATCTGGATCGAGATCGGCCGCTCTTCCTCGGTGTACTCCGCGTACTCGAGGGTCCGGTCGATGCCGCGGACCAGCCCTTCCGAGCTGACCATCTCGGTGACGACGAGACCGCACCCGCCGTGGCGCTTGACCAGACGGCGGAACGCCGTGTCGGTCATGCCGGCCATCGGCGCGACGGCGAACGGCGACCCGAGATCGACGGATCCGATTTTCATGACGTTGTCAGTACGACTTCACATCGGCGGCATCGACCTCGACCGACACACCCTGTCCGATCAGATCGACAGACAGCACCAGGCTCGCCCGCTTCGCATCCTTGCGCAGCAGCCGGCCGACGACGCCGCGCAACGGACCGTGCACCACCTCGACCATCGTGCCTTCCCGAATCATCGGGCAGGGATCGTACTGCAGGTCGCTGCGGACCAGGACGCGGATGCTGTCGAGCTCGTACTCCGGGATCGGCGCCGGCTTCCCTTCGAACGAGACGATGTTCACGACCCCGGCGCATTTCAGGATCGCCAGCGTGTTGGCGGGATCGAACCGCGCGAAACAGTAGCCGGGGAACAGCGGCCAGTCGATCTTCTTCTTGCGATCCTTCCAGCGGCTCCATTTCGGCACCGTCGGCAGGAAGGCGTCGACCTGCTTCCGCTCGAGCTGTTCGCGGACGACCTGCTCGTGCCGGGAGCGCGTCCAGATCGCGAACCACTGGAGGAGGTCTGAAGACAACCGGCTCTCTACTGCGCCGTCGGCGTGGCCGGCTTGTTCTGTTCGGCCAGTCCCTCTTCAAACGCCTTCTTGATGTCCGGATTCTTCCAGTCGATGATCGCCTGCGCCCGGAGCTTGACCAGGTATTTGTCGAACTCTTCCTTGCGCTTGCCGGTGACGATGCGGTCGCTGATCGATTCCCGGGCCTGTTCAAAAGCGGTGGTCTGGGAGGCGCTCAGCGTCTCGATCTTGAAGATCTGGTAGCCGCGCGGCGTGCGGATCACCGGGCTGATCTCGCCGTTCTTCATCGGCTCGATGATCTGGCGCAGGTCCGGCGACAGATCCGTCAGGCTGATCGGACCGATCAGGCCGGCGTTCGCCTTCGACGGCGCGTCGGAGGAGTCCTCGGCCAGCTTCATGTAATTGTCGCCGGCCGCGGCGCGGCTGTGGATGGCGTCGGCCTTGGCCTTGGCGGCGGCGTCCTGAGCGGCGTCCGCCGTATTGTCGGCCGGTGCCGCGACGAGGATCTCGCGCAGCGTGACCGCCGCCGCCGTGGTGAATTCCGGCAGGTGCGCATCGTAGTAGCGCCGCGCCTCGTCCTCGGAGATGGCGACCTTGCCGAAGACCTCGACCGATTCGACCCGCTGCACCAGGATCGAGCGCTCGACCTGGCGGCGCAGATCGGCGACGGTCATGTTCTCCTGCTTCAGCGCCCCCTCGAACTTTTCCTCGGTGTCCAGCTTGTTTTCCTTGCGGATGTTGTCGACGATCTGCTTGAACTGGTCGTCGCCCAGCTTGTAGCCCAGCTCCTTGCCGCGCTGGACGAGCAGCATCTCGGAAACCGCCTCGACCATCACCTGCGGCGTCACCGTGTTCAACGCCTGCCGCAGCTGGGCGTCGGTCGGATCGGTCTTCGGGTCGAGCTGGATGCCGCGTTGACGCATCGCCTGCACCTGACGCGTCTCGAGGTCGGTCTTGGTGAAGATCTCGCCGTTCACCTTCACCAGGATCTGCTCGAAGATTTCAGCGCCGAGCATGACGGGCGAGACGACCAGGCCGAGCGCAAGGAGGACACCGGATCGGAGACGAGTTGTATTGGTCATGGCTAAATCTTGACAGCCGAACATTTTACCCTTGATCGAGCAGCTGGCTCAATAAGGCGCCGACCCGCTCGAACGTCCCGCCGGGCGAGCGGGGATCCTCCCGCGCGGGTCGCAGGATCTCTTCCTTGGTGAAACCGGGCTTCACTTCGCGCTCCCGCGCCCGCGCCGTCCACCAGCTGGGCGCGGCCTGGGTTTTTGCCCCGCCCTTCTGCGTCCTGGACGGCGGCGGTCTCTGATTGATGACGGCCTGCGCGGCGGGCCGATCTGCCGTCTCCTTCGCTCCGTCGAGGTTGAGCTTGAGCGCCGCCGGCGGGACCAGCGTCAGGTCCGGGCGCTGCCGCACCAGCGACACGAGCCGCACCGGATCGACCTTCGCCTGCGGTCTGAACTTTAAGACGACGGTACGGGCTTCGCGGTCGATCGATTCAATGCCGAGCTGGTCCGCCATCACCCTGATCCGGCCGTAGTCGGCCAGGTTGCGCACCGAATCCGGCAGCGGGCCATACCGATCGACGGTTTCCTCGAGGACTTGCTCGATCTCGTCTTCCCGGCGGGCCGCGGCCACCTTGCGATAGAGCATCAGGCGCTGGTTCTGCTCCGGGACGTAGGCCTCGTCGATGCGCAGGTCGACCCGCAGGTTGACGGTGGCGCGGTGGTCGTCCTCGATCTCTTCGCCCTTCAGTTCCCGGACGGTCTCCTCGAGGAGCTTCATGTACATCTCGAACCCGAGCGACTCGATGTGCCCGCTCTGCTCGCCGCCGAGCAGATTGCCGGCGCCGCGGATCTCGAGGTCGAGCGCGGCGACCCGGAAGCCGCTGCCCAGATCGCTGAACTCCTTGATCGCGGCCAGACGCTTCTTGGCGATCGGCGACAGGTTGTCCTCGGGCGGAATCAACAGATAGGCGTAGGCCGGCCGATCCGAACGGCCGACCCGGCCGCGCAACTGGTACAGCTGCGACAGCCCGTAGCGATCGGCGCGGTTGATGATGATGGTGTTGGCGTTGGGAATATCCAGGCCGTTTTCGACGATGGTGGTGGCCAGCAGGACGTCGAACTTCCGCGCCACGAAGTCGAGCATCGCGCGCTCGAGCAGATCGTCACCCATCTGTCCGTGTCCGACCACGACGCGCGCCTCGGGGACCAGGCGCTGGATCAGGGCGCCAATCGAGAAGATCGATTCGACCCGGTTATGGACGACGAACACCTGCCCGCCCCGCGCCAGCTCGCAGCGAATGGCGCGGCCGATCACCTGCGGGTCGAACTTGACGACGTTGGTCTGGATCGACAGCCGATCCTTCGGCGGCGTTTCGATGATCGACATGTCGCGGATGCCGACCAGCGACATGTTCAGCGTCCGCGGAATCGGCGTCGCGCTCATCGTCAGGACGTCGACCTTTTTTCTCAGCTGCTTGATCTTCTCCTTGTGCGCGACCCCGAAGCGCTGCTCCTCGTCGACGACCAGCAAACCGAGGTCGCGGAACGCGACGTCGGCGGACAGCAACCGGTGCGTGCCGACGATGATGTCGACCTTGCCCGCGGCCAGATCGGTCAGCGTCTCCTTCTGCTCGGCCTTGCTGCGGAACCGGCTGACCATCTCGATCCGGACCGGAAAGCCCGCGAACCGTTCCCGCAGCGTCTTCTGGTGCTGGAAGGCGAGCACCGTCGTCGGCGCCAGGAAGGCGACCTGCTTGCCGTCCATCACCGCCTTGAAGGCGCCCCGCATCGCGACCTCGGTCTTGCCGTAGCCGACGTCGCCGCACAGCAGGCGGTCCATCGGGGTTGGCGATTCCATGTCGCGTTTGATGTCGGCGATTGCCGTCTTCTGATCGACGGTCAACTCGTACTCGAAGGCGCCCTCGAATTCCTGCTGCCAGTGCGAGTCGGCGCTGAAGGCATGGCCCGGAACGGCCCGGCGCGCGGCGTAGAGCTTGAGCAGCTCTTCGGCCATGTCGCGCATCGCCTTCTTGACCCGCGTTTTCGCGCGCTCCCACGACGTGCCGCCGAGCCGATCCAGCGGCGGCCGCGAGGCGCCGGTGTATTTCTGGACCAGATCCAGGCGCTCGACCGGGACGAACAGCTTGTCCTCCCCGGCGTAGCGGAGCTCCAGGAACTCCTGGCCCGCGTCGCCGGTAACGCCAATCTGCTTCAGGCCGACGAACATGCCGATGCCGTGATCGACGTGGACCACCAGGTCGTTGACCTTGAGATCGCGGAGATCCGACAGGAAGGCCTTGGTTGCCGAGCGCCGCCGCTCCGGGGCGCGCCGCTCTTCTTCGAAGACGTCGGCCTCGGCGTAGATCTGCAGCCCGGCGGCGGGCAGGCGAAATCCCGAGGACAGGGCTCCGGTGGCGACCAGCACCGCGGCGTAGCGCGCGTCGTCGGCACGATCGACGGGAACCGCCAGGACTTCGTATTCCTTGAGGAGCTCGATGACGCGTTCGGCGCGGCCGGCCGTGGCCGCAACGAAGAGCGTGGCTTCGCCGGCATCGCGGCGGCGGCGGATATCGGCGACCCAGTCGGCAACCCGCCCGTGCATCGCGACAGTAGGTTGACTGCGCACGTGTGTCGGACGGGGCGCCGGGAGCGGATCCGGCTCGTCGGGGCCCTCCCCATCGTCGCCCAGCCCGAGCGCCACCAACTCCGTTGCCAGAGCGAGGCGCGCCGCCACGCCTTCCCAATTGGCGAACAGGGCGGCCGGGGTGAGCGGCCGTTCCTTGCGATCGAGCGCGTCGTCGTACCCCTGGCGCAGCTGCTCGACCAGCTTGACGGCAGCGGCCTCGACCTCGTCGCGCTCCGACACGATGATCCGGCTGTCGTGGCGGAGGCCGAGGTAGTCGAAGATCGTCGCGTCCCGATCCAGTGCCTGGCCCGACGTGCCGGCGGCCAGCACATCCTGCAGCGGCACGATGCTGACCTGATCGATCGACTCGACCGAGCGCTGCGATGCGGCATCGTAACGGCGCATCGATTCAATCGTGTCGCCGACGAACTCGAGCCGGATCGGCTGCGCCTCGCCGGCGGGAAAAATGTCGACAATGCCGCCACGGACCGCGAACTCGCCGTGTTCGTCCGCCGGATCCTCGCGCGTGAAGCCGGCATCGACGAGCAGATCGGCGAGATCGATCGGCGCGATCTCCTGGCCCGGCTTCAATTCGAGCGCGGCGCCGAGCAGCCGCCGCGGCGCGCTGATCCGCGGCAGCAGGGCCGACGCCGACGCGATGACGACGCGGGCGGTGCCGGCGCCGATGCCGTGCAGCGCCCGAGCCCGCACGGACGTCACGCCGATATGGGGCGCCAGCCCCCGGTACGGATCCACCTCGTGCGAAGGGAACGGCAGGATCGCCCGATCCGCCGCCGCACCAGACAACCCCTCCATCGCGGCGACGAAGAAGCCGACGTCCTCGACCGCCTGCTCCAGGTCGGCGTCGCTCGGCAGTACATACAGGACGACGCCGTGCGGCAGACTGGTCGCGGCGCCGGCCACGAACAGGGCCTTGGCGGCGGGGGTCAGCCCCGACACCAGGCGTGCCGGCACGTCCATGCCGCTCCGCGTGATCGCGGTCTTCAGCAGCGCCCGGAGGTTGAGGGAGGTCGAGGTGGTCACGGCAATCCTGCAGACCCGAAACTTTCAGTGTAGCAAAACGAGGAGACGCGGCGCCGGCAAGGGCCCGGGCCAGGGGACTAGGGGTCCCGCCGGCCGGTCGTCTTGAAATGCACGCCTGGTGAGAACGTCCAGCTATGCTGCGGCCGGTAGATGCCGACGTCCCGGGTGCGTGACTTGATGCGGAACGTGTAAAGCTGCCGATGGTAGTCGTAGGGGACGCCGTCGCGTTTATGCACCGCGACGTCGATCTTGTAGGTCCCTTCGACGAGATCCAGGGCGGCGATGTCGAACGTCACCTCGGCGTCGCCACTCAGCTGTTCGGGCTCCATCTCCTCGGCGTAGGTGTTGGTACCGTAACAGCACACGCCGTCGGCGTTGAACAGGCCGATGCCGAACACGAAATCAGCGACCGGTTGATGGGCGCGGACGCTGAGGTGGATCGACATCGGATCGCCCGAGTGGAAGACGAAGGACGGCGCCAGGTCGCGGCCGACCAGCGCGACCTCGGTAATCTCGACGTCGCGCGAGCCCCACCGCCCCTCGGTCGCGCGAAACATGTCCATCAGTTCGCCGGCGGCCGGATCGCCGGACGCCCCGGCATCGACAGTCTCGGCAGGAACCGTCGGCGTTGGCCCCGTCTCCGGCGCACTCGTCGCCTCGACCGCTTTGGCCGTCGCCGTGGCGAGCTCCTGACCTTCACTGGCCTCGACGTCAATCAGATAAGCGTCGACCACCCGCTTCGGATCGCCGTGGCCGTGGACCCGGCCGCCGTCCAGCCAGAGCGCGGTGTCGCAGAACCGCTCGACCAGGGCCAGCGAATGGGTGACCAGGAGAATCGTCTTGCCGCGGCGGCGCAGCTCGGCGAACTTGTCGATGCACTTGTGGGTGAATCCTTCGTCGCCGACCGCCAGCACTTCGTCGACCAGCAGGACGTCGGGGTCGACGTGAATCGCGACCGCGAAGCCGAGCCGCATGTACATGCCCGATGAATACGTCTTGACCGGCGCGTCGATGAATTCGCGCAGCTCGGCGAAATCGACGATTTCGTCGAAGCGGTCCTGGATTTCCCGCTTGGTCAGGCCGAGCATGATCCCGTTGATGAAGACGTTCTCGCGGCCGGAGATCTCCGGGTGGAAGCCGGCGCCCAGCTCGATCAAGGCCGAGATCCGGCCGGCGACCTTGACCGTGCCGCTGGTCGGTTTGGTGATGCCGGCGACCAGCTTGAGCGCGGTGCTCTTCCCTGATCCGTTCCGGCCGATCACCCCGAAGGTCGAGCCGCGCGGCACGGTGAACGAAACGTCGGACAGCGCCTGGAACGTTTCGCCGGGACTGAGATCACGCAGGATGCTCCGCTGCAGCAGCGCGCTCTTCAGGGTGGCGAACTGCCGCCCGCTGTAGCGGCGGTAGATCTTCGAGACGTTGCGGAGATCGATGGCCGGCGTCATACCGCCTCGGCGAACGAGTCGCGCAGCCGGTCGAACAGCCAGTAGGCGGCCAGGAACAGCGCGATCGATCCCACGCCGAGCGACAGCAGCCACTTCCAATGGCCGAACGGGCCCGGGAAGAACAGGATCTCCTGATAGGAAATCGCCAGATGGGTGAACGGGTTCAGATCGAAGAGCGGCTTGAACCGCACGACGTTCTCCTGCCGCCAGTAATAGATGATCGGCGTCGCAAAGAACCACAACTGCAGCAGGTTGGCCAGCAGATCGCGGATGTCGCGGAAGTGCACGGTCAGCGCCGCCAGGATCAGGCCGAGGGCGGCCGTGAAGATCAGCTGCACGACGACGGCAATCGGGAACCATAGCAGATCGCCGGGATCGGGCCAGTGACGATAGCCGATCAGGAACGCCAGCAGGATCAGCAGGCCGAGGAAGAAGTGCACCATGTTCGCCAGCACGCTGACGATCGGCAGCACCTCGGCCGGGAACAGCACCTTCTTGATGAGATTACCGCCCGCGATCAGCGAGCCGGAAGCCTCGGTCAGCGACGACGAAAACCAGTTCCACGGCAGCAGGCCGCAGAACATGAACAGGGCGTAGGGCTGCAGGCCCTTGACGTCGTTCGGCAGGATGACCGTGAAGACGAAGGTGTAGACCAGCAGGAGCAGCAGCGGGTTGATGAACGACCAGAAGAAGCCGAGCACCGAGCCGCGATAGCGCGCCTTGAGTTCGCGCACGACCAGGCTCTGGATCAGCCCGCGATAGCGAAACAGGTTGACGAGGTTGGCGAACAATCAGTGTCGGGGCGCTAACAGCCCGTGGTCAAAGTTCCGCCGGCATTCGACCGGCGCTGCATCCCGACTGCCGGCGTTGCTCATCGCTCAAATATTCCCGATATTCTCGCTCTTCGCGCCTTGCCAATCGGGCGCATCACCGGCCTCGGTGCTCGCCGGAACTTTCACCACGGGCTACGAGCGGATTCTCGCGCGGCTGGCGATCTGCAGGCGGACCAGCGATTTCATCATCGCGAACCGGGCCCGCTCGAAATCGATCTCCGCCACCGGCCGGGCCAGCCGCTCCTCGGCGCGCCGTTTCGCTCCCTCCGCCCGCGCCACGTCGATCTCGTCGGCGCGCTCGGCGATCTGCGCCAGGATCGTCACCCGATCCGGCTGGACCTCGGCGAACCCGAAGGCGATCATCAGGTAGTGCCGGTCCTGGCCCTGACGATACCAGAGCTCGCCGACCTGCAGCGTCGCCAGTAGCGGCGTGTGCCCCGGCAGGACGCCGAAATATCCCTCGGCGCCCGGGATCTCCACTTCGTCCACTGTCTGGTTGACGAGCAGACGATCGGCCGAGACGATTTGCAGCTGCAGCTGGGTGGGAAGCGCCACTGTCGTCCTTACGCGGCCGCGCGCTGCCGCGACTTCTCGATCACTTCATCGATCGTCCCGGCCATGTAGAAGTCCTGCTCGGAAATCTCGTCGTGTTTGCCGTCGACGATCTCGCGGAAGCCGCGAATGGTGTCGGCAATCGGCACGTACTTGCCTTCCAGGCCGGTGAACTGCTGGGCGACGAAGAACGGCTGGGACAGGAACTTCTGGATCTTCCGCGCCCGGGTCACCGCCAGCTTGTCTTCCTCCGACAGCTCGTCGATGCCGAGAATGGCGATGATGTCCTGCAGGTCCTTGTAGCGCTGCAGGATCTGCTTGACCGAGCGTGCGACCCGGTAGTGCTCCTCGCCGATGATGCGCGGATCGAGAATGCGCGAGGTCGAGGCCAGCGGATCGACCGCCGGGTAGATGCCGAGCTCGGAAATCGCGCGCGACAGGTTGGTGGTCGCGTCGAGATGCGCGAACGTCGTCGCCGGCGCCGGATCCGTGTAGTCGTCGGCCGGGACGTAGATCGCCTGCACCGACGTGATCGAGCCGCGCTTGGTCGAGGTGATGCGCTCCTGCAGTTCGCCCATTTCCGTCAGCAGCGTCGGCTGGTAGCCGACTGCCGACGGCATCCGGCCGAGCAGCGCCGACACTTCAGATCCGGCCTGGGTGAAGCGGAAGATGTTGTCGATGAACAGCAGCACGTCCTTGCCTTCGCCGTCGCGGAAATACTCGGCGACGGTCAGCGCCGACAGACCAACGCGCAGCCGGGCCCCCGGCGGCTCGGTCATCTGCCCGTAGACCAGCGCCGCTCGCGACTTGCTCGGATCGTTGACGTCGATGACGCCGCTCTCCTGGAACTCGAGCCAGAGGTCGTTGCCTTCACGGGTGCGCTCGCCGACACCGCCGAACACCGACACGCCGCCGTGTTTCAGGGCGATGTTGTGAATCAGCTCCATGATCACGACCGTCTTGCCGACGCCGGCGCCGCCGAACAGGCCGATCTTGCCGCCCTGCAGGTAGGGCTCGAGCAGGTCGATGACCTTGATGCCGGTCTCGAACATCTTCAGCTCGGTCGACTGCTGTTCGAGTGTCGGCGGTTCCCGGTGGATCGACCAGAACTCCTTGGCCTCGACCGGCCGATCGGGGAAGTCGACCGGCTCGCCGATGACGTTCATCACGCGGCCGAGCGTCCCCGGTCCGACCGGCATCTGAATCGGCCGGCCCAGGTCGGTCGCGTTCATCCCCCGCTGCATGCCATCGGTCGGCTTCATCGCCACCGCGCGCACGCGGTTCTCGCCCAGGTGCTGCTCGACTTCGGCGATCACGTCGAGCAGTGCCGAGCCGCCCTGGCCGTCCGACACGACATGCAGCGCGTTATAGATTTCCGGGAGGTGGCCGGCCTCGAACTCGACGTCGATGACCGGGCCGATCACTTGAA
Source organism: Acidobacteriota bacterium (assembly GCA_039931615.1). Classification (GTDB taxonomy): domain Bacteria; phylum Acidobacteriota; class Vicinamibacteria; order Vicinamibacterales; family CAVVIG01; genus JAHFUI01. Next base: position 64,319 of record JBDTRR010000029.1, read on the forward strand.
CGATTTTGCCGACGTTGTGTGCCATATGCTTCTCGTCGAGGCTTGGGGTCTGGGGTCTTGAGCCTGGCCCCTCACCGCGCCAGTTCCCTGCCTGTCGCCGCTGGCCTGGTCTCTCGCGCCAGCCCCTCTTTTACAGCGCCTGCGCGCCCGACACGACCTCGATGATTTCCCGGGTGATCGCCGCCTGGCGGACCTTGTTCATGTACAGCGTCAGGCTGGCAATCATGTCGCCCGAGTTCTTGGTCGCGGTATCCATCGCGGTCATCTGCGCCGCGAAGAACGCCGCGTTCGACTCGAGCAGCGCCCGATAGACCTGCACCTCGATGTAGCGCGGCAGGAGATCGTCGAGGATCGCCGCCGGCCCGGGTTCGTACAGATAGTCGATCTGGTTCTCGCCGGCGCCGGGCGCGCCGTCGACATTCTCGCGCGTGATCGGCAGCAGCTGATCCACCACCACCCGCTGCGTCATCACCGACTTGAACTCGTTGTAGATCAACATCACGCGATCGACCCGGCCCGAGACGAAGGCCTCGATCGCGGTCCCGGCGATGGCCTGCGCATCGGCATAGCGCAACCGCTGGAACAGCCCGATTTCCTCGTAGAGGACCTCGAAACCGCGCCGCGCGAAATAGTCGCGCCCCTTCCGCCCGACCAGCCCCAGCATGCAGGGCTGCGGACTGGTGCTGATGAACACCCCGCCGGCCTTGATGATGTTGGTATTGAAGCTGCCGCACAGCCCCTTGTCGGAGGTGACGATGATGACCAGCGTCTGGCTGTCCGGCCCGACCGGCCGGTTCTCGAGCAGCGGATGGAGCGAGGCATCGACGCGCCCGGCGACGCTGCTCAGGACCCGCTGCATCTGGACGGCGTAGGGCCGGGCGTTGACGATCCGCTCCTGCGCCCGGCGCAGCTTCGACGCCGCGACCATCTTCATCGCCTTGGTGATCTGCTGCGTGTTCTTGACCGCGCGCACACGGCGCCGGAGATCGATCAGTGATGGCATGGAACCACTACGTGTTCAGAAGCCGCACCGCCCCGGCGGCGGATCGGATCGCCTGGAATCGCTCGCCCGCTCACGGCAGTCGACATCACGCGGCGGCGGCCTTGCGCGACGAGAAGTCGGCGGCGAACGCTTTGACGGCGCCGGCCAGCGTCCCCTTCAACTGATCGTCGAGCTGTTTCTTCTCCGCGATATCCCGGAACAGATCCGGGTGGCGCGTTTCGATGAACCGGTACAACTCGATCTCGAAGGCCCGCACGTCGGACAGCGCGACGTTGTCGAGATAGCCGTTGGTGCCGGCGTAGATGAGCGCGACCTGCCGTTCGACCGCCAGCGGCTCGTACTGGGGCTGTTTCAGGATCTCGACCAGCCGGGCGCCGCGCGTCAGCTGCTGCTGCGTCGACTTGTCGAGGTCGCTGCCGAACTGCGCGAACGCGGCCAGCTCGCGGTACTGGGCGAGATCGAGCCGGAGCGTGCCGGCGACCTGCCGCATCGCCTTGATCTGCGCCGACCCGCCGACCCGCGAGACCGAGTTGCCGACGTTGATCGCCGGGCGGACGCCCTGATGGAACAGGTCGGACTCGAGGAAGATCTGGCCGTCGGTAATCGAGATCACGTTGGTCGGAATGTAGGCCGAGAGATCGCCGGCCTGGGTCTCGATGATCGGCAGGGCGGTGAGCGATCCACCGCCCAGTTCCGCTTTCAGCTTGGCGGCCCGCTCGAGCAGCCGCGAGTGCAGATAGAAGACGTCGCCCGGGTAGGCCTCGCGGCCGGGCGGCCGGCGCAGCAGCAGCGAGATCTCGCGATAGGCCTGGGCGTGCTTGGACAGGTCGTCGTAGACCACCAGCGCGTGGCGGCCGCTGTCGCGGAAGAACTCGCCCATCGTGCAGGCGGAGTACGGGCTGATGTAGAGCAGCGGCGCCGGGTCGGCCGCCGCCGCGGCGACCACGATCGTGTAGCGCATCGCGTCGGCTTCTTCGAGCGTCCGGACGACCTGGGCGATGGTCGACTGCTTCTGGCCGATGGCGCTGTAGATGCAGATGACGCCGGTGTCCTTCTGATTCAGGATGGCGTCGATGGCGACCGCGGTCTTGCCGGTCTGCCGGTCGCCGATGATCAGCTCGCGCTGACCGCGGCCGATCGGCACCATCGCGTCGATCGCCTTCAGCCCGGTCTGCAGCGGCTGCTTGACCGGCTGCCGGTCGACCACGCCCGGGGCGAGCCGCTCGATCGGCGAAAACTGTTTGGTCGCGACCGGCCCCTTGCCATCGATCGGCTGGCCGAGCGCGTTGACGACGCGGCCGAGCATCTCGTCGCCAACCGGCACCGAGATGATCCGGCCGGTCCGTTTGACCAGGTCGCCTTCCTTGATTTCCTTGAACTCGCCCAGCAAAACGGCGCCGACGCTTTCCTCCTCGAGGTTCAGCGCGATGCCGAACACGCCGTGGGGAAACTCGAGCATCTCGCCGGCCATCGCGTTCTCGACGCCATGCACCCGGGCGATGCCGTCGCCGATCGAAATGATGCTGCCGACTTCCGCGACGTCGACATCGACGGCGAAGCTGCCGATCTGTTCACGGATGATTTTTGATATCTCGTCAGCCTTGATGTCCATCGTCGTCATCCCTCAGCCTGGTGTCCGGACCGGCGCGACGCGCGTCAGGCGCCCTCGACCAGCCTGGTCCTGATCTTCTCCAGCTGCCGCGTCACGCTGGCGTCGTAGACAATACTCCCGATCCGGGCGATCAATCCGCCGATGATGCCCGGGTCGACGCGGGACGTCACCGTCACCGTCTTGCCGGTGACCTGCGTGAGCCGCGTCTCGATCGCCCGCGCCCGATCGTCCGACAGCGCCACCGCCGTGGTGATCTCGGCCCGGACGATGTGGCGGTGGTCGAGCAGGCGGTCGCGGTAGCTGGCCAGGAGATCCGGCAGGACCACCAGTCGATCGCGTTCGGCGAGCAGCGTCAGCAGCTTGCGCAGGATCGGCGTCGTCTGCAGCCGCGTCGTCAGTTCGGTCACGGTGGCCCGCTTGCGCGGTACCGGCACGGCTGGATTGAGCAGGACCTTGGCGAGCGTCGGATGCCGGGTGAACAGTTCGACGAACGTCGCGAGCTGCTCGTCGATCTGGTCGAGGTCGGCCTGCTCTTTTAGGGCGACATCGAACAGGGCGCGGGCATAACGGATCGCGGCGGCTTTACTGGTCACGCGCTCGAGGTCCTCGGGAATGAAATCCGCACGAGCTTGCGAAGAGTTTCACAAGCCGGTCCAACTTTATACCTTTTCGTCGGTCGACGCCAATCCCGGCCGGCCTCCCGCCCCTTCCAATTCACAATTCACAATTCACAATTCACAATTCACAATTCACAAATTCCGAATTCCGAATTGCTAATTTCGAATTGTTAATTCCGAATTGTGAATTGTGAATTGTGAATTGATTCCTACCGCCCGTCCTGGCGGTCCGTCAACTGCTCGAAGAGCCGGATCAGCTCTTCCTCCGAGTTGAAGTCGATCTCGATCCGGCCACGGCTGCCGCGCCGGACGATGCGCACGCGGGTGCCGAGGGCGATGCGGAGGTTTTCCTCGGCGGCGCGGGTGTGGACGTCGGCTGGCGGCGGCGGAGCGGCCGGCCCCCCGGGCGCGGCCGCGTCTTCGTCGCCGGCGATCTTCTTCACCATCGACTCGGTTTCACGCACCGACAGATTCCTGGTGATGATCTCGCGGGCGAGACGGCGCTGGTCAACGTCGGTCGGCAGACCGAGCAGGGCCCGGGCGTGGCCCATCGACAGCGTGCCGGACGCGACGTCGGCGCGGACCTCGTCGGGAAGCTTCAACAGCCGGACATGGTTGGCGATCGTCGCCCGGTCCTTGCCGACCGCGACGGCGATCTCCTCCTGCTTCAACTGGAAGTCGTCGGCCAGGCGGCGGTAGGCCAGCGCCTGTTCGATCGGGTTCAGATCCTCCCGTTGGATGTTTTCGATCAACGCCATTTCGAGCAGCGACTGCTCGGCTCCGGCGGCGACCTCGCGGACCACGACCGGCACGCGGCGCAGGCCGGCTTTGAGGGCGGCGCGCCAGCGGCGCTCGCCGGCGATGATCTGAAATCGATCGCCGACGCGACGGACGACGATCGGCTGGATGATGCCGTTGGCCCGGATCGAGCGCGCCAGATCCTCGAGGCGATCGTCGTCGGCGAGCGTGCGCGGCTGGAAGTCGTTCGGCGACAGGCGATCGATGTCGACCTCGGTCGGCGACGAGCGTGACTGCGGCAGGTCGGGAATCAGTGCGCTGAGGCCTTTTCCGAGCGCGGGTCGTTTGTCCATATGCCTTGACGATCAGGGTTTCCAGAAAAGCGCGCGGCCGGCCAGTCGTCGTGCCCGCGTGATGGCTACGCCGCGGTCGCGGCTGAGCGTGCCAATACCTCCTGGGCGAGAGCGACGTAGGCGGCGGCGCCGCGCGATTTCATGTCGTAGAGAATGATCGGCAGGCCATGGCTCGGCGCTTCGCCGAGCCGCACGTTGCGTGGAATCACCGTGCGAAAGACCTTGTCCTTGAAGAACGCCCGGATGTCGGTCGCCACCTGACTGCCAAGATTGGTCCGTTCGTCGAACATCGTCAGGAGGACGCCCTCGATCTCCAGGTCGGGGTTGAGCGCCGCGCGGACGCGGTGCATGGTGCCGACCAGGTCGGCGAGGCCTTCGAGCGCGAAGTACTCGCAGTGCAGGGGAATCAGCACGGCGTCGGCGGCGACCAGGGCATTGAGTGTGAGCAGGCCGAGCGACGGCGGGCAATCGATGAAGATGTAGTCGAATTCGGACCGGAGCGGCGTCAGGAGACTGCGCAGCCTCCCCTCGCGCTCGGGCAGTGTCACCAACTCGATTTCCGCGCCGGTCAGATTGCTGTCGGCGGGGATGAGCATCATCCGATCGACACCGGTAGGAATCAGGAACGGGGCGGGATCCCGGTTCGGCTCGGCGGTGGTCAGTGCGTCGTAAATCGTTCCACCTGCTGGGGTTTTGCCTTTCTGACCGACACCGCTCGTCAGGTTTCCCTGCGGGTCGACGTCAACCAGCAGCACACGCTGGTCGGCCAGTGCCAGCGAGGCGGCGAGATTGATGGTCGTGGTGGTCTTACCCACTCCACCTTTCTGGTTGGCGACCGCGACGATTCTCGCCATAAGCTGTTTGTTTGAAGCTAGTTAGATAGAGAGACAATAGTTATGGCTATTGCCCAATTCGCAATGGCCCAGTCTGCTGCCGAGGATGCTCCTGAGAATATGGGACCAGACGGCGGAGGTCAATCAAATATGTTCCACGTGGAACGTCCGGCAACCCGACACGCCACGCGCCTAGGCGGTGTCGGAGCCAACGGTCAGAACCAACAGCCGTGACCCGCCCAGACTCAGGTCGAACCGGCCGCTGGCTTCGAAGCCTGCGTCCTCAAATCCAGGAGCATCCTGGGCGCCGAAAAGAAGCAGCCGTCCACCCGGCGCCAGCAGCCAGCGACATGACTGCAGCAAGGCCATGTCGATCCTGACGGCCCGCACCGTCACGAGGAGATGCCGCCCGCCCAATTCAGGGTGACGAGCGGACAACAATTCGAACCGCTCATTCAAGACATCGACGCCGTCCATCGCCAGCTGTCGGGCCGCCTCGCGAAGGAACGCCGCCTTCCGTTCCCGCGCCTCCACCATGGTCAACCTCAACTGCGGCCGCACAATCTTTAACGGAATCGCCGGAGACCCGCCGCCCGAACCGAGGTCAATCCATCGTCCTTGCGGGTGTCCGA
>JBDTRR010000030.1:0-69990 GCA_039931615.1 Acidobacteriota bacterium
CGCGACGCCGGCCGCCGATTCCAGATCGATGCCGGCGCCGCCGGCCTTGAGCAGCCCGCGTTCGCGCAGCACTCCGGACAGGTCGGGCCAGGTCATGGCTGCCGGCTCGCGAGCAGCCGCGCCGGCCAGCGATCGAGCGTCATGCGGCAGACGTTGACCGACTCGAGCGGCGTCCCCGGCGGCGGATCCTGGTCGACGACGAAGCCGTCGCCGGACAGCCGGGCGGTCAGTCCCAGCCGGGCGAGCTGGTAGGTCGCTTCGCGTGCGCTCAGACCGCGCAGGTCCGGCACCGTGCCCGGCGTCCCGTCGGCGACCAGGCTGACCGCCGGCGCCGTCGTCGCCGGCCGCGCGGCGGGCAGCGCGCCGTCACTGCGCGCGACCAGCACGGGCGGTTCCGGGTCGACGCTGCGCGGCACGCCGAGATAGCGCAGCGCCGCTTCGGCAATCCGCTTGAAGACCGGCGCCGACACGTAACCGCCGGTGTTCGGGTAGGTGCGCGGCGAGTCGGTGACGACGATGATCGCGATCGCCGGATTGCGCGCCGGGACGAAGCCGACGAACGACGCGTTGTAGTCGGAAGTCGAGTAGTGGCCGTTGACCAGCTTGGCGGCCGTGCCGGTCTTGCCGGCGATGGTGTAGCCGGCGAGGCGCGCCGCCTTGGCAGTGCCGTGATCGTCGCCGACGACGCCTTCCATGATGCCGGTCAGCGTCGCGGCGGTGTCGGCGCTGATGGTGCGGCGGAGCACCTTCGGTTCGACCGCGTAGCGCCGATTGTCGCGGTAGACTGCCCGGATCACCCGCGGTTCGACCAGCTCGCCGCCGTTGGCGACGGCGCTGATCGCGGCGACCATCTGCAGCGGCGTCACCCCGACCTGATAGCCCATCGACACCGAGGCGAGCGCGCTCTGCGTCCACGTCGACGCGCTCCAGACGATGCCCGGGCTCTCGCCGGGAAAATCGGGCGAGATCGGACGCCCGAATCCGAACAACGAGACGAACCGGCTCAGCCGATCGGTGCCGACCCGCAGGCCGATCTTGATCGCGCCGACATTGCTGGATCGCACGATGACATCGCTCAGCGACAGCACGCCGTAGTTGTGATGGCCGGCTTCGGTGATCGGCTTGGGGCGGCCGGGAATCTGGATCTGCCCCGGATTGGTGTCGATCATCGAGGCGATCGGCATCACCTTGTCTTCCAGCGCGGCCGACACGGTGACCACCTTGAACGTCGAGCCCGGTTCGTAGAGATCCTGGACGGCGCGGTTGCGGCGCTCGATTTCGCGCGCCTCGCGGTAGACGTTGGGGTTGAAGGTCGGCTCGTTGGCCATCGCCAGAATCTCGCCGGTATGCGGATTCATGACGATCGCGCTGCCGCCGGCGGCGCCGGTCGCGACGACGCCGGCGTGCAGCTCGCGTTCGGCGACATGCTGCAGGTACTCGTCGATCGTCAGCTCGATGGTCGCACCGGTCGTCGGCGGACGATCGATGCGGCTGAAGGCGCGCCGCCGCGCGTCGGTCTGCACCAGCACCTTGCCGTCCTGGCCGCGGATACGCGAGTCGTAGGCCGCTTCGAGCCCGTCCAGCCCGGTGTTGTCGACGCCGACATAGCCGAGGAGATGGGCGGCCAGCTCCTTCTTCGGATAGAACCGCCGGCTTTCCTTGACGAAGCCGACCCCCTCGAGATCGATCGCTTCGACCTGCCGCCTCTGATCGGCGGAGATCCGCCGCCGCACATAGGTAAAAACACCCCGCCGCAGGCGATCGGTCAGGGTCTGCCGCTCCTTGGGTGCGCAATCGGCCAGCGCCCCGCACAGTCCGGCGACGGTCGCCTCCGGATCGGAGACTTTCGCCGGCACGATGATCGTATCGGCGTCGACGCTGGTCGCCAGAACCCGGCCGCGGCGATCGACGATGTCGCCGCGCTTGGCCGGCAGCGCGATGGTGCTGGTCTGCTGCCGTTCCGCCCGCGCCACCAGAAAAGAGCGCTCGACGATCTGCAGATGCATCAGGCGCAGTTCGATGCCGACCGCCCAGACGGCGAGCGAGACGGCGACGACGGCGACGCGCCGCTTCAGCGCCACCCGCCAGTCCGGCTCCGGTTCGCGCGCCGCCGCCGGCCTGGCATCGCCGCGATGCAGGAGCCGGCGCAGCCGCGCCGGCCACGGCGAGACACCGGAATGCCCCTGGCGGTGGAGGGAAAATCGCGTCACCGGCGGGCCACCACGGATCTGGCCGGAGGATCGGTCGCCGGGACTCGTTCGATGACGATGGCGTCGCCCTCGCCGGGCGCGACGAGATGGAGCTGCTGGGTCGCCAGCGCCTCGATCCGCTTCGGCGCGCGCAGGGTCTCGATCTCCAGACGATACTGGCGGCTGAGCTCTTCCTCGGCCGCCCGCTCGCGCCGCAACCCCTCGACCTGATAGCCGTGACTGAGCAGCTCGTAATGCTGCCAGGCCGAGAACAGCAGCACGACCACCAGCAGGACGGCGACGCCGACCGACGTCCACTGTTCGCGCAGCCGCGACTGATCGACCTCGCGGACGATCCGATTGTTGCGAACGTCCTTCTTGATCGCGTACTCGAACGCTTCCATGGCTATCCTTCTCTCGAACTGCCGCGCCGTTGGGGCACCGCCGCCGGGCCTCGCGCCGCGCCGGCGCGGCGCCGGTCAGGCCGCACGTTCGGCGGCCCTCAACTTGGCGCTGCGGGCGCGCGGGTTGTGCTGCAGTTCCTGGTCGGTCGCTACCACCGGCTTCTTGGTCAGGATGCGGAGCGGCGCGTCCTCGCTCCGTTCGAGCGCCCTGAACGTGTGCTTGACGATCCGATCCTCGAGCGAATGGAACGTGATCACGACCAGCCGCGCGCCGAGCCGGAGCCGGCGCGCCGTCGCCTCGAGAAATTGATCGAGCCCGTCGAGCTCGCGGTTGACCCAGATCCGGATCGCCTGGAAGGTGCGCGTCGCCGGATCGATCCGCATGAAGCCGCGGCGCGGGACGGCGCGGCGCACGATCGCCGCCAGCTGTCCGGTCGTTTCGATCGGCGAGCGGCGCCGCGTCTCGACGATCGCCCGCGCGATCCGGCGCGAATACCGCTCCTCGCCGTATTGGAAGATGGCGTCGGCCAGTTCCCGCTCGCCCGACGCCGCCACCAGATCGGCGGCGGTCTCGCCGCCGCTCCGATCCATCCGCATGTCGAGCGGCTCGTCGCGCTGGAAGCTGAAGCCGCGGCCGGCCCCCTCGAACTGCAGCGACGACACCCCGAGGTCGGCGAGCGCGCCGTCGACGACCGGCACGCCGAGGCGATCGAGCACGGCGTCGAGGGAACGGAAGTCGGCGTGCACCAGGTCGACCCGTTCGATCCACGGCGCCAGCGTCTCGCGGGCGCGGTCGAGCGCGTCGAGGTCGCGGTCCAGGCCGATGATCCGGCTGGCGCCGGCTGCCAACAATGCGCTGGTGTGTCCGCCGAGACCGACCGTACAATCAACGAAGACGCCGCCGCGCTCGGGCTGCAGGTAGCGGATCGCTTCCGCCGCCAGGACCGGGATGTGGACGGTCAAATGCCGAACCCCGACAGGGTGCGCGCGTCCTCGTCGGTGAACGGCTCGCGCTGCATCTTGGTGAGAAAACGCTCGTGGTTCCAGACGTCGAGGTAGTTGTATTGGCCGAGCACGTCGACGTCGCCGGTCATGCTCGCCGACTCGCGCAGCCGGAACGGGACCAGCACCCGTCCCTGGGCATCGAACTCGGTATCCTGGCCGAAATAGTTGACCCGCTCGAGGTACCGCACCCTGGCCGGGTTCGTCGACGGCGCGGCGCCAAGCTTCTCCTCGATCTCGAGCCACACCGGCATCGGGTAGATGCGCATGTACTCGCCCGTCAGACTGGTGATGAAAAGCGCTCGCCCGTACTTGCTTTCAATGCCGGACCGGAACGCGTTCGGCACTTTCAACCGGCCCTTCTCGTCGATCCGGGCCGGGGCGTTCCCCCTCAACATGCCAACACTCGTCCCTAAAAGACCACTTTTATCCACAAAATTCCACGGCCGATCGTAAGGAACGCTCTGGTGTAAGTCAACCGCAAAATCTACCCCGTCAGTAACTTACGTACAATTTCCGCCCCCCGTTCCCCCCTCTTGCCGGCCCGGAACTCGAGTGCCCGCTCCAAAGGGCGTGCGGGACTCGACCCCTTGCGCTAGCATCAGGGATTTGGTTCTCGAACATTCCCGATGCTAAGAGCTGCCCTGATCGGATTCGGATCGACCGGCAAGTCCACCCTTTTCCAGTTGATGACCAGCGCCCGCGGCGACGCGGCGCGCGCGGCGCCGGGCCGGACGGAGGCGACCATCGGCATCTCCAAGGTGCCCGACGCCCGTCTCGATCGCCTGACCGCGATGTACAACCCCAAGAAGCGGGTGCCGGCCACCGTCGAGTTCACGGACCTTGCCGCACCAGGCAGCAGCGGCGGCGCGAGAGCCCTGGTCGACGTCGCTGGATACAAGAACGCCGACGCCCTCATTCACGTCATCCGCACCTTCGACGACGCGGCGATCCCGCACCCGCCGGGGGCGATCGATCCGGCGCGCGACGCGCAGGCGATGGAAGACGAGTTGATCCTGGCCGACCTGGGCGTCGCCGAGCGCCGGCTGGAACGGATCGAAAAGGATCTGAAACGAAACCGCTCCGCCGATCTCGAACGCGAACGTGACGTGGTCGCCCTCTGTCGGACGGCGCTCGAAGACGGCCGGGCGCTCCGGGCCCTCGACCTGAAAGGCGACGACCTGAAGCGGCTGCGCGGCTTCCAGTTCCTCTCCGCCAAGCCGCTCCTGATCGTCGTCAACGTCGACGAGGGTCAGCTCTCGGGCGACGGCGGCGGGGCGGCCCGCCTCGCCGCGGCGGCCGGCCAGGCCGGACTCGGGCCGTTTCTCGCCCGCGCCGGCACGGCGGCGGCCGCGGTGTGCGCGAAGATCGAGCTCGAGATCGCGCAGCTCGAGGCGGCGGACGCGGCGGCCTTTCTCGCCGATCTGGGCCTCACCGAATCCGGCCTCGATCGCGTCATCCGCGCCAGCTACGATCTTCTCGGCTACATCTCGTTCTTCACGGTCGGCGAAGACGAATGCCGGGCCTGGTCGATCCCGCGCGCCACCTCGGCGCAGCTGGCGGCCGGCGAAATCCACAGCGACATCGCGCGCGGCTTCATCCGCGCCGAAGTGGTGGCCTACGAGGCGCTGATCGGCCGCGGCACGATGGCCGCCTGCCGCGACCACGGCGAAGTCCGCCTCGAAGGCAAGGAGTACGTCGTCCAGGACGCCGACATCATCAACTTCCGGTTCGCGACGTAACCGCGAGCGATGCTGACGTCGCAGACGTCGATCGTGATTCCGGCCTTCAACGAAGCCGCGTCGATCGGGGGGCTGATCACGGCGTTGAGCGGCGCGGCAGCGTGGCAGGAGGTGCTGGTGATCGACGACGGATCGACCGACGCGACCGGCGCTCAGGCCGCGGCGGCCGGCGCCCGCGTCATCCGTCACCCCTACAACAAGGGCAACGGCGCCGCAGTCAAGACCGGGATTCGCCAGGCGCTGGGCCGGTTCATCCTGATCGTCGACGCCGACGGTCAGCACCGGCCGGGCGATGCCGCGCGTCTGGTCTCGCACCTCGACGCCTACGATCTGGTGGTCGGGGCCCGCTCCGGCCGATCCCAGGCCACCGCCGTCCGCCGTCTCGGCAACGAGGCGTTGAACCGCGTCGCCGGCTATCTCGCCGAGCGGCCGATCCCCGACCTGACGTCGGGATTCCGGGCGGCGCGGCGCGACTGTCTGCTCGAGTTCCTGCACCTTCTGCCGAACGGCTTCTCGACGCCGACGACGACGACGCTGGCGTTCCTGAAGGCCGGCTACAGCGTCCGCTTCGAGCCGGTCGAGGCGGCGCAGCGCGAGGGCCGGTCCAAGATCCGGCTCGGCCCCGACGGCGTCCGCTTCTTCCTGATTCTGCTCAAGGTCGTCACGCTCTACAGCCCGCTGCGGGTCTTCCTGCCGATCAGTGCCGGCGCCTTCGCGGTCGGCGCGGCGTACGCGGCCTGGACGATCGTCACCCAGGCGCACATCACCAATTCGTCGGTGCTCCTGATCCTGACCAGCCTGGTGATCCTGCTGGTCGGCCTCCTCTCGGAGCAGATCGCCTCGCTGCGATTCGAGGGACGCGGCCGTGACTGAGCCGCGCGCGCTGGTCATCGTGCCGACCTACAACGAACGTGAGAATCTGCCGCGGCTCACCGACCAGCTGATGCAGCAGCACAACGTGCGGCTGCTGGTCGTCGACGATCAGTCGCCCGACGGAACCGGGGCGGTCGCCGACGCGCTGGCCCGGCGCTACGCCGGCCGGGTCGAGGTCATGCACCGGCGCGGTCCGCGCGGCCTGGGCCGCTCGTACCTGGATGGCTTCAGGAAGGCGGTCGTCGAGCCCGTCGATGTCGTCTGCCAGATGGACGCGGATTTCTCGCACGACCCGGCGCAGCTGCCGACGCTCATCGCGGCCGCGGCGGACGCCGATCTGGTGCTCGGCTCGCGCTATGTCCGCGGCGGCGGCGTCGTCAACTGGCCGCTCCGCCGCGTCCTGCTCAGCCGGTTCGCCAACGGCTACATCCGCACCATCACCCGCCTCACCGTGCGCGACTGCACCACCGGCTACCGCTGCTGGCGGCTCGCGGCGCTCGGCGCCCTGCCGCTCGATCGGATCCGCTCTGAAGGCTACTCGTTCCTGATCGAAACGCTGTTCATGGCCGCGCGCAGCGGCGTCCGGGTCGCCGAAGTCCCGATCACGTTCATCGAGCGCCGCCAGGGAGAATCGAAGCTGTCCCGCGGCGTCATCGCCGAGTCGGTCTGGACGCCCTGGCGCCTGGTGGCGGGGCGCCGGACGTAGTGTCCCAGGCGCGGTTTTCGTGCTATTGTGCCGCTCATCCCATGGCAGCGTCCCCCGCTCCCAAACCAGCGGGCCTGAGCGTGTTCTTCCCGGCCTACAACGACCGCGGCACCATCGCCAGCATGGTGATCCGTACCGTCAAGGCCGCCTCCGAGCTGACGCCGGATTTCGAGATCATCATCGTCGACGACGGCAGCGCCGACGGCACGGCGGAGATCGCCGACGAGCTCGCCCGGACCTATCCGCAGGTGCGGGCGGTGCACCATCCGCAGAACCGTGACTACGGCGCCGCCCTGCGCACCGGCTTCCAGTCGGCGACCAAGGAGCTGATCTTCTACACCGATGGCGATGCCCAGTACGACCCGGCGGAGCTGGCCGTGCTGTGGGCGAAAATGACGCCCGGCACCGATCTCGTCAACGGCTACAAGATCAGCCGCGCCGATCCGCTGCACCGCATCATCATCGGCCGCGTCTATCACTACATCGTCAGCAGCCTGTTCGGTCTGAAGCTGCGCGATGTCGACTGCGATTTCCGGCTGATGCGCCGCAAGATCTTCGACCGCATCAACCTGGTGAAGACGAGCGGCATCATCTGCGTCGAGATGATGAAGAAGATTCAGGACGCCGGCTTCCAGATCGTCGAAGTGCCGGTACATCACTATCACCGCGCGTTCGGCAAGTCGCAGTTCTTCAACTTTCGCCGCCTGTTGAGGACCGGCCGGGATCTGCTGTTGCTCTGGTTCGCGCTGGTCGTGCGGCGCGAGCACCAGCGTCCCGATGTGACGCCGCTGACGAAGACGACGGCCGACTCGGCGAACCGGGTGTTCCCCAGCCCGCCGCGGCCCTGAAACGCCTCTCTCGTGGGTGGATCCGGCTTCAGCCGGGGTGATCCGTAGTCCGACTGAGTCGGACGCCGCGTATGAGCGAGGCGGCGGCACGCCCCTCGGACGTGGGATCCGGCGCGTCGGTGAATATTCCTGGCAAACCGGACGGTTTCTCGAATGGCCCGGCTTGCTTTGCCCGTTGTCGTGCGTATACTGACTTGAGCCTTATGAAGATCAGAATCGCCCTGGCGTCGGCGTTCCTCGGCGTGATCGCGACGGCTGCCACGGCTTCGGCTCAGGTGCAGCTCACCATGCACGACGGGCACGTCACGCTCAGTGCCAAGAACGCGACCATCCAGCAGATCCTGTCGGAGTGGGAGCGGGTCGGGGAGACCAGGGTCGTCAACGGCGACCGTCTCCCGGGCGGCCTCGTCACTCTCGAATTGCCCAACATGCCGGAGCAGCAGGCGCTCGATATCATCCTGCGATCGGTCAGTGGCGTCCTATTCGCACCGCGCCGGGAAGCGGCGGCTGGCAACGTGTCGGCCTTCGCCCAGATTGTCCTGATGCCGCCCAGCATCGCGCCGCCGCCGCCGCCCCCGTCGGCTTCGGCGTCCGTGCCGCCGCCGTTCGGGCAGCAGACGACCTACCCGCAGCAGCTGCCGTTTCAGCAGCCGCAATATCAGCAGCAACCGCCGGTGTTCCAGCAGCCGGTCATTACCGATGATGATGATCGGCCGACGGTGGCGCAGCCGCGTCCGGTGTTCGTGTTTCCGCAGCCGCAGATCACTAATCCCCAGGCGATGCCGCCGGGCGGCGCGATGCCGCCGCAGCAGGTGCCGCAGCTGACGTTCCCGCAGCAGGGCATCGCCACCAGTCCGCCGCCGGCGACGTTCCCGGGCGCGATTGCCACACCCGGCGGCGTGTCGGTCCCAGGCATGGTGGTCCCGGCGCCGATGCCGCAGCCCGGTCAGCCCGGCTTCGTGCCGCCGCCGCAGGTGCAGCCGCAGCCGGCTCCCCAGCGGACGAACCCGTAACCGGTCATCGAAACTCCGGACAGCCCACAGCGTTGGCCCTGATCGACGACGTCCAGACGGCGATCACCGATGCGATGCGCAAGCAGGCGGCCGCGCGCCTGAGCGCGCTGCGCATGCTCAAGGCCGCGCTGGTGAATCGCGAGGTCGAGAAGGGGCGCGCGCTCGACGACAACGAGTCGAGGCAGGTCGTCACCGCGTTGGTCAAGCAGCGCCGGGACTCGATCGACCAGTTCACCCGCGGCGGCCGTCAGGAGCTGGCGGACAAGGAAGCGGCCGAAATCACCGTGCTCGAGTCCTACCTGCCGGCGGCCGCCGATCCTGCCGCGGTCGAACGCGCGGTCGTCGCCGCGATTGCCGAGACCGGCGCTTCGTCGCCGAAAGACATCGGCCGGGTGATGAAGGCAGTCATGGCCAGGCTGGCCGGCGAGAACGTCGACGGTAAGACGGTGAACGAACTGGTCCGCGGCAAGCTGAGCGGCGGCCTGCCACCTACCTGAAGTCGGACCCTGCCCAATCTGCCGAGGCCGCGGCACCTCCGGGCAAGAGGCGCGCCAGAACAAAAAGACTCCCGACCCCTTTTCCACGGTCTGCGCCACGCGATCGCCAGCTCGGCATGGCCGTAACGTGCGTGACACCGTCACCCGTCCGGATGTACGATCCGACCTTCCGGCCATGCCGCGCCACCCGTCACGTTATACGTCCTCGTTCTCCTTCGGACCCGGCCCGATCTCGACCGCGCTCAAGGCGCTGATCGGCGCCAACGTGGCGGTCTTCCTGGCGATGCTGGTGCTGCCCGAGCCGGCGACGGTCGAAGCGCTCGGGCTGGTGCCGCGATTCTTCCTGACGCGGTTGTGGATCTGGCAGCCCGTCACCTACATGTTCCTGCACGGCGGGCTGTCCCACATCCTGTTCAACATGCTCGCGCTCTGGATGTTCGGAGCGGAGCTCGAGCGGATCTGGGGCACGCGCGATTTCCTGAAGTTCTATTTCGTCACCGGCGCCGGCGCCGGCCTGCTGACGGTCTTGTTTTCGCTGCTGCCGTTCGGGTTTTCGCAGCAGCTGTTCGGCGCCGCGATCATCGGCGCGTCCGGCGCGATCTACGGGTTGCTGCTCGCCTACGCGATCTACTTCCCCGACCGGCCGATCTACATGTATTTCGTCTTCCCGATTCCGGCGAAGATCTTCGTGATGATCATGGGCGCGATCGCGTTCTACCTGTCGCTGTCCCAGGTCGGAGGGGTGGCCAACGCGACGCACCTGGGCGGCCTGCTGGTCGGCTACCTCTATCTCAAGAGCGGACGGATGCACCCGCTGGCGGAACTGAAGTATCGCTATCTGAAGTGGAAGATCAATCGCGTCCGCAAGAAGTTCGACGTCTACTCGGGCGGCCGGGCGGACGACTACGACCGACGAGTGCACTGAAAGAAATGAGGAATTGGGAATTCGAAATTAGGAATTCGTTCACCCGCTCCTAATTCCGAATTCCTAATTCCTAATTGCGGAGACTCCACCGTAACCGGATCCCCCCCACCGCCAACCCCAGCGTCGACCCCAGCACCGGCAGCCCGGACCGGTTCGCCAGGAAACCGGCCTCGGCGATGGCGCCGCTGGCGATGTGATAGTTCAGCACCAGCACGAACGCGATCAAGGCGAAGATCGAGGTCCGGAATCCGACCAGCATGGCGGCGCCGCAGATGAACTCTGCCGTCGGCACCAGCCGGGACAGCACGGCCACGCTGGGAATCGCGAAGCGCTGGAGATACGCCTGGCTGATCGATCCTGGCGCGGCGTTCTGCAGCCACAGATCGAACTGGCCCTTCAGGATCGAGCTGTCGATGTACCACCGGCCGCGCAGCTTGCCGTAGGCGGTGACGATGAAGAACACGCCGAGGCACAGCCGGATGATCATCAGTCCGGTGCCCTGCCGATCGATCGCCATCACATCCTCGAAGATTGCTAGCGCCCGAAGTAGTCGTCGGTGTGATCCAGCCAGTCCTGGCGCACCGGGCTGAAGACGTCCAGCTCGAAGGTGTCGTCGAGCGCTTCCGCCTGGTGTTCGACCCAGGACGGGATATGCAGCACTTCCCCTTCGCGCACCGTGATCTCTTCGCCGCCGATGACGAACCGGAGCGCGCCCTGCAGGATGTAGGTCATCTGCTCGCTCTCATGGGCGTGCATCGGCACCAGACAGCCGCGCTTCAAGTAGACCTGCGCCAGCATCTCACGCGCACCGGTGACGATCTTGCGGGACACCATCTCGGTGACTTTTTCCAGGGCGATTTCATCCCACCGATGCAGCCGTACGGACGCAGCGCTCATGGTGCTCGACTATACCATCCCGCCGCGGCGGGACGCGCCGCCGGGCCGCGGTGATCGCGGCGCCGCGGCGCCGGTCAGGCTATAATTTGCGCGGATGAAGTCGTCTGTCGTCAACGGCAGCGACGCTGTGGCACGCTTGTCGTCCGCAGAGTCGGGCCCCGCGCCCGAGGGCTACGCGCCCGAGCGACTGGGGCTCGGAAATGCTCTCGAGATCGATCGCGACACGCTGCTCGGCGCGTATCGGACGATGCTGTTGTCGCGCAAGCTCGACGACAAGGAAATCCAGCTCAAACAGCAAAGCAAGATCTACTTCCAGATCAGTGGCGCCGGCCACGAAGCGATTCAGATCGCCGCCGGGCTGACGCTGCGGCCGGCCTACGACTGGTTTTTCCCCTACTACCGCGATCGGGCATTGTGCCTGCAGCTCGGCGTCACGCCACGGGAGATGCTGCTCGCGGCGGTCGGCAGCAGCCTCGACCCGAGCTCGGGCGGCCGCCAGATGCCGTCGCATTGGGGCGACCGCGCGCTCAACATCGTCTCCGGCTCGAGCCCGACCGGCACCCAGGTCCTGCACGCGATCGGCGCCGCCGACGCCACCCTGATCTACAGCCGCACCGCGGTCATCGAGGACCGCGCGGCGCGGTTCAAGTCCGACGAAATCGTCTTCACCTCGCTCGGCGACGGCACCACCAGCGAAGGAGAATTCTGGGAGGCGATCAGCACGGCCTGCCTGCGGCAGCTGCCGGTCCTGTTCCTGATCGAGGACAACGGTTACGCGATTTCGGTGCCGGTCGAGTTCCAGACGCCGGGCGGCGATATATCCCGGCTGGTTCGATCGTTTCCCGGCCTCGCCGTCGATTCGATCGACGGCACCGACTTCCCGGCCAGCCTCCGCGCCATGCGCGCGGCGACGGCGCACGTGCGGGCCGGCCACGGTCCGGCCTTCGTCCACGCCCGGGTCACCCGGCCCTACTCGCATTCGCTGTCCGACGACGAGCGCCTCTACAAGACGCCGGCGGAACGCGAAGCGGAAGCGCGGCGCGATCCGCTCGGCCGCTTGTCGGATCTCCTCAAGCGCCACGGCCTCGCCACTGATCGCGAGCTCGCGATCATGCTCGAAGCGGTCGAACGCGAGATCGACGACGCCGCGCGCCAGGCGCTGCAGGCGCCACAGCCGGGGCGAGAGACCGTGCTGCTCTGGGTCTACTCGCCGGATGTCGACCCGACCGCGGCGGCGTTCGACACCCCGGCGCGGCCCGAGGGCAATCCGGAAACCATGGTCGCGGCGATCAACCACACCTTGAAAGACGAGATGGCGCACAACCCGCGCATCGTCGTCTTCGGCGAGGACGTCGCCGACGTCAGCCGCCAGGAGGCGCTCGACGTCGTGACCGGCAAGGGCGGCGTCTTCAAACTGACGCACGGTCTGCAGCGGCTTTACGGCGACGATCGGGTCTTCAACGCGCAGCTCGCCGAAGCCAACATCGTCGGCCGCGCCATCGGCATGGCGGTCCGCGGCCTCAAGCCGATTGTCGAGATCCAGTTCTTCGACTACATCTGGCCGGCGATGATGCAGATCCGGGACGAGCTGACGATGCTGCGCTACCGATCGAGCAACACCTTCGCCTGCCCGCTGGTGATCCGCACGGCGATCGGCGGCTATCTGCGCGGCGGCGGACCGTATCACAGCCAGTCGGGGGAGAGCATCTTTGCCCACTGTCCGGGCATCCGCATCGCCTACCCGTCGAACGCGCTCGATGCCGCCGGCCTGCTGCGGACCGCGATCCGGTGCGACGATCCGGTGTTGTTTCTCGAGCACAAGCACCTCTACCGACAGACCTACAACAAGGCGCCGTATCCCGGTCCGGACTTCATGATCCCGTTCGGCCAGGCGAACGTGACCCACCCCGGCAGCGACGTGCTGGTGATCACCTGGGGCGCACTGGTCCAGCGCGCCCTCGTCGCCGCGCACCAGGCGGAGGCCGCCGGCATCAGCGTCGCCGTGCTCGATCTGCGGACGATCGCGCCCTGCGATTGGGCGACGATCGCGGCGCACGTCAAGCGCATCAACCGGGTCGTCGTCGCCCACGAGGATCAGCTGACCTGCGGCTTCGGCGCCGAGATCGCCGCGCGGATCGCCGGCGACCTGTTCGAGTATCTCGATGCCCCGGTCAGACGCGTCGGCGCGCTCGACACGCCGGTCGCCTACAACCCGGAGCTCGAAGACGCCATCCTGCCGCAGACCGCCGACGTCCTCCAGGCGATTCAGGAAACCGCTCGGTACTGACGACGCGCAGGATCTTGTGCCGCGTGACGATCGCCGCGGCGGCTTCCGGCCCATCTTCGCCGTCCTGTCCGCCGCACTCGTCACCGCAGTCTCCCTGGCGGCGATCGGCCCCGATGTCGTCCGTTCGATCGGCGCTGTGCCCCCCGACGTCGCCGGCCGGTTCCGCGATCCGGCAGGTTTCCAGCAGGCGGTATCCGGTCAGTACTTCGTCTTCGATCGCCGCGGCCACACGGTCTACGGCATCGACGAGAAACAAACGAGCGCCTGGCGGATCGTCGGCATCGGCGCCGAAGCGGGACGGATCGTCGATCCAATGGCGTTCGCCGTGGCGCCGAACGGCACCTTCGTGGTCGCCGACGCACCGAACGGCCGCGAGCGGATCCAGATCTTCACGGCAGCCGGCCTGCGCAGCGGCGGCTTCACGGTGCGGCAGCGGCTCCGGCCGCGGCTGACGATCGACAACATCGGCATCAGCGGCGTCGGATCGCTGCAATACACCGGCACGTCGATTCTCCTGTCGCAGCCCGACCTGGGCGCGTTGATCAGCGAGTACACGCTGGCCGGAGGCGTGCGCCGCCTGATCGGCACGCTGCGCCCGACCGGACACGAGGACGATGACGATCTGCACCTGGCGCTGAACGCCGGGATGCCGCTGGTCGACCCGACCGGCGGGTTCTTCTTCGTGTTTCAAACCGGCGAGCCGGCGTTCCGCAAGTACAACCAAGGCGGCGAGTTCGTCTACGAGCGGCGGATCCAGGGCCGGGAGCTCGACCAGGTCGTCGCCAACCTGCCGACCGTCTGGCCGCGGCGGGCAGCCGCCGACGGCGAATTGCCGTTTGTCCCGCCGACGATCCGGACCGCCGGCGTCGATCGGAACGGCCGGCTGTGGGTGAGCTTGATGCTCCCGTATACCTACGTCTTCGACGCCGACGGCGACAAGATTCGAACGCTGCAGTTCCGCGGGGCCGGCATCCTGTCGCCGGCCAGCCTGTTTTTTGGCCGCAACGGACACCTCCTGGTCACGCCCGGCCTGTACGAGTTTCAGCCGTAGCAGCCCGCAGAACGCGGCGGCGGCAATTCACCATTCACCATTCACAATTCACAAATTTGCAGCCAGCACTCAGCATTCATTCAGCACCCGCCATTCAACAATCATCAATTCCGTATTCCGTATATTCTGTGTTCCGTGTCGACTGCGATCCGTTCGGCCGCCGTGCTGGGTGCCGGGACCATGGGCGCGCAAATCGCCGCGCATCTGGCCAATGCCGGGGTGCCCGTGCTGTTGCTCGACCTGACCGATTCGGTCGCCCGCGACGGGCTGAAGCGGGCTCGCGGGTTGAAACCGGATCCGTTCTTCACGGCCGGCGCCGTTCAGCTGATCGAGACCGGCGGCTTCGACAGCGATCTTCCCCGCCTGGCCGGCGTCGATTGGATCATCGAGGCGGTGGTCGAACAGATTGACGTCAAACAGTCGCTGATCGCGCGCCTCGACGCCATCCGGCGCGGCGCCACCATCGTGTCGTCGAACACCTCCGGCATTCCGATCGCGGCGCTGGCGGCGGGCCGCAGCGCCGATTTCCGGCGGCACTGGCTCGGCACCCACTTCTTCAACCCGCCCCGCCACCTTCGGCTGGTCGAAGTCATTCCGACGCCCGACACCGATCCGGCGGTGGTCGACCGGGTGTCACGCTTTGCCGATGTCAGCCTGGGCAAGGGCGTCGTGGTGGCCAGGGACACGCCGAATTTCATCGCCAACCGGATCGGCCTGTTCGGGATGTTCGAGACCCTTCGCGTCCTGGAATCGGGCCGCTACTCGGTGGAAGAGATCGACGCGATGACCGGCCCGGCGCTCGGCCGGCCGAAAAGCGCGACCTTCCGCACCGCCGACATCGCCGGCCTCGACATTCTCGGACACGTCGCCGGCAATCTCGCCGACCGTCTGACCGACGCTGATGAACGGGTCGCGTTCCGGCTGCCGGCGCTGGTCGAGACGCTGATCGCGCGCGGCTGGATCGGCGAGAAAGCCGGTCAGGGCTTCTACAAGCGGCAGGGGGCGGACATCCTGGCGCTCGATCCCGCGACCCTCGAGTACCGCCCACGGCAATCGCCGAGACTGCCGCCGCTCGACGCGGCGCGCTCGACCGACGACCCTGCCGGCCGGATCAGGACCCTGTTCCTCGGGCAGGACGCCGTCGGCGCCTTCCTCCGCCAGACCCTCGGCGCGACCCTGCTCTATGCCGCCCGTGTCGCCCCGGTCATCGCCGATTCGATCGACGATGTCGATCGGGCGATGCGGTGGGGCTTCGGCTGGGAGCTCGGCCCCTTTGAAACCTGGGATGCGATCGGCGTGCGCGAGGTGCTGGACGCGGTGACCGACGCCGGCCCCGTGCCGCCTCTGGTGGACGAGGTCTTGCGCGCCGGACGGAACCGGTTCCGGGCCGGCCGGCTTCCACCAGCCGGCCCGGGTCTGCAGATCCTGAAGGCCGCCGCCGATCGGCAGGCGATCGTCCGGCGCAACCCGGGCGCCAGCCTGATCGACCTCGGCGACGGCGTGCTCGCGATCGAATTCCACTCGAAGATGAACGCCATCGGCGGCGACACCATCGAGATGGTGCACGCCGGCGTCAAGGAGGCCGGCGCCAACTTCCAGGCGCTGGTCATCGGCAACGACGCCGTCAATTTCTCCGCCGGCGCCAACCTGATGCTGCTGCTGCTCGAAGCCCAGGAGGGCAACTGGGATGAGATCGACGCGATGGTTCGCGCCTTTCAGGGAGCGACCCAGGCGCTGCGCTATGCCGACGTGCCGGTCGTTTCGTGTCCGGCCGGTCTGACGCTCGGCGGCGGCTGCGAGATCGTGCTGCATACCGACCGCATCCAGGCTGCCGCGGAAGCGTACATCGGCCTCGTGGAGGTCGGTGTCGGCCTGATTCCTGCGGGCGGCGGCACGACCGAGATGCTGGCCCGGGCGATGGCCGCGCTGCCGTCGCCGCGCGCCGACCTTCTGACGCTGGTCCAGCCGGTGTTCGAGACGATCGGGTTCGCCCGCGTGTCGACCAGCGCCGACGACGCCAGACGCTTCGGCTTTCTCCGCGCCTCCGATCCCGTCACGATGAACCGTGAGCGGCTGCTGGCCGATGCCCGGGCGCTCGCCCTCGAACGGGTGCGCGAGGGCTACCGCAAGCCGGCGGTCCGGACGGCGATTCCGGTGGGCGGGGAGGGCCTGCTCGCGGCGCTGAAGCTGGGCGTCCACCTGGCGTGGCGGGCCGGCCGGCTCAGCGATCACGACGCGGTGGTTGGCCGCGTCCTGGCGTCGATTCTGGCGGGCGGCTCGCTGCCGCACCAGACGACGGTCAGCGAGGGATACCTCCTGGATCTCGAGCGCGAGGCGTTCCTGACGCTGTGCGGCGAACCGAAAACGCTCGAGCGCATCCAGTACACCTTGAAGACCGGAAAGCCGCTTCGAAATTGACTCCGACCCAGGCGGACATGGTGGTGATCGACACCGGCAACGGGCCGCCGCTCGTCCTGGTTCCCGGCATCCAGGGCCGGTGGGAGTACGTCCGTCCGGCGCTCGACGCGCTGGCCGCCTCATTCCGGACGCTGACGTTCCCGCTCTGCGGCGAGCGTGGCGCCGGCGGGTCCGCCGACCCCGATCGTGGACTCGATCCCTACGTGCAGCAGATCGCCGGCGCGCTCGACCGGGCCGGGATCGCACGGGCGGTCATCTGCGGCATTTCGTTTGGCGGGCTGCCGGCGATCCGCTTCGCGGCGCAGTACCCGCACCGGACCTCGGCGCTCATTCTGGCGTCGGTGCCGGGCCCCAGCTGGCAGCTCCGGCCGCGCCATCGCTTCTACGCGCGGGCGCCGTGGTTGTTTGGACCGTTGTTCCTGGCCGAGTCGCCCTTCCGTCTCAGCGGCGAGCTTCGGTCGGCGTTTCCAAACGCCGCGGCGCGCCGGCGATTTCTCGGCTGGCAGCTGGGCACCCTGGCGCGCGCCCCGCTCTCGCCGGCCCGGATGGCCGGGCGCGCCGCGCTGATCGCGAGCGCCCGCCTGAGCGACGACTGCGCCCGGATCACCGCGCCGACGCTGATCGTGACCGGCGAGCAGCATCTCGATCGAGTGGTCCCGGTCGACGGCACGCGCGAATACCTGCAGCTGATTGCCGGCGCGCAACAGACGACGCTGGAGCACAGCGGGCATCTCGGCTCGATCACCCGGCCCGAGCTGTTCGCGACGCTGGTGCGCGACTTCGCCGCCGCCGGGCGCCAGCGGCAGGAGGGCCCGGCCGGCGCCGGGGCATTCCGTGCCAGTGCGTGAGATCGGCGGGCCGGCGGGCCGGCTCGAAGCGCTCCTCGACGAGCCCGGGCCCTCGACCACCGTGCGTGCCGCGGTCGTCTTCGCGCATCCGCACCCGCAGCAGGGCGGCACGATGCACACCAAGGTCGTCTACCAGGCCGCCAAGGCCCTGGCCCGGATCGGCTGCGCCGTCCTGCGCTTCAACTTTCGCGGCGTCGGGACCAGCGACGGGCAATTCGACCACGGCGTCGGCGAAGCGGACGATTTTCGTGCCGGCGTCGAGTTCATGCGCCATCGCCATCCCGCCGCCCCACTGTGGACGGCCGGGTTCTCGTTCGGCGCCTGGATCGCGCTGACCGCCGGCGCCGCCGATCCGCGCGTCTCGACCCTGATCGGGATTGCCCCTCCGCTAACGCGCTACGATTTCGAGACGGTGCGGATCTCGACCACGGCGAAGTTCTTCGTCCAGGGCGAGTTCGACGAGATCTGTCGGCTGAAGGCGATGCAGCAGTTCTACGCGCGCTGCGAAGAGCCGAAGGAGCTGGTCGTGATCGACGCCGCCGATCACCTGTTCGACGGCAAGACGATTCAGGTCGCCGAGGCGATCGAGGATCTGCTGGCCGACTGGCCGGGCTGAAGCGATGGATCGCAATACGACAGAGCGGTTCATCGCGGTCCGGCTGAAGAGGGTGAGAAAAATCGCTTCTGACGTCGTGCGGACCTTCAGGTCTGCCAGGCCAACAGCAGGCCTACAGGCCCGCACTACCTCGATTTTTTCACCCGCCCGAAGTCGGACCCCACGGACGGGGATTGAAGTATGACCGAGGCGGCCGTGAGGACTCATGACTGACGCTGTCATCGTTTCAGCCGTTCGCACCGCGGTCGGCCGGGCGCCAGGCGGGACGCTGCGCGGCACCCGTCCGGACGATCTCGCGGCCGCGGCCATCCAGGAAGCGCTGCGCCGAGCTCCCGGCCTCGACCGCTCCGAGATCGAGGACGTGATTCTCGGCTGTGCGATGCCGGAGGCTGAGCAGGGACTGAATGTGGCGCGGATCGCCAGCCTGCGCGCCGGTATCCCCGCCTCGGCCTCGGCGGTCACCGTCAACCGCTTCTGTGCCTCCGGACTGCAGGCGATCGCCTTCGCCGCCGAGCGGGTGATGTGCGGCTTTTCGTCCGCCATCGTCGCCGGCGGGACCGAATCGATGAGCCTGGTGCCGATGACCGGGCACAAGCTTGCGCCCAATCCGACGCTGGTCGAGCAGTATCCGGACGTGTATCTGACCACCGGCCTGGTCGCCGAGAATCACGCCCGCGAGTCGAACATCTCACGCGACGAACAGGACGCCTTCGCGCTGCGCAGCCACCAGCGTGCGATCGCCGCGATCGATGCCGGCCGGTTCGTCGCGGAAATCGTCCCGGTGACGGCCAGGCTGGTCGAGCCCACCGGGGTCGGCCGCGCTTCGGAGCAGCAGTTCTCGGTCGACGAAGGACCGCGCCGCGACACGTCGGCCGACGCGCTGGCGAAGCTGCGGCCGGCCTTTCACGCCCGCGGCACCGTGACGGCAGGCAACTCGTCCCAGACCAGCGACGGCGCGGCCGCCGTCGTCGTGATGTCCGCCGGGCTGGCGCGGGCCCGCGGTCTGGCGCCGCTGGCGCGGTTCGTCGCTTACGCCACCGCCGGGGTCGAGCCGGAACGGTTCGGCCTCGGCCCGGTGCCGGCCATCCACAAGGCGCTGAAACTGGCCGGCCTGACGCTGGATCAGATCGATCTGGTCGAGCTCAACGAAGCGTTCGCCGTCCAGGTCCTCGCGTGTCTCAAAGAGCTGCCGATCGATCCGGACCGGCTGAACGTGAACGGCGGCGCCATCGCCCTGGGCCATCCGCTCGGCTGCACCGGCGCCAAACTGACGACGACGCTGCTGTACGAGATGGCACGGCGAAACGCCCGCTACGGACTGGTGTCGATGTGCGTCGGCGGGGGAATGGGCGCGGCCGGCATCTTCGAACGGTGCTAGTGCTAGTGTCGTGTTTGCGTGTTTCAGACTTCTTAGTACGTAGTGTCCGGCTTTAGCCGGACCGTGGGAGGTCCGCCTGAAGGCGGACACTACGTACGATTGGAAAACGCACGAGAGGCCCGGAACCACCATGTCTGCTCCAACCGTCACCTCGACCATCCCGCGCGGCGGCGAGTGGCTGCTCGAAGCGCCGCACGCCGGGTCCGTCTTCACTCCGGAGCTCCTGACCGAGGAGCACCGGTTGATCGGCCGGACCGCGCGGGAGTTCGTCGACAACGAGGTCGCTCCGGCCCTCGATCGGCTCGAGCAGAAAGACTGGGCGCTGTCCCGGCAGCTGTTGCGCCGCTGCGGCGAGCTCGGGCTGCTCGGGGTCGACGTGCCTGAGGCCTACGGCGGCGTCGGCCTGGACAAGGTGTCGTCGCTGATCATCAGCGACCGGTTCGCCCGGGCGGCATCGTTCCACGCCGCCATGGGCGCGCAGGCGAATCTGACGGTGACGCCCCTCCATCTCTTCGGCACCGAGATCCAGAAGCAGAAGTACCTGCCTCGACTGCTGTCGGGCGAGCTGGTCGGCGCCTACGCGCTGAGCGAGTCCGGTTCCGGCTCCGACGCCCTCGGCGCGAAAACGCGCGCCGTACAGCAGGCTGACGGCAGCTTCGTGCTGAATGGCGAGAAGATGTGGATCACCAACGGCGGCTTCGCCGACGTGTTCATCGTCTTCGCCAAGGTGGACGGCGAGCATTTCACCGCCTTCATCGTCGAGCGGGCATTTGGCGGCCTCACCAGCGGCAAGGAGGAGCACAAGATGGGCCTGCACGGCTCGTCGACAACGCCGGTGATCCTCGAGGACGTCAGGGTGCCGGCCGGCAACCTGCTCGGCGAGATCGGCAAGGGTCACAAGGTCGCCTTCAACGTGCTCAACTTCGGCCGCTTCAAGCTCGGCGCCGGGTGCAGCGGCGGCGCGCAGTGCGCCATCGGCGAGTCGGTCCGCTACGCGGCGGAGCGGCGGCAGTTCGGACAGCCGATCGCCGGCTTTGGCGCGATCCGCCACAAGATCGGCGAGATGATCGCCCGCGCCTACGCGGTCGAAAGCCTGGTCTACCGGACCGCCGGCCTGATCGACGCGCGCATCGAGGCGACGCCGCACGATCCGGCCGATGGGTCGGCCGCGCTGGCCGCGCTCGAGGAATACGCCATCGAGGCCTCGATCGCCAAGGTGGCCGGGAGTGAAACGCTGGACTTCGTCCTCGACGAGAACATCCAGATCCACGGCGGCAACGGCTACGTGGCCGACTACCCGGCCGAGCGCCACTTCCGGGACGCCCGGGTCAACCGCATCTTCGAGGGGACGAACGAGATCAACCGGCTGCTGATCCCGGGCCTGCTGGCGCGGCGCGCGGTCAAGGGCGTCCTGCCGATCATCGCCGCCGCCCGGGCGCTGCAGGACGAACTGCTCGGCCCGGCCGCCGCCGCCGGCCCGGACGACACGCCGCTCGCGGCCGAGCGCCGCGCCGTCGCGACGTTCAAGAAGACCGCGCTGATGGTTCTCGGTCTGGCGATGCAGACCTATGGTCAGGCGCTCGCCGACCAGCAGGAAGTGATGATGCACTGCGCGGACATCCTGATCGATGTCTTCAGCGCCGAGAGCGCCACCCTGCGCGCGCAGGCGGCCGCCGCGGCGGGCGGTCCGGTCGCCTCTCTTCACGTCGACGCGGCGCGGCTCTTCGTCAACGACGCGGCGATGCGCGTCGAGGCGTCGGCACGGCAGGCGCTGGCGGCAATGGTCGACGGCGACACGCTCAGGACGATGCTGGCGGCGCTCCGCCGGCTGTCCAAAGTGGCGCCGGTCAATACCGTCGAATTGCGGCGGAAGATCGCCGACGCGGCGGTGGCGCACGGCGGGTACATTTTCTAGCCTCGTTGCCTCGATTGGGTAAAATGTGAACGTGGATTCTCGAACAGGCCGGCCCGGCCGGCATGCCCTGTCTGCCCCGCTCGGTTTCGCGCTGGCGCTCGCGATTGCCCTGTCGTCCGCCTGCAACAGCGCGCCGCGCAACGATCCGACCAGTTACGTCAAGGACGTCGCCGAGGGACGGGCGATCAAGGACAAGGAGTTCAGCTCGGCGTCGGATTCTCCGATCCCGCCGGCCCGCCGCGCCGAGTTCCTGCCGCTGACCTACTTTCCGATCGATCCGGAATACAAGGTGGCAACCGCCCTGAACCCGTCGACCGACACCACCATCGTCCCGATGGCGACGTCGATCGGCGGCCGCGCCCAGTTTCGCCGCGTCGGCACGTTCGAGTTCACCCTCAAGGGCCAGCCGTTCAAGCTGACCGCCTTTCACGAAGTGGGCGCCCGCGGCGACACGCTGTTCGTGCCGTTCACGGACCTGACCACCGGGAACGAGACCTACGACGCGGGACGATTCCTCGAGCTGCAGCCCAACGGGTCGGGCATCTACGAGATCGACTTCAACCGGGCCTTCTTTCCCTACTGCTACTACAACATCACCTACGAGTGCCCGATCTCGCCGCGCGAGAACCACCTGCAGGTCCCGGTCCGCGCCGGCGAGCGCCTGAAAAAGGAAGACGCCAAAGCGATCGGATGATCCGCGCCGTCATCTTCGACTTCGACGGCGTGATCGCCAACAGCGAGCCGCTGCACTTCGCCGCCTTCCGCGACGTGCTGGCGGCGGACGGCGTCGCGCTCAGCCAGTTCGATTACTACGAGCGATACCTCGGCTACGACGACGTCGGCGTGTTCCGCGCCGTCAGCCGGGAACGGGAGCTCGACTGGGACGACCGGCGCGTTGCCGCGCTCGTCGATCGCAAGGCGGTCCGCCTCGAGGCCCTCGAGCGGGACGACGCGATCCTGTTCCCGGGCGCCGAGCAGGCGATCCGCCGCCTCGCGGCCGCGCTGCCGCTGGCGATCGCGTCGGGTGCGCTGCGCCTGGAGATCGAGCGCGTCCTCAACCGCACCGGGCTGGCACACTACTTCGGCGCCATTGTCGCCGCCGAAGACACCCCGGTCAGCAAACCCGCGCCCGACCCGTACGTGCGGGCGGTCGATCGCCTGTCGGCCGCGAGCGGCCTGCGGCTCGTTCCGGCCGACTGTGTCGCGGTCGAAGATTCCCATTGGGGCCTCGAGTCGGCGCGCGCTGCAGGCCTGCGCACGATCGCCATCACCCATACCTATCCGGCAAGCGCGCTCGGCGCAGCCGACCTGCTGATCGATCACCTCGACCGGCTGACTCTTGCCACCCTCCTGAGCATCGACCCCTCCTAGTCTCTCGCGTCTGATCCGATGTTTTGGATCGCCGCTGTTCGTCACATTTTGTCCGGAAGTGTGCACTTGGAGGGCAAAATGGCGTGTCGATGATGTATCAATCTGGGCGGGGTCCGGTCCGACGGCCCCCCCGAGTGGGGACGTGCTGAGGCCAACCGGAGAATAAGCCTCAGCCCGCTCGCACCGAAACCCAGGCGACGGTTTCCGCCGGCGCACCAGAGGGCCTGGTGACGATCTGGAGGAGGATTTCCATGCGGGGGTGGATGAAACTCGCGTTTTCGGTCGCGATTGCGATCCTGATGACGTCGCGACTGGCAGCGGCGCAGACAACGACCGGCACGATCACCGGGCGCGTCGTCGACAGCCAGGGGCTGTCGGTCCCCGGCGTCACGATCAACGTGGAAGGGCCCAATCTGCAGGGGATCCTCACGGTTGTGACCTCGGAGAATGGCGACTACATCCTGCCGCAACTGCCGCCGGGCACCTACACCGTCAGCTTCCAGTTGAGCGGCTTCGAGCGGCAGCAAAAGACCATCGCCCTGGCACCGACGCAGACCCTGCCGCTGAACGTCGTCATGGGGCCGGCGGCGCTGACGGAAACCGTCACCGTCGTCGGCAACTCGGCCGACGTGTTGACGCAGACCGCACAGGTGGCGACCAGCTTCAAACAGGACCTGATCGCGACGCTGCCGACCAACCGCGACATCAATGCCATCCTGCTGCGGGCACCGGCGGTGCATCCGACGGGACCGGGCGGCAACTATTCGATCGCCGGGGCGATGTCGTTCGAATCGCTGTTCATGGTGAACGGTGTGAACGTGAACGAGAACGTTCGCGGCCAGGCGAACGACCTCTATATCGAGGACGCGATCCAGGAAACGACGGTCGCCACCGACGGCATTTCGGCAGAGTACGGCCGATTCAGCGGTGGCGTCATCAACATTGTCACCAAATCGGGCGGCAATCTGTTCAGCGGCTCCTTCCGCGACACGCTCAACAACGACAACTGGCGGGCCTATGTCACCGGCAACGACGCGCACCCGTTCACCTCGGATTGCGCGACCTGCGGTCCGAGCTCGTTGCCGAACACCAAGATCGACCGGCTCATCCAACAGTACGAGGGCGTCTTCGGCGGACCGATCGTCAAGGATCGCCTGGGCTTCTTTTTCGCCGGACGATGGCGCAACGCGCCCGTCGGCCGTCAGACCGTCGCGCCGCTCAACATCCCTTATACGTTCGAGGATCGGAGCCAGCGCTACGAGGGCAAGGTCACCTACACGCTCAGGTCGAATCACCGGGTCGAAGGCACGTTCGAGAAGATCACGAAGAAGGAAATCAACGGCACCTTCAACACCGGGACATCGATGGATCTGGCGAGCCTGTACAGCCGCCAGCTGCCGCAAAGACTTTTTACGATCAGCTACAACGGCATCCTTTCGCCGCAGTTCTTCGTCGAGACACGGGTCTCGGCGCGGAAGTTTACCTTCATCGGCACCGGCTCACAGTTCACCGACCTCATCAACGGCACGCTGCTGATCGATCGCGGTCGCGGCAACCTGCGCTACTGGTCGCCCACCTTCTGCGGCGTGTGCGACAACGAAGGCCGCGACAACGACAACGAGTACGTCAAGGCGACCTATTTCAAGTCGACCAGGGGCACCGGCTCGCACCAGGTGGTGTTCGGCTACGACACCTTCAACGACAAGGTGTTTGCCAACAACCACCAGTCGGGCAGCGATTATCGAATCCTCGGCACCACGTCGTTTCCCGTCAACGGCGTGATCTATCCGCAATGGAACCCGACGACGACCATTCTTCAGTACAACCCGATCACCGTCGGCACCCAGGGCACCAATTTCCGCACGCATTCCATCTTCTTCAACGACAACTGGCGCCTCAACACGCACGTCACGTTCAACCTGGGCGTGCGCTGGGACAAGAACCACGGCGTGGACTCCGCCGGGCAACTCATTGCCAAGGACAGCGCGATCAGTCCACGGCTCGGTCTGGTGTGGGACCCGGGTGGGGACGGCCGGTGGTCGGTATCGGGCAGCGTCGGGAAGTACGTCGCGGCGCTCAACAGCAGCATCGCCGGGTCGTCGTCGCCGGGAGGACAACCAGCGACATTTCAGTGGACCTATCAGGGTGCGGCGATCAATCCGGACAGCGGCGCCGCCTCGCTGGTTGGCCCTGCGGCGGCGATTCAGCAGGTCTTCGACTGGTGCAATCGGGATTCGCAGGGGCTCTGTCGCGCGTCTGCGCCGTCGGTGGTGTCGGTGCCCGGCGTCTCGATCAAGATCCCGGACGGCCTCAGCTCCCCAAACGTCATGGCATACGCCGCCGGCGTCAGCCGCCAGATCACCAGCCGCGCGGTCGTGCGGGCCGACTATTCGTTCCGTGACTACCGCGACTTCTACTCGCAGCGCATCGATACGACGACCGGACAGGTGCGTGACCAGTTCGGGCAGTTGTCCGATCTGGCCGTCGTCGAGAACACCAATGACCTGAAACGGCGCTACTCGGGCGTGACCGTCTCCGTGACCTATCGCGTCAACGGCAGAACCGATATCGGCGGCAACTACACCCTGTCTCGGCTGTGGGGGAATTTCGACGGCGAGAACTCCGCGAGCGGTCCGCTGACGACCGATCTGTTCCAGTATCCTGAATACCGGCAGGCGGCGTGGTACGCTCCGGAGGGGGACCTTGGGTCCGACCAGCGGCACCGCTCGACGCTCTGGGTGAACTATGGCGTCCCACGGGTGACCGGTCTGACCATCAGCCTCCTGCAGGACCTGTCGTCGGGCCTGCCGTTCGGGGCGGGCGGCGGTTCTCCGGCCGGACAGAGCGGGTTTTCGGCCAGTGCCGTCGTCGACGCCCGCGATTACGTCGTCAACCCCGGCTACGCCACACCACAAGGCGGCAGCAACCAGACCTACTACTTCACGGCGCGCGACGCGTTTCGCACACAGGCGTCGCGCCGGACCGACTTTGCCGCCAACTACGCCTACGGCATCGGCACCGACAGCCGGAAGGTCGAGTTGTTCGTGCAAGCACAGGTGCTCAACCTGTTCAACAACCAGGACCTCTGCGGCTGTGGGTCGGACGTGTTCTCGAACGGCGGAGCGGTATTCCTGTCGCGGATCGGTTCAGCCGTGCAGACGCCCGGGACGGCGGGGCTCGTGCCGTTCAACCCGCTCACGACTGCACCCGTGGAAGGAACCAACTGGCGATACGGTGCCAACTGGGGCACGCCGTTGAACCGTTTCGCCTTCACCTCGCCGCGGGAATTCCGCATGACGTTCGGTGTCAGGTTCTAGGACACTTCCCTGGCGGGCATCTGGCGGGCGGGCCCGGGCCCGCCCTTTTTTTTGGTACACTGGCACTGGAATCGCACGTCCTGTCCGCATGCCGGGGACCAGCCACGGCCCGCGGCTCGAGCGGGACACCACGTACACGTGATGAAAGAGCAGTTCGTCCGGAGCTTTTCGCTGGCCGCGCTCAGCCCCGATCCGGACCTGGCGATCGCGGCGCTGATGATCGCGCGGATCGAGTTCCCGAAGCTCGACGCCGGGCCGTACCTCGATCGGCTCGACGCACTCGGCCTGGAGGCGAAACAGCGGGTCGCGGCTGCCGCCGTCGTTCCCGGCGAGGCGCCGCCGCGCGTCGATCCCGACCGCTATGCCCGGGTGATGGCGCTCAACGATTACCTGTTCAACGAGCTGCACTTCGTCGGGAACGAGGTGCAGTACGAGGATCCCCGCAACAGCTTCCTCAACGAGGTGATCGACCGCCGGACCGGCATTCCGATCACGCTGGCGCTGCTCTACATGGAAATCGCCCGGCGCGCCGGTCTGAGCGTTGAGGGGATCAACTTCCCGGGTCACTTCCTGCTGCGCTGCCGGGCCCGGCTCGGCCTGCCCTACTCGGAGGATCTGATCATCGACGCCTACCACGGCGGCGCCCTGCTGTCGGAAGCGGCCTGCCGCGAGCTGCTGCGGCAGCACGCCGGCGAAGACGCGGTGTTCGATTACCGCTTGCTGGGCCGCGCCACCAAGCCGCAGATCCTGGCGCGGATGCTGCTGAACCTGAAGCGGGTCTACGTCCGCCTGCATTCGTTCCCGCAGGCCCGCGACGTCACCGAGCTGCTGCTGGCGGTCGACCCGTCGGCGGCCGACGAGCTCCGCGACCGCGGCCTGCTGGCCTACAACCTGAAGGATTTCTCGGCGGCCCTGCGGGATCTGCAGGCGTATCTCCAGATCGCGCCGGCAGCGGCGCTCGACGAAGACGAACGGGGCGAGCACGAAGAGATCTGGGAGCACGTCAAGACGCTGCGCCGCCGGGTCGCCTCCCTGAACTGAGCCGGGACGGACGCGCCGGCCGATTGACGCGGTCAACCGGATCAGCACGAGCAGGCCTGCGTTTCGATGGCCATCGCCTGCCGCGTCTCGCCGGTTCCCGGGTGTGCAATTGTGTACTGGCCGGTCGGCGGCGATCTGGTACATCTTGTTGATGTCCAGTCCCTTGGAGACCCATGCCATCCGGGCGCTGCGCTCCGGGTCGCATCCAGATGGCGGCAGGGGGCGATGCGCCTAGAGCCCTCTGCGTTTGCAGGTAGCGTCCGGCTTTCCGGACACTACCTACAGGTAAACGGCCGGCAGGCAGTCTTTCGAGGAGACGTTCGATGCGGTGGATGAAAGCGTGGCTCGGCGTCCTCGCTGTGGTTCTTCTGTCGGCAGGGCCGGCATCGGGACAGGCCACGACCGGCACCATTACCGGCCGCGCCCTCGATGGCCAGGGGCAGCCGCTGCCGGGGGTGACGGTCACGGCCACCTCGCCCAACCTGCAGGGCACCAGAACGGCCACGACCGGGACTCAGGGCGACTATATCTTCGCCGTGCTGCCCCCCGGCACCTACACGGTCAGCTTCGAGCTGCCCGGCTTCGATCGCCAGAAACGTTCGGTCGCGCTCGCCCCGACCCAGGTCTATCCGCTCGACATCGCGATGGGGCTGCCGAGCCTCGAC
Source organism: Acidobacteriota bacterium (assembly GCA_039931615.1). Taxonomy (GTDB): domain Bacteria; phylum Acidobacteriota; class Vicinamibacteria; order Vicinamibacterales; family CAVVIG01; genus JAHFUI01. The sequence goes on from JBDTRR010000030.1 coordinate 28,004, forward strand.
GTGGTCGTGAACGTCGTCGGGGCGGCGTCGGTGCTGGTGCAGACGGCCCAGGTGGCCACCAACCTCAGTCAGGTCCTGATCGCCGCGCTGCCGACCAATCGTGACATCAATGCGGCGCTGCTGCTGGCGCCATCGGTGCACGCGACCGGTCCCGGCGGCAGCTATTCGATCTCCGGCGGCATGACGTTCGAGAACCGGTTCCTGCTCAACGGCGTGACGATCAACGAGAACCTGCGCGGGCAGCCGTACGACCTGTACATCGAGGACGCGATTCAGGAGACGACGGTCGCCTCGGCGGGCATTTCGGCGGAGTTCGGCCACTTCGGCGGCGGCGTCGTCAACGTCATCACCAAGTCGGGCGGGGACCGCTTCAGCGGATCGCTGCGCGACACGCTGAACAACGACTCGTGGCGGGCGTTGACGCCCTACGCCGCCGACCAGAAAGCCGCTGACCTGCTGTCGACCTACGAGTACACGCTGGGCGGGCCGATCCTGCACAACCGCCTCTGGTTCTTCACCGCCGGACGGCTGCAGAACACGACCGAAGGGCGGACGCTGGCGACGACCAACGGCAGCTACGATTTCGGCCGGGTGCTGCGGCGCTACGAGGGCAAGGCGACCTACTCGACCAACAGCCGGGCCCGCCTCGAGGGCAGCTACATGATGTCGACGGAGCAGCAGACCAACGCCGCCCAGGACATCACGCTGGCGATGGACCGCAGCAGCCTGTTCGACACGACCCGCGACCTGGACCTGTTCACGATCAACTATTTCGGGATCCTGACACCGCGGCTCGCGGTCGAGGCCCGCTATTCGGTCCGCAACGACACCATCAAGGACTTCGGCGGCCGGTCGACCGATCAAGTGAACGGCACGCTGTTGCTGGACGGAACGACCGGCCGGCGCTACTGGGCGCCGACCTTCTGCGGCGTCTGTGACCCCGAGGAGCGCGACAACCAGACGCTGTTCCTCAAGGGATCGTATTTCCGCAGCACCGCCGGCGCCGGTTCCCACAACACCGTCTTCGGCTACGACGGCTTCAACGATCGGCGGTTCGCCAACAACCATCAATCGGGCAGCGACTACCGGATCTACGGATCGTCGACGATCGTCACCGGCGAGACGGTCACGCCAGTATTCATCAGCGGACCGACCACCGTCATTCAATGGAATCCGATCCGGGTCGAGAGCCTGGGGACGAAATTCCGGACCCACGGGGCATTCTTCAGCGACAGCTGGCGCATCTCCTCCCGCCTCACCGCCAACCTCGGCCTTCGTTTCGACAAGAACGACGGCGTCAACAGCGCCGGCGACGTCGTCTCCCGCGACAGCGCCTGGAGCCCGCGGCTCGGCGTCGTCTGGGATCCGACCGGCGGCGAGCGCTGGTCGGTCAGCGGCAGCATCGGCAGGTACGTCTCAGCGCTGGCGAACACCATCGCCAACACCGGCTCCGCCGGCGGCAATTCGGACAACTATCTGTATGTCTACGAAGGACCGTCGATCAATGCGAGCAAGGTGGTCGAAGTGCCAACCGCAGCGGCGGTCGGCCAGGTGTTCGACTGGTTCAACACCCACGGCGGAACCAGCCGGCCGCTGAGTAGCGGCAGCTATCCCATTTCGCTCGTGGCGGTTGGTACAACGCCCGTGATTCGCGATTCGCTGACCTCGCCGAATGCGCTGGAGTACGCCGGCGGGATCAGCCGCCGCCTCGGCGAGCGGGCGACCGTCCGGGCCGACCTGATCTACCGCAGCTTCCACGATTTCTACGCCTGGCGGACCGACCAGACCACCGGCTCGGTGACCGACAGTCTGGGCCAGACTCTCGACCTGACGCTGGTCGAGAACACGGATCGGCTGAAACGGCGCTACGCCGGCCTCAGCACCCAGGGCACCTATCGCGCCGCCGCGCGGCTCAACCTGGGCGCGACCTACACGCTGTCGCGCACCTGGGGGAACTTCGACGGCGAAACCGCCAACGGACCGGCACCCGATGCCGGGCTCCAGTACCCGGAGTACAAGCAGGCGGCCTGGAACTATCCGGAGGGCGATCTGTCGATCGACCAGCGCCATCGGGCGCGGGTCTGGGCCACCTACGGCGTGCCGCGGATCTCCGGCCTGCTGGTCAGCGTCCTCCAGACGCTGGAGACCGGTGTTCCCTACGGCGCCGTCGCCATGAGCCGCCTCAACCCGCAGCTCTACGTGACCAACCCCGGTTACGTCTCACCGCCGACCGCAGTGACCTACTACCTGACACCGCGCGACGCCTTCCGTACCGAAGGGCAACGGCGCATCGATCTCGCCGCCAACTATGCCCACAAGCTGTCCCAGCGCGGCGGCGTCGAGCTCTTCGGCCAGTTCCAGGTGCTCAACCTGTTCAACCAGTCGCAGCTGTGCGGCTGCGGCCAGGCGGTGTTCCAGAACGGCGGCGCGGTGAACAGGGCGCAGATCGATCAGACCGCCCGCATCCTGCAGTCGTTCAACCCGTTCACCACCGTCCCGGTGGAGGGTGTGAACTGGACCAGGGAGCCCAACTTCGGCAAGGCAGTGAGCCGGCTGTCGTACACGCCGCCCCGCGCCTTTCGCGCGTCGTTCGGCGTGAGATTCTGAGCGATCGTTCTCCTCAGTGGAACTCCGCTGAGTCCTCGACTTCCTCGGCGGTCAACGACTGGGCGGCGGGGGCAGCCGTCCGGGCGATCTCTTCGTAGAGATACGCCGACGCGATGATGCCGTTGTGGAAGTTGCCGAGGTCGAGCTTCTCGTTCGGCGCATGCGCGTTCTCATCCGGCAGCCCGACGCCGAACAGCACGGACGGCAATCCGAGCACGTCCTGGAACGTCGACACCACCGGAATCGATCCACCTTCGCGCGTGAAGACCGGCTTGCGCCCGAAGCCGCGTTCGATCGCCCGCCCGGCGGCCTGGATGAACGGGCTGTCGAACGACGCCATCCACGCCTTGCCGCCCTGCATGCCGGTGAACTTCAACTCGACAGTCTTCGGCGTGATCTTCCGGACATAGGCTTCGAACTGCGCGGCGATCCTGGCCGGGTCCTGGTCGGGCACCAGGCGCATGCTGATCTTCGCCATCGCCACCGCCGGCAGCACGGTCTTCGCGCCTTCGCCGGTGAAGCCGGACAGCAGGCCGTTGACTTCCAGCGTCGGCCGCGCCCAGGTCCGCTCGAGCGTCGAGTAGCCGCTCTCGCCGGTCAGCTTGGAAAACCCGAAATCCTTGCGGTACTTCTTCTCGTTGAACGGCAGCTGCGCCCAGGCTTCGCGCTCGGCCGGCTCGAGCGGCCGGACATCGTCGTAGAAGCCGGGGACCTTGATGCGGCCCGACTTGTCCTTCATCTGCGCGATCATCTGCGCCAGGACGAAGGCCGGGTTGGCGACGGCGCCGCCGAACACGCCGGAGTGCAGATCGGTCTTGCTGGCGCGCAGGTCGATCTGGGTGTAGACCAGGCCGCGGAGACCGTAGCAGATCGACGGGACGCCGCGGGCGAACATCGACGTGTCCGAGATGACGACGACGTCGGCCGCGAGATCGGTCTTGTGCGCGGCGATGAAGTCGTCGAGGTTGCGGCTGCCGATTTCTTCTTCCCCTTCGACCATCAGCTTCATGTTCAGCGGCAGGCGACCGTTCTGGCGGAGGTGCGCCTCGATCGCCTTGAAGTGCATGAACACCTGTCCCTTGTCGTCGGCCGAGCCGCGGGCGTAGAGCTCGCCGTCGCGGATGGTCGCCTCGAACGGCGGCGTTTCCCACAGCTCGATCGGATCGACCGGCTGGACGTCGTAGTGGCCGTAGAACAGGATGGTCGGGGCGCCCGGTGCGCCCAGCCAGTCTCCGTAGACGACGGGGTTGCCCGGAGTGTCGATCAGGCGGACGTTCTGCAATCCGATCCGCCGCATCTCATCCGCACACCATGACGCGCAGCGCTTGACGTCGTCGACGTGCTCCGGCAGCGCACTGATGCTGGGAATGGCCAGCAGCTCCTTCAGCTCGTCGAGGTATCGCTCGCGGTTCACATTGATGAAGTCGATCACCTTGTCCATGTCGATTCGTGACTCCTCGATCGGGACCGGCCAGTCGGCCGTCGCCCGCGTTTTCCGTCCGTTCCAGGTCCGCACGCGATTCTGCCATGCGGCCGCTATCCCGCGACACCAGCCCAGCGGCCATCATCGTCGATCGCCAGCCCATCGGCCTTCAGCTTGTCGAGATGCGCGCGAATGTTCTCGACGCCCGCCGGCAGCAGCGCCGGGGCGAGACCATCATAGATGGATTCGGCAATCGCGGTCGCTGTCGAATGGCCGCGCCGCAGCGCGGCGACGACCTGGCGCTCCCCGCAGCCGCCGGTGTTCGACGTGGGCGGAAAGCACGGCGAGCGGGTCGGCGATCACCGGGCCACGCGGCCCGGGTCGGCGCGTGCCAGAGCCGGACCGTGGGAGTCCGCCTGAAGGCGGACACTACGTACAATTCAGGAAACTCACTAGAAGCTGTAGCGCAGCACCAGCGAGCCGTGCGAGTTGCGGCGGTATTGACCCAGGAAGTCGTCCGCTTCGCCACCGATCAGCACACCGGCGGCGGTGACCCGCCAGTGCTGGCCATGGGCCTGTGAATATTCCGCCTTGCCGTACGCGCCATTCAGGTTCTGCCGGATCGCGGTCTCGACGGCGACGCTGCGATTCGGACCGATGGTGTAGGACGCGCGGCCGACGATCGACCTGGTCATGCCGCGGTCGGGCGCGAACGTCAGGGCGGCGCGGCGCGCAGTGACCACTTCACCCGCATAGCCGGCGACCAGCGACCACTCGCCCGTCTGACGTTCGGCCTGCACGACATAGATCACGTACTGGTCGGCCGCCGGTGAGCTCGAGGTGACGTACGCCACCTCGCCCTTGACGCTGAACCAGCGCGTCGGCAGCGACGCGTCGGCGCCGTAGGAACGGATCGGCGGGTAGACGGTCGACACCTCGACCCTCGGCAGGGCGCCGGCGCGGACGTCGACGTTCGGCAGGTGGTTGAACCCGTCGAAGAACGACAGCGCGTACTCGATCCGCGATCCGGTCCGGCTCCAGCGCACCCCGGCCTGCGAGCCGGCGGGCACGGTCGCGCCGGCATCGACGAGCCGGACCTGCGGCGCGTCATCGGGCACCGCCGTCCATCGCTGATCGAGCAGCGGCAGCCGGCTGGTCGTCAACCGCGGCACCCAGACCACTTCGAACGCATCGTGCGCGCCGGCCTGCGCCACTGCCCGGACGCCGCTGACCGCCAGGAACTCGGTCTCGACGACGTTGAGGAAGTCGCGCGGCGCGAAGCGGTCGGTCGGGTTGACGATGTCGGTCTTGCCCCAGCGGATGAACTGCTTGCCGACATCGACCGTGAACGGACCTCTCGAGATCGTCGCGGTCGCCCGGCGGATCGAGACCGGCGGTCTCAGCCGGCCGCGGTCGCCCAGGTCGATGCGCCAGCGATCGTCGACCTGATCGTGCGAGTTGGCGCGCAGATCGGCCCCGGCGGCGAACCGCAGCCAGGTTGCCGGCCTGGCGACCACTTCTTCGCGAATCAGCAGGTCGGCGACGACGCGGGTCGGATCGTTCGGCGCCCGCTGGACGAATCCCGTGGCGCGCGCCTCGATGAAGCCGCGCTGCGACCAGTCCTGCGCCAGCGCGATCTCCGGGATCAGGCCGCCGGCGAGAACCAGGACGATCAGAACCGGGCGCGATCGCATCGGGTTGGGTTCTCTGGAGGGCAAGGACCATCATTGTACGTAGTGTCCGGCTTCAGCCGGACCGTGGGAGGTCCGCCTGAAGGCGACACTACGTACACTCGAAAACGCACCAGCCCCCGGCCTCTTCGGCTGGACCGCGAGGCTACGGCCGCCGCAGTGCCTGCAGCGTGAAGTCCTCGTCTTTCATCGGCACGTTGTACTGCAGCTTGTCGAGCGTCAGACGGGTCCGGCTGCCGCGCCGCAGATCCGTCATCTCGAGCTGGCGCGCGGTCCAGATGCCCTGAACATTCTGGATCTCGGAATAGCTCAACCGCCGAACCGCCTGGTCCTTGACGAAACTCTCGATCCGGGCGAACGCGTAGTTGTCCTGGCGCACCCAGACCATCGACCGCGTGTATTGCGACGACTTGCTCTGCTTCGGCGTCGACTCGATGCGCCAGCACGGCGCGCCGTCCACCGCTTCCTCGCCACGCACGGCGTAGTCGTACTGGTTGACGTCGCGCTCCTCGAGATCCTCGAAGCTGAAGTCGGTGCCGAAGAAGCGCGTCGATCGATCCTGCAGCGCAATCCGCCGATCGCGCTCGATCGCCGGCGTCCACATCCACTGATCCGAGGCCCGCTCGGGGTGATTGGCGACCAGCAGCGCGACCCCCTTGACCTCGGCCGGCGCCGTGAACCGGAGCACCGACTTGCTCTGCCCGTGGGCGCCCAGCCGGTCGAACGTCCAGCGCTTGTCGCTGACCTTCCCCTTGGCGTCGAATACCTGGAGCAGTCCTTCGTAGCGCTGCGACCGGGCATCGGTGCGCCGCTGCGCCTCCTCGACGATCTGCCGGGCGTCGTCTGCGGCGCCGATGCTCACCGGTCGGCCGAGCAGGTACGACGACAGCAAAGACATGGCCAGGAACATCACCTGGGCGTTGGGTCGTGCGGGTCGTGCTGTGGCCGATGGTCGTCGACGGCTATTCATACTCCAGCGCCTCCACCAGCGATCCGCGGACGGCCGACTCGGCCGGCCAGATCGCCGCCACGAACGCCGCCCCGAGAATCGTCGGGATCAATCCCAGCGCCACCGTGACGGGAAACGCATAATCCAGCCGCATCCCGGCGATATCGTTGTGGACGATCTGCAGGATGTAGTACAGGTTGATCGCGCCCAGCCCGAGTCCCAGCAGCAGGCCGAGGCTGCCGATGCTGAGCGCCTCGATCCAGATCGTGCGCCGCACCTGGCTGCGCAGCCCACCCACCGCCTGCAGCACTCCCAACTCCCGCCGCCGATCGGTGATCGACACCGTCAGCGTGTTGACGATGCCGAGGATGGCGACGAGGACGGCGACCGCGATCTGCACCGACGTCAGGCCGAACCACTGGTCGGTGATCTTCAGGATGTAGCTCTTCAGCTCGGCGTTGGTCAGCACGAACACCTGCCGCTGCCCCTCGAAATGGCTCAAAATCCGCCGCGTCACGTCGGGCCCCGCCGCGCCGGGCGCCAGATACAGCCGGAAGATATTCACCGAATCGTCGTTCCAATAACGCTGAAACACCGTCCGATCGATCAGGATCGTGCCCTGCTGATCCGAGTAGTCGACGACGATGCCGACGATCGGCAGTTTGATGGTACCGTTCGGCGCCGGAATCTCGATGATCTCGCCGAGCTTCAGCCGCTGCAGCTGCGCCAGGTTATCCGAGACCATCAGACCGCGGCCCGCGGCGGTCAAGCGATACATCTCGGCGGCGTCGCCGGCCACCGGGTCGCGGTGCGCGGTCTGCGCGATGCTCTCGATCTCGACCGCCACGATCATCACCGGCGTCCGTCTGAACACGATCCGCGCGTCCCGAACCATCTGGACGCGCTCGACCCCGGGGATGGCCGCCAGCTCTCCGGCCATCGTCGCCGGGAACCGGATCGTGCGGACCACCAGGTTCTGCGACGGCAGGACGAACAGGTCCGGATTGAGCGCGGTCTGCATCCAGTCGATGATCGAGGCGTAGCTGGCGTTGGCCATGCCGGCGAAGGCGATCACCAGCGCCAGCGACAGCATCAGCGCGGCGACGCTGGCCGAGGTCCGGCGCGGCGACTGGATCAGGCTGTCGGCCGCGAGCGCCCCCTCGACCGGGCGGAGCCACTTCAACAGCGGCCGCAGCGCCCTGGCCAGTGCCAGCGACAGCAGCGGGCTGAGCAGCAGCGCCACGACGATGGCGAGGGCGTAGCCGGCATAGAAGACCGGGCGCGCGCCGCCGATGACGAGACAGCCGACCGAGACGCCGCCCAGCACCGCGGCGAGCGAGGCGCGGAGCCGGTTCTCCCCGGCCGACAGCAGCTGGAATCTGCCCTTCTGCAGCGCCTGCACCGGATCGATTCGCGCCGCGTTCCTGGCCGGGATGAAGGCGGCGACGACACTGGTCACGATGCCGATCGCCAGCGCCGCCGCGAGCACCCAGGGACTGGTCGACAGCTCGTCGGCGTGCTGCGCGACGCCGTAGACGTCGCTGATCAGCGCCCCGATCGAGGCCGCGATGCCGCGCGCGATCAGGACGCCGAACACCAGGCCGCCGATCGATCCGATCAGGCCGGTCACCGCGCTTTCGCCGAGGAACAGCCAGCGGATCTGCGGCCGCGTCGCGCCGAGCGCGCGCAGGATGCCGATCTCGGTCCGGCGCTCGGACACGGCAATGGCGAACGAGTTGTAGATGATGAACATCCCGATGAAGAGGGCGAACAGGCTGGAGATGTTCACCATCATCGAGTATGCGGCCAGCATCGCCTCGAACTGCTGGCCTCGTCCGGAGGGCGGCTCGACCTGGAATCCGGGGCCGAGCAGCGTCTGCAGCTCATCGCCGGCCTGGGCGATGGTCCGGCCGGCGGCGACACCGATATCGATCCGATCGAACTTGCGGCCGCGGCCGAACATCTTCTGCGCGGCGTAGATGTCCATGATCGCGAGGTTGCCGCCGAACGCGCTGGCCAGGCCCGACGACTTCATCACGCCGCGGATCGTGAACGGCCTGGCCCCTTCCGCGGCGCCGAGGACCAGCCGGCTGCCGACCGCCAGACGGTTGGCCTGGGCGAACTCGCTGGTGATGATCAGCGAGTCGGGCTGCGCCAGGAAGACCAGCGGATCGTCGATCACCGCGTCGTCGCCGCTCTCGAGATCGTATTCGCGCAGGCCGCGGTCGCCGGTCATGTCGACGCCGAGAATCAGGATGTTCCCGCCGCCGGCGATGCGGGTATCGACGACCGCCTCGATGACCGGCACGGCCAGGCGGACCGACGGCGACGCCTGCACCCGTTCGAGCACGCCTTCGTCGAAGCCGGTCTCACCCGCGGTCACCTGCAGCTCGGTCTTCCCCGCAATGCGATCGACGGTGCGGGAAAAGGCGAACAGCACGCTCTGATTGGCGGTGTGCATGCCGACGAAGACGGCGACGCCCAGGACGATGCCGGCCGTGGTCAGCAGCGTCCGCAGGACGTGGCGGCGGAAGTACGGCCAGCTGATCAGCCGCAGGAGGATCACCGGCGGATATCCTCGACGATCCGGCCGTCGCGCAGCGCAATCGTCCGCGCGCAGCTCTCCGCGACCTTCATGTCGTGGGTGACGATGACCACGGTCGAGCCGAGGCGCACGTGCAGATCGCGCACCAGCGCCAGGATCTCGTCGCCGGTGCGGGAGTCGAGGTTCCCGGTCGGCTCATCGGCGAGCAGCACCGGCGGATAGACCGACAGCGCGCGGGCGATCGCGACGCGCTGGCGCTCGCCGCCAGAGAGCTCGTCGGGCAGGTGCTGCAGGCGATGAACGAGCTGGACCAGCGTCAACAGCTCGAGGGCGCGCTGGTGGACCTTCGTCCGCGGCCAGCCGCGCAGGTGGAGCGGCAGGCCGACGTTCTCCAGGCAGGTGAGCGTCGGCAGCAGGTTGAAGAACTGGAAGATGAAGCCGATCTTGTCGCGCCTCACGCGCGTCAGGTCATCGTCGGAGAGATCGGCGAGGGATTGACCTTCGATCCGGACGACGCCGGTGGTGGGTCGATCGAGCCCGCCGATCAGGTTGAGCAGCGTCGACTTTCCCGACCCCGACGGACCGATGATCGAGACCATCTCACCCGGCGCGATGGTCAGCGTCACGTCGTCGAGGGCGACGACGCGGCGCTTGCCTTCGAACTGTTTGGTGACGCGGTCGAGCGCGATGACGGCGTGCGTGGGGGAGGTCACCGGGAGAGCCGGGTCCGGGCTGCTTGCGCTCGGCATATCAAGATTGTGTGAATCTTTTCACAACGCTGTCAATTCTGTGCGGAAACTTCAGCGTTTTTGTACGCGACAGCCGCTGCCTGCGTAGAATACCTGACCACCATGTCCGCCCCCGTCGCCGCCAGCGAAGCGTTCACACCGGACGAGACGCGCGCCCTCGAGCCGTATTTTACCAACACCGATCGGCCGGTGTTCGCGCTGAAGAACCTGCCCGAAACCGTCAAGGGCGCGCTGTTCGCGCGCTACTCCCGGTCGGCGAAATCACTGCGCCGACTGTTCCTGGACGAGTTCTTCGACGAGGTCGGCGGCGGCGGCGCGGCGGCTGACGTCGGATCGGCGCGGGCCGCCACGCTCTACGCCCGCGTGCTGGGCGAATATGGCGACGACTCGGTGGCCCAGCTCGGCGGCGCGCATCTGGCCTGCGAAGGGGTCTCCAACCTCCTGACCAAGGTGCTCGAGTGGGGACGCCTGATGGCCTACCTCGAGCAGTCGACCCGCTACGTCCCGTACACCGATCGGCCGCACGGCCGCTGGAAGTATCACGTCCCGGCCGAGCTCGATGGCTCGCCGCTGCGCGACCGGTTCGTCCGGACGCTCGACGCGGCATTCGAGACATACGCCCGCTGGATTCCCGTGCTCGAGGCGCATTTCCGGGGTCGATATCCGAAGGCGGCGCAGGACTCCGACGGCGTCTACCGCGCGGTGATTCGCGCCAAGGCGCTGGACACGCTGCGCGGGCTGCTGCCGGCGGCGACCCAATCCAACGTCGGCGTGTTCGGTACGGGACAGGGCTACGAAGCGCTGCTGCTGCGGATGTTCGCGCATCCGCTGGCCGAGGTCCGCGCGCACGCGGCGGCGATGCTGGCCGAGCTCCGGCAGATCATCCCGGCGTTCCTCACCCGCGTCGATCAGCCGGCCCGTGGCGGACGCTGGACCGACTATCTGGCCGGGACGCGCCGGATGTTCGAGGCCGCCGCCCGGCCCATCCTCGACGGCGTCGGTGTCGAGGCCCGGCCGGAAGTGACGCTGACGGATTTCGATCCGGAGGGCGAGACGAAAGTCGTCGCCGCCGCGCTGTACAGCGCCTCGACGCTGCCCGACGATCGGCTGCTGGCGATCGCCCGCCAGCTGTCGTCCGATCAGCGGTCGGCGCTGCTCCGCGCCTACACCGGCGATCGGACCAACCGCCGCCACAAGCCGGGCCGCGCGTTCGAGCGGACGTCGTACCGCTTCGACGTGCTGACCGACTACGGCGCCTTCCGCGACCTGCAGCGCCATCGCCTGCTGACGCTCGAATGGCAGCCGCTCAGCACCCGCCACGGCTACACCCAGCCGGCGGCGATCGAAGACGCCGGCGCGACCGCCGACTGGCGGGAGGTCATGGAGCAATCCGAAGCGCTCTACGAGGCGCTGGCCGGCAGCGGAGTCGCCGCCGTCGCGCCGTACGCGGTGGTGATGGCCTACCGGGTCCGCTTCTACATGGAGATGAACGCGCGGGAAGCGATGCACGTCATCGAGCTGCGCTCGGCGCCGCAGGGCCATCCGGCCTACCGACGCGTCAGCCAGTTGATGCACCGCGCGATCGCCGACGTCGCCGGCCACCACGCCATCGCCGGCGCGATGCAGTTCGCCGATCACTCAGAGGTCGAGCTGGAGCGCCTGCAGCAGGAACGGCGGATGCAAGAACAGCAGGAACGGCGGCAGCGCGACGCCAGCTGATCGCCGCCAGTCGAGCGTCTCGTTCTTCTTCGCGTCCCGCGTCCGGCGCTTCGTGTTTCGTGTTTTCGTGGGGCAGTCGACAGTCAGTCCGGATCGGCGACGAACCGGTAGCCGACGCCGCGGACCGTCTGCAGATGGCGCGGGCTGGACGGCTCATCCTCCAGATACCGCCGCAGCCTGACAATGAAGTTGTCGATCGCCCGCGTGTCGGTGTCCTCGCGGACGCCCCAGACCTTCTCGAGGATCGTCTTGCGGGACACCGCGCGGCCCTCGTGTTCGACCAGATAGCGCAGCAGCGACGCCTCCATCAGCGTCAGCGACAGCGTCTTGTCGCCCATCTGGACTTCGAGCTGCTCGAAATCGATCGTCCGCTCGTGGAACGTGAACTGGCGCGACACCGGCGGCATGGCGGGCTGGCGATCGGCGCCGATCCGGAACCACTCGCGGCGGCGCAGCAGCCCCTGCACGCGAGCCATCAGAATCGGCAGCTCGAACGGCTTCGCCAGATAGTCGTCGGCGCCGGCCTGAAATCCCTGCAGCACATCCTCCGGTCGGCCGCGGGCGGTCAGCATCAGGACCGGGATGAATTGCCCGGCGCGCCGCAACTCGGCGACGACGGCGAACCCGGTCATGCCGGGCAGCATGACGTCGAGAATGACCAGGTCGAAGCGGGCGGGATCGGCCAGCAGCTGCGCCAGCGCGGCTTCGCCCGTCTCGACCACGTCGGCGTCGTGGCGCTCGGCGATCAGGTTGAACTGCAGGCCGGCGGCGATGTGCTGCTCGTCTTCGACAATCAGGATCCGGCTCATCGCGGCGGCGCCAGCGGCAGCTGCACGGTGAACGTGCTGCCGCGTCCCGGACCTTCGCTCTCCGCGAACACCTTGCCGCCGTGGCGGGCGATCACGCTGCGGACGATGAACAGCCCCAGCCCGGTCCCCTTCACCCGCGTCGCGACCGCGCCGGGAATCCGGTAGAAGCGCTTGAAGATCCGCTTCAGCTCCCGCGCCGAGATGCCGACGCCCTGATCGCGCACGCGCAGCGTGGCGTGCGCCGCCTCGGGTTGCTCGAGCTCGACCGCCACCTGCACCTGGGACCCCGAGTACTTGACCGCGTTGTCGACCAGGTTCGAAACCACCGCCTTCAGTTCGTCCTCGTCTCCCAGCACCCGGGCCGGCCCGCCCGCCAGCGACTCACGGTAGGTCAGCGCTTCCTCGGGCAGGTGATGGCGCGTCCGCGCCAGGACGAGACAGTCGCGCACCATCGCCGACAGATCGATCGGCACCGGGCTGGCGCGGCGGATCTTGGCGCCGACGCGCGCCGCGCGCAGCACTTGATCGATGGTCCCGACCAGCCGGTCGGTGTCTTCGATCATGACCTGATAGAACCCGCGCCGGGTCGCATCGTCGATCGGCCGGCTCTGCAGAGTCTGCAGGTACAGCCGGATCGAGGCGACCGGCGTCTTCAGTTCGTGGGTGACGGCGTTGATGAACGCGTCGTGCTGCTCGTTCCGCCGGATCTCGCGAACGAGAAAGATCGTATTGAGCACGACGCCGGTGATGATCAGCGGGAACGCCAGGAAGCCGAAGATCAGCATCCCGGCTTCCCGCCAGTTGACGATCACCCAGCCGATGTTCAGCGCCAGCGCGCCGGCGCTGAGGCAGGCGCCGAGGACGATGAAAAAGGCGATCGATCGCCGGCGTCGGCCCGACGGCATACGTCCCAGCATAGAACGAATCGGAGCCGGCCGAGGTCAGCTCGAGCCCTTTACTAAGCGGCGATCTCGTTCGCGGGCGACTGGTTGACCTTGGCGGCCTTGACGTCCCAGACCAACCCGACCGCCCGCAGCAGCTTCAATTCAATCCAGGTCGGATCGAACTCGTACCAGGCCAGGCCATGACGGGCCGAGGTCGGGTGGGCGTGGTGATTGTTATGCCAGCCTTCCCCGAACGTCATCAACGCCACCCACCACGAATTCCTCGAATCGTCCTGCGTCGCGAAGCGGCGGCGGCCCCACAGGTGCGTGGCGGAGTTGACCAGGTAGGTCGCGTGCAGACCGACGACGACCCGCAGGAAGATCGCCCAGTTGACCAGCGGCCAGCCGCCGATCGCCAGCAGGGCGAAGCCGAGCACGGTCAGCGGCACCCAGTGATAGGTGGTCAGCCAGCGATAGAACGGATCGCGGCCGAGGTCGGGAGCGTAGCGCGACATGATGGCGGTATCGTTGTGCAGCGCCTCGCCGAACAGAATCCAGCCGATGTGCGCCCAGAAGCCGCTGACCCGGGGGGTGTGCGGATCGAGCGGCTGATCGGAGTGCTGATGATGCCGGCGGTGGATGGCGACCCAGAAGATCGGCCCGCCCTCGAGCGTCAGCGTGCCGCAGATGGCCAGGAAATACTCGAACAGCTTCGAGGTCTTGAAGCCGCGATGCGTGTGCAGCCGGTGATAGCCCATGCTGATCCCGAGGCCGACCGCCATCCAGTAGAGGACGGCGGACACGATCAGGTTGGTCCAGCTGAACGAGAACAGGGCCGCGAATGCCTGCACGTGGAACCACGCGAGCACGAGGCACGTCACCAGACTCAGTTTTGAATAGCGGGATTTCTCGGGTATGGCGACGATGCTGCTCAACTCGGGCTCCTTTTTTTGAAAGACGATCACAGGTACCGTAACAAGCCTTGACCGCAGCGACTGTAAGAGTTCTGTAAGACTTGCTCTGTCGATCGTCTTCGGGGCGCCCGGCCGTCAATCCATCGTCTGCCCGCCACAGATGTTGTAGGTCTGTCCGGTGATGGCCGATGCCGGCGCCGAAGCCAGAAATTTCACGAGTTGTGCCACCTCCTCCGGCTCGATCATCCGACCGATCGGCACCCGCTCCATCGCCTGCCGCTTGAACGCGTCGAAGCTGATCCCCATCGCGTTGGCGCCGAGCCGCATCCCCTGCGCCGCCATGTCGGTGTCGACCCAACCGGGACAGATGGCGTTGACGGTGACACCTCGGCCGGCCAGTTCGAGGGCCAGCGCCCGGGTGAAGCCGATCACCGCGTGCTTCGACGCGCAATACGCCGTGTAGCCGGGCACGCCGAACCGCCCGAGCACGGACGAGATGTTGACGATCCGTCCGCCGGCGCTGAGCATCGGCACGGCGGCGCGGGTGATCAGGAACGTGCCCCACACGTTGGTGTCCAGGATCCGCCGCCAGCCGGCCGAATCCGCCTCGTCAATCGGCAGGCCGCCGCCGACGCCGGCGTTGTTGACCAGGACGTCGATCCGGGCGCTGGCCTGGCGCAGCTGCGCGAAGCCGGCGGCGACCGATCCTTCGTCGGTGACGTCGACCTGCAGCAGCACCGGATCGGCCCCGCGATCGCGAATCGCGGCGCCGCTGGCGTCGAGCTCCGAACGGGTCCGCGCGGCGATGGCGATGATCGATCCCGGTTCGGCAAACGCCAGTGCGATCGCCCGGCCGATGCCGCGGCTGCCGCCGGTCACGAGAATGGTCCGCATCGTGTTCACGTCAGTCCTTCGCCCAATAGCGGCCGTATTCGTCGAGGAAGGTCAGGGTGTGGAAGGCGCGCATCCGATCGAAGAACAGGATGCCGTCGAGATGGTCGGCTTCGTGCTGGACCACCCGGGCGGGAAAATCGTGGAGCCGGAGCTCGAACGCCGAGCCCTTCCGATCCATCCCGCGCACGGTGATCTCGCGCGCCCGCGGCACCCGGCCGCGGATGTCGGGAATGCTGAGACAGCCCTCCCATCCCTCGACAACTTCGTTCCCGACCGGGATGATCTCCGGGTTGACGATCGCCACCGGTTCGACGTCCGGCTCGTCGCTGTCGTCGTCGTCGCGCGTGTTCAGCACCGCGACGAACAGCCGGACGCCTTCGTGAACCTGCGGCGCCGCCAGGCCGACGCCGTGATACTCGACCATCGTCTCGATCATGTCGTCGATCAGACGCTGCATCGGCGGCTTCCTGAGCTCCGCCCGGTCGAGCGGCCGCGCCTTGCCGCGCAGCACCGGATGCCCCATGCGCGCGACCTTGAGAATGGACATGGCGGCGGATTATACCGTGCCGTTGAAAGCAGACGCCGCTTGCGGCCATCATGGTGAGTGGTCCACCCGCCGGCTCACGGGCACGATGCGGCGCCCGACTACCGCTTCTGTCCGCGCTGCGGCGGCCGCCTCGAACAGCGCCTGATCAGGGCATCGGAGCCGGAGCGGCTGGTCTGCGTCGACTGCGGTTTCATCTTCTATCTCGATCCGAAGATCGCGGTCGGCACGATCATCCGGACCGACGCCAACCGGCTGATTCTGGTCCGCCGGGCGATCGAGCCGGGCTACGGGAAGTGGGTCTTTCCCGGCGGCTACGTCGACCGCGGCGAACCGCTGACCGTGGCGGCGATTCGCGAAGCGCGCGAAGAATGCGGGCTCGACGTCCGGCTCGACGGGCTGGTCAACATCTACTCCTATCCCGGCCGCGCGCCGGTGATCGTCGTCTATGCCGCAACAGCGATCGGCGGCGTGATGGGCGTCGACGAAGAGGGCCTGGAAACGGCCGAGTTCGACAGCGCGGCGATTCCGTGGAACAATCTCGCCTTTCGCAGCACAGAAGAAGGCTTGCGCGATTACCTGGCCGGCCTTCTGCACCCAGTCCGAACGTAGCGTCACCACCGGGCTCGTTCCTGCGTTTTTGTTTGACGCACCGACAATATCGTCCCGTCGCACTCGATTTTGTCATCGAATCGACCGGCGTCAGCTCCCGGGGGCCGCGTGAATTATCAATCTGACAAGGGTCTGCGATGAAGGGAACCTGTTCGCCATATATCGCGCTGGCCGCCCTCGCCATCCTGACGGGCGCCTGCGGCTTCCAGCACGAGAGCACCGTGACGGCGCCGACCCAGAACCCGGCGGACACTGCCGGCAGCGGTGGCGCCGCCCCGACCGGCGGCACCTCTCTGATCGGCACCTGGGCATCACAGAACCTCACCGTGCCGAGCGCCTCGTCGTGCGGCAACTTCCAGTGGGCGGTCACCAGCCAGACCGACAGCAACCTGTCGGGCGCCTTCTTCCTCGAGTGCGCCGGCAACATCACCATCAACGGCACCGCGCAGGGACAGATCAGCGGCACCTCGGTCCCGATGACCGCCACCGGCACCGCCAACATCCCCGGCGTCCCCGGCTGCGGCTTCTCGCTGTCGGGCACCGGCACGATCGTCGACAACCGCGAGATCACGATTCCGTATTCGGGCACGACCTGTTTCGGCCCGGTCTCGGGAACCGAGACCCTGCGGCGGCGCACCGCCGAGACGCCGGTGATTGAGCGACCGCAGCCGCTCTCGCCGTCCGGTAACCAGCGGATTGCCACGCTGCGTCCGACCTTCACGTTCGCCAATGCCGACCGATCGGGGCCGGTCGGTGCGCTTTCCTACGACGTCCAGGTATCGGACATCTACTCGTTCGACACCGTCTACGCGGCGTTGAGCGTCGACGAACAGCCCGGCACCACCAGCGTGCAGTTCGGGCACGACGGCCCCTACGACAAGTATTTCTTCTGGCGCGTGCGCGGCCACGACGGAGCGACGTTCGGGCCGTGGTCCGGTCCGGCGGCGTTCGACATGCCGGACGCGCCATACACGCCGCCACCGGCCGCGGATCCGCTGTTCGGATGCGGCAGCCTGGCCGGCGGCGACAAGGTGCGCCTGATCGCGTGCATCCAGTCGCGGTTGAATCCGCCGCATACCGTCGAGGGGGCGTTCGACATCACCAGGCGCGTCGCGTGGGCGCTGCGCGGCGAGGGCGCGGGGTTGCTGATCAAGCCGGGCGGCGAGAACATCGTGACGTGGCAGGGCCGGAGCTTCGCGGCCGGGCGGATCTGCTATCCGGACGGCCACATCTTCAAGGTGCTGTCGGATGTGCCGACCACGAACGGCCCGAGCTGGCAGGACAACGAGTTCGTCGACCGCAGTCTGTACGCGCCAGCCATCGATCCGAATCGATAGGCGTTTCTACGTAGTGTCCGGCTTTGGCCGGACCGTGGGAGGTCCGCCTGAAGGCGGATACTACGTACAAGAAAAACGCCAGCGCACCGTGACTACGCGACGGTGACGCCCTGGTTCAGGTAGACATCCTGGATCGTGCGCAGCAGCTTGGCGCCTTCGTTCATCGGCCGCTGGAACGCCTTGCGGCCGGAGATCAGGCCCATCCCGCCGGCGCGCTTGTTGATCACCGCGGTCTTGACCGCTTCCTTCAGGTCGCTCTCGCCCGCTGACGCACCGCCCGAGTTGATCAGGCCGATCCGCCCCATGTAGCAGTTGGCCACCTGGTAGCGCGTCAGGTCGATCGGGTGGTTCGTCGAGAGCTCCGAGTAGACCCGCTTGTCGGTCTTGCCGAAATTGACGGCCGTGTAGCCGCCGTTGTTCTCGGGCAACTTCTGCTTGATGATGTCGGCCTCGATCGTCACCCCGAGGTGGTTGGCCTGGCCGGTGAGATCGGCAGCGACGTGGTAGTCGGTGTCCTTGGTCTTGAAGGCGGGATTGCGCAGATAGCACCAGAGGACCGTGAACATGCCCAGTTCGTGCGCCCCCTGGAACATTTCCGTCACTTCCTGAATCTGCCGCTTCGACTCTTCGGATCCGAAGTAAATGGTCGCGCCGACGCCCATCGCCCCCATCTCGAAGGCCTGCTTGACGCTGGCGAACCGGATCTGATCGTAGGCGTTCGGATACGAGAGGAACTCGTTGTGGTTCAGCTTGAGCAGAAATGGAATCTTGTGCGCGTACTTGCGCGCCACGACTCCCAGCCCGCCCAGCGTCGACGCCACGCCATTGCAGCCGCCGTCGATCGCCAGCTTGACGATGTTTTCCGGGTCGAAGTAGATCGGGTTGGGGGCGAACGAGGCGCCGGCCGAGTGCTCGATGCCCTGGTCGACCGGCAGAATCGACACGTAGCCGGTGCCGCCGAGCCTGCCGTGGTCGAACAGCGACTGCAGACTGGCCAGCACGCGGGTCGGCCGATCCGATGCCGCGAGCGCGCGGTCGATGTAATCGGGCCCCGGCAGGTGGAGGTGTTCCTTGAGGATGGTCTGGCACCGGTGCTCGAGCAGCCCGGCCGCGTCGGCGCCAAGAATTTCTTCGAGCTTTGATCCCGCGACCTGATCTATGGCCATATGTTCCTACCGTTGCGTCGAGCGTTGCCGTTGATCGCCCAGTTCATCAAGGATAACCGAGGACTCTCGCACCGGAAAACGGAATTCCTCCACCACCACCTGATCGACCGCGCTCTGGATCATCTCCTCGATCGGCAGCGGCCGCTCCGCCGCCTCGATTTCCGCCGGTCCCACCCGCGTCGCGGGATGGCGCGGCGTGAACAGCTGGCAGCAGTCCTGGTCGGGGATGATCGAGATCGGGAACGTGCCGAGGCGCTCCGCGCTGGCGACAATTTCGTCCTTGTCCATCCCGATCAACGGCCTCAGGATCGCCATGCTCGTCGCGGCGCCGATGGTGGTCAGGTTCTCCAGCGTCTGGCTGGCGACCTGACCGACCACCTCCCCGGTGACCAGCGCGCGCGCCTTCCACTGCCGCGCCAGGCGCTCGGCGATGCGCAGCATCAGGCGGCGGTAGACGACGACGCGCAGTTCGGCGGGGACGGCGAGGAGCACCTGCTGCTGCAGTTCGCCGAACGGGACCATGATCAACCGCGAGCGCAGCTGGTATCGGGTCAGCAGCGCCGCGATCTCGCGCACCTTCTCCTGCGAGGCGCGCGACAGGATCGGGTAGCTGTGGAAGTGGATCAGCAGCACCGAGCAGCCGCGCCGCATCATCCGGTAGGCGGCGACCGGCGAGTCGATCCCGCCGGACAGGAGACACGCGACGCGGCCGCCGGTTCCGGTCGGCAGGCCGCCGGCGCCGGCGTCCTTGCCGAAGTAGTAGAAGGCGTGCCCCGACAGCATCTCCAGGTGAATCGTCAGCGCCGGATCCTCGAGATCGACGGTCCAGCCCGTCGCTTCCTTGATGCGGCCGCCCACCTCGCGCTCGATCTCGGGCGACGTGAACGGGATCCGCTTATCAGCCCGGCGGGCGCTGACCCGGAACGACGCGGCGGTGGTGTCGCCCAGATCGGCCAGGATCGCCGCCGCCAGGGCATCGAAATCGTGCGGCCCCCGTCCGGCATACGAGAAATTGGCGATGCCGAAAATCCGCCGGATCCGCTCGCGCACCTCGTCGCGCGCCAGCGCCGCCTCGGCGGACCCGAGGTTCGCCGCCGCGCCGATCTCGACCTCGATTCGACCCATCAAGGTCCGGACGGCGACGACGTCGAGATCCCGGAGCGCGCGCTGCAGATTGCGGACCAGATGCTGGATGAACCAGGGGCGGTTGCGCCCCTTCAACGCCAGCTCTTTGTAGTGCACGACGATGGAGTTCATGGATGGCTTTCAATCGGCGATGGCCCCCGTGCTCGGGCCGGCTTCGCCCCCTTTAAACCTGTACCCAGCACCTCGAGGGCAGCGGCGGCGGCGCGATGACCGCTCCGGACCGCGCTCTCGATCGTAGCGGGCAGGCCGGTCTCGATCCAGTCGCCGGCGAGAAACAGGCCGCGCACACCGGTCGCGGTCGGCGGCCGCTCCGGCTGCCCGGGCGCCAGCGAGAACGTGGCGTGCCGCTCGCGCACGACCGTCGATCGCAGCAGGCGCGCCGGCCGGACGCCGGGGATCGCCTCGAGCATTTCCGCATGCGCCGCCGCGATCAGCTGGTCGTTCGGCAGGTTGACCAGCCGGTCGGCGCCGCTCGACACCAGCGACAGGTGCGAGGCGCCGCCGCCGAGCACGTGCCGCTTGTCGAACACCCACTGCATCGCCCGCCCCGGCAACCCGACGAACGGCTCGTCGAGCACCGGCCGATCGAACCAGAGGTTGACGGTGGCGATCGGTGACGATGACATCCTGGCGGCGCGCTCGAGCATCGCCGCCAGCATCGGCGGGTGGGGCGGCACGCCGCTCCCCGCGAACAGATCGCCGATCGCGAACCACGGCACGGCGGCCACCACGACGGCCGGAGTCCAGCTCGCGCCCGCGGCGTCGACCGCCTCGACCGTCCGATCCGACACGCGCACGCGGGCCGCCGATCCGGTCCGCACCTCGCCACCGTGCTGCTCGATGAAGGCCCGCGCCGGCTCGGCATACATCAGATGCAGCGGCCTGGTCGGCAGGGCGATGGCGGCAGCGCGGGGATCGCGGCCGAACATTTCCGCCAGCACCCGGGCGAATGCGGGCGCGGCGGCGCAATCGGCCGGCTGATTCAAGGCCGCCAGCGCCAGCGGGCGCCACAGCATCTCGCGCAGCCGTTCGGTCTGGCCGTAGCGGATCAGCCAGCTCTCGACCGTTTCGCCGGGCGACGCCGCGATTGGACCGGGCCGCGCCGTGTCCGCCCGGGCCTGACGGACGGCGGCCTTCAGCGGCGCGGCCAGGCGCAGCGCCGACAGCCGGTCCGCCCACGACAACGCCTCCCACTCCAGGAGGCCGGCCACCAGGTGCCACGGCGCCGGGAGCGGGGGACAGACCAGGCGTGAGCGCCGGCCGGCGCCATCGATCATCGCCACGCTCAGTTGCGGCTGGAGGCGGACGTGATCGAGCGCGCCGATGGCGCCGAGAAACGCGAACGTCTCGACGTAGCAGCCGAGCAGGATGTGCTGGCCGTTGTCGACCAGCTCGCCGGTGGCGGAATCGGCGAACGCGGTGGCGCGTCCGCCCAGCCGCGATCGCGCTTCCAGGACCAGCACGCGCGCGCCGCGCTGCGTCAACTCGACCGCGGCGCTCAGCCCGGCGAATCCAGCGCCGATGACGATGACGTCGAAATCAGCCGCGCTCATGCCGCCGTTCCCTTTTCCATCATCGCCGCCACACGAACTGCTTCAGCGCGATCAACGCCTGCGTCGCCCTCGGGACGCGGATGCGCGAGGTGAAGACGTCGTAGCCGCTCAGCTCGATGCGATTGAGCGTTTCGAAGTAGACCGCCCGCATGATCTCGGCCGCCACCAGCCGCCGCCGATCCGCCGCGGGGATCGCCGCCACCGCCCGGCCGTAGAAGTCGCGCGCCCGCCGGCACTCGAACTCCATCAGGCGCCGGACCGGATCGGTCATCACGCCGGCCGTCAGCGCCTCGACCGTGCAGCCGCACGCCCGCAGATCTTCGAGCGGCAGGTAGAGCCGCCGCCGCGCCAGATCGTCGGCGACGTCGCGCAGGATGTTGGTCAGCTGCAGCGCCAGGCCGAGGTTGATCGCGTAATCGCGCGCCTGGTCGCTCCGGCAGCCGAAGATCCGGATGCAGATCAGGCCGACCGCGGAGGCGACCCGGCGGCAGTATTCGAACAGGTCGGCGAAGGTTTCGTAGCGCGAGGTATCGAGGTCCATCGCGACGCCGTCGATGACATCCTCGAACGCCCGCCGCGGCAGATCGAACTGGACCACCAGCGGCTGCAGCCGCCGCCCCTGCCGGGTGTGCGGCTCGCCGGCCTCGAAGCACCGCGCCAGCTCGGCCCGCCAGAAGCAGACCGCGTCCCACCCCGCCTGACCCTGGTCCGCTTCAACCGGACGCTCATCCACCGCATCGTCGACGGCCCGGCAGAAGTCCCAGACGGCGACGATGGCGCGGCGCTGCTCGGGCGGCAGCACGAGAAACGAATAGTAGAAGCTGGTCTTGCGCGCCATCAGGCCGGGCTCATGTCGGTGGCGTGCGGCCGGCGGCGCGGCCACCACAGCGCGCGCCAGAGAAACCACGGCAGGTCGCCCTTCCCGAGTGCCGGACGGCGATCGAACAGGGTGTAGCGGCCGCCTTCGGCACGGTCGAGGATGCGCATGCCGCCGAGCCATGTCACGCGCAGCTCGACCCGCAGCCGCCCGCGCACGGCGTCGCAGACGAGGCGTCCGTCGGCGAACTGGCGGCGGGTCAGGGCGGCACACTCTTCGATCGCGCGCGCCCACGCCGGCGGCAGCCGGCCGCCGCGGCCGAGGTCGTCCTCGCTGGCGCCGCAGGCGTCCTGGATCTCGCGCGGCACATAGAGCCGCCCGTTTTCCCAGTCGCGGCCGAAGTCCTGCCAGAAGTTGGTCAGCTGCAGCGCCGTGCACAGCGCGTCCGACGATCGATCGAGCGCGTCGTCGCGATAGCCGGCGATGCGGAGCACCAGCCGGCCGACCGGGTTGGCCGATCGGCGGCAGTAATCGAGCACGTCGCACCACGAAGCGTAGCGGACCGTCATGGTATCCTGACGGAACGCGCTCACCAGATCGTCGAACAGCGCGATCGGCAGATCGAGCGACCGGATGGTATGGCCGGCGGCGATCAGGATCAGGCGCTCGCGAGCGGTGGGGCCCGGCCCGACGGCGGCATTGGACGTCGGGACGCCGTGACGATCGCCGGCGACGTGACCGGCGACGACGCCCGCAACGGCACCGGCGACGACCCCCGCAGCGGCCCCAGCGACGACGTCGTGCAGGCCGGCCTGCCAGGCGCCAAGCTGGATCTGCCGTTGAACGGCCGGCGCCGTTCCTTCGTCGGCGATGTCGTCAGCGACCCGCGCGAAGGCGTAGAGCGCCGCGACATGGGGGCGCATCGCCGCCGGCAACAGGCGCGAGGCCACCGGAAAATTCTCGTAATGCGATCGCGCCAGCTCGTCGCACGCTCCGTACGCCTCGGCGAGCGGCGCGGCCCAGGAAGACACTGACAGATTCTAACCGGCCGGCGACAGCAGCCCGTGGTGAAAGTCCCGGCGAGCACCGAGACCGGTGACGCGCCCGACTGGCAAGGCGCGACGCGCGAGAATATCGGGAATATTTGAGCGATGAGCAACGCCGCCAGGCGGGATGCAGCGCCGGTCGAATGCCGGCGGGCCTTTTACCACGGGCTGACAGGCTCCTATGCGTGATTTCATCGCCGGTGCCATCGCGGTGGCGCTGCTGCTGCTGGCCGCGAGCCTCGCCACGACCCTGCAGTTCTATCGGCGGCGGCGGCAGCGTACCCGCGATGCCGAGGGAGCGCTGGGGCGCCGGATCGTCGCCGAGATCCCGGCCGGCGACGATCTCGTGCTGTTCACCGAAGACGACACCCGGTTCCACTACGGCGACCGATCGATCGACAAGGACCTGATCGCCGCGGTACGGGTGCTGATTAACGGATCGCCGATTGCGGCCTACGTCTCGCAGCGCAACGCGCCGCGCGCCGACATCCCGGCGACCAGCTTCGAGGACCGGCCGGACGGCATCGCCCGCGATCGATGGGACGTCGCCTGTGAAACCGCGGCCGGAACCATCCTGATCGAGTGCGGCGCCATCCGCGAGCGCGTCTCGCAGGAGCTGGCGCGGGCCGTGTTCGACGCGATCAAGCAGGATATGGAGATGCGGGATTCAGCCGGCCGTGATCGGACGTAGTGTCCGGCTCGAGCGCCACCATCCGGCGTTCGTCAGGCATTTCTTCCGTACGTAGTGTCCGGCTTCAGCCGGACCGTGATGAGATCAAGCCGGACGCCACGGACGGAATGAGGACCGGGGCTACCACTCGACTTCCGGCACGCCGGCGCGGTGGTTGGCGAGCCGGGCGGCGACGAACAGCAGATCGGACAGCCGGTTGATGTAGCGGATCAGCGTCGCATCGACCGCCGGCTCGAGCGACACCATCCGGCGTTCCGCGCGGCGGCAGACGGCGCGCGACAGATGCAGCGCGGCGCCGCCCGGGCTGCCGCCGGCGAGAATGAAGCGGCGCAGCGGCGGCAGCTCGAGCTCGTAGCGGTCGATCAGCGCTTCGAGCCGGGCGACGTCGGCGTCAGCGATCGCCGCTTTCGTCACCCGGTCTGCTATCTTGGCTGCCGGATCGGCGAGACGGGCGCCCACCGCGAACAGGTCGCGCTGGATCTGGGCGAGCGCGGCGTCGAGCTCGGCATCGGCAATCGTCGCGCGGGCGACGCCGAGGCTGGCGTTCACCTCGTCGACCTCGCCGTAGGCGTCGACGCGGGCGTCGTGCTTGCTGACGCGCGTCCCGTCGAACAGCGAGGTCTCCCCCGCATCGCCGGTACGCGTGTAGATTTTCACGTCGGCGCGATTATACGATGCCCGTTTCCAGCTCTCCGAAGAAGCCGCCGCCGCTGCCACTGCCGCCGGCCGGCGATCGCCGCCGCTTCCGCCAGCGGCTGCTCGCCTGGTACCGCCGCCACGGGCGCGATCTCCCGTGGCGCAAGACCAGCGACCCCTACCACATCCTGGTGTCGGAGATCATGCTGCAGCAGACCCAGGTCGACCGGGTGCTGCCGAAATACCAGGAGTGGCTGGAGAAGTACCCGTCGCTGGAGGCACTGGCGGCAGCGCCCGAGCAGGACGTGACCGACGCCTGGTATCCGCTCGGCTACAACATCCGGCCGCGCCGCCTGCAAACCATTGCCCGCGAATCGGTCGCCCGCTACGGCGGCGCGCTGCCGGCCGACGAAGCGACGCTGCTGTCGTTCAAGGGAATCGGCGCCTACACGGCCGGCGCCATCCGGAGCTTCGCGTTTCACCAGCGCGCGGCGATTCTGGATACCAACGTCGCCCGCGTCCTGTTCCGGATCTTCGTCGGCGCCGGCGATGCAAAGAGCCACGCCACCAGACGCCACCTGTGGAAGCTCTCCGAAACCCTGGTGCCCCACCGCCACGTCTTCGACTTCAACCAGGCGCTGATGGACTTCGGCGCCATGGTCTGCGTCGCGCGCCGCCCGCGGTGCCTGATCTGTCCGATGGCCAAGGGCTGCCGCTCGTTTCCCTTCAACCCCGAAGGGTCGTGACCCGCATCATCGTCGGCGCCGCCGTGATCGAACGCGACGGCCGGTTTCTGATCACCCGGCGGCAGAAGGGCGTGCACCTGGAGGGGCTGTGGGAGTTTCCCGGCGGCAAATGCGAGCCGGGAGAAACCCTGCCGGGATGTCTCGCCCGGGAGCTGAGGGAAGAGCTCGACGTCGAGGCCGTTGTCGGCGAAGAAATATTCACGACCGTACATGCCTATCCAGAGCGGCTGGTCGAGCTGCACTTCCTGCGCTGCGAGCTGATCGACGAGCCACGCCCGCAGCTCGGACAGCAGATGCAGTGGGCCGCGCGGGCCGGCCTGCACCGGCTGCCCTTCCCGCCCGCCGACATCGAGCTGATTCGCAAATTGACACGGCAGGCCTGAACGTCTGATGACGGGACGGTCTAAAGACCGTCCCCTACCAAAAATCGGGTGTAGGACACGCCCTTCAGGGCGTGCCGCGGGAGGCGGGCGTCTCCAGGACCATCCGTCGAGGGACGACGTGGGCCGGCGAAGACTGAAACCTACGACTGGTTGGGAATTGGCCTGGCCTCCCCGATGCTCACGAACGGCAGCGCGGCCACCGCCGCCGGCTGGCCGGCAACGGACACGGCTGTCCCCGGCGCGAGAAAGTCCCGATGCAGGTAGGCCAGCGCAATCGGCCGGCCCAGCGACGGCGAGGCCGCGCTGCTGGTGACGTGGCCGATCACCCGGCTCTCGACCGTGATGTCGGCGCCGGCAGCCGGCACCACCGCCCCTTCCAGCAACAGCCCGGCAAGCTTGCGCGCGACCCGGCCGTGGCCGCGATGGAGCACGCGGATGATGACCTCCTGGCCGACGTAACACCCTTTCGACAGGCTGATCGCACGCGGCTCGATTCCCGCTTCGAGCGGAATCGTGTCGGTGTCCATGTCCAGGTTGAACTTCGGCATCCCGGCTTCGATGCGGATCGCGGCGGCAACTTCGGGCCCGGCCGCCGGAACGCCTTCGGCCGCGAGCGCCGCCCGGAGGACGTCCACGCACCGCTGCTCGACATAGACGTCAAAACCGGGCTCCCCGGTATCGGTGATCCTGGTCACGATCGCCGCGCCGCCGGCGAACGCCACACGGCGATTGCCGTGCTCGGGCAGCATCGAAATCTCGCCGCCCGGATCCCCGACCAGCCGGCCGACAATCGGCGCCGCCTCGGGCCCGACGATGGCGAGGGTGAAGAACGTGTCGGTGACATCGCCGAGCTGGACATCCTCGCTGAAGATGAACTGATCGAGCCTCGCCATCACGCCGTCTTTCTGTGCGAGCGGGACCGTCAGCAGCATGACGTCGCCAAGCTCATAGACGAACAGGTCGGCGATCATCCGGCCCTGCGGCGTCAGGTAGGCGGCGTAACACCCCTCGCCCGGCTTCAGCGCCACGACATCGTTGGTCAGCAGGCCCTGCAGATACGAGGCGCGATCGGCGCCGGAGACGACGATGCGGCCGCGATCGGAGCGGTCGATGCTGGCCGCCCGCTGGCGGGCCGCCTGATAGGTATCGGTTGAAAGCATGGTGCTATATGCTGGCCTCATGGCCCTGTCCCATTCTATCCGCGCCGTTGGGCTCGTCGCCGCGACCGCCCTGGCTGCCGGTGCACAGACGCCTTCGTCCGCGGCGGGCACGGCGAAATACACCGTCTTCCTGCGCGGCAGCCAGATCGGCACTGAAGAGATCGCCGTGGTCCGCAACGCCGATGGATGGACGGTGTCGAGCAACGGACGAATCGGCCCGCCGCTCGATCTGACGACCCGGAACCTGCAGATTCAGTACGACGCCGAATGGAAGGGCCGGGCGCTGACGCTCGACGCCACCGCCGGCGCCCAGCTGTTCGGCCTCCGCATCAGCGTGGCCGGCACGACCGCGACGACGCATGTCGACAACGCCGGTCAGGCGGTCGACCGGACCGATACCGTGGCCGCCGACGTCGTGCTGCTGCCCAACCCGTTCTTCGCCGCGTACGCCGCGATCGCCGCGCGATTGAAGACGGCAAGTCCCGGCGCCATCATCCCGGCCTACCAGGGTGGGCCGATCCCGATCTCGGTGGTGGTCGGGGATTCCGGGCCGGACAGGATTCAGACGGTGGCACGGCTGATCGAGGCGCGCCGCACCCACGTGACGCTGGCGGCGACGGGACAGCCGGGCGTCGAAGCCGACGTCTGGGGCGACGAGGCCGGCCGCCTCCTGCGCGTCAGCGTGCCGGCGCAGTCGATCGATTTCGTCCGCGACGACATCGCGTCGGTCTCGACGCGGCGGGTCGCCATCTCCCGCGCCGGCGATGAACCGGCGCGGATTCCCGCCAACGGCTTCAACCTGATCGGCACGATCACGAAGCCGGCCGGCGCGGCCGGGAAACGACTCCCCGCGCTGGTGCTGGTCGGCGGATCGGGGCCGATCGATCGGGACGGCACCGTCGCCGATATTCCCGTCTACGGTCAGCTTGCCAACGCCCTGGCCGATGCCGGCTACCTGGTTCTGCGCTACGACAAGCGCGGCGTCGGCCAGAGCGGCGGGCGGATCGAGACCGCCGGCTTCGCCGAATACGCGGAGGACCTGCGCGCCGCGGTCAAGTTCGTCGCCGACCGGAAGGATGTCGATGCCAAGCGCATCGCGGTGGCCGGCCACAGTGAAGGCGGGGCGATCGCGCTGGTCGCCGCGGCCAAAGACAAGCGCATCGCCGCGCTCGTCCTCCTCGCCGCTCCCGGCGTCCCCGGCAGCGACCTGGTCCTGGCGCAGCAGAAGCGGCTGCTCGACCGCTCCGGCCTCTCGGACGCCGACAAGCAGGCGCGGATCGACCTGCAGAAGCAGATTCACGAGGCGGTGATCACCGGCAAGGGCGTGGAGGCGCTGCCGGCGAGCGTGCGCCGGCAGGTCGACAACGCGGAGTTCTCCAGCATCCTGACGCACGACCCCGCCAAGATCCTGCCGAAGGTGCGGCAGCCGATCCTGATCGTGCAGGGCAGCCTGGACACCCAGGTCGAGCCCTCGAACGCGGAGCATCTCGCCGAACTGGCGCGGGGCCGCAAGGACGCCGCTCCGGCCGAAGTCGTCAGCATCCCGGGCGTCAACCACCTGATGGTGCCGGCGACGACCGGCGAGGTCGACGAATATCCGGCGCTGAAAGACAAACGGATCAGCGCCCTGGTCGCGTCCTCGATCGTGGCCTGGCTGCAGAAGGCGTGGCCGGCGTCGGGCCGGTGAGCCTGACGCGGTGTTTCATCCGCTGGTTGAAGCCGTCGCGGGTTTCCTTTTCACCGGCGAACTAAGATACCGGTCAATGTGGATCCTCCGCGCCTCCGAAGCCAGCGGCTCGTTGACGTTCCGGCTCGCCAACGGCACCGCCAGGACAGTCGGCCGGGCGGCGGCCGCCGACTTCATCCTCGACGTCGCGCTGGTCTCGCGGGTGCACTGCCGCCTGGTGGCGAGCGACGAGGCGCTCGCCATCGAGGATCTGGCGAGCACCAACGGCACTTTTCTCAACAATCAGCGGATCGAGAAGGGCAGGGCGACCGGCGGCGACCGGTTGCGCCTCGGCCGCGTCGAGCTGACGGTGGAAAAGGCGGTCAGCTGAGCGGTTCTAGCCCGGCGCTCCCCTCCCGGCCAGGTACGGATTGGTCCGGCGCTGCTCCCCGATCGTCGTCGCCGGCCCGTGGCCCGGGAACACCTCCGCGTCGTCGCCGAACGCAAACAGCACGCGGCGGATCGAATCGATCAGCGTGTCGTAGTCGCCTCCCGGCAGATCGGTGCGGCCGATCGATCCAGCGAAGAGGGTGTCGCCGACGAACAGCGCCTTACCAGCCGCGCCCCGTTTCCCGACCTGCAGGCAGACGCCGCCCGGACAGTGTCCGGGCGTGTGGTGCGGCCGGACGTCGTAGCTTCCGAAGCCAATCACTTCTCCAGGCGAGTAGAAGACGTCGACCGGCGGCGGCGCCTCGACGCGCACGCCGAACATAATCCCCTGCGCGACCACCTGCTCGTAGAGAAACAGATCGTCGCGGTGGAGGTAGATCGGGACCCCGAGCGCCCGCTTCGCCGCCGCCACGCCGGTGATGTGGTCGATGTGCGCGTGGGTCAGCAGGATGTGGCCGACGCGCAAGGCCTGCCGCTCCGCGAAGACCAGCAACTGCTCGACCTCGTCGCCGGGATCGATCAGCACCGCCTCGCGCGTGTCCTCGCAGCCGAGGATGAACCCGTTCTTGAAAAACGGACCGACCGCCTGGGTCTCGACTATCATCAGCTGGTGATCCTAGCAGTCGTTGACGACCTGATGTTCACATCCAAAATCAAGACGACCGCGGCACAGGTCGGCGTGCCGGTCGCCTTCGCGCGATCGAGCGCCGCCGCGCTGGACCAGATGCGGACGAACGCGCCCTCCCTGGTCATCTTCGATCTGAACAGCACCCGCACCGATCCGCTGGGAACGGTCGCCGAGATGAGGCGCGACCCCGCGCTGGCCTCGATTGCGACCGTCGGCTTCGTCTCCCACGTGCAGACCGATCTGATCGACGCGGCGCGCCAGGCCGGCGTCGGCGACGTGATGGCCCGCTCGGCGTTTACGGCGCGGCTGGCCGAGATCCTGACGCGCTGAAGCGCTGTCCGTTTGTACCACTTTCCGCTTGTACGTGGGGTCCGGCCCTGGGTTAGCCGGACCGTGGAAGGTCCGCATGACCCGGACCCACGGACAAAGGAAAATACACCCAGCCGTGAATCCCTACATCGCCCTCCTTCGCACCAACCGGAACTTCCGGCTGCTGTTCATCGGCCAGATGATTTCGCAGCTCGGCGACTGGTTCAACAGCGTCGCGGTGTTCGCGCTGCTGCTCGATCTGACCGGATCGGCGACCGCCGTCGCCTGGATGCTGATCGTCAACTTCCTGCCGATCGCCATCGTCGGACCGCTGGCCGGGGTGGTCGTCGATCGGGTCAACCGGCGCAAGGTGATGATCGCCGCCGACGTCGTGCGCGGCGTGCTCATTCTCGGGCTGCTGCTGGTGCGGCGGGCCGACCAGATCTGGATCGCCTACGTGGTGATGGCGCTGACCGTCTCGGCGTCGGCGTTTTTCGAGCCGGCCAGGACGGCGACGATTCCCAACATCACCGCAGGCGATGAGCTGCTGGCGGGCAACGCGCTGTCGAGCGCGCTCTGGTCGGCGATGCTGGCGATCGGCGCCTCGATCGGCGGCCTGGTCACGGTGCTGGCCGGCGGCGACGCGGCGTTCGTCATCAACGCGGTGTCGTTCTTCGCCTCGGCCGTCATCATCGCCCGGACCGATTACGACGCCCGGCCGCTGCCGGGCCCCCGGCCGCAGGGGCTGGCGGCGCTGACCGGCTGGTCGGACCTGATCGAGGGGTTCCGCTACCTGCGGCACCACTCGCACGTCGCGGCGCTGATGTTCGTCAAGTTCGGATGGGGCATTGCCGGCGGCGTCCTGCTGCTGCTGACGATCTTCGGGCAGCGGGTCTTTCCGGTCGCCGGCAGCACGGCGGCGGGCATCGGCGTGCTGTATGGCGCCCGCGGCATCGGCGCCGGCCTCGGACCGATCACGCTGCGCTGGATGCTCGGCCAGACGCCGGCCGCGCTGCGGCGGACGCTTGGACCGGCCTACTTCGTCGTTGGCGGGTTCTACATCGCGCTCGCCTTCGCGCCGACGCTGCCGATCGCCGCGCTGGCGGTGCTGTGCGCCCACTTCGGCGGTTCGATTCTGTGGGTGTTCAGCACGGTGCTGCTGCAGCTGGAGGTCCCGGATCGCTTTCGCGGCCGGGTGTTCGCCGCCGAGCTCGCGCTGGTGACCCTCAGCTCGTCGGTGTCGAGCTACTGGACCGCCTACCAGCTCGATCGCGGCGGGTGGTCACCGCGCACGCTGTCGTTCTCGCTGGGGGCGATGTTCATGGTGCCGGGCCTGGTGTGGCTGCTGATCCTGTCGCGGTGGCAGGCACCGCCGACGGAGGCCGGGACGGAGCCGGCGGCGACGTCCGGGGCTGAAGAGGCGCTGGAGGGACGTGTCGGTTGAGGGCCTGCCTTTTGCCTCTTGGCCTTACTTCTTCTTGAGTATCTCCATCGCGCTCTGGACCAGCTGCTTCGCGTCGTCCAGCTGCTCGAGCACGAGGGCGATGTCCATGCGCGGCTTGCCCGGCCAGCGCTCGCTGCGGCAGTACACGCCGTGCTGTCCGACCAGCGCCAGCGAATCGGTCAGCAGGTCGAGCGCGACGGCGAGCCGGCCCCGCGAGCTGCCCATCATCGTCTCGTGGTGCTCGAGCGTGTCGCGGTGCTTCTCGAAGACTGACATGCGCGGCTCTACTTCCGCGGCGGCCGGGTCGGCCGCAGCTCGACACGACTGGGCAGGCTTCGGGCCGGATGGCGGAGCAGGTTGACGACGACGTCCGCGACGTCTTCGGGCGCGACCTTCCAGTCGGCGCCTTTCGTCTCGTCCCCGCCGGCGAACCCGGTCGCCACCGAGCCCGGCATCACATAGCTGACGCGGATGTTGTCGTAGCGAACCTCCTGCATCAGCGCCTCGCTGAAGGCGTTCAGGCCCGACTTGGTGGCGCAGTAGGCGGCGGCGCCCGGAAAGGCATTGGTGCCCGCCAGGCTGCTGATGTTGATGATGAAACCGCCGCCGCGCTGGCGGAGCTGCGGAATCGCCGCGTGACACATGTTGAAGGCGCCAGTCAGGTTGGTCTCGATCACCTCAGACCACTGCTCGGGCGTCATCTCGGCCACGGTCGCGAAGATACCGACACCGGCGTTGTTGATCAGGAAATCGAGGCCGCCGAACCGCGTCACGGTAGCCGCGATCGCGCGATCGGCATTCGGATAGCGGCGCACGTCGGCCTGGAGCGTCTCGACGGCGCCGGGACCGGCCCGCTCGATCACCGGCCTGGCCTCGGCCAGATGCGCCTCGCTCATGCCCGTGATCATCACCCGGACTCCGTCGGCGACCAGCGCCGACGCGATCGCCAGACCGATTCCCCGGGACCCGCCGGTGACCAGTGCAACCTTGCCGTTCAGGGAATCCACATCCATTGTCCCCTGGAATCGTGAAGGGTCACCTGACTCCCAGGCGACCCCTTCACGATTCCAGGGGACTAGAATAGCCCACCAGTGGAAGACATCGCCATCCTCGGTGCGGGACCGCTCGGCAGCGCGGTGGCCGACGCGCTGGCGCGGCTCGACATCGCCGCCAGCGTCCGGTTGATCGACGATGCCGGGCGGGTGGCCGAGGGAAAGGCGCTCGACATCATGCAGGCCGGCCCGATTGAAGGCTTTTCGACCGCGGTGTCGGGATCGACCGATCTGGCCGCGGCCGGCGGCGC
This sequence comes from Acidobacteriota bacterium, assembly GCA_039931615.1. Taxonomy (GTDB): domain Bacteria; phylum Acidobacteriota; class Vicinamibacteria; order Vicinamibacterales; family CAVVIG01; genus JAHFUI01. Next base: position 60,825 of record JBDTRR010000030.1, read on the forward strand.
CACGCTCCTCGTCATCGCCGACCGCGCGGCGGGGGCCGAATGGCAGGGCGAGGATGGGCTGCTGCTCCTGAAGCGGCTGACGCCGTTCGCCAGCCGATCGCCGATTCTCTGCGCCGGCGCCTCGCAGCGGGAGCTGGTCGATCGGGGAGTGCGCGAGCTGCATGTGGCGCGGGAACGGCTGTTCGGCACGGCCCCCGAAGCGCTGGCCGGCGGCGCCCGCGCGATGGTGGCGTTGGCGCTCGACGGCTCGCCGCGGGATGTGGCGCTCACGGTGCTCGGCCTGCCGCCGGCTCAGATTGTGATCCCGTGGGAGGATGTCACGTCCGCCGGATTCGCGCTGACCCGGCTGCTCGACGAGCCGGCGCGGCGGCGGGTCGCGGCGCGGATTGCCGCGCTGTGGCCGCCTGGACCGTACGCCCTTGCCGCGGCGGCGGCCAAGGCAGCGGCGGCCATCTTCGGCCGATCGCGCGCGGTCGTCAGCTGCTTCATCGCACCCGATGACGGCGAAGGCACCCGCCACCGGACGGTGGCGCTGCCCGCCCGCCTGCACCGGCGCGGCATCGAACGGGTGGTCTGCCCGGAGCTGAACGGCGCGGACCGCGTCGCGCTCGACAGCGCCAGGCTGTTGTAGGAATGCCTGGACGAAGCGGGCCTTACGTTCCGTAGAGAGGCGGCCGGTGGAGCGACAGCCCTCCGGCGAAATCCGACAGCTGCTTGCGCAGGATGAGGCGGCCGCGGTGCAGCCGCGACTTCAGCGTCTGATCCTTCACCTGCAGCATCGCGCTCGCTTCCTCGGTCGACAGCCCCTGGATGTCGCGCAGCATCACCGGCGCCCGGTAGATGGCCGGCAGCGCCAGGATGGCGCGGAGGACGCGCCGCCGTAACTGCGATCGGAGCACGCCTTCGTCCGCCAGGTTGGACCAGTCGGCAATCTCGTGGCGCGACGGGTTGCCACCGTCTTCCGGGTCGGTCACCGCCAGCTGCCGGTCTTCGTCCTGCGTCCGCTGATACTGGGCGGTCCGCAGACGCGACATCGAGGCGTTGAACGTGATGCGATAGATCCACGACGACAACGCCGCATCGCCGCGGAAGGTGCCGACGTTCCGGTAGACCTTGTACAGGACGTCCTGCATCACTTCTTCGGCGTCTTCCTTGTTCTTCAGATAACGGATGGCGAGCTGATAGATCTTCGCGCCGTAGGTGGCGGCCAGCTCAACCAGGGCGCGTTCGTCGCCGGCCTGGAGCCGGGCGAGCAGTTCTTGTTCCTTGGGGTCCCGCATGAGGTTCCTCTCGATGCGGATGAAAACCCCACATCCGCGCCGAATATTCCACCCGGCGCCTTGAAGTCAGCGCTTTCTCTTACCTCCCGCCTTTTGCCTTGCCACTTGCTCCGGCTGAAGCCGGATCCCACGTACGAGGGGACCTTCTGCCTTCTGCCGATTTGCCTATTCAAGCGTCAGACCTGCGCCCAAATACCTCGCAGAAGTGCCCGATCAGCCGATCTTCGACCTCCTGACGAGCGACCGGCCGGCCGAGCAGGCGCTCGAGCGAGGTGACGCCCCGATCGGCAATTCCGCACGGAACGATCAGGTTGAAACAGTCGAGGTTGGTGCTGACGTTCAAGGCAAAACCGTGGCTGGTGACCCAGCGCGCGATCCGGACGCCGATCGCCGCCAGCTTGTCGCTGCCCACCCAGGCGCCGGTCATGCCGGGGACGCGGTGCGCTGTGATGCCGTAGTCGGCGGCCGTCCGGATCAGCACGTCCTCGAGATCGCGCACGTAGCGGTGGACGTCGCAGCGATCGGGTCTGAGATCGAGGATCGGATAGCCGACGATCTGGCCGGGCCCGTGGTAGGTGATGTCGCCGCCGCGACCGGTCTCGTGGACGTCGATGCCCCGTTCCGCCAGCTGCCCGGGGCTGGCGAGAATGTGGCCGCGACCGCCGTCGCCGCGCACGCCCAGCGTCAGCACATGGGGGTGCTCGACCAGCAGCAGCAGGTCGTCGACGCGATGGTGCTGGCGATCTTCGACCAGCGCCCGCTGCAGCGCCAGGCTCTCGGCGTAGGGCACGACGCCGAGCCGGCGGACGTCGAGGCGCCTGGTCGCGGCCGGGCGGCCGGCCTCGTCGACTACGCTTGCGTCGGGTCCCAATTCTCCAGCTGGCGCTTGATGTGGGACATGAACTCGTCGGCGACCGCGCCGTCGATCAAGCGGTGGTCGTAGCCGATCGTGAGGTAGGCCATCGGCCGGATCGCGATCGCGTCGTCGATCACCACCGGCCGCTTCTCGACCTGGCCGACACCGAGAATGCCGACCTGGGGCTGGCTGATGATCGCCATGCCGAACAGCGCGCCGAACACGCCCGGGTTGGTGATGGTGAACGTCCCGCCGGTGACATCATCGGGCTTCAACTGCTTGGCGCGGGCCCGGCCGGCCAGGTCCGCAACCGCCCGGCTCAGGCCGAGCAGGTTGAGGTCGTGGGCCTTCTTGATGACCGGCACGATCAGCCCCCAATCGAGCGCGACGGCGACCCCCAGATTGACATCGCGGTGGTAGACGACGTTGTCGCCGTCGATCGAGGCGTTGACCACCGGAACGGCCCGCAGCGCGTCGACGACCGCCTTGATGATGAACGACAGGTAGGTGAGCTTGGCGCCCGACCGCTCATAGGCCGCCTTCTTCACCTCGCGAATCTGCGCCACGCGCGAGAAATTGACTTCGAACACCGAGTGCACGTGGGCCGACGTGCGCCGGCTCATCACCATGTGCTCGGCGATCTTCTTGCGCATCACCGACATCGGCTGGACCTGCCCCGGGACGCCGCCGCCGCGAGGCGCCGGCGGGGCGGCAGCCGCAAGCGGTGCGGGGCCTGACTGAGGCGCGGGGCTGGCCGGCGGCGTCCCGGTCGAACCCGGCAGCGCGGCCGGGGCGGCTGGCGCGGTCGGCTGGGCGCCCGACTGGGCGATGAAGTCGAGAATGTCGCGCTTGGTCACGCGCCCGGCGATGCCGGTGCCTGGGATGCCCGAAATGTCGACGTGGTGCTCCTTGGCAATCCGGCGCACCAGCGGCGACGAGCGCTGGCGCAGCCGTTCTTCGATTCCGGCGGACTGCTGAGGGGCCCCGGGCAGCGAATCGGCCGCGGCTGCCGCGGGCGTGCCGTCGCCCTGAGCCGTGGGCGCCGGCGGCGCTTCCAACGCCTGGCCAACGCCGGGTTGGACCATGTCGGGCGCGGCAGTGCCGGCCCCCTCAGCGCCGGCCCCCTCAGCGCTTGCACTGGCAGCGCCGGGCTGGCCGGTGTCGGCCTCGCCAGTGCCGGGCTGGGTCTGGCCCGGCGTCCGGCTGACGGGCGGCGGGCTGGCCGGCTCCGGTCCGGCGGGCGCCTTCGCCGGCTGCTCACCAACGGCGCCGATCACGGCGACGACGCTGTTGACGGCGACGGTCTCGCCTTCCTTGACGCGGATTTCCGCCAGGATGCCGGCCGCCGGCGACGGGATCTCGGCGTCGACCTTGTCGGTCGAGATCTCGAACAGCGGCTCGTCGCGCGCCACCTGGTCGCCGACCTTCTTGATCCACCGAACGATCGTCCCCTCGGCGATCGATTCGCCCATCTGCGGCATCACGACATCAGTCGGCATATCAGGTGCTCAACGCAACCTCCGGCGGCAGCGTGCGACCGGGTCGGCGCCGGCCCGGTCGGGCATGCTGCAGCGGCGATTGTGCGTCATCAGTGCGGTTACCTGGACAAGGCAGTTACATGTGAATCGCGGCGCCGTGCACCGCGTGGGCCGCTTCCCCGATCGCTTCGGCCATGGTCGGGTGGGCGTGAATGGTGCGAATCAGATCCTCGACCGTGGTCTCGAGGCGGAGCGCGACGGTCGCTTCCGCGACCAGCTCGGTCGATCGCAGGCCGATCATGTGGACGCCGAGCACTTCGTCGTTCTTCTTCTCGGCGACGATCTTGACGAAACCCTCGGTCTCGCCGGCCATCTTCGCCCGGCCGAGAAAGCCGAACGGGAACGTCCCGATGCTGACCTCGTAGCCGCGCTCGAGCGCTTCGCGCTCGGTCAGGCCGACGCTGCCGATCTCCGGATCGCAGTAGGTGCAGCCGGGCACGTGATCGTAGTTGATCGGCCGGGTCGGCTGGCCGGCGATGCGCTCCGCGGCGACGATGCCTTCCGCCGACGAGACGTGGGCGAGCTGGGGGTGACCGGGCGTCCCCAGCGTGATCACGTCGCCGACCGCCGAAATGCCCGGCACCGTCGTCCGGTACTGGGCATCGACCTTGATGTAGCCCTTCTCGATCTGCAGACCGACCCCCTCGGCGTCGAGGCCGGCGGTGACCGGACCGCGGCCGGTCGCCACCAGCAGATAGTCGGCGTGAATCCGCTGCGCGGTGCCGTTGGCGAGCTGGGCGTCGATGTCGACGCCGTCGGCGCCGGCGGTGGCGCCGGTCACCCGCGCGCCGGTATGGCAGGTGATGCCCTGCTTGCGGAACGACTTCTCCAGCTCCGCCGACACCGCCTCGTCTTCAATCGGCACCAGGCGGGGCAGCAGCTCGAGAATCGTCACCTCGCTGCCGAAGCGCCGGAAGATCGAGGCGAACTCGACGCCGACGGCGCCGCTGCCCATGATCGCGATCGACTTCGGCACCTCTTTCAGGTGGACCGCTTCGTCGCTGGTGATGATGCGCCGGCGATCGATTTCGACGCCCGGCACGGTGCGCGGCGCCGAACCGGTGGCGACGATGATCTCGCGGCGGGCGCGCAGCGTCTGGGCCTCGCCTTCGAACACGTCGACGCCGCCGCTGCCGGTCAGGCGCGCCGTCCCCTTGATCCAGGTGATCTTGTTCTTCTTGAATAGGAACTCGATGCCCTTGGTCAGACCGCCGACGATCTTGTCCTTGCGGGCGTGGACCTGCCCCATATCGATGCCGATCGGGGACGGCGCCGACCCGGCCGGGCCGCTGCCGATCGTCACGCCCCACTCCTTGGCGTGCTGGACGATCTTCATGGCGTGGGCGTGCTCGAGCAGCGCCTTGGTCGGAATGCAGCCGACCAGCAGGCAGGTGCCGCCGAGCGCCTTCTGCTTCTCGACGACGGCGACGCTGAGGCCGAGTTGGGCGGCGCGGATCGCCGCGACGTAGCCGCCGGTTCCGGCGCCGATCACGATCAGGTCGTACTCGTTGGCCATGGATGCCTCGCACGCGGCGCCGGGGTCGAACCTGCTCGCGTCAGCGCTTCAATGAGGACAAGGGGACGAAGTTACTGGCGGCGGGCGGCGGCGGCGCCGGCGTCGGCGTCTGGTCGGCCCGCTCCGCTTCGAGGCGGGTGACGCGCGCCTGCAGCTGACCGAGCTCGTAACGGAGATCCCAGTAGGACTCCTTGAGCCGCTCGAGCCGCCGGGACAGGCGGCGGCCGCGTTCGGCCGCCACCGCGGCAACCACGAACACCACGCCGACCACCACCCAGTAGGAAACCACCAAACGTCGTACCTTATCGGACGCCTCGCGAGAGTGTCAAGGCAACCGGCCTTGAAATCAGCACCCTCGACTGACACAATGACGCCCGGTTCAGCCCGCCCCGGGCACCATGGCCCAGAAACAGAAGACCGTCCTGATCGTCGACGACGACGAAGGCATGCGCGACACGCTGACCGCCATCCTCAAACGCGAGTTCCGCGTCCTGCGGGTGATGAGCGGCGAGGCGGCGCTGCCGGTCCTCAACCGGGAAAACATCGACCTGGTCCTGCTCGACGTCCGCCTGCCCGGCATCAGCGGCTTCGAAGTGCTGCGCATCGTCAAGGAGAACTACAGCCTGGTCGAGGTCATCATGATCTCGGCGCTCAACGACATCGAGACCGCCGTGCAGGCGATGAAGCACGGCGCCTATCACTACGTCGCCAAGGACTTCGACTACGACCAGCTGCGATCGCTGGTCCGCAACGCCAGCGAGCGGCAGGATCTCAACCGCCAGGTGCTGACGCTGTCGGCGCAGGTCGCCGAACAGACCGAGCGCGAGTTCGTCGTCGGGCCGAGCAAGATGACCCGCGACATCATCGACCTGGTCAACAAGATCGCCAAGCTGTCGGCGACCGTCCTGATCCTGGGCGAGAGCGGCACCGGCAAGGAGCTGATGGCGCGGCTGATCCACCGCGAAGCGGGCGACGCCGACGCGCCGTTCATCGCCGTCAACCTGGCGGCGATTCCGCGCGAGCTGGCCGAAAGCGCGCTGTTCGGCCACGAGCGCGGCGCGTTCACCGGCGCTCACCGGCAGCAGCTCGGAAAGTTCGAGCTGGCCTCGAACGGCACCCTGTTCCTCGACGAGATCGGCGACCTGCGGCTCGACCTCCAGGCCAAGCTGCTGCGCGCCATCCAGGAGGGCGAGATCGAGCGGGTCGGCGGCAACAAGCCGATCAAGACCGAGTTCCGCCTGATCGCGGCGACCAACGTCGACCTGGCCAAGGCGGTCAAGGAGGGCCGGTTCCGCGAGGACCTCTACTACCGGATCAACGTCATCCCGATCAAGCTGCCGCCGCTGCGCGATCGCACCGAGGACATCCCGCAGCTGGCCGAGTTCTTCCTGCGCCGCTACAATGCCCGCTTCCGCAAGAAGATCCAGGGCGTCACCGACTCGACGATGGCGATGCTGCGGCGCTATTGGTGGCCCGGCAACATCCGCGAGCTGGAAAACCTGATCGAACGGCTGGTCGCGGTCAGCGACAAGGACTACATCGCGGAAGAGGACCTGCCGCTCGAATTCCATTTCGCCCAGCTCGAGCCGTCGTCGGGATCGCGGGAGAACCTGTTCGAAGAAGCGACAAATACCTTCGAGCGCAACTTCATCCTGCGGGCGCTGGAGAAGTGCGGCTGGAACGTCACCGGCACCGCCGAGTACCTCGGGATCCCGTTGAGCACGCTGAAATACAAGATGGACAAACTCGATGTGCGGCAGATCGCCCGGCGCCTGCGAGGCGCATAAGCTAGTTAGTTGTCCTGACCAGCCAACCGATTGGCCGACCGCACTGATTAGCCCGCAGGCGATCGAAAACACCAGGGTTCTCTGACCGCGCGAAAAATACCGGCGGCCAGTCTGTTGTCCGCCCTCGCCGCGCCCGCGCCGCCCAACCGCCAGAATCCGCAGAATCCCTAACGAATTGCCCGCCCCGCCGGCAGCGCGGGGTTGGAACACCGGTTGCTATCTGAGTCAGCGCGTTCGCATTTGCGGCTCCCCGCAGGCGGCGCGGTCAACGCCCTCTCGCCGCCGCGGCGACCACTCAGGTACAACACAGATGCCGTCTGCTTCGCCGTTCGAAATTGGTCTGTCACCCGAGCCAGCCGGACTGTTCGTGATCCCGGCGCGCCGGCCGGACGATCAGGATTTCGTCAATCACGCGATCGCGCCGCCGGCCAGACCACTGCAGCCGTCGATGTTCAACCTGCGCGTGCCGCTGCCGGAGCGCGACGAAGTGTTCCTGATGAACACCCTGACCGACGCGCAGCTGGTCGTCTCGCCCGACGTCGCGGCGCTGATCGATCGGGTGGTCGGACCCGACGGCCGGCCCGCCGATCTGCGGACCGCCTTCACCACCGACGAGATCGACGCGCTCCAGGTGCTGATCGGCAACGGCTTCCTGGTGCCGGACCGCGCCGCCGACCGGCGCGAGCTCGACAAGTTCTTCCACCGCGTCACCAGCAACACCGAGGAATTGAACATCACCGTCCTGACGACGCTGCAGTGCAACTTCGCCTGCGACTACTGCTATCAGGGCGATCGCGGCGACTACAACAAGTTCGCGGCGAAGATGTCGATGGCGACCGCCGTGCGGGTCGGCGATTGGATCGAGCGCGAGCTGGGACGGGTCAATCCCGAGCGGTTCACCCTGATGTTCTTCGGCGGCGAGCCGCTGCTCAACCTGCCGGTGATGTACTACCTCGCCGAACGGCTCTGGCACGCGTCCCGGGCGCGCGGCGTCCTGATGAACGTCACGATCATCACCAACGGCCTGCTGCTCACCCCCGAGGTCGTCGATCATCTCGAGCCGTTCGGCCTGCGCGGGATCAAGATCACCCTCGACGGCGATCGCGACACCCACAACCGGATGCGGCCGCTGCGCGGCGGCCAGGGCACCTTCGATCGGATCGTCGAGAACATCCGCCAGGTCGCCGACCGCGTCCGCGTCGCGATTGGCGGCAACTTCGACGAGTCCTCGGTCGAGAGCTATCCGGCGCTGCTGAAGTTCCTCAGCGAGCAGGACTTCGCCGGCAAGCTGGTCAAGGTCAACTTCAAGCCGGTGATTCGCACCAAGGAGCCGCTCAAGAACGTGCTGACGCTGACGCCGGTCAACGCCGACGGCAAGCCGCTCGGCGGCACCTGCATGACGGCGGTCGGCGAAGGCAAGCTCAAACTGGGCGGCACCGCCTGCGATTCGTGCGGCTTCGGCGAAGCGGAGATGGCGTTCCTGCGGGAAGAGACCCGGCGTTCCGGCTTCCCGACTCCCGATGGCGTGCACAACGGTCCGTGCCATGTGCACATGCAGCACGCGCACACGATTGGCCCGGACGGTTCCCTCTACGCCTGCCCCGGCTTCACCGGCGACCTCGGGCTGTCGACCGGACACGTCGACGACCGCCGCGACGCCGTCCGCGAGGAGATGCGCGGCAGATTCGACCGGCTGGACCCGTGGATGGACTGCGGGGATTGCGCCTTCATTCCCGTCTGCGCCGGCGGCTGTCTGGTCGCCTCGCATACGCAACTCGGCGACATGAACGCGCCAACCTGTTTCAAACGGAGCTTCGAATCGGCGGTCATCGCGCTGGCCCACGACGTCGCCGGCGCGGCAGAACACAGCGTGGCGCAAGCCGCGTAATCAGAGGAGACTACCCATGAAAATCAAGATCGTGAAAACCGGATCCTTCAACGCCAAACCGAGCGGCTACTGCCCGATCTTCGTCGACGACGACGCCCTCAACGGCGCGAAGAAGTAGCGAATTAGCCGGCGCGCCGGAATTTGTCGCCGCCACACGAGGTGGCGGGCGTACCATCACCTTTACGACGTCAGGACCAACCAATGAAAATCAAGATCGTCAAGACCGGATCCTTCAATGCCAAGCCCAGCGGCTACTGCCCGATCTTCGTCGACGACGACGCCCTCAACGGCGCGAAGAAGT
>JBDTRR010000031.1:0-67842 GCA_039931615.1 Acidobacteriota bacterium
ACAAGAACTCCTTCCGTCCACGGGCTCAATCACCCACAGATTCTGCGGAGGAGGCGAAATTAGGAATTAGGAATTAGGAATTGGAAATCAGGAATTCGGGAATCAGGAATTCGGGAATCGGGAGCTCCGCACTCAATTCCGCCTTCCTCATTTCTAATTTCTAATTTAATTCCTAATTCCTAATTCCTAATTCCTAATTTCCGATTCTTGGTACACTCGCCTGTGCGCATTCCTCTCGGGGCCTTGATCGGCCTGATCGCCCTCGCCTGGTCCGGCCCGGCGGTCGCGCAGGAGTCGCGGCCGGCGTTCGCCGATTTTCTCGCCGGTGTGCGCGCCGAGGCCCTGTCGCGCGGCATCCGCCCCGAGATCCTCGACGAGGCGCTGTCGAACATCGCCGAGCCGCTGCCGGTCGTCATCGAGCGCGATCGATCGCAGGCCGAGACCGTCCTCTCCCTCGAAAAATACCTGTCGCGGCTGGTCACGCCGAGGCTGGTGACGCGCGGACGGACGGCCTATGCGAGCCAGGCGGCGCTGCTCGAAGAGGTCGGGGCGCGCTACGGGGTGCCGCCGACGATCCTCGCCGCCATCTGGGGCATCGAGTCGAACTTCGGCGGGTTCAGCGGTGTGCGGCCGACCATTGCGGCGCTCGCCACGCTGGCCTGGGACGGGCGGCGCGCCGCGCTGTTCCGGAGCGAGCTGTTCGCCGCTCTGGAGATCCTCGATCGCGGCGATATCGAGCTGGCCCGGCTGCGCGGATCGTGGGCCGGCGCGATGGGGCAGGTCCAGTTCATGCCCACGAGCTACCTCAAATTCGCGCAGGACTTCGACGGCGATGGGCGGCGCGATATCTGGGGATCGCCCGGCGACGTTTTCGCGTCGATCGGCAACTATCTGCAGGGCAACGGCTGGACGGCGGGCGAGAGCTGGGGCCGCGAAGTAATGGTCCCGCCGGCCGCCGCCGGCCGGATCGCCAGCGGCGTCGCCCGGCGCGCCGGCACCTGCCAGGCGACCCGCGACATGACGGTGCCCATCCCAGCCGCCGACTGGCAGCGGCTCGGTGTCAGGCTGCCCGGGGGATCGGCGCTGCCCGGCGACGGCGCGGACGCCTCGCTCGTCTCCGGCACGACACGGCACTTTCTCGTCTTTCGCAACTACGACGCCCTGCTCGCCTACAACTGCTCCCATTCCTACGCCGTGAGCGTCGGGCTGCTGGCCGCGCAGATCAGCAAGCCGCCAGTCCCGGCCTCGGCGCCCAGGAGCAAGGCACCGGCACGTCAGAAGAAGGTCGAAGGCAAAAGGCAGAAAGCGAAAAACAAATAGAAGGAAGGAAGGAAGACGGAGCGCTACTTCTGCCTCGTGCCTTCGACCTTTCCCTTTCCTGAAGCCTGCTCAGCGAACGCCTCGATCTCCGCCGCCGGCCGGGCGCCGGACGTGCGGGCTGCTTCGCGGCCGCCGGCGAACACCGCCATGGTCGGAATCGAGCGGATGCCGAACCGTTCGCCGAGATCGCCGTGGGCGTCGGTGTTGACCTTGACGACCAGGTATTTCCCCGCCTGTCTCTTCGCCACCTTCTCGAGCTCGGGCGCGACCATCCGGCATGGGGCGCACCACGGTGCCCAGAAGTCGACGACCACGGGAATGGAGGCGCTGGCGATCAGCCGGTCGAAGTGGGCGGAGGAGTCGACCTCGATCGGAGCGGACGGCGCCGGCAGCGCGGCCTTGCACTTCCCGCATCGGACGTCGTCGTCGAGCCGGCCGTAGGCGAAGCGGTTCCTCTGGCCGCACGTCCCGCAGGTAACCACCACGCCGCCGTCGTCGAGCGTCAGATCAGACATTCTTGCCTTTCTTGTGTTCCTTTTGCCTGTTGCCTTCTGCCTTTCAACTTTCCTTAATTCCCCATCCTCCCCTGCCATACGACTCTTCCCACAAAGAACGGACCGAGCCGCTCGAGATAGAGCGCCGTCTGCTGCGTCTTCCGCATCGCCTGCACGATCGCGGACAGCGGGTAGAGGTCCTTCCCGATCAAGCCGATGACGAAATCATTGTCGTCCTTGTCGAGGCCGTGACAGGCGAGCCGGATGTCGTGCGCGAGATCGGCGGCGCCGAACGACATGCCGATGGTGCCGTGCTCGGCGAGAATCACCCGCTGCTCGTCGGGCGGAAGCTGTGCGAACCGGCCGCTGCGGCGGAGCGGGTACCAGACCGCCCAGTTCCAGGCGGGATTCAGCACGGTCCGGCGGGGCCGCTGCAGCAGCACGTCGAGGAGATCCGGTTCGTAGCCGATCGAATAGCTCCGTCCGACCATCGTGTACTCGGGTTTGAGCACCAGCGAGGCAAACGGCGCCTCCCGCAACAGCGGCCGGACCCGATCGAGAAAGAACCCCGGGTCCTCATCGAACGTCAGCAGCGCCACCCCGTGCGGGTCGTTGATGTCTTCGTACAGCACGCCCGGCAGCGCCGCGCGCTCCAGCGCGTCGGCGAGTGCCGACGCATCGGTACACCCCCCAAACACCAGCAGCTGCATGAACAGCCGGGTGTCGGCGCGCTGTGGCTGGCCGCCCTTCATGCCGCCCTTCTCGCTGATGTCGGGAGCCTCGGGTCCGCGTCGTGTCTCGGTGCTCATGCGCTTGAGTATAATCCGCCGATTCTGATGCCGCCGCCCCCGCTCGTACGTGGGATCCGGCTTCCGTGGATGTGAAAATCGATGTCGTGCAGGCCTTCCGGCCTGCGGTGTCTGGCAGACCTGAAGGTCTGCACTACTTCAGAATCGATTTTTCCACACGCTCTCTTCAGCCGGATTCCCGTAGTCCGACTCAAGTCGGGCGCCACCTACGATTCTGGCCGAATCCGCGCCGTGGACTGGCGCAAACGTGACGTTTTCGATAGGATCTCGGTGCCTGTGACGTCATCGGCTGTCGATCGCGTCCGCTGCCCGAACCTTGCGACGGAGAATCCGAGATGCCATTCATCATCACCGACCCCTGCATTGAAACGAAAGATACCGCGTGCGTCGACGTCTGCCCGGTGGACTGCATCCACCCGCGCAAGGACGAGCCGGAATTCGCCGACATGACGATGCTCTACATCCATCCGGACGAGTGCATCGACTGCGGCGCCTGCGTGCCGGCGTGCCCGGTGGCCGCCATCTACGAGAGCATCGACGCCACGCCGGAACACCAGAAGGACCTGATCGAGGCCAACGCGATCTATCGCAATGGCGATGCCGATACGATGGCCAGGGCCGAGGAGATCGTCAAGGCGCACGTCGATTCGCACCCGGAGCTGATGGCGATCCCCGCCGCCGAGCGCCAGGCCGCCCACGCTACGCACTAGCCCAAATCCTCCAGCGACAGCCGTCGGCTCGCCGCCAGTCATCGGTCTGACTGATTGCGGAGCGCCGACAGCTGTCGGCTGCCGCTGATGAAGATTTCCACCTGGAACGTCAATGGCATCCGGGCGCGGCAGACGCAGGTCCAGGACTGGATCGAGCGCGAGCGTCCCGATGTCGTCTGCCTGCAGGAGCTCAAGGCCCCCGCCGATCAGGTCCCGAGCGCCCTCTGCGAGATGGAGGGCTACTGGTGCTACTGGCACGGCGGCAAGGGCTACTCGGGCGTCGGCCTGCATGTGCGCAAGGACGTCGCACCCGATCGGCCGACGTTCGCGCATCCCGCGTTCGACTACGAGCACCGCGCCGTCACCGTTGACCTCACCACCGCTTTCGGTGCGGTGACGGTGGCGTCAATCTACGTGCCGAACGGCGGCAAGGATTTTCCGGCCAAGATGCGATTTCTCGAGGCGCTCGACGCCTACATCGCGTCGTTCCAGGCCGCCGATCGCGCCCTCATCGTCTGCGGCGATCTCAACATTGCGCGGACCGAACGTGACGTGCACCCCAAAGAGCTGAAGCCGCGCGCCATCGGCCAGCTGCCCGAGGAGCGGGCGCTGCTCGAGCGGATGATCGGCCGCGGCATGATCGACGTCGGCCGCGCGCTCGATCCCGACAACGACGGCCTGTTCACCTGGTGGGCGCCGTGGCGCAACATGCGCGAGCGCAACATCGGCTGGCGGCTGGACTACGTCCTCGCCAGCGCGGCGCTCGGCGCCCGGGCGACGTCGTGTCCCGTGCAGAAGGACATCGGCACCAGCGACCACGCACCGGTGATGGCGACGTTCGAGTAGCCGCGAAAACACGAAACCACGAAATAATCTTCACAGGTGCTGAAGCAACCCATCTCGTGGGAGACCTGCCGCACCTTGCCCGCTGACTCTTTTCGTGCTTTCCTGGCTGATATCAATGTCCATCGTCGTCCAGAAGTACGGCGGGTCCAGCGTCGCGGACGTGACGCGGATCCGGCAGGTCGCCGATCGCGTGATGCAGACGCAGCGCGCCGGCCACGACGTCGTCGTGGTCGTCTCGGCGATGGGCGACACCACTGACGAGCTGCTGGCGCTCGCCAAACAGGTCTCGCCCAACCCCGACCGCCGCGAGCTGGACATGCTGCTGACTGCCGGCGAGCGCATCTCGATGGCGCTCCTGTCGATGGCGATTCGCGATCTCGGCGGCGACGCGATCAGCTTCACCGGCAGCCAGTCCGGCATCATCACCAACGATCGCCACGTCGACGCCCGGATCATCGAGGTCCGGCCGTTCCGGGTGCAGGACGAGCTGGCGCGCGGCCGGATCGTCGTGATCGCCGGCTATCAGGGAGTGTCCTACCGCCGCGAGGTCACCACGCTGGGGCGCGGCGGCAGCGACACCACCGCGGTCGCGATGGCCGCGGCCCTGGGGGCCGAGTACTGCGAGATCTGCTCGGATGTCGACGGCGTCTACACGGCTGATCCCCGCGTCGTGCCGGAGGCGCGGCGCATCGACACGCTGTCGTACGAAGAGACGCAGGAGCTGGCCGAATCGGGCGCCCGGGTCCTGAACGCCCAGGCGGTCGAATTCGCGAAGCGTGAGGGCATCGCCATCTACGCTCGCGCCGCCGCCTCGCCACTGCCCGGCAGCGATCCCTCGCACGACGGCACCGTCGTCCGCCGCCATCCGCCTCGGTCACCCGGCGCCGTGATCGGCGTGGCCAGCGAGCGGGACCTGCTCGTGCTGGAGGCCAGCCTGGGCCGACGGTCGACCCCGCTGCGTCAGGATGCCGGCCCTGGGCTGTCGTCTGACGCTGACGCGGACCAACCGACGCTGGATGAGCTGCTGGTATTTCTCGACCAGCAGCGGGCCGCCGGCAAACAGTTGCACCACGGCAGCGACCGCCGGTTGTCGCTGGTGCTCTCCCGCGAGAATCTGCACCAGGAGCCGCGCCTCCGCGCCGAACTGGAAGCACGGTTCGGCGATCACGTGACGCTGTCAGCCGACCTGGGCGCCGTCAGCGTGATCGGCGCCGGCATCAACGCCTCGTTCGAGAACGTCCGGCGCGGCGCGCACGCGCTCGCCGCGGCGGGCGCGACCCCGCTCGGCATCGCCACCTCGTCATTCCGCATTACCTGGATGATCGACCGCGATCGGATCGAGGACGCCGTACGGGCGCTTCACGCCGAGTTCCTCGGCGACACTTGAGTCAATTCACAATTTACAATTTACAATTCACAATTCCCAATTGTGAATCGTGAATTGTGCATTGTGAATTGGCCCCATGTCCGTCCTCGATCGCTTTCTCCGCTACGTCCGCTACGACACACAGTCCGACGAGCGCTCGACGACCTATCCGAGCACCGCGGGCCAGCTCGTGCTGCTGCGCGATCTGGCGAGCGAGCTTCGGGAGTTGGGCCTGGCCGATGCCGACGTCGACGCGCACGGCTACGTCATGGCCACCGTGCCGGCGACATCCGGCAAGGCCAATGTGCCGACGATCGGGTTCATCGCGCACGTCGACACATCACCCGAACTGAGCGGGGCCGGCGTCAAGCCGATCGTCCACCGGCAGTATGACGGCCGCGATCTCGTGCTGCCGGACGCGGCCGCGGTGTTGCGCCTGGCCGATCATCCGGCCCTCGCCGATCAGTTCGGCCACGACATTGTCACCGCCTCCGGCGCGACGCTGCTCGGCGCCGACAACAAGGCTGGCGTTGCCGAAATCGTCACCGCCGCCGCGTACCTGATCGCGCATCCGGACGTCCCGCACGGGACGGTGCGGATCGCCTTCACGCCGGACGAGGAGATCGGCCGCGGCACCGCGTATTTCGACGTCGGGCGGTTCGGCGCCCGCTGCGCCTACACCATGGATGGCGGCGGCATCGGCGAGGTCGAGACCGAGAGCTTCTCCGCCGACGCCATGACCGTCACGTTTCATGGCTTCAACACGCATCCCGGCTACGCCAGGGGACAGCTCGTGAACGCCATCAAGGTGGCCGCGGAGTTCATCAATCGCCTGCCGGCCGACGGTCTCTCGCCTGAAACCACCAGCGGACACGATGGGTTCGTCCACCCGTACGTCGTGCACGCCGGCGTCGAGCGCACCGCGGTCAAGCTGCTGATCCGGGACTTTCAGACCGACGGGCTGCAACAGAAGGAAGCGATCGTCGAGACGCTGGCCCGGCAGGCGGTGAGCCGCTACCCCGGCGCGCGGTTCGAGGTGCTGATCGAGGAGTCGTACCGCAACATGAAGGAAGTGCTGGATCGGCATCCGGACGTCGTGCGGCACGCCTGGGCCGCCGTGCGGCGGACCGGGCTCGAGGTCCGGTCGCGGCCGATTCGGGGCGGCACTGACGGCTCCAAGCTGTCGTTCATGGGTCTGCCGACGCCGAACATCTTCGCCGGCGAACACAACTTCCACTCGCGGCTGGAATGGGTCTCGGTGCAGGACATGGAAGCCGCGGTCGAGGTCATCGTCAACCTGTGCCGGGTCTGGGAGGAGGCGACTCCGGTCTGATTCCGCCTACAGCAGCGTGTCGGCGAGGCCGATGAATTCCCGGACCAGCGCGCCGTCGCGCCATCCCTTCGACGATTCCTCCTCGAGCACGTCGAACGCCATCCGCTGCGGGAGCGCCTTCCGATACGGCCGCTCGGTGGTCAGCGCATCGAACACATCGACGATGGCGACGATCTGCGCCAGCAGCGGCACCGCATCCCGACAGAGGCCGTCCGGGTAGCCGGAACCGTCGAGATGCTCATGGTGATGGCGCACGATCGGCCGCACGTCGCGCAGGGAGCGCAGCCCGGCACACAGCGTATCCCCGACGATGGGATGCTCGCGCATCACCAGGGTTTCTTCGGGATCGAGCGCCCCGCTCTTGAGCAGCACGTGATCGGGCACGGCAATCTTGCCGATGTCGTGCAGGAACCCGCCGCGGCCCAGGGCTTCGAGGTCGCGCGAGGACAGGCTGAGGGCGCGGCCGAATCCGGTCGCGTATCGCGCCAGGCGCTGGCAATGACCCTGGGTCGACGGGTCGCGCGCCTCGATGGTCGCGCCGAGACCGAGGATGACCGATTCGGCCGACTCGAGCTCATCCGTGTAGCGCTTCAGCCGGACCAGCGATCGGATTCGGGCCCGGAGCTCCAGCGGATCGAACGGCTTGCTAAGGAAGTCGTCGGCGCCGGCTTCGATGCCGCGCAGCCGCTCGTGCCGTTCCGATTGCGCCGTGACGATGACGACTGGGACCAGTCGCGTCTCCTCGCCATCCTTCAGGACCCGGCAGACCTCGAAGCCCTGGCCCTGGGCCATCAGGTCGAGCACGACGAGGTCGGGCGGATTGCTGGCGCACACCTCGAGCGCTCGCTGCCGCGTGCTGACGCACTGCACGTGGTGCCCGTCCATGGCAAGGAGGTCGCGCAGCAGATCGGCGCTCGGCTGGTCGTCGTCGGCAACGAGGATGGTGGCGGGTGGCATGATCGCGGCCGACCTTGCAACACGAGTGCCCGTGCCACTTCAAGTATTCGGCGGTATTTCCTGTGCGATTGGCAGGTGACGCCCCAATGCGATCGGTCACGGGTAATTCTTACCTTCATGGTCTCCGGGTTCGCGCGTCCCTCTCTCTTTCTTATGCCCCCTTCTGCTATCCTTGACGGACCTCATGGCCGATCCTGAACAGCTGTCGTTCGAGCCACCGTTCGCCCATGTCCTGCCTCAGGAGAGCGAGGCCTCGCCGGCGGCCGATCTCGTGCCGGCCGCCGTGGTCCCGACGGAGTTCGACGATCCGCCACCGGTCGCAGCGGCGGACCGCTGGACGCGGGCGGGCCGGGATCTGGTGTCCGGCTTTCAAACGCTGGTGTCGGCGGCGGTCTACGCCACGTTGATTGTCACCTTCGGCTTTCAGGTGGCGCGCGTCGACGGCCTGAGCATGGCGCCGACGCTCGAGGATCACGATCGGTTGATCGTCAACAAGCTGGTCTACGAGCTCGGCGAGCCGCGGCCCGGCGACATCGTGATGCTCTACTACCCCGTCAATCCGGAAAAGATGTTCGTCAAGCGTGTCATCGCCAAGGAGGGCGACACGGTGCGGATCGTCGACGGCCGCGTTTACGTCAACGATCAGCCGCTGCACGACGACTATGTGCCGGCCGAATTCCGCAGCCACGACGATTTCGGACCGGAGGTCGTCAAGCAGGGCTACTACTTCGTGATGGGCGACCATCGGAACAACAGCTCCGACAGCCGGAACTGGGGCCCCGTCCCGAAAAAATACATCGTCGGCAAAGTGAAGATCCGCTGGTGGCCGCTTCAGGACGCCCGCATCTTCTAGCTCAGCCCCTTTTCACCAGCCCCTGCCAATCGCCTGCGGCCCGACCCGGGCCGCGATCTGCGGCACCGCTCAACCGGGAATGTGAGCGGCCGGCGCGTTCTGTGTTCTACTGAACAATGTGGCCGAGTCGTGCACCGTTTTGATCGCCGCCGACGCGCTCCTGCCGGCGCTGAAGGAGTGCGGGTTCGAGGATGGCGGCGAGCTGCTCGCCTTTGCCGATAACGACGCGTTACGCGCCCTCGATGTCATCAGCCGGCGCCGGCCGCGGGTGGTGGCGCTCGAGCGCACCTTCGCGGCGACGCCGCGCGGCGCGGCGCTGATCAAGCGCATCAGGGCCGACCCGACGCTCAGCGGCTCGGCGATCCACGTCGTCCCCTACGACGACGATTCACGCGACGGGTCGCCGGGCGCATCTGGCAATCGAGCGGGCGGGCCCGAACCGATGTCGGCGCGGCCGCCGTTGCCGGCCGCCGACGCGGTGATTCTGCGGGCGCCGCCGCTCGACCGACGGGGAACGCGGCGGGCGCCGCGCTACCGCATCGACGGCGAGATGGAAGTGATCCTCGACGGCAACCGGGCGACGCTGGTGGACCTGTCGACAATCGGCGCCCAGGTCCTGTCCGTCACCATCGTGAAGCCGAACCAGAAGCTGCGGATGACCATCGCCGACGACCTGGCGACGCTGCGCGTCAATGCGATCGTCGCGTGGGCGTTCTTCGAGATGCCGCCGAAGGTCGCGCCGCGGTATCGAGCCGGGATCGAGTTCCTGGACGCCAACGCGGCCGAGATCGACGCCTACCGCCGGCGCCGTACCTGGACCGAGCTGATCTGAGCGGCGTCCTCAGATCCCTCAGCGTCCTCGTCCTGCTTCGCCGATCGGCAGTTGATACCTGGCGATCAGGTCCTGCCTGAAAATGGTGTGATCCCGCTCTGATCCCGTTGAGATCACCGCCGCCGGCACGCCCGACACCTCTTCCAGGCGCGCGACGTAGCGTCGGGCCGCTTCGGGGAGATCGGCGAAGTGCCGCAGCCCCCGTGTCGGCGCCGACCAGCCCGGCATCGTTTCGTAGACCGGCTCGCAGGCCGCGAGACGGGCGATGTCGGATGGAAACTCGGTGAGCGTCTGGCCGGCGCAGCGGTAGGCGGTGCAGATCTCGAGACGGTCGAGTCCGTCGAGCACGTCCAGTTTGGTGAGCGCCAGCGCGTCGAGGCCATTGATCCGGACGCTGTAGCGGAGCGCGACCGCGTCGAACCAGCCGCAGCGGCGCGGCCGGCCGGTGACGGCGCCGTACTCGTTGCCGCTGTCGCGCAGCCGGTTGCCCATCTCGCCCGACAGTTCGGTCGGCAGCGGGCCTTCGCCGACCCGCGTGGTATACGCCTTGGCGACGCCGAGCACCCCGCCAATCAGGCGCGGCCCGACGCCGAGCCCGGTACAGACGCCGCCGATCGAGGCATTCGACGAGGTGACGTACGGGTAGGTGCCGTGGTCGATGTCGAGCAGCGTGCCCTGCGCGCCCTCGAACAGGATCGCCTTGCCGTCCCGCATCGCGTCGCTCAGCATCAGCGAGACGTCACGCAGCCACGGCCGGATCCGTTCGCCATGGCGCAGCACCTGATCGAGCACGGCGCGCCAGTCCATCGTCGTGTCCTGCACCAGCCGGTTGCGGGCATTGACGTTGTCGCGGATGTCGTGCTCGAGCGCCTGGGGATCGGCGAGGTCGCCGGCGCGGATGCCGCGCCGCGCGATCTTGTCTTCGTAGGCGGGACCGATGCCGCGCGAGGTGGTGCCGATCTTGCGCTCGCCCCGCCGTGCTTCCGCCAGCAGATCGAGATCGCGATGATAGGGCAGGATGAGATGGGCCTTGTCGCTGATGACGATCCGGCTCTCGACGTCGATCCCGTGCTTCTTCAGTTCGTCGACCTCGCCCAGCAGCGCCTGCGGATCGACGACCACGCCGTTGCCGATGACGCAGATCACGCCGGGATTGAGGATGCCGGACGGAATCAGCCGCAGGATGAACTTGGTGCCGGCCACGTAGACGGTGTGGCCGGCGTTGTGACCGCCCTGGTATCGCGCGACGATGTCGAAGCCCGGCGTCAGCAGGTCGACGATCTTGCCTTTGCCTTCGTCGCCCCACTGCGCCCCGAGCACCGCTAGATTCATAAGGCCTACGATTCTACACTCACCGACGGCCGCCGCCGATCGACGCGCGATCTGGTGACGCGGCGACCAGCGCGGCGATCGGCGAATCGATCGCCGCAGCCGGGTCGAAACACGCGGGCAGTTCTAGTCAAGCCAAAAAATATTTCATTTTCAAATTGACAAGCCGCGCCACGCTTCTTAAGGTCTATCTTTCGCGCAACGTGATCCACGTTCGCGTAGACACCAACGTGAGGAATGGATGTTGACGCCTCGTTCGACATTGGCGCGCCGGGTGATCGCCGCCCTGGATGCTTCACCGTCGCGGATCCCGGTGCTGATCGGCAGCTGCGGCAGCGGCCGGACGACGCTGCTTCAGCAGCTTCGCGATCGCGCCGGCCGCGCGCCGACGCATGCCATCGACGTCGAGCGGATGGCGACGACCCCGGAACGGTTCCTGGCCGCGGTGGCGGCGACCGCGCCGGTGCCGTTCGGCGACGCCTCGGCGACGCGCGGGGCGCGGGCCGCCTTCGACGCCACGCTCGACTTCTTTACGCGGGCGCGGACCAGCGGCGGCGAGCCGATCACCTTCCTGCTCGACGAATTCCTCGAACTGCGGACGTTCGAGAGCTTTCCCGGCCTGCGCCGCGTCCTGCATGATTTCATCGACTGCATCTCGCTGAGCGGCAACCGGTTCGTGCTGACCAGCCGCTATTCGGTGCGGGCCCTCCGGATCCTGCGCGATCGATCGTCGCGGTTCGAGGTCATCCAGATGCCGGGCCTGACCGTCGAGGACACGCTCGACATCATCGGCTTTCCGCCGACATCAACCGACAGCCGCGACGCCGAGTACACCGCCCGCACCGTGCAGGCGCTCGCCGACGGACGGCCCGCCTACGTGCGCGCGCTCACCGACGAGCTGGCCGCGATGCGCGGCCACGGCGGCGGCGACGCGGTCAGCGCCCTGGCCTCGCTGCTCGCCCTCGACGGGCGTCTCTCGGCGTTGTGCGGCTTCTGCTACGAGCTGCGTCTGCACCGCGCCCGCGGCTACGGCGCCCTCAAGGCGATCCTCGAAATTCTCGGCGAGGAGGAGGATCTGACGCTGACCGAGATTTCGCACCGCCTGCAGCGGACCCCGGGATCGACCAAGGACTACCTGTCGTGGCTCGAGGATGTCGACCTGGTGACGTCGCACCACAAGCGCTACAGCTTCACCGATCCGCTGCTGCGCGTCTGGGTCCGCCTGCATTGCCGCGTCACACCGCCCGGCGAGGACGACCTCGCCCGCGAGGTCCACCGCTACGCCCTGCCGCGCCTGCCGCCGCCGGAGCCCGCCCTGGCCATGGCCGCCGTTGGCGGCGTTTCCGCCGACGAGGACAAGAAGTCGTGGGGCATCATTGAGATCGACTGATCAGAAATTAGGAATTAGGAATTAGCAATTAGGAATTCCCAAAGCCCGAATTCTCAATTCCTAATTCTCAATTCCTAATTCCCATTCCTAATTCCTAATTCCTAATTCCTAATTTCCCCAACGCCGCCCTCGCCGCTTCCTGCTCCGCTTCCTTCTTGCTCGGTCCGGTCGCCGTGGCGATCGCCTCGCCGCGCACCACCACCTCGACCTGAAACAGCTTGCGATGATCGGGCCCGAGCGTGCCCGCGACCCGGTACTCGGGCAGCGGCTGATCGTGCGACTGCAGGTACTCCTGCAGCGACGACTTGTAGTCGCGGCCAGCCAGGCCGTGCCGGCTGATGTCCTCCAGCTGCGCGGCGAACTCCCGGGCGATGAACGCCCGCGCCTGCTCGATCCCGCCGTCGAGATAGATCGCCGCGATCAACGCCTCGTAGCCGTCGGCGAGCAGCGCCTGCTTGCGCCGCCCGCCGGTCTTCTCCTCGCCGCGCCCGAGCAGCAGGTGATCGCCGAGACCGAGCCGCTCCGCCTGCTGGGCGAGCGCCGCCGTCGAGACCAGCGCCGCCTTGGTCTTCGACTTCTGCCCCTCGTCGAACTCGGGGAAATCGCGAAACAGCTGATCGGCAATCGCAAACCCGAGCACCGCATCGCCGAGGAACTCGAGCGATTCGTTGTCGACGACGCCGCCGCTGACGTCCTCATTGGCGCGCGAGGTGTGGGTCATCGCATGCTCGAGCAGACCGACGTCGCGGAAGCGGTAGCCGATCCCGCGCTGGAGCTGATCGAATTCGTCGCGCAGCCGCAGCACCCGGCCGCCCGGCAGTTCGATGCGGTGGCTCTCGATGATCCGCCGCGCCTCGTCGGCGTCGTCCTGATTGACCGAGATTCGCACTTCGGCAAGCGTGCTGATCGTCAGCGGGAAGACCGAATGCGGCACGTCCGACGCCAGCACCGACGGAATGCCGTGCGCTTCGAGCAGGCCGCGGACGACGCTCGCTTCGATGTCGGAATGGGCGCGGAAGATGATGATGAGATCAGGCACGTTGGGCGCGGCGGCGTGGCAGCATGGCGGTCAGTAACTGGCGAACCCGGCGGTCTCGACCGCGACCAGCGCCGGCGCGCCGACGAAGTCGACCTTCAGGAAGATCATCGTCATGTCGTCGTGCTGCGGTGCGGCGCCGACGAACGCCTGGACCTCGCGCAGCACGCGCTCGCGCAGCTCGTCGGAGGACAGATGGGCGTGCTCTTCGATCAGCCGGGCCAGCCGCCCCTCACCGAAGAAATCGTCGGCGTCGTTCATCGCCTCGCTGATGCCGTCGGTGAAGAACAGGGCGAGATCGCCGGCGTGGAGCCGGATCGTCCGCTCGACCAGCAGCCGCTCGAACATCTCGCCCTTGTCGAGGTTCAGGCCGAGGACCAGGCCGTCCGGCGCCAGCACCTGGACGCGGCGGTCCTGATCGCAGTCCGGCCCCGGCACGTACATCAGCGGCGTGTGGCCGGCCCGCGCGTAGGTCATGGTCGCGAGGTCGAGGTCGATCACCGCATAGGTCATGGTGATGAAGCTGCGGGCGTCGAGATTGGCGGCGATGATCCGATTGGCCTGGAGCATCAGATCGCGCGGCGACCGGTGAATCTGGCTGAGCGACAGCATCAGCCCCTTGAGCTCGGCCATGTAGAGCGCCGCCGACGTGCCCTTGCCCGAAACATCGGCGATCAGGACCCCGAGCTGCCGCTCGCCCAGCCTGAAGAAGTCGTAATAGTCGCCGCCGACCTCGCGGGCCGGGACGCAGAGCGCCGTGACCGAGAGCCCGGGCATCTCGAGCGGCCCTTGCGGCAACAGGGACATCTGGATTTCGCGCGCAATCCGCAGCTCTTCCTCGAGCCGCTTCTTCTCTTCCGCCTGGCGCAGCAGATGCTCGATACTCGCGGTCATCGAGTTGAACGACTCGGAGAGCTCGCCCAGCTGATCGTCGGTCTGGACGGCGATCTTGTGCGTGAAGTCGCCCTGCCGGACCCGCTCCGTACCGTTGAACAGCTGGTGGACCGACCCGGTGATCGACTTGGCCAGCGCCAGACCGGCGACCAGCGCGACGAACTCGATCACCAGAAACAGCCCGCCGATGATGAACAGGACCAGCAACAGTCCCTGGCCGATGTTCCGTCCGGCCACCTGCGACGTGATGCGCTCGTAGAGCTCGCTGATGCTCAGCTGGAGCCCCACCGTCAGCGTTCCCGACTCACCGGTCTCCCAGTCGCGATACAGGAACAGGCTGGGCAGGTTGTTCAGCATCCCGCTCCGCGGTCCCGTCGCCGGTGGTGCGGCCACGACCGTCTCGCGGCCCGGCAAGGGTCTGGCCGCGCTTGTCGTTTCGATCAAGGCCTTCATGTCGTTGACTTCGACCCCGGTTTCGCGGCGCAGCCGCTGCCGGATCGAGTCGTTGACCGGCAGGTCGACGATGACCGCGTAGCCCGGGCGTGGAGAGTCTGGAAACGCGGCGGCGCGGACGAGTATCTGGGTGTCGCCGCCGCCCGCAGCCGCAGCTCCCGTGGGCTCCGCCCCCCTTGTAGATGCCGCCCTTGTAGATGCCGCCCTTGTATATGCCAGTGTGCCGGAGAAGCCAGAACAGCCGATCCACCCCGGCACCCGGCCGGGCGGTTCGACATGGCTCCAGGCGCCAGCGATCACGGGCTGGCCGGGAGCTGTCGGAGCCGCGCCCGGCGCGCCCGGCGCCGCAGTCTCGGCGCAGGCCCGGGACATCGGCACGACGGCGATCGACAGCCCGGCCAACTCGCCCGCCTCCGCCGCCTGCCGCCGGCCGATGATGCCCGCGACATCGCGCCCGCCGGCGTACTGAATCTCCCGCGCCAGGCTCTGCGCCAGAAAGCGCGATTCGTCGGCGAGCGCCCGCAGCCGGCTCTGCACGAGGTAGGAGCTGAAATTGTAGAAGAGGAGGAACCCGGACAGCAGGAAGAAGGCGACGATCAGCAGCGCTGGAATGAAACCGATGAAGATGTACGACAGGATCAGCTTGCGGCGGACGCGCCACAGCAGGCGGCGTTTCGCCGCCACCATCAGCCGGAACACGAAATAGCCGGCGCCGATCGCCAGCGCCACGCTGGCCGCGGTGTCGATGACGCCGAACACCGGCGGGGCCGCGCCGAGGACCACGGCGGCGACGTAGACTGCCAGCCGCGCGGCGAGTCCGAGAACGATGGCGCGGCCGGGCAGCGTGCGCAGCAGGGCGTGCCGCACCCCTTGCCGGCGTTCGCCTGATGGCGGAAGTGTGAGTCCGCGCGCTCCCTTTTGCATCGAGTGTTCCGGGTCGGTACGTGGACTTGGCGATATTAACAGATGTATCGTAACGAGCCGTCTGTTCAGCGGCGTTAGACAACCATCGTGTCAATCTGTTCCGCGCCAGCTTGTCCTGAGCGCACCGTCACCGCATCGTGAAGCTGCCCGCGACTGCCCGGTTCAGTACGATCTGTCTCCACGCCGGACAGGAGCCGGACCCCGCCACCGGCGCCATCATCACGCCGATCTACCAGACCTCGACCTACGTGCAGGAGGAGCTGGGCAAACACAAGGGCTTCGAGTACGGCCGCACGCAGAACCCGACCCGTCTGGCGCTCGAAAACAACCTGGCGGCGATCGAAGGCGGCAAGGCGGCATTCGCGTTCGCCTCGGGCATGGCGGCGATCGGGGCGATCGCCTCGATGCTCAAGGCCGGCGAACACATGATCGTCTCCGACAACGTCTATGGCGGCACCTTCCGCCTGTTCGAACAGATCCTCGGGCGGTATCAGCTGACGTTCTCCTACGTCGATACCTCCAACCTCGACGCCGTCGAGCAGGCAGTGACGCCGCAAACCAGGATGCTCTTCGTCGAGACGCCAACCAACCCGATTCTCGCCCTGAGCGATCTCGCCGCACTGGCCGACGCCGCGCGCCGCCACGGCGTACGGCTGGCCGTCGACAACACGTTTGCCAGCCCCTACGTGCAGCAGCCGATCGCGTTCGGCGCCGATCTCGTCACGCACAGCACGACCAAGTACCTCAATGGCCACAGCGACAGCGTCGGCGGCGTCGTCATCGCGGTGCGCGACGAGGACATCGAGTGGCTGAAGTTCGTCCAGAACGCTGCCGGCGCGATCCTCGGACCGTTCGATGCCTGGCTGGTGCTGCGCGGCACCAAGACCCTGGCGCTGCGGATGGAGCAGCACAATCGCAACGGTCTGGCGCTGGCTGGATTCCTCGACGTCCATCCGAAGGTGCGCCACGTCTACTATCCGGGGCTGCCGGCCCACCCGCAGCATCAGCTGGCCAGACGGCAGATGCGCGGATTCGGCGGCATGGTGACCGTCGAGCTCGGCTCGCTCGAGGCGGCCCGGCGGCTGCTCAACTCGGTCCGGCTGATCGCGCTCGCCGAAAGCCTGGGCGGCGTCGAGACGCTGATCTCCCACCCGGCGACAATGACGCATGCCGCGGTGCCGGCGGCGCGCCGCGCCGCGCTCGGCATCACCGATGGCCTGGTCCGGATCTCGGTCGGGATCGAGGACATCGACGATCTCAAAGCGGATCTCGACCAGGCGCTCGACCGCGTCTGACCATTCCGGTCCAAGGGTGACGGGTGCTCGACTTCCTTCTGCACAGCGATCGACATCTGCTCGAGTTCGTGACCGCCTACGGGCCGTGGGTCTACGCGATTCTGTTCACCATCGTGTTCGCCGAGACCGGCATCGTCATCACGCCGTTCCTGCCCGGCGATTCGCTGCTTTTCGCGACCGGGGCGCTCTGCGCCAGCGGGGCCCTGAGTACACCGGTGGCGTTCGCCCTGCTGGTGCTGGCGGCATTCGCCGGCGACGCCGTCAATTACAGCATCGGGCGGGCGATCGGGCCGCGCGTCTTCAGCGCCGACGATCAGTCGAGCCTGTTCCATCGGCTCCTGAACCGCGAGCACCTCAAGCGCGCCCACGAGTTCTTCGAGCACTACGGCGGCAAGGCGGTCGTGCTCGGCCGGTTCGTGCCGATCGTCCGCACGTTCGTGCCGTTCGTCGCCGGCGCGGCGCGGATGACCCGGCCGACGTTCGTCTTCTACAACGGGACGGGGGCGCTCGTCTGGGTCGGGCTCTGCCTCGGTGCCGGGTTCCTGTTCGGCAACGTGCCGATCGTGAAGGAGAATTTCTCGCTGGTGACCATCGGCATCGTCCTGGTGTCGATCCTGCCGGTCCTGGTGGAATTTATCCGGCACCGCCAGAAGTGACGGTTCAGCTTTCTCTCACCCACGCCAGATACGCCGCGCTCCCCTGGTCCACCGCCACGACCACGAACTCCGGCAGCTCGTAGGCATGCAGTTCCTTCCACCTCGCTTCGAGCGCCGCCAGCCGGTCGCTGGTCGTCTTGATGACGATCTGGCGCTCGCTGTCGCGCTCGATCTGTCCCTGCCAACGATAGATGGACAGCATCGGCGGGTGCACGTTGACGCAGGCGGCGAGGCGCTCGCCGACCAGCTGGGCCGCCCACTGCTCGGCGCGGTCGTCGGCCGGCGCGGTGGTCAGGACGAGGACGATGTCGGTCACCGCTCAACGATAGCGCGGTTACCGGCTCTACTCAGCGCCGAACTGTTGTACTGTCATCACGCGTGTCCGCCCGGAGGGAATCAGACGTGAGGCGGCGAATCGCGGCCGCGAAACGGCCGGCCCGCGCCCGCCGGATCGTCCAGCTGCTGCTGGTCGGCGTGGCGATGATGATCCTGGTCGACGCGCTGGTCGGCGATCGCGGGCTGCTGGCGATGCGGCGCGCCCGCCAGGAGCACGACGACCTGACCGACGCCATCAACCGGCAGCGCGCCGAGAACGGCCGGCTGCGCAACGAAGCGCGCCAGCTGCGCGAAGATCCGTCGGCCATCGAAGAACTGGCCCGCCGCGAGCTCGGCCTGATGCGCCCGGGCGAAAAGGTCTTCATCATCAAGGATCTCGCGCCGCCCGCGGTGAAGAAATAGCGAGGCTGCGCCTCGCACCGTCAAGACGTCGAGCCACCCTCCCGCTGGGCGTGTCAGTGTGCCCCGGAGCCTTCCGCGTGGACATACGCTTCCTCGCCGTGCTGGCTCACATCCATGCCGACGCTCTCGGCCTGACGATCGGCGCGCAGCGGGACGACCAGCTCGACCAGCTTCAACAGGACGAAGCTCATCACGCCGCTGTAGAGGATGGCGGCGAGCACGGCGGTGGCCTGAATCATCAGCTGGCCCGGGTTCCCGAACAGCGCGCCGTCGGCAACGCCGTTCAGCGCCTTCTGCGCGAAGGCGCCGGTCAGCAACGCGCCGACGGTCCCACCAACGCCGTGGGCGGCGACGACGTCGAGCGAGTCGTCGAACGCCGTGCTGGCGCGCCACAACAAGGCGAAATAGCTCGGGATCGCCGCCAGTCCGCCGAGCAGCAGCGCG
The DNA here is from genome assembly GCA_039931615.1 of Acidobacteriota bacterium. Taxonomy (GTDB): domain Bacteria; phylum Acidobacteriota; class Vicinamibacteria; order Vicinamibacterales; family CAVVIG01; genus JAHFUI01. The sequence goes on from JBDTRR010000031.1 coordinate 18,680, forward strand.
CTCATCGGGCCGACGAAGCCGGCCGCCGGTGTAATCGCCACCAGTCCGACGACGATCGCGGTCGCCGCGCCCACCGCGGTCGGCTTGCCGGTCCGGGCGATGTCCAGCAGCATCCACACCAGCAGCGTTGCCGCCGGCGCCAGCATGGTCGTGGTGAACGCCAGTGCCGCGAGTCCGTTGGCCGCAACCGCGCTGCCGGCATTGAACCCGAACCAGCCGAACCACAGGACGCCGGCGCCGAGCAGCACGAACGGAATGTTGTGCGGCAGCAGGCCGGAAGACCGGTAGTCGCGCCGCGGGCCGATCACCCAGGCGGCGACCAGCGCCGCGGCACCGGCATTGACGTGGACGACCGTGCCGCCGGCGAAGTCCAGCGCGCCCATCTTGGCCAGCCACCCGCCGCCCCAGACCCAATGCGCAATCGGGCTGTAGACGACAATCGACCACAGCGTGATGAACAGCGCGTAGGCCGAGAACCGCATCCGCTCGACGATCGCACCCGAGATCAGCGCCGCCGTGATGATGGCGAATGTCCCCTGGTAGCACATGTACAGATAGTGCGGAATCTGATCGCCGGCCGGCCCGACACCCTCCAGCCCGACCCCCCGCAGAAACAGCCGCGAGGTGCCGCCGAGATAGTCGCTGCCGGGCGCGAACGCCAGCGAGTAGCCGATGATCGGCCAGACGACGCCCACCACGCCAAGCGAGACGAAGCTCATCATCATCGCGTTGAGCACGTTCTTGGAACGGACGAGGCCGCCGTAGAAGAAGGCGAGCATCGGCGTCATCAGCAGCACGAGGGCCGTACTGGCCAGCATCCACGCGGTGTCTGCCTGATTCATCGCCTCACCTCGCCGTCCCTTCCAGCTCACCGGTGCGAATCCGGTAGCTGCGGGTCACCGGGGTGACGAAGACGCGGCCGTCGCCGATCTCGCCGGTGCGCGCGGCGGCGATGATCGCCTGCACCGCGGCGTCGACGATCTCGTCCGGCACGACGGTCTCGATCTGCATCTTGGGCAGCAGCGTGACCTGGTACTCCTTGCCCCGGTAGACGGCGGTGTGCCCCTTCTGCTTGCCGTGACCGCGCACTTCCGTCACCGTCATGCCCGACACGCTCAGCTTCGACAGCGCTTCCTTCACGTCGTCGACCTTGTCGGGCCGGACGATGCTCTTGATGGACTGCATCGACATCCTCCTGGGTTGGTATTGAGGAGCGGGCGAGGCTCCTGCTCAGACCACCGGGAAAGGCAAGCGAGCGTTCGCTCCGCCTCGCGAGTGGCTGTATTGACTTGCCCCGCCTCCGGCGGGGCGGCGGTAATATACCTCGCCGACTCTGTCGTTCGGCTATCTTTGTGCTTCGGACAACTTCGTCCGATCGGCGAATCGTGCGCCTGGCCCCGACCGCCCCCCGGCCCGCCGGTGCACGTCAGAGAGGAATGGCGCGATGACTCCGGCGTGTCCGCATATCGCACAGATCGAAACCGTCAAACAACCGAACGCGCACGTCTGCGAGCAGTGCGTCCCCATCCATTCGAAATGGCTTCATCTTCGAACCTGTCAGGAGTGCGGCGTCACGCTCTGCTGCGATTCGTCGCCCAATCGGCACGCCAGCAAACACGCCCGCTCCAGCGGGCACCCGGTCATCGCGTCGGCGGAGCCGGGCGAACGGTGGCTGTACTGCTTTCCAGACGAAGCCTACGTGGAGTACTAGCGAGGCTCCGCCTCAGACCGCCGGAAAACGCGAGGCGGGTGTGGCTTCACCTCGCTAGTGGCAGCATTATCTTGCCCCGCCTCCGGCGGGGCGAGACTCTTGAAGGCCGGCAGAAACACTTGACTGATTCGTAAGGATTCCAGGCCTTCAAGAGTCTAGGTCGGGCAGGCCTGAAGCGCAGGCGAAAAAATCGTTATCGATTTTGACACGCCCTTCAGCCGGACCGTCAGCGGCGACCGCCGCGGCGAGGTCGCTATAATCGTAGCGACGCATGCCACTCACCAACGACACCGGCCGCGCGACGCCCGGGTGCCAGTCGCCGGCCGATGCCGCCTGGAGCCTGGTGCTGGCGGCCGCAGGAGACGCCGATCGAGTGGCGGCGGCCGGCCAGTCCGCCGCGTTCGCACTCGCTGGCGACGGCGCCTTGCAGTCCGTGCCGGCCGGACATCCCGATGCGCTGGTGGGGTGGCAACCGGGCGCCGGCTGGGCCGTCATGCTGGCGGGGGGCGATCCCCGCCATGCCCTGCTCGATCTCTACCTGCCGATCTGCAGCGCGACCGCGGCCGCCCCGATCACGATCGGTCATCTCGGCCAGAGCCTGGACGGATTCATCGCCACGCACGCCGGCGACTCCCAATTCGTCACCGGCCCGGAGAACATCCTGCATCTGCACCGGATGCGGGCGCTCTGCGACGCGGTCGTCGTCGGCGCCGGCACCGTGGCCGCCGACGATCCACAGCTGAATACCCGCCTGGTCACCGGCCCGAGTCCGATGCGCGTCGTCTTCGATCCGGCGCGCCGCCTGTCTTCGGGCTACCGGGTGTTCTCGGACGGCCTGGCGCCGACGCTGTACGCCTGCGCCCGGTCGCTCGTCACCGCCGGCGAAACCCACGTCGGCGCCGCGGCCATCGTCCCGCTCGACGACCAGGGCGAGGTCAGTGTCGGGCAGCTGATGCGACTTCTCCGCCAGCGCGGCTGCCGGCGGATCTTCGTCGAAGGCGGCGGCGTCACCGTCTCGGCATTTCTCGAGGCCAATCTGCTCGATCGGCTGCACGTCGCCGTCGCCCCGCTGATCATCGGCGACGGCCGGCCGGCCATCCGCCTGCCGGCGCGCGCAGTCCTGAGCGACTGCCATCGCCCGCGCTATCGCGTGTTCCGGATGGGCGGCGACGTGCTGTTCGACTGCGATCTGACATCGGCGGGCATCGAGGCCGATGAGACGATGACCGAGACGCCACAGGTCAGTCGCATCATCTGAAGACGTGGGGAACGTGCGGTGGAGCGACGGGTCACGAGCACGTCGCGTGCGTCACTGACGGCGGACACTACGGACGACCCGCCGCCGACAAAAAGCGAGCAACGCGCACAAACCCGGAAAAGGGGTCGGGAGTCATTTTCAGGTTCTGCGTACTCGAGTGTTCTCCGGTTACAGTCCACTGAAGCCGGTCACGACGTACGCGATTTATCGTCCCTGCACGTCTTTCCGAATCGTCAGAAACAACCGCGCCCGGAAGTACCGGCCGATCAACGGCAGCGCGCCCAGGCCGTGCAGCGCCGATGCCGGATACAGATAGTGGGCGAGGTAGCGGACGCCGACATCCGTGAAGCCGCACTGCGCGAGCAGCGCCCGATGACCATCGACGCTGCGGACCGCGACGTGGCCCTCGATCTGCCTGAACACGCCAGACTCGCGCAGGCGCTCCATGAAATACTCCGCGTTCGGCGTATGCAGATACAACGATGCACCCGGCTTCAATGCGCCGTGAATGGCGCTGAAGATCCTGACGAACTGGTCGTCGTAGATGTGCTCGGAAAAATCGAGGGCGAACGCGGCGTCGAACTGGCCCGGATGTCCGGCGCAGAAATCGACCAGGTCGGCGCAGTGGAACGTCGCGTTCCGGATCCCCAGCCGGTCGCGTCGCTGCGCCGCGGCACGGACGAACTCCTGCGAGAAATCAACACCGTGGTACTCGCCAACGCGCGACCCGATCAGCTCGAGCAGGACGCCGTTGCCGCAGCCGAAATCGGCGACGACCTGGTTTCCCTGCAGCGCGAAGAACGGCACCATCCGCTGCATCCGCTGGACCGCATGCGCGTCGTACTGGTCGACATACGACTGGTCGTAGATCGCGCGCAGTTCCTCTTCGGATCGACGCCCGGCCGGACCGCTGGTGGCCATGTTGGTAAGCGAGGCTCCGCCTCAAACCGCCGAGAGATGCGCGGCGCGTGCTGGCTCCGCCTCGCCAGCCGCAGCGTTGCTTTGCCCCGCCTCCGGCGGAACCAGCCGGACATAGACGTCACCCGGGCGGCGCTGCGCCTCGGGCGTGCGGAGGCGGACGAGCAGTTCCTGCTCGTCGAGCCAGACACCTTCCGACAGCCGTGACGATTCGCCGACCGACCAGTTGAAGCGGTAGCTGCCCAGAGCGGCAAGACGCGCCAGACATTGCTGCACGTGATCGAGCGCGCGCGGCAGATACTCGAACGACAACGCCGCCACCGGCTGGGCCAACCCGGCCAGGACCTCCGGCTCGGCCCCTTCGACGTCAATCTTGATGAACGCCGGCACACCGAATCGCGCAATCAGCTGATCGATCGTCGTCATCTCGACGTCGACACGGCGGTTCCAGCGCACGCCCGCGAAGTCGGGGTCGCGCGACCGCGCGTCGCGCCAGGCTGGCGCGAGAGTGGTCACCGTCGGGGTGCGCTCGCTGATCGCCAGCGCCGCCCGCCCGGGCGCCGCGCCGGCCGCCGCCGCGACGATGTCGATGTCCGGCGAGCGCGCGAACAGCGCCCGCAGAACGGCGACAAAATCGGGCTGCGGCTCGATCGCCACGACATGGCAGCCGAGCGAGGCGAACGCCCGGACGCGATTGCCGACGTGCGCGCCGATGTCGAAGACGACGTCGCCGGGCCGGACGAACCCGGCGTAGAGGCGGCGCAGCCGGCGTTGCCGCAGCGGAATGGCGTGATAGATGGCGAGCGAACGGAGCAGGCCGACGGTGCGGTCGAGTCGACTCATCGGCCGATGCGCCGTCCGGGCTCGACGTCTCCAGCGGCCGCCTCGTGCCCTGGCAGCCATGCCGCCAGATCCTCGTGGCCGACCGTCACCCGCGAGCGGCCGGCAGCCACATGCGCAAGCCGCCGCGCCAGCCAGCTGCCGACCAGGGCCTTCTGCTCCGGTGCAATCTCGGCGGCCGCCTCTGCCCATCCTTCGATCAGCTGCCGCTGCAGATCGCCCGCGTCAGGCGGCAGAATCCAGTCGCTGGCCGTCCGCTGCACCCGGTAGCCGACCGCCGAAAAGCAACGGGCGGCGGCGTCCGTCGCATCGGGGCCGGCCGCGGCGGCAAAGCCCTTGTCGGTCTTCTGATGACGGTTCATCAGCTGTCGAATCATGTCGTCTTCCGGCTCGGCGGGCGTGCAGTTCGATTGGCCGTTGTAGGTCAGCGCAAACAGCGCTGCCGCGCCACCCTCACGGCAGCGTTCGGCGAGCGCCCGCAGCCAGGGCTCGGAGACCAGGTCGAGCAGCGCGGAAGCGGTGACCAGCTGGCGGCCGGAGAAGATGGTGGCGTCGGTGAGCGTCCCGAGACCGAGGCGCCGCGTTTCCGACACCCGGCAGACGAAGCGGGCGCCGCGAATCGCCAGCCCTTCGGCCCCGACCGAGACGTCGAACGCGCGCGCGGCCGCCCACGCCGACATGCGTGCCGGCAGTTCTGCGAGCAGCACCGCGTCATGGTCGACCGCCAGCCAGTCCTGCTCGCCGGACAGCTGCTCGGCCAGGTAGCGGATATTGGATCCGGTGCCGGTGGCGAGATCGAGCACGCGCAGCGGACCGCGCCGTGGCAACACGGCCGCAAGCGCCTGAGTCAGCGGCACCGAGCGCGCCGCGACGTCGGCGGGCTCGCGCAGGGCCAGCCAGCTGGAGAGGGAGTCAACCACGGGTCACGCGTTCCAGAGCTGCAGTCATTTTACTGAAGGTGCCGTCCCAGGTCGGCAGCCGCGTGCGGGCACGCCGCGCGCCCGCGGCCAGCCGCTCGTAGGTGGCCGGATCGCCGAGCACCCGCGAGAGCGCGCCGGCGAGCGCCGGCCCGTCCCCTGGCGGCACCAGCAAGCCGGCGTCGGCCCCGACCAGGTCGGCAATGGCCCCCGTCCTGGTGCTGATGACGGGCAGCCCGTGCGCCAGGGCTTCGGCGACGGCCATCCCGTAGGTCTCATGGAGAGTAGCCAGCACGAACAGGTCGGCCTTGTCGTAGAGGGCTTCGAGTCCGGCGGCATCGCACTCGCCGACCAGCTCGACCCGATCCGCCAGCCCGTCCTGGCACAACCGGGCCCGGAGCCCTGCCACGGACGGCGGATGACGATCCAGGCTGCCGGCGCAGACCAGACGCCAGTGCCGATTCGGCACCGCGGCCAGCGCACGGCTCAAGATCTCGTGGCCCTTACCCGGGTTGACCGTCGCCACGCAGAGGAGCTGCATTGGCGATCGTCGGGAGCCGCGGGCCAGCGCGGCGCGATCCGTGCCCGGCTCAACGACCACGATTCGATCGGCGTCGACACCATATCCGACCAACGCGTCGACGGTGGCGCGGCCGGTCGCCAGGACCAGTGCCGCGGCCGCGAGCGCACGCTGCTCGCTCGCCTGCAGTCGGGCGGCCGTCTCCCGATCGAGACCGATCTCCTCGGCCAGCGGCAGGTGCACCAGCGCGACGATGCGCAGGCGGGCGGCTTCCCTCTCGATCTCGTCCGGCAGCGCGCCGAGTGCCAGGCCGTCGACCAGGACGGTCGAGCCGTCACCAACGGCGGCGAGGACACGAGCGGCGTGATCCCGTGCCGCCGGCGCCGGGAAGGGGAAGCTGCCGTCGAGCTCGTGCACCGCGACTGACCAGCCGCGCTCGCGCAGCCCGGAGACGACGCGCCGGTCGAACTCGTAGCCGCCGGTCCGGCCCTCGATCGAGCCCGGCACGATGACGACGAGCGAGCTCATACCTCCAGCGAACGGCGCTCGATCGGTCCCTCGAACGCCGCCCACGCCACGTGCGATTCGTGCAGCGTGACGCGGAGGCTCTCGACGAAGCCGGCCGACGGACCGAGCTCGCCGCGCTCGATCGCGCCGGCGAGCCCCTCGAAGATCGCCCGCGCCAGGAACTCGGTCGAGGTGTTGCGGCCCTTGAAGGCGTCGATATCGTCGAGGTTCCGATAGTTCAGCGCCGCGAGCACCGTCTTCAGCGCCTCGGCCGCCCGGCCGATGTCGACGACAATCCCGTCGGCGTCGAGGGCGCGGCGGCGGAACTCGGCGTCAACGACATAAGTGGCGCCGTGCAGCCGCTGAGCCGGGCCGAAGACGTCGCCGGTGAAGCTGTGCGCGATCATGAAGTGGTCGCGAACGCAAACGCTATACATCCAAGGCTCCCTCGTCGGGGTCGAGTGTGTCGTGTTTTCGTGTGTCGTGTTTTCGTGTGTCGTGTTTCGTGTGTCGTGATTTCGTGGCCTCCGTGGCCCTTCGTGCTTTCGTGGCGTGGCCTTTCAGATCATGGCCCGTAACGGATCCGATGGCACAGCGTATCGCCCGGCTGCGACGCGATCTCGGCCATCACGCTCGGCATCGCCTCGAACTCGCTCTCCCCGGTGATCAGACCATCCAGCGCCGCATCCGCCAGCAGGGTCAGCGCCAGGCGCATCCGCCGGCGCGTATCCCAGCGCGTCCGCTGCGATCGCGCGACGGCGCCGACCTGCGACGATTTCAGCGTCAAGCGGCGCGAGTGAAACGTCTGGCCGAGCGCGATCGGCACCTCGCGATCGCCGTACCAGCTCAACTCGGTGATGGTCGCCTCGAAGCCGGCGACGCGCAGCGCCAGCTCGAGCCCCGCCGGCGATCCGCTCGAATGGATGACCACATCGGCCCCCTCCAGGGCCTGCTCCGGCCGGGCAAACCCGACCCCCAGTGCCTGCGCGATCGCGGCGCGGTGCGGGTTGGTGTCGACGAGCTGAACCTCGCAGCCGGCGATGCGGCCCGCCAGCCACGCCGTCAGACAGCCGACGGTGCCGCCACCAATGACCGTCACCCGATCGCCGATCTGCGGCGCCGCATCCCAGATCCCGTTGATCGCCGTCTCGAGATTGGCCGCCAGCACGGCGCGCCCCGGCGGGACGTCGTCTGGCAGCGGGTGGACCGCCGCCGCCGGCACGACATAGCGCGTCTGATGCGGGTACAGCACGAAGACATGGCGTCCCTGCAGCTCTTTCGGACCACGCTCGACCTGTCCCACGCTGGCATAGCCGTATTTGATCGGACCGGGAAAATCGCCGGCCTGGAACGGCGCGCGCATCCGGCCGTATTCGCTGACCGGCACGCGGCCGCGGAAGACGAGCGCCTCGGTCCCGCGGCTGATGCCGCTGAAGATCGCGCGGACCGTGACATCGGTCGGCGCTGGCGCCGGCAGCTTCTCGTCGCGAATCTCTCCCCGGCCAGGGGTGGTAATCCAGAATGCCCGGTTGTGCTCAGCCATGCGCCACAAGTGCAGGAGCTACAATGCCATAATTCCCAGGACTTGATGATCTTCCACTGGCAGCTCCCGGATGGTCCGCTGCGCTCCAGCGTGGCGTGGAGCTTCGCGCCCGCCATCCTCGGCCTCGCCGGCGTCGCCATCGCTTCCCAGGCGGCTCTCGATCTCAGCTCCCTGTATCCCTTGAAAGCCGCGGGTGTGTTCGCCGCCGGATCGGCGGTCGCCATCGGGCTGGTCGGTGCGCATCATCCGTTCGACCGCTTCGGACCGGGCAACACGACCACGATGATTCGGGCCGGGCTGGTGGCGCTGATGACCAGCCTGATCGCCGAACCAGGGGTTCCGATGGTCGCCGTCAGCGCCGCCGCCCTCGGCCTTGTCGCCACCGCACTGGACGGCGTCGATGGCTGGCTCGCCCGGCGAACGGGGATGACGAGCGCCTTCGGCGCCCGGTTCGACATGGAAACCGATGTGTTCCTGGTGCTGGCGCTGTCGGTGCTGGCGTGGCAGTTCGGCAAGGCCGGCGTGTGGGTGCTGCTCTGCGGGCTGATGCGCTACGGGTTTGTCGCGGGCGGCTGGCTCTGGCCGTGGCTGCGAGGTCCGCTGCCCGCGACCCGGCGCGGAAAGACCATCTGCGTCGTCCAGTTCGTCGGCCTCAGCCTGACGATTGTCCCGGCGGTCGAGCCGCGGTGGAGCGCCCCGGTGGCCGCCGTGACGCTGGCGGCGCTGGTCTACTCGTTCGGAGTTGACGTGCTGCGGCTAAGGCGAGGGGCGCGCGGGGTAGGAGCGTCGTCGCGAAGGCTCGCAGATTCGTACGTGGGGTCCGGCTTTAGCCGGACCTTGGGAGGTCCGCCTGAAGGCGGACCCCACGTACGATGAGAAAATGCACTACACCGACGACAGCAGATGGCCCAGTTTGTCTTTCTTGGTCTTCAGATACCGCCGGCTGAACTCGGACGCGGGAATCTCGATCGGCAGCCGCTCGCTCACCAGGAGGCCGTCGCCGGTGACGCCGTCGAACTTCTTCGGGTTGTTGCTGAGCAGCCGAATCGATCGGACCCCCAAATCGCGCAGCATCTGGACGCCCATCCGGTAGTCACGCGTGTCCGCCGGAAAGCCGAGCCGCTCGTTGGCTTCGACCGTATCGCATCCCTGGTCCTGCAGCGCGTAAGCGCGAATCTTGTTCGCCAGGCCGATCCCCCGGCCTTCCTGATTCATGTACAGCACGACGCCGCGTCCCTCGGCGCCGATCCGCCGCATCGCGGTATCGAGCTGGGCGCCGCAGTCGCAGCGGGCCGAGTGGAACACGTCGCCTGTCAGGCAGGCCGAATGGACGCGCGCGAGCACGCCTTCGCCGTTGCCCATCTCTCCGCACACCAGCGCCGTGTGCGTCTCGCCGTCGATCGGATTTTCGTAGACGTGAATCTCGAACTCGCCGTATTCGGTCGGCAGCTTGGCCGTCGCGACGCAGACGACGGCGGGCTTGTCGGCGACCGCAGTCGACGCCTCGGATGCACGTGCCCGAAACCATTGAATCATGGAGGAATATATCGCTCTGTAACTTGCCAGGGGGTACTTGCTATCGTAGAGGGACATGACGGCAGAGTCAAACCACAATCGTGTCGTTCGGTCGATCACGATCGCCGCGGCGCTGCTCGTGCTCAACGTCTCTCTCACCTTCGTCAACGTGTGGCCGACTCCGGCGGTCACCTGGCACGGTCAGCTCTCGGTCGAGCTGGCACTCGGCGTCCTGATCCTGGCGGTCATGAGCCGGCGCGTCGTCCCTTCGCACCTGCTGCTCAGCGGTATCGCCGCAATCTGGGTGCTGCTCGTGTTCGGGCGCTATGCGGAGGTCACGGCGCCGGCCCTCTACGGACGTCCCGTCAATCTGTATTGGGACTCGCGGCACGTCTCGGCGGTCGCCGCGATGCTGGCCCGAGTGGCGTCGACGTGGCGGCTGGTGGCGACGCTGATCGTCGCCGCCCTGGTCCCCCTGATCATCTACCTCGTGCTGCGCTGGGCGATCGGACGTGTCGCGGCCGCGGCCCGTCAGCCGGCGCCGCGCCGCGCGCTGGCGATCGCCGCCACATTGGCCCTGGTCTGGTTTGCCGGCCAGCGGTTGACCGCCCGCATGCCGGACACCCCGTCGTTCTCGACGCCGGTGACGATGACCTACGCGCGCCAGGGGCGCCTCCTCGCCAGCGAGATCACCGGGCGCTCGGCCAGGACGCTGGGACCGAGCCCGTCGTTCGACTCGGACCTCGCCCGCGTGCGGGGCGCGGACGTGTTCCTGTTCTTTCTCGAGTCGTACGGTGCGGTCACGTACGACCGTCCCGAGCTCGCCGCCGGGCTGGCCGCGGCGCGGGCGCAATTCGACGCCGATATTCACGCCACCGGCCGCGATGTGGTGTCGGCCTACGTCGAATCGCCCACCTTCGGCGGCAACTCCTGGCTCGCGCACATCAGCTTCCTGACCGGCATCGATGTCCGCGACGAGGACGCCAATGTCCTGTTGATGGCGCAGACGCGCCAGACGCTGGCGACCGCCTTCGCGCAGCGCGGCTACCGGTCGGTGGCGGTCATGCCGGGGCTGCAGGAGCACTGGCCGGAAGGGGCGTTCTACGGTTTTGGCGAGATCTACGGCGCCACCCAGCTGGACTACCGCGGGCCGCCGTTCGGCTGGTGGACGATTCCCGATCAGTTTGCCATCGCGCGGATGGACGAGCGCGAGGTGGCGGCGCGTCAGCGGCCGCCGCTGTTCGTATTCTTTCCGACCACCGGCACGCACACGCCGTTCCGACCGACCGCTCCGTTTCAGCAGGACTGGGCGCGCATGCTCACCGACCAGCCCTACGATCCGCCCGACGTGGAGCGGATGTGGAACCAGGAGCCCGACTGGCTGAATCTCGGACCGAGCTACATCCAGGCCATGCGTGCGACCTTCGTCACGCTCGGCGGCTACCTGCGGCACCGCGCCGATCGCGACTTCGTCCTGATCCTGATTGGCGATCACCAGCCGCCGGCTGCGGTCAGCGGCACCGGCGCCTCGTGGGAAGTACCGGTGCACGTCATCGCCAGCCGTCCGCTCGTGCTCGACGCGATGCGGGCGCAGGGCTTCCGGTCCGGACTCACCCCGGCCCACCCGCCGCTCTCACGGATGCACGAATTGATGCCGGCGATGCTCGACGCGTTCGGCGAGCGGGAGTAGCCGCCCGGGCGGCCCGATCCGGCTGTTCGGGTTGAAAAACCCGGTCGCCGCCGTCACAATACGGCGACATCAGCCAGGAGCATCCCGCATGTGCCGGAACATCAAAACCCTCGCCAATTTCGCGCCACCGGCCACCGCTGAGGAGATTCGCGCGTCGGCGCTGCAGTTCGTCCGCAAGCTGAGCGGGACGACCCGCCCGTCGCGAGCCAACGAAGCCGCCTTCGACCGCGCCGTCGAGGAGGTGACCGCGGCAGCCAATCGCCTGATCCATTCGCTGACGACCAGCGCGCCGCCGCGCAACCGTGAGGAGGAGGCGCGGAAGGCGCAGGAACGGTCGCGCGAGCGATTTGCTTGAGCGCGGCGCCTCAGCCCTCGCATCAGTCTTCGCACATCAGCGGTTGCCGTCAGCCGGACAAGTTCGGCCTCGGTTTCCAGATCACGATGACCGACGGCGCACGGACCCACCAGCGCGGCGTCGGCAGCTACACCTGGGCCGGCATCGACAATACCCATTTCTGGGTCGATCCGAAAAACGGCATCGGCGTCGTGATCATGACGCAGGTGCTGCCGTTCTATAACGACGTCAGCATGGACGTCCTGACGCGGTTCGAGAAGCTGATCTACGAACACGTGCACTGAACCGCGGCAGCACGAGTGACTGATGCGATAATGACGTCACAGAGGAACCCTTAGATGGTCAACTTCACGGTCAACGGCACCGTTCGCGCGTTCGACGACGACCCGGACATGCCGCTGCTTTGGTATCTTCGCGATGATCTGCGGCTGACCGGGACCCGGTTCGGCTGCGGCGCCGGCTTGTGCGGCGCCTGCACGGTGCACGTCGACGGCCTGGCGGTCCGGTCGTGTCAGACGCCGGTGCGGACGCTGCAGAACAAACGGGTGGTGACCATCGAAGGCCTGAGCGCCGACGGACGCCACCGGGTCCAGCGCGCCTGGACCACGCTCAATGTCGCGCAGTGCGGCTACTGCCAGACCGGCCAGATCATGACGGCGGCCGCCCTGCTGACCCGGATCGCCAATCCCAGCGATCAGGACATCGACCAGGCGATGACCGGCAACATCTGCCGGTGCGGCACCTATCAGCGCATCCGGTCGGCGGTCAAGGCCGCGGCCAAGGAGCAGGCATGAGCGCCATCCAGAACGTCAGCCGGCGCGAGTTCCTGGGCGGGGTCGTCTCGACCGGTGCCTTCGTCCTCGCCGCGCAGGTCATTCCCCGCTCCGGCTGGGCGCAGGGTGCGCCCTTCCGCACCCAGGCGGAGTCGGCGCCGCTCAACCCGAGCGTCTATCTGGGCGTCCGTCCCGACGGCACCGTCTTCATCGTCACCCATCGATCGGAGATGGGAACCGGGATCAGGACGACGCTGCCGCAGGTGGCGGCCGACGAGCTCGAGGCGGACTGGAGCCGGGTCACCATCGAACAGGGCATCGGCGATCCACGCTACGGCGACCAGAATACCGACGGTTCCCGTTCGATTCGCGATTTCTACGAAGCATTCCGCCATGCCGGCGCCACGGCGCGATCGATGCTGGTCAGTGCGGCGGCGGCGCAATGGAAGGTGCCCGAGTCCGAGTGCACGGCGGAGAACCACGAAGTCGTGCACATGCCGAGCGGGCGCCGGCTCGGCTACGGCACACTGGTCCCGGCGGCGGCCAAGCTGGGCGTGCCCAAGGGCGAGATGCTGAAGTTCAAGCCGCGGACCGCCTGGCGCTTCGTCGGCAAGGAGACCTCCACCTACGACCAGCAGGACATCGTCACCGGCAAGGCGCAGTTCGGGCTCGACGTGTTCCGCGACGGCATGGTCCACGCCTCGATCGAACACCCGCCGGTGCTCGGCGGCACAATCCGCAGCGTCGACGACTCGGGCGCGCGGGCGGTCAAGGGCGTGATGCAGACGGTGCGGCTGGACACCTTCAAGCCGCCCCACCTGTTCCAGCCACTTGGCGGCGTCGCCGTGATTGCCAACAGCACGTGGTCGGCACTCAAGGGCCGCCGGCAGCTCAAGGTCGAGTGGAACGACGGCGCGCACGCCGGGTTCGAGTCGGTCGCGTTCAGGAACGAGCTGCTGTCGACGGTGCAGAAGCCGGGCAAGGTGTTCCGCAACCTCGGCAACGTTGACGCCGAATTCGCCAAGGGCGGGAAGGTGCTCGAAGCGACCTACTACACGCCGCTGGCGGCGCACGCCTCGATGGAACCGCCGGCGGCGGTCGCCGAGTTCCGCGACGGCAAGGTCACGGTCTGGGCGCCGACGCAGAACCCGCAGGCGGTGCAGGAAGCCGTGGCCGCCGCGGTCGGGATCGACAAGAAGGAAGTCACCTGCCACGTCACGCTGCTCGGCGGCGGCTTCGGCAGGAAATCGAAGCCGGACTACTGCGCGGAAGCCGCGGTGCTGTCGAAACAGCTCGGCAAGCCGGTCAAGGTAATCTGGACCCGCGAAGACGACATCCACCACGACTACTACCACACGACGGCGGCGGTGTATCACAAGGCGACGGTGGACGGCCGCGGCAAGCCAACCGCCTGGCTGCACCGATCGGCCTTCCCGCCGATTGCCTCGACGTTTGCCGCCGCAGCGCGCGAGCCGCTCAGCTTCGAGCTCGATCTGGGGCTGGTCGACCTCCCTTACGACGTCGCCAACATCCGGGCCGAAAACGGCCCGGCCGACGCGCACGTCCGCATCGGCTGGTTCCGCGCCGTCAGCAACAACTTCCACGCCTTCGCCGCCCACAGCTTCGCCGACGAGATGGCGCAGGCCGCCGGGCGCGACTCGCTCGAGTTCCTGCTCGACCTGCTCGGGCCCGGCAAGGAGATCGATCTCAAGGCGCAGGGGGTCGACTACTCGAACTACGGCGCGCCGATTGAGAAATATCCCATCGACACGCGGCGGCTGCGCCGCGTCCTGGAACTGGCGGGCGAACGCGCCGGCTGGGGCAAGAAGAAATCCGGCGGCGGGTGGGGCCTTGGCATCGCCGCGCACCGGAGCTTCAACACCTACGTCGCCTCGGTGGTCGAAGTCCAGATCGACGCGCGCGGCGCCGTCCAGGTACCGCGCATCGAGCAGGTGGTCGACGCCGGCGTGATCGTCAACCCTGACCGCGTCCGCGCGCAGATGGAAGGGTCGGCGGTGATGGCGGTCGGTCTGGCGCGAACCGGTGAAATCACCTCGGTGAAGGGCCGGATTCAGCAGAGCAACTTCAACAACTTCCAGGTCGCACGGATGAACGACGCCCCGCGCCAGGTCAACGTCCATCTGGTGGAGAGCGACGCCCTGCCGACGGGCGTCGGCGAGCCCGGCCTGCCGCCGGTGCTGGCGGCGCTCGGTAATGCGATCTTCGCAGCGACCGGGAAACGGGTGCGGGAGTTGCCTCTGTCGCGGCAGAAGCTGGCGTAAGCGACCAGGAAATTAGGAAGTAGGCATTCGGAATTAGGAATTCTCAATTTCTAATTCCCATTCCTAATTCCTAATTCCTAATTCCTAATTACGGTACAACCACCACCGGCGCCTGCCAGAAGGCGGCCTTCCCGCCGCCCGGATCGAGCACCGTCACCTGACACGTATAGTGTCCGGCTGTCAGCTGGTCGAGTGACAGGCCGAATCGCAGCGGCACCGCCTTCGACTTCGCATCCATCCCGTCGGTGACCGCCAGCGGCGGCGTTTCGAACGCCTTGACGTCGCCGCGGTAGAACGTGACGAACGCGACCAGCGGCTGCATCGTGTCGGCGCCGCGCTGGTAGGCCTGCAGGAAGACATAGAGATCGCGCGACTTGCTGAAGACCCGGGTCACGCTCGGAATCAACTTCTGCCCCTCGAAGACAAGCGGATTGACCGCCTCCGCCGAGATCTTCTGTTCAACGCTGTAGAGGGCGTCGCCCAGCGGCACGCGCTGGCCGCCGAGAACGACCGAGCTGATCGGAATGCGCTGCTCCTCGCGGTTCAGATTGGGCACCGTGAACGAGGTCTGATAGGTCCCCATCCGGCCGGTCTCGGCGTCGCGGGCCAGCAGCTTGATGACGTAATTTCCCGGAAGCAGCGTGAAGCCGGTCTGGAGCAGGATCGGCCGGACCGCCAGTTGCGCCGCGGTGGCGTCGCTCAGCCTGATGTCCAGCTTGTCACGGATGTTCTGGCGGGTGTAGCCGTAGTCGTCCTTGACGATGCCGATGAAGTCGACCAGCGTCCGTTGCGCGCCGCCGCGCCGGGCCAGCGCCAGCTCGCTGCCCGGAATCTTCACCGCCACCGGAATGAAATACTCGGCGCGATTGAGCTGGAAGTAGTTCACCTCCATCGCGATCGGAATCTCGGTGATCGGGTCCTCCAGCATCAGGGCGTCTTCGAGCTGACGCTCTTTGTCGGCGTTGGTGAACCGGGCGAACGCCTTGTCGGCGAAGTAGCCCTGCCGGAACGACAGATCGGCGGACCGGCTGCCGTTCAAGCCGATCTTGACGCGGCGGAAGCGGCCGTCCTCCGCGACATGGGTGCTGTAGTAGCCGATCAGGTAGTAGCTGGTCATCGTTTCCGCCGCCTGGACGATGCCCTGCGAGAGATCGTTGTAGTCGAACATCGCCTTGCCGCCGGTGTCCCTGGCCAGCGCATAGAGCGAATCCTGCGACCGTTGGAACTGCGTCTGGACGGCAGTGGCGAACTGGCCGTTGAACATCGCCAGGCCGCCGGGCGACGGCCGCGTCGCATCGCCGAGCGGCGGCGCCGCGACCAGGCCGCGGGCATCGATCGTGTGGATGACGACGTTGGAGCGGATCGCGGCGTTGACGGTGGCGCGCAGCTGCGCCTGGTTGTCGGTGCCGTTCAGCCGCAGCCCGCTGGCGAAGAAGATCAGCGACTTCTGCTCAGGCAGCGGCCGGAGCAGCGTCACCGCGGTCTGCAGCGCCGACAGCTGACGGTCGGTATTGAGGATGTTGAACTCGCCGCCATCCTGCCCGAACGCCCCGCCCGGAAGCGGATCCGGGATCCCGTCGCCGTCCGCGTCGTCGCCGAACACCAGCGCCTGGATCAGCTCGCGCAGCTGGGCGCGGTTGTCGGTGAAGTCCTGCCGGACCCGCACGGCGCCCTGCTGAAACGTCAGGATGGCGAGCAGGTCCGCCGGCCCCATCGCGGTGTCGATGTACTTCAGCGAATGCGTGTAAGCGCGCATCAGATCCGGCGTCTGCATCCCGGCGGGATCGAAGTAGAGCACGATCAGGCGGCGGTCCCGGTAGCGGAGATCCCCGGGCGGCGGCACCAGGAGCTGCGCCTGGGTCAGCGGCGCGGCGATCGAGGCGGGATTGACGGCAGCGGCGACCGGCGGAGGCGCCGGCGCGGCCGGGGCGGCGGAGGCGGTCGCGCCCGGCAGCCGCTGGAACTCGACGAAGCTGATCGTCTGCGGCTCGCCGTCCTCGGTGACCGTGAAGTCCTGCGCGGTCAGTCCCTCGATCGGCCTGCCGTCCTTGTCCTTGACGCTCACCGTCTGGACGATCAGTTTGGTGCCGCTGCGGAAGGTCGGGACGGTTGGAGCTGGCGCAGGGGGCTGCTGCTGAGCGGCCATCGGAGAGATGCATAGCGCCGCCCCGAGCAGCGTGAGCACTGTCACCAACCCCCGAGGTCGCAGCGGGTTACCAACTTTTCCTCCGCGTCCTCTGCTTCCTCCGCGTCCTCCACGGTTGTCTCTCCACATGATCAGAACCTCAGGCGCAGGCTCGACTGCGCCTTCCGCATCGCGTTGGCGCGATTGGCCAGGCCGAACTGCGGGCTGCCGAACAGGGTATTCACGCCGGCGTAGGTGACGCGGTTCAGCACGTTCGTCGCATCGATCCGCCAATCCAGGTTGAGTCGCGGCCCCAGACTGAAGGTGCGCGCCAGCCCGGTGTTCAGCCCGAACTGGGCCGGGCCGGTGATCGAGTTCCGGCCGGCGTTGCCCCACCGCCCGGCCGCCGGGGCGGTGAACGCCGCCGGGTTGAGATAGAAGCCCGACGACACCGGATCGATCGCGGCGTTGACGTCGGGGCGGAGGGTGCCGGTCACGCCGGTGCCGCTGACCGATGTGAAGTAGACCGGCGAGAGCGGCAGACCGCTGCCGGCGTTGAGGGCGGCCGTCACCGTCCATCCCTTCAACAGCGTGCCTTTCAAGCCGCCGAGCAGCGTGCCGCCGCCGATCCCCACGCCGCTCGTGTACTGGAACTGCGTGGTGATCTGGTGGCGCTGATCGAACGAGGACGGTCCCCATTCGGCGCCGAGATCCTGCCAGTCCTGCGCGATGGCCGCCCCGTTGAGACTGACGCCGGCGAATGCCCCCGCATCGTCGGAGGCGGTGGTCAGCTGGTATTGGACCGTGGCGGTCAGACCGTTGCGAAGCCGGCGGCGGACCTGGACCTGGCCGGCATGCCGTGTCGAGCGGCCGTTCGAGGTGAGATAGACGAAGCCCGCGGGACACGTCGGGCAGGGATCGGCAGCACCGGCAGGATGGGTGTTGGGCAGGAACTCCTGCATCAGGTGGCTGCCCTTCGTCCCCAGATAGGTCGCCAGCACGGTCAGCGACGCCGGCAGATCGCGCTGCACCGACGCCTGCCAGTTCTGGGCGTAGCCGACGCGAAAATCGGGATCGACGGCAAAGGTATTGGCGGTCGCGCCAGGAATCGCGATGAATCCGTTGGCGAGCGTGATCGGATGCGCGACGCCGTTCTCGACGCTCGAGGTCTTCGACAGCGGCGGCTGCTGTGCCAGCAGCATCGCAATCGGCTGATAGACGTTGGTATTGCGATAGACGCCGTAACCGGCGCGGACGACGAGCGACGAGCCGGGCAGGGGACGCCAGGCGGCGCCCAGGCGCGGCTGAACACCGCGCCAGTCCGCGCGCATCAGCGAGTCGGGATAGCGCATGCCGGTGACCGCGCCGACGGGATCGGTGGCAACCACCGGGAGCGCCGCGGTGAACCCCGGCGCGACGTCGAGGTTGACGAGACGCCCGAACCGTTCCGTGATCGGCGCCTCGTGCTCCCAGCGCAGACCCAGCTTCAGGCTCAATCCCGGGCTCAGCCGCCAGTCGTCGTCGATGTAGGCAGCGGCGCCGGCCGCCCGCAGGTACTTGTCGGCGTTGCCGAAGGCGATAGACGAGGCGTGCGGGCTGCCGAGGAGGAAGTCTGCCAGGTCCGAACCGGTGGCGCTGCCGGTGAACGTGAAGGCCCCCCGCGCATCCTGCTGCGACAGCACGTTGAACTGCTGCCGGCGGTAGTCGCCGCCGAACGTCACGGCGTGACGACCGCGGCTCCAGAAGATCTCGGCATTGTAGGCATTGGTCAGGCTGCGGTTCGAGGCGTACTGGCCATCGGTGAGCGCCGGCAAACCGCTGGAGAAATTCAGGCTGGGCGGGCCCCAGTTCGCCGGGTCCTGGTCGTTGCCGGCAATGCCGGCGTCGCGAGAGACGTTGGTGCGGTTGGCGAAATAAGGCACCGCGTCCGTCGAGAGGCTGGTGAACTGGTAGCGCAGCCGGAGAGACAGAAACTGCGAGAAGCGGCGCGAAAAGTTGACGCTGGTGTCGAGGCCCGAGGTGGCGCTCGAGTCGGCGAAGGCGAACACGTTGGTGGTGTCGGTGGTGGTTCGCTGGTAGCCGAAGGTGCCGGACAGCTGGTTCCGGCCGAACGCGGGCTGGGTCAGCCGCATCTGGAGGCTGTCCTGCCTGACGGCGGTGACGACGGGCGTCTGGTAGTTGTACCCGCCGGCGGCGTCGAGATTCGGCAGCGGATAGTAGCGCAGCAGCGCCGCCGCCTGCGGGCTGATGCGATCGACGGGAATGACGTTGCCGGGAAACGGCGCGCCGTTGGACGGGTCGATGATCTGGACCGGACGACCGGAGACGTCGCGCGTCAGCGAGAAATCACCGCCGCGCTCGAGCGCGGTCGGCATCAGCGCCGGCACGGTGTTGGCGGTGTGATCCGATGTCCGCTGGTAGCTGATGGTGAGGTTCGGACCGTTGCGAAGGATCCGCGGAATCCGGAGCGGACCGCCGAACGTGCCCGCGATCTGGACGTCGTTGTAGGAGGGCTTGTCGGTGCGCTGGCTGGAGAAGGAGAACGGCCGGGAATCCCAGGCCGAGTTGTCGAGGATGGCGGCGACCCCGAAATTGTAGAGTGAGCGTACTCCCCGCCGGTTGTTGCCGAATGCCGCCAGCTGCGCAAACGGCGACGCGGCGCCGTTGTTGACGCTGCCGTTGACGAGCAGTCCCGCGACCGCGCCCTGCGCGACATCAGTGCCGGGCTCCTCTGCCGGCGGTCTCGCGTCCACGGCGGCCGGCGGCGCGCCGGCCGAGGCCGTGACGCCGGCACGCTGGAAGCCCCGTCCCGGCGGCCCCGCTGTTCCCCGGGCTGGTCCGCCCGGCGTCGACGACGCGTTTCTTCCACTCGCGGCAGCCGGGATCGGCGGCGCCGGTTGAACGGCCGCCACCGGGAGGCCGCGCGTGATCTCGTCGAACGGCAGGACCTTCAAGGCCAGCACCGGCGACGGCGCGCCCGCGGCGATGGTCACTTCCTGCGTCAACGGCGAGAAGCCGAGCATCTCGACCCGGATCGTCCAGGCCCCATCGGCCGGATCCGGCAGTCTGTAGATGCCCTGCCCGTCCGTGACGGTGGAAATCTTGCGGTCGCCCAGCGTCGCCGTCACCGCCGCGCCAGGCACCGGCAGGCCGCCGAAGGTGACCTGTCCGAAGGCCTCGGACGCGGCGAAGCCAGGGCTTCCGCCGATGGCCAACACCAAGACGATCACGCCGGCAGCCATTCGCCGCAGATGCCGAAGCGTCTGTGTCACGAATTCCTGATTTCCAATTCCTAATTCCTAATTCCTAATTCCTAATTTTCCGCATCCGCCGTCGGCTGCTCCGCCCGATCGACGACCAGCACGTCGACCGGTCCCCGCCGTGGATCCAGTTTCAGGCCGAGCTGTTCCTGCACCGCCGTAAAGAGCGAAGCCCCATTGGGATCAATCGGCTGCCCGCCCCGTATGGCGGCGCCAGGATCGCCCGGCTCGAGCGCCGGAATCCGATCGGGCGTGAAGCGCAGCTCGGCGTCAAACGCTCCGGTCAGCCCGGTTTGATCGACGACAATGCGGTTGAGCGACATGCCGGTGTTGGTCAGGTTCGAAAATGCGGTCGCCAGGCGCGCCATCGGCTGACCGCCGGCGATGATGATGCCGGGGCCGACGCTGATACCGCACGAGAGACCGCCGTGACCAGCCGCACCAGGAGACGCCGCCTCCCCGCCCGGTCGACGCGTGTCGTCCGGGGCCGCGCAATCACCCGCCGCTGGACGCAGACCCGGACCGAGCCGCCGATCGCTCCTCGCCAGGACGAGCGCGTACACCGGCATCTGCTTCGTTTCCTTGTGCACGATCAGCTTGAAGCGCTCCGCCAGCAGCGCCCGGATCATCAGCGAGGCTTTCGTCGGCGCCAATTCGGTGGCGAACAGCCCCGACGCGTCCGACCCATCCTTGGCGACGACGTCGAAGCGATCCGAATCGAGCCAGCCGGCGCCGCCGATGATCTGGAATTCCTGCACCTGATAGGCCAGTCGAATCAGGGTCCGCAACGAGACGCCGAGCGCCGTGTATTGGCCACCGCGGCTGCCGACCGTGACGAATCCGTCATGCCGTGTGTTCGGCTTGACCGATGCCACCTCGAACTGCGGCAGAACGGGGGTCGCCTGCGCGAGCAGCCGGTTCCAGCTCAGATTGAGCGCGGCGCACGTCAGCACCATGCCGACGGCCAGCACGATGGGCCACCGGGACGGCCCGTATTCTCGCGTCGACACGCCGAGCAGCCGCTGGATCCGGTAGAGCAGCGGGCCCCCTGCGGCCGCCAGCGCGAGCGCCGGCGTTGTCACGCGCTGCCTCTCGAGCGTCGTCAGCGCGCGCGCATAGCAGAGCGGGTCGCCGCACGATCGGACGGCGAGATCGTCGCAGCACAACTCGCGCTCGAACCGGATCCGGCTCGAGATCCACCAGACCGCCGGGTGATAGAAGAAAATCGTCTCGGCCAGGACCTGACAGACGTTGACCAGGTAATCGCACCGTTTGACGTGGGCGAGCTCGTGCGCGATCACCGCTTCCAGCTCGGACGGCGTCAGGCCCATCGCGGTGGCCGGAGTGAGCAGGATGATGGGCCGGAGCCACCCCAGGGTGCTCGGGCCGTCGGTCAGGTTCGACATCCGCACGCCGACGGCGCGGCCGATCCCGAGGCGACGGCCGACTGCTTCAACCAGGGCGACGATCGGACCGTCGGCCGGAGTGGTGGTGCGCCCCAGTGCGAAGGCGTGCGCGGCCGCCCACATCAGACGCACCGAGAACAGCAGCACGCCGACCGACCACAGCGGCAACGCCCACAACTGCAGCTGGGTGAGCCAGGGGCCGCTCGACGCCTCGGGATTCATCCAGATGGAGAGCATCGGCTGCGGCGCGACGAGCGTGTGCAGATCCGTCACCATCGAGACGGCGCGGTCGCCAAACGGCACCGCGCGCAGGATGAAGGCGGCGGCCGTCGCCACCGGGAGGATGACGACCGCGATCAGCGCGCCGCAGCTGACCAGATAGCGCACGTGTGCCGACCGGTGCCTGAGAACGCCGAGCGCCACCCACAGCAGCGCGCCGCCGAGCGCGCCCTGCCAGAAGAAATGGATCAAGGCGGCGCTGAGCGCTTGCCCGAGCGGGCTCACTTTGCTGCCCCCGGCCGGGTCGACGCGGCATCGCCAGGTTCGAACCGGTCCAGCAGCTTCTCGATCGCCTCCAGGTCTTTGGCCGACGATTTCCTCGTCGCCAGCGCGTGCATCACCAGCGCCTTGACCGAGCCCCCATAGGCACGGTGGATGAAGTCCCGGAGCAGCTGCTTTTGCGTGCGGTCCTGGGAGTAGCGGGCGCGATAAAGCTGTGGCCGGACGGTCTCGTCGCGCTCGACCAGCCCCTTCTCGGTCATGATCTGCACCATCTTGAGGACCGTCGTGTAGCCCGTCGGCCTGGCCTCGCTCAGGATGGTCTGGATCTCCCGCACCGAGCGCGGTCCGGACGCCCACAACACGCGCAGGATCGAGAGCTCCAGTCTGGTCGGCCGGATCTGTTCAGTCGTCATGCGCCGAGTATTGACGAATAGTTTCGTCACTGTCAACGAAATTTTTCGTCATCGCCGCAGAGGCGGTAGTTCCTAATTCCTAATTCCTAATTTTCAATTCCTAATTTCCCTTCAGTCTGCCGTCGGCGGCTCCACGCCGTCAATCACCAGGACCTCGACCGGCCCGCGCTGCGAGTCCAGCTTCAGCCCGAGCTGCTCCTGCACCGCCGTGAAGATCGACGGGCCGTTCGGATCGATCGGCGGCAGCGCCGGCGCGCCGGGTGGCGGGTCGCCCCGGCCCTGCGGCAGCTGCTCCGGCGTCCACGCCAGCTCGAGATCGAAGCTGCCGGCAAGGCCGGTCCGGTCGACCACGGTGCGATTGACCCAGATCGACAGGCTGCTCGCCAGCTGCGCCATCGGCTGCCCGCTGGCGGAAATGCTGCCGGGCCCGATTCGAATCCCGCACGGGCCGAAGGGACTATCCGGTCCTCGGCCTCCACCCGGTCCGCCACCGGGAGGAGGAGCCCCTGGCCCACCAGGTCCACCCGGTCCGCCACGCACGATCGGTCCCGGATCACCCGGTCCACCCGCCGGGCCGCCGCGGCGCGACGCCGCCAGCGCCGCGCAATCGACCGCCGCCGCCTTGATCTTCGGCCCGAGCTTGCCGTCGCTCCGGGCCAGCTGCAGCGCGTAGAGCGGCAGATCGCGGCTCTCGGTGTGAACCTTCAGCTTGAACCGCTCCGCCAGCAGCGCCTTGACCATCGCCTGCGTCTGCTCCTGCGTCGCCGCGGGATCGGACTTGGCGACGATATCGAATCGATCGGAGGCGAGCCAGCCCGGTCCGCCGACGATCTGAAAATCCTGCAGGCGGTAGGCATTCCGGATGATCAGACGCAGCGGCGCGTTGGTGATCGTGAACTGGCCGCCCCGGCCGCCCACCTGGATGAACCCCTCGCCCGACTTGTTCGGCTTGACGGACGCGACTTCGAACGTCGGCGTGTCCGCCTGAGGTCCCTGCGCACGAAGATTCGGGCGCCCGAGACTGGCCGCGCCGCCCAGCGCCATCGCGACCGTCGTGACAACGATGATCTGTCTCATGCTTCCCTCGATCCCTCTCGCGAATGCTGACGGACGTCGCCCCTCGTGCGCAGGATCCGGCTTCCGCCGGATGGTCCCGTGGTCCGACTGAAGTCGGACGCCACGTACGATTCGGGCGATCTTTCCTTCGTACGTGGGATCCGGCTTTAGCCGGATTGTTCCGGCGTCCGACGAAGTCGGACGCTACGTACGATTCTGCCCCCCGCGTACACGGGCATTAGACGTCAGCCGCGAGACTTCAGACTGGCGACCCGATACGAGTTCGCCGTCGGCCCTCGCCATGCTCCCCCCGATGCGTCTCTCGAACGCTGACCGACTTCAGCTCGTCGCCCTTCCCGTACGTGGGATCCGGCTTCAGCCGGATTGTTCCGTAGTCCGACTGAAGTCGGACGCCACCTACGCCGCGGGGATCGATCCGTCGTCCCCGACGGTCGTCGCCCCCTCGCCAACCTGTCGGCCGTGGTCAGCGCGTCAACCGGTCGATTGGCGTGACGAGGCATCGCCGCGCCGGAACCGGCGCCTGACCGCACGAACCAGCACCGAGGCGAACAGGGCCATCACACCCAGCAGCACCGCCGACACGGTGAGCGCGGCGATCGGATGCTGCAGGGCGACATAGGTGAAGGCGACGACGAAGATGTCTTCGCCGAAGCTGAGGAACCAGTTGCTGAACGGCTCCGGACTGGTGTTGACCACCGCCCGGGTGCCCGATTTCGTCACGTGCGTCGCCGCGGCGACCGAGGCGCCGAGCAGCGCCATGGTCGCCTGCGCTTCGCCCGAGGCACCGCCGAGCGCGGTCACCGCGACGATCGCGCCGCCGACCGGCCGGATCACGGTGTGCACCGCGTCCCAGATCGAATCGACCCAGGGCACCTTGTCTGCCACGAACTCGATCGCGTACATCGTCAGGGCGAGGCCGATGACGATTGGATGGCCGAACGCCCGGAACTGCTCGGGCAGCGTCAGCAGCTGGTAGCGCGAGCACAGGCCGAGCACCGCGACCGTGGCGTACAGGTTGATGCCAGAGGTGAAGGCAAAGGGAATCGTGCGGCCAAGCGCGGCGAGAATGTCCACGGTTCGTCAAGCAATCGTAGCGCAGGCGTTCCGCTCAGGCGGACGGGCGCAGACATCGCGAAGCTCGATCCGGCGGACGCCGTGCTGACCGCCTGCTACGCGACGTGGTCCACCTTCCCGCGGCCGATATCTCGTCGCGCATCTCGGCGGAGCTGAGGAGCTGGATTGAGGGCGCCGGGCAGTACGACGACCTCACGTTCATCGTCGTCAAGGTGAAGTAGCGGTCGAAGGTCACCTGTGCCGTGGGCCGGCTGGGCGGTCGAGACGAGGTCGATGCGGCCCCCCGGCGCAACGAGTGGTAAAATCAACCGGTTGAGACCATGCCGGGATGCGTCCTCAACCTCCGGCACCCAGGACGTTTGAGCGGTACGCCGCGTGCCACGATATCAAGATGAGAGACCACACCATGAAGAGCCGCCTGATCGTCGCCGGCGTCGCGACATTCCTGCTGGGAATCGCCGCCCTCAAGGGCGCCGGCGGCAGCGATGTCGCCGATGCCGTGATGAAAGGAAACAAGACAGCGCTGCGGGCGCTGCTGCAGCAGAAGGCGGATGTCAACGCCCTCCGTGTCGACGGATCGACCGCTCTGCAGTGGGCGGTCTATCGCGACGACCTCGAGGCGATCGACCTGCTGATTCGCGCCGGCGCCAAGGTCGACGCACCGAACCGCGAGGGCGTCACGCCGCTGATGATGGCCTGCCTCTACGGCAACGTCTCGATGATCAACAAACTGGTCAAAGCCGGCGCCGACGTCAAGCAGCGCGGGGCGAACGGGCAGACGGCGCTGATGCTCGCCGCGCGCAACGGTGAGCCGGAAGCGGTCAGACTGCTGATCGCGGCCGGAGCGGACGTCAACGCCAAGGAGACCGCCCGCGGCACGACGGCGTTGATGTGGGCGGTGGAGCAGAAGCATCCGGCGGCCGTCAAGGCACTGCTCGCCGGCGGGGCGGACTTCGCCGCGAAGTCGGCCGGGGCTGGCCTGCCGCGCAATTACATGGCCGGACGGGTCAACGCGGAGCGGGTGGAAGCGGCGGTACGGCGCCGGGCGGCGGCCGCGGCGGCCGGTCGCACCTACGAACAGCAGCTGGCGTTCGAAGGAGTGCAGGGACGGTTCGGGGCGCCGGGCGGCCTGGATGGCGCGCAGAGTGGTACCGCGCGCAGCAACCAACCCGCCGCAGGCGGTGCGGCGGCGGGGGCTGCTCCCGCGGCCGGCGCTGCGCCGACAGGCGCGGCGGCACCAACAGGTCAACCTCCTGCCGGGGTCCCCGCGACTCCCCCGCCCGCAGCAGGTCAGCCTCCTGCCGCGACCGGCGCGCCGGAACAACCGGCCGGGGCTCAGCCCGCCGCCGGCGGACGCGGACAAGGCGCCCGCGGCGGTCGAGGCGGCCGCGGCCCGCAGGCGCCCGGTGCCCAGCCGAATCCGGCGACCGCGCCGCCAGCCGAGGAAGATGCCAACGACTCTGAAGTCGTCGTCGCCGGCCTGGTCGGCAGCGGCGGCGGCGGGCTGACCGCGCTGGTCTTCGCCGCGCGTGAAGGCGATATGGAATCAGCCAGCCTGCTGCTCGAAGCCGGCGCCGATATCAATCAGCCGACCGAGTACGGATGGACGCCGCTCCTGACGGCCACCAACAACCGGCACTACCGGTTCGGCGCGATGCTGCTCGACTGGGGCGCTGACGTCAACGCCGCCAACAAGGGCAAATGGACGCCGCTCTACCTCGCGACCGACAACCGCAACATCGAAGGCGGCGACTACCCGGTCCAGAAACCCGATATGGAGCATCTGGACTACATCACGCTCCTGCTCGACCACGGCGCCGACCCGAACGGCCGGATCAAGGACAACACGCTGAGCCGGACCATCTTCACCATGCAGTGGTTCCTCGAATCGGGCGCCGTCCCGTTCATCCGGGCCGCCCAGTCGAGCGATACGGAGCTGATGAAGCTCCTCCTCAAGTACGGGGCCGATCCGAAGCTCAAGACCGACCACGGCGACACCGCGCTGACCGCGGCCGGCGGCATCGGCTGGGTCGAAGGCGTCACCTACGAACGCTCGATCAAGGAGAACATCGAGGCGGTCAAGATGCTGCTGGATCTCGGTCTCGATCCGAACGCCGCCAACAACGACGGCCGCACGCCGCTGATGGCCGCGGCGATGAAGGGCCGCAGCGAAGTCGTCCAGATGCTGGTCGACAAGGGCGCCAGGCTCGATACGCGAGACAAGGGAAGCCGGGATACCGAGACGACGGTTTCGGTGAACGCCGGGCACACCTGGCAGGCGCTCGACTACGCGGACGGCCTGGTGCGCGTCGGCGTCCAGTCTGCAGTCAACCGTCCCGACACCGCAGTGCTCATTCGCAAGCTGATGACCGAGCGCGGCCTCACGGTGCCGCCTCCCAACCGGGTCGTCGAGTCGATCTGCATCGTGGAAATCTGCAAAGAGCGGGTCTGGGACAAGTAGGCGCCGACAGAGTCGCTTCCTCAGATCATCGCTTTTGTTTGGAGCTGAAGACGGAACAATCCGGCTGAAGCCGGATCCCACGTACGAGAAAGAAGATCGGACGTGGCGTCCGACTTTAGTCGGACTGCGGACAATCCGGCTGAGGCCGGATTGCACGTTTTCTATCCATCGCGACCATCCCAGGCCTCACCCTCGACCGATCGGATCGACCTCGTGCCGCGCGGCGCGAGGTCGTCCGGTGCATTGACCGCGGCTCGCCCGCCCCACATCGCCTGAGGCAGCAGCGTCACCCCAATCAGATATAACGCCAGCGTGAAGAACGCGATGTAGCCGGTCATCGCGGCCGGCGGTTCGTATTGCAGCCCGCCCAGCGTCACCCCCTCCAGCAGCGTCGTCAGGACCCGTTTCGTCAACCCGCCCTGCGGGTCGTAGAGCGACGCCAGCACGACGTATTTCAAGACGAACGTGCCGCCGAACAGCACGGCAAGGCTGCGCAGCAGGCGCGGCCGGTCTGGCCGGGCCGCCCAGGTGTTCCACATCAGCAGTATCAGGAACGTCGTGACGATGAAGTGGAGCAGACCGGCCTCGGGGGTCATCAGATTGAAGACCTGCGCGCTGGCACCGAACAGGCCGGCCAGCACGAACACACCGGAGCCGTTCTCCAACGGCGACCGATCCGATCGCATCAGCCGCTCCGGCGCAAGCGCTCCGGCGCGGACCAGCAGCCCGATCAGCAGCGTCGCCAGAATCAGCGCGATCAGCGGCGGCGGCAGGAACCGCATCCCCTCACCCACGGTGGACCTGAAACCGCCGAGCAGCGTGACGGTCAGGAAAATCAGCGGCAGGGTGAAGGCTTCTCGAGCCGCTGCCGACTGTGCAGGACGCATCACTTGCGGGCTCGAAGCAGCCTGAGCGGATTCAGATCATCGAGTTCGGTGGCCAGGCCGCGTTCGAGCTCCGCCTTCAGCTCGGCGGCCGAGTGCATCCCGAGGTTCGGATCGTCGACCACGACGTGGCTCGAGGAGACGGCGAGCGCCCGGTTGACCACGTCGAGGCCCTGCCGGAACAATGCATCGTCGTTGTAGACGCGTCCGAATCCCTGCCGGTAGTAGCTGTAGGCGATGTAGAACTGCGTCCGCGGATCGTGCTCGGCCGGATCGGCCCGCTCGAACGCGGCGCGCGCTTCCGGAAAACGATCGCCGCGGAACGCGCTGATCCCCTGGGCGAAGCTCGCCTGGTCGATGCGGTAGGCGCCGACCGTCGACGCCACGCCGCCGGCGACCTGGGCCATCGTGCGCGGCTGGTTGACGTAGACCCAGACGATGAAGGCCGCGTAGAGGCCGGTCGTCACAGCGCCGCCCAGCCGGATCAACCGCGCGTTCCCCATCCGGCCGATTGTATCGTCCCAGGACCGCGCCGGCGTCGCCGGACACTGGGCGGGGCGCCTCAATGATCGGCCTCGAAACGGGGCCCCGCAAAAATAGGTACGGCCCCTTTTCGAATTTCGCTATCCTCGTGCACGGGTCGCCCATGTTGCATGTGGTCCTGCTCGCACTGCTTGGCGTTCAGCCACCATCGCCCTCGCCGGCGGTGATCGAGGGCGTGGTGGTCAAGACCGGCACTCGCGAGCCGCTCGCTGGCGCCCGGATTCAGCTGGACCGCGAGCGCGACGCCCTCGAGCCGCGCGAAGAGAACGAGCCGCCGCCGGGTGCTCCACCGCCGCCCCCCGCTGAATTTCACTTCGGCGCGACGACCGGGCCGGACGGGCGATTCGTGATCGACAACATTCCACCCGGCGAGTACCGGCTGTTCTGGCTGCCGCCCGGAAAGTACTACGTCAGCGCCACCCACGCTGACGCGAAGAGCCCGATGGAGCGGCTGCTCGACTTCACCAAGCGTGCCCCGACCCGACGGCGGGTTCGTCGTCGAGGCGACACCCGGCGATTTCCGCCTGAATGTCGCGCCGCTCCTCAATCTGTCGCCGCGACCGCCGGGACCGCCGAACGCGACGGTCCCCCCGGGGCTGCAGAATGCCTACGTGAAGACGATCCGTCTCGGCGAGATCGATGTCCTGAACGCCGGAATCCGGCTGGCTGGCGCACCCGCCGGTCGACTTGAAGTCGTGATCGGCACGACACCGGGCTCGTTTGAAGGCAGCGTGGTCGACGGCAATCAAGCCGCCGGTCCCGGCATGACTGTCGTGCTGTTGCCGGATATCCGCCGGCGCACCGACCTCTACAAGATCACCACCACCGATCCGGCCGGCCGATTCCGGATCGATCGGGTCGCCCCGGGCGATTACCGCGCGTTCACATGGTCCGAGATCAGCGATGGCGCCTGGCACGATCCGGACTTCATGCAGGCCCAGGAGGCCGGCGGCACTCCGGTTCACGTGGTGGAGGGAAGCGCCAGCAGCACCAGGCTGACGGTGATCCGTTAGTGTCGCGCGTTGACCGGATCAGTCCCGGCTGATCCGCAGTCCTGTCGGCGGCTGCGGTGCGGCTGGCGCAGCTGGTGGGGACGGCACCGACGGAAGACCGATCACTTTCAGGATGCTGCCGGTCGAATAGCTGACGATATAGAGCTCGCCTTCGCTGTCGACGCCGAACGAGCTGATGCTGCCGAGCCGGGCCACCCCGCCCAGTTCAGCGGTGTGCTCGGTCAGGTCAGACGAACGCGCCTCGCCCGATCCATCGAGGATGAGCGCAATCGACCAGACGCGGCCGTTGAGATCGGCGAAGAAGTAACGGCCCCGGTATGCGGCGCCGAGTTCCTGCCCACGATAGACGAACCCGCCCGTCATCGACGCACCGGCCGCATGGTCGTATTCATGAATCGGATCGGTGAGCGGCAGAAACGCCGGCGCCAGTGACGAGACGTTGGCGTCCGCCCCTTCCCGGTTCCGCCAGCCATAGTTCCTGCCGCCGCGATTGGCCGGCTCATGGTCGATCTCTTCCCACCGGTCCTGCCCGACGTCGCCAATCAGCAGCGCGCCGCTGCCGCCGCGGCCTGGATCGTCAAAGCTGTAGCGCCACGGATTGCGCAGGCCGAAGGCCCAGATCTCGGGCCGCACGCCCGCCGGCCCGCCGCGCAGGAACGGATTGTCGGCCGGAATCTGGTACCCGGTCGGATGAGCGTCCGGCACGTTGACGTCGATCCGCAGCATCTTGCCGAGCAGCTCGGCCGGATTCTGCGCGCGATGGGCGGGATCGTTGCCGGAGCCGCCATCGCCGAGGCCGATATAAAGAAACCGGTCGGGACCGAACGCGAGGTGTCCGCCGTTGTGGTTGGCGAACGGCTGGGCGATCGACGCGGCGCCGCCGGCGCCGTTCCAGCGGAGATCGAATCGCGAATCGGCGTCGGCAATCAGCGGATCCGCCAGTCGCCGGAACCGGGCGACCACCGTGTCGCCGGCGGGATTGGTGAAGTTGACGAAGAGCCGGCCGCTCGAAAGGTCGGGGGCAAACGCCAGTCCCAGCAGACCGCGCTCGCCTCCCGCAGTCACCGCGCGCGTCAGATCAAGGAACGCGCCCGGCAGCGGCGCGCCGCCGCGCACCGCGCGAATGGTGCCGCTCTGCTCGACGACGAACTGGACCGATCGGTCGATCGGGTCCTGCACGAACGCGACCGGCGAGGAAAATCCTGAGACGTAGACGCGGCTGTCGAGTTGGGCCGCAGCCGGCGCGGCGATCACCGAAAGCAGAACAAGCGCTCCGGCAATCTCCCGTTCGATGCCAGCCGGCCTCCGGCCGCGGCCGGTCGGGCCCGTCGAAGCAGGCGTCACTCCGACCTTGAGATCAGCGCGCATCCGCGTATTATCATCTGCGCACGCTCGAGGAAAACGCCGGCGTGCTATTCTCCGTCCGGTTGAGCGGAATGGTTATGAAAAGCATACGCAGAACGCGGATCGGACTTGTCGCGCTTGCGTTGGCATCGGGCGCCGGTTCACTGACAGTCGCCCAGACCGTGGCGGCCCAGACCGCGCCGACGCCCAAGGCGCCGACGGCGGCCGACTGGACCGCGCTGGCCAGACTGCCGGACTTCACCGGCGTCTGGGAAACGGGCGGCGGCGGCGGTGGTGCAGGTGGAGGTCGCGCCGGCGGCGCGCCGGCGGCAGACGCCGGGCGCGGTGTCGCGGCCCGCGGCGCGGCCCCGCCCACGGCCCCACCCACGGCAACTTCTGCGGCGCCCCCAGCGCCAGGACGGCGCGGGGGTGGTGGCGGCGGTGCAGGGCGCGGCGGTGGCCCGTCGTTGACGCCGGAATACGCGGCGAAAAGAGCGGCGCTGCAGGCCAGGAACCCCGAAGACAATCAGACCGCCAACTGTCTGCCGCCAGGCATGCCGGGGATCATGGGCCAACCGTACCCGATGGAGTTCCTGCTGACGCCGGGCCAGCTGACGATCCTGATCGAGGCCTACAACCAGATTCGGCACATCTACACGGACGGCCGGAAGCTGCCCGAGGAACCGGATCCGACGTTTCACGGCACATCGGTCGGTCGCTGGGAGGGCGATACGCTGGTCGTCGACACCGTCGGGTTCTCGCCGATCACGCAAATCGCCAACGGGGTGCCGCACGGCGACAAGATGCGGATCCTGGAACGATTCCGGCTCGCCGATCCCGACACGATGACGATCGAGACGACGATCACCGACCCGGATGCGCTGACGATGCCCTATACGTCGAGCCGGACGCTGCGACGCCATCGCGACTGGACCCTGGCGGAGTACATCTGCGAAGAAAACAACCGCAATTCCGTCGATGAGAGCGGCAAAGCCAAGATCAACCTGGCGCCGCCACAACAGAAGTAGGACTTATGAAAACGACGACACGGGCGATCAGTTCACGGCGCGGCTCGACCGTGGCGCTGGCGATGGTCGGCGTGCTGGGCGCCGCATTCCTGATGGCGGCCACGCCCGCCCTGGTCCAGGCGCACCACTCATTCGCGCCGTTCGACATGACCAGTCAGAAAACCGTGACTGGCACGGTCAAGACGGTCGAATGGACCAACCCGCACTCGTGGATCTGGCTCGACGTCACCAACGGGCAGGGTGTCGTGGAACCGTGGGGCTTCGAGGGGATGAGTCCGAACTACCTGGCGCGGCGGGGATGGACCAGGACGACCCTGAAAGCCGGCGACAAGATCACCGTGACCTATCGTCCGCTGCGGGACGGTTCGAAGGGCGGGATGTTCATGAGCACCAAGCTCGGCGACGGCCGGACGTTGACGATGTCGGGCGCCACTCCGTCGCCAAACGATCGGTAGACAAATGCTCATCTGACCGGAGGCACGTGCCCGCGCTTGTAGACCATGAACGTCCTGGCGAACTCGAGCACGGCGTCTCCGTTCTGGTTGAGCCCGGTCGTCTTCACCCGCACGATCCCGGCGTGCGGCCGCGATTTCGACTCGCGTGTCTCGATCACCTCGCTCCGGGCGTAGATCGTGTCGCCCTCGAACACCGGGTGCGGCAGCCGGACCTCGTCCCACCCCAGGTTGGCGATGGCGTTCTGCGACAGATCGGTCACCGACTGCCCGGTGACGATGGCCAGCGTCAGGCACGAGTTCACCAGCGGCTTGCCGAACTCGGTGCGCGCCGCGTACGCGGCGTCGAAGTGCACCGGATTGGTGTTCATGGTCAGCAGGCTGAACCAGGCGTTGTCGGCGGCGTGAATGGTCCGCCCCAGGGGATGCTCGTAGACATCCCCGACCTCGAAGTCCTCGTAGACGCGTCCGGTCCAGCTTGGCTTGATCGGCATATGATCCCGTCTGCGTCGCAGGCCGGCCGACGGATGATAGCATCGCCATCCGGTTGAAACCCGGGACTGCGACCTTTCTCTCGTACGTGGGATCCGGCTCTGAGCCTGTGCGAAAATCGACCGTCAGGCAGGCCGGTAATCGCTGACTGTCGTCGTGCAGGCCTTCAGGCCTGCCGTGTCGGTGACGCCACGTACGATTTTCCTCCAGCAAAGGACCAGGTGACCCTTGGGCAAACCTCCGAAGAAGCCGGTCAAATCAAGGAAAGCGGCGCGCACCGCACAGAAGCTCACCAAATGGGCGGCTGGTCTGGCGGTCGTCGCGGCCGTCGGTTACGGGCTCTCCCAGACGTCCGGATTCCCGTTCGACGCCGACGACCTCGCCATCGTCGACTTCACCATCCTCAACGCGGCCGAGCAGCGGACGGCGCTGCGGGCGGCGAACGGCGCCCGCTGCAGCTGCGGCTGCGGCATGACGCTCGCCCAGTGCGTCGCGACCGACATGAGCTGTCCGGTGCGCGACCCCAACATCGACCGCCTGAGGAAGATCGTGAACGACGCGAAGGGGAAATAGTAATGGTGAATGCCGATTGCGAAATGCGGATTTGAATCTGAACTGATGAATGCTCTTTGTGAATAGTGAATTGTGATTCGTAAATTGATGAGCGTCTTATCACTGAACGTCGGGCGTCCGCGCGTGGTGCACGCGGGGGGACGCGAGGTCACGACCGGCATCTTCAAGGCGCCGGTGGACGGTCCGGTGATGCTGCGCCGGTTCAACCTCGAGGGCGACCAGCAGGCCGACCTGACCGTTCACGGCGGCCGGTTCAAGGCGCTCTACGCCTATCCGTCCGAGCACTACGCCTTCTGGCGCAGCCAGCTGCCGACGGCCGATCTGCCGTGGAGCATGTTCGGCGAAAACCTCACCACCGAGGGATTGCGCGAGGACGATGCGTGCCTCGGGGATCGGTTCCAGATCGGCGAGGCGGTCGTCGCCGTCACCCAGCCTCGGATGCCGTGTTACAAGCTCGGCATCCGGTTTGGCCGGCCGGACATCGTCAAGCGATTCCTCGCGAGCGGCCGCTCCGGCGTCTACTTCGAGGTCGTCGAGGAAGGCCGGATCACCCGAGGCGATCCCATCCAGTGCGTGCACCGCGACCCGAACCGGATCAGCATCGCCGATGTCAATCGCGCCTACCGCGACCCCGATGCCGACATCCCGCTGGTGCGCCGGCTGGTTGACTTGGAAATCCTGCCCCCCGGCGTCCACGGCCACTTCGTGGAAACGCTCGGACGCTAGGCGTCGAAAATTTACAATTCACGATTCACGATTCACAAAGTGCCTTCCTAATTCCTAATTCCTAGTTGCCGCACGCGCGTCTTCTCGTCGGTCAGAAGATACAGTCGTCCATCCGGCCCCGCCGACCGGTGCGCTGATCGTTCTTCGTGGTTTCGTGGTTTCGTGGTTTCGTGGCCCATGACGTGGTCAGCGCTGCTTCGTGGCTTCCTGGCGAGGAACCTTGCGAGCCGGCAGCATCCAGATGGCGTTATCTGCCATCCCAGGAGCGTGAGCGGCCGAGCAGCGCGGCGAGCGCAAAAATCACGATTCGCGACGGTTAAAGGCCTTACACTATGGCCTGAGTGGCAACCCCGAGCCGGGGGACTCTGCAGTCCGTCTCCCACGACCGTGGCTATGCCGCGCGACCCCATGTCGGGCCGTCCGTCAACAGCGGGCCCAGTGCTGAAGAGGTTTTGATATGCAACGCGGCCGACCCCTCCAAATCGCCGTGCAATGGCTGGCCATCCTCGGGATTTCATCCGGCGCCCTGGCGCAAGCCCCCGCTCCGCCGGCCACCCCCGCGGCCGTCGGCAGGCAGGGCGGCGCGGCCCCGGCGCGCCCCGGCCGACCGCCGCTGTTCTTTCGCGAGGAATGGAAGCAGCTGCCTGGCGGCGGCGAGCACCCGGTCACCAAGGACTCGGTCGCCAGCGCGAATCTCGAGCTGAACCTGTACGGCACGTCGAGCAAGGAGATCCAGCTCACCGGCAGCGCCCAGGACGACGGCAACCCGATCCATCTCTGGACCGGCCTGTGTACGACGCCGTGCGCCGCCGCGCTCAAGGATCGGGACCGCTACGTCGACCTCTCCGGACTCGGCCGGATTCGCTGGGTCACCAAGACGTCCGGTTTCCATCAGGTGCGTCCGATCCTGAAGCTCGCCGACGGCACCTGGCTGGTCGGCGATCACGCCGACGGATCGCCGGTCGACTGGCTGATCAACGACATCGCCTTGTCCGAGGTCCGCTGGCTCAAGCTCGACATCGCCGGCGTCGTCACCAAGGGGAACTTCGTTGAGAAGCCGGATCTGAGCCGGGTTGATGAAGTCGGGTTCGTGGACCTGCTGCCGGGGAGCGGCCATGGCGCCGGCGGCTGGTCCGACGTGGCAGTCATCGAAGTCTACGGCAAGCCTGTCAAGCGACAGTGATGAAGCGATCGTTGAAAGGAGATCAGATGAGCATCCGAAGGTTCGGGCTGCTGCTCGGCGTGGGCGCGGTCATCGCACTGGTGTTGCCGGCATCCACTCCCGTCCAGGCCCAGGGGAGCGCCAGGGGATCGGCGGCCGCCGCGGCGCCCACCGCACCAAAGCCGGCACGAAAGACCGTCCGCACGCCGTGGGGCGATCCCGATCTGCAGGGCGTGTGGGACTACAAGACGATTACCCCGCTCGAGCGTCCCGCCAACCTGGCCGGCCGCACCACGCTGACCGACGAGGAAGTGAACACCCTTGAATCGCGCGCCGGCAAACGCCTCGACGAGCCGCCCGACGAGTCGGTGCCGGCAACGCTGATCCACGCTCCGTACATGACCGATCCGGGCCGCAAGGTCCTCGACGACAGGCGGACATCTCTAATCATCGAGCCGGCCGACGGAAGGATTCCACCGCTCACCCCCGAAGCCGAACTGCGCCTCGCGGCGCGCCGGGCCGGCGGGCGCAATAGCGGAGCGGACGGACCGGAAAGCCGCAGCAACGCCGAGCGCTGCATCACCTATGGATTTCCGAACGCGATCCTGCCGACGCTCTACAACAACAACATCCAGATACTGCAGGGGCCCGGGTACGTCGCCATTACCCACGAGATGATTCACGAGACCCGCATCATCGCGCTCGACGGACGGGCGCCAATCGGTCCGAAGATCCATCAGTGGTTCGGCGACTCGAAGGGGCACTGGGAAGGCGATACGCTGGTGGTCGAATCGCAGAACTTCTCGGACAAGACCAACTATCGCGGCTCCGGCGCCACGCTGCGAACGGTCGAGCGCTTCACCCGCCTCGGCAAGGACGCCATCGACTACCGCCTGACGATCGACGATCCCCACACGTTCGTCCGGCCATGGACCGTGGCGCTGCCGATGCGGACCAGCGAAGGCGACCTCTACGAGTACGCCTGTCACGAGGCCAACGTCGGCCTCTACGACATCCTGGAAGTCGCGCGCGACGAAGAGAAGGCGGCCGCGACGGCTGCAACGAACGCCAAACCCTGAGGAGGATCCAATGCAGAGAACCCTTACGCTCGCCGCGGCCGGCGTCGCGCTGACATTGACACTGGTCACCGTTCCGGTGCGGGCGCATCACTCGTTCGCCGCGGAATTCGACGCCAACGTCAAGGTCACCTTGAAGGGCGTCGTCACCGGGATGGACTGGGTGAATCCCCACGCCTGGATCCATCTCGACGTGAAGAATCCCGACGGTACCGTCACGCCGTGGGATGTGGAAACCGGGACGCCCAACACGCTGTTCCGCCGCGGGTTCACCAAGGACTCCCTGAAAGCCGGCACCGAGATCGTGGTCGAAGGCTACCGCGCGAAGAATGGCAAGACCCGCGCGAACGGACGCGACCTGATGCTGCCCAATGGCAAGCGCCTGTTCCTCGGATCGTCGGGCACCGGCGCGCCCTACGAGGGCGACCTCAAGGACGCGAAGTAGCGCGAGAACAAACACCGTCGCCGCCCTGGGTTATCGATTCCACAGATCGACAACCCAGGGCGACCTTATCGCGCGGCGGCTACGGCCGCTGGCTGGCCGGCGGCACGATGCCGTTGAGCCGGAGGTAGACCACCATCTGCCCGTAGATATCCCAGGTGTGTCCCATCACGTAGTAGGCGACCCGCGTTCGCGTCGACGGCCCGAAGAACGAGAACCGTGAGGGACCGGCCGGGAGCAGCAGCGTCTGATCGGTCTGCTCCTTGATCACCGCGGTGCCGTAGTCGAACGAGTCCGCCAGCGCCTGGAGGATCGCGCCTCGGGCCGTTTCCTTCATGTTGATGACCGGCGCCGGCGACTTCGCGCCCAGCCGTCCCATCTGAACCACGTTGGCCTCGGCAATGTGCAGCACCTGTTCGCCGAAATTGCGCTGGGCCGGCGTCGACTTGAACCCGTACTTCTCGGCCGGCATCGCCTCCGAGATTTTCGTCAGCGAGGTCTTCTGGCTGGTCCAGTCATCGAGCAGATCCTGTTGCAGCGACACCGACTGGGCCGCCGGTCGCAGGTTCGCAAGGACGAGTGCGGCGCAGACCAGGCCCCACACTGCCCGCCCGCCGACCCTCACTTCGCGGCCTCTGCCGCCCTGGCGCCGCTCAGGATGTTCTTCAAGCCGTAGTTGCCCTCGTGGCAGGCGTATTCGTAGACCTGCTCGCCCTGCGTCTTCTGCTTCAGGGTCATCGCGAACGTCCACGGCCGGGTCCAGGTGCGCGGGTCGTCGAACGTCACCTTCCACTCGACCACCCCGGGACCGACGGGGGTGAAGCGCTCGGTCATCTTCAGGTTCTCGCTGGCGCCCCGGTAGGCGCTGCGCGCCGTGAAATTTGTCGTCTCGACCACCAGCGTGCTGCCCTCGTACCAGCCGCGCGCGTCGCCCAGATCCAGGTGCAGGCCCTTGCCGATGTGCGCGCGACGCTCGCCGCGGTCAATCGGAATCACCCGGTGTTCATGGATCATCTCGTAGCGCAGCGCCACCCAGTCCTGTCCCTGGATCAGCTCGTAGTAGCTGCCGTAGCCGGCCGGCATCATCGAGCTGGGAATGCCGCGCGTCACGCAGCGGTCGTAGAGGCCGAGATCCTCGTAGCTGTCGAACGGCCCGACCGAGTTGGCGTTGCTGCTGACGCCGCGTCCCAGGCCGGTCGGCGGCCGCGGCCGCCGCCGCGCTTCCTCCGTCAGGGGCGGGACCCGCCCGTCCGGCGGATCGACGACCAGCCACGGGCTGCTGTTCCGGCGTTCGAACGAATCGAAGATCAGGTGCGTCGGCGGGCGGATTCCGCCGGCGAACTCGGTCCCGGCGACGCCGGCGTTGAACTGCTCGTTGCGCTGCCGGTTGAGCGCGGTCAACTCCTCTGGCGTGATGTCCTCGATCTTGCGCCCGTCGAACTGCGCCGGGCGCTCGAACGGCACGCCGGTCTCGTCGTCGTTGCTGTAGACGCCGGCCAGCTGTGGATCGCCCCAGGGCGTCCGCGGCGGAGTGTATGCCCTGGCGGCCGATTGAGCTTTTTTCGGGGGCGCCGATTGCGCACGCGTCGTCGCCGGCGCCGCGCCGAGCGACAAGACCATGGCCAGCACCGTCCGGAGAAAGGCAGGACCGGGAAACGACTGACGAGCGCGAGCACGGAGGTCCGGGGAGGCGAAGGCGGACAGGCGATCGGTCACGGCAGGACCCTCTCTTCCTATTTCAACACGTCCGACAGATCGTACGCCGACACCCGGTTCAAGCCAAGGTGCGGAACCACGAGAAGGCTGCGCGCGGCGATGAACGCAATGTCAGCCGGCTGAGCGGCGACTGGCCGCAACACGCGCACCGCGCCACCCGGCGCCACCTGAAGGATTCGTCCGCCGCCCACGTCGCTGATGAGATAGCCGCCCCGCCCATCCTTCTCGACACCGTCCGGCGTGCCGATCGGCTCGGTCGCCACCGGCGTGAGCTGTCTCGTGGCGATGTCGATCGCCACCAGACGGGCCGGCGTGCCGCCGCCGCCGCGCGCGGGCCGGCCGTCCGATGCCACGATCAGGCGATTGCCGTCCACCAGCACGCCGTTCGGCAGCAGGATCCCTTCACCCTCGAAGAAGACCGCTGCCTTGCCGTCCTTGATCGAGAAGATCCGGTTGCCGAACGAGTCCGACGCGTAAATGGTCCCGTCCGGCGCTGCGGCGACGTCGTTGAAGAACCTGCCCTCGCCGCCGATGTCCACCTTGACGCGCGAGGTGATGCGCCCGCTGGCAATCTCGATGGCGACGATCTCGTCGAGATCTGCCGTGTAGAGCGTGCCGCCCAGACTGCGCAGCCCTTTCGGGGCGTTGAGCCCCTTGACCCAGCCGGCGTCGACCACCTTGCCGTCGGCCGTCAGCTTCGAGATCCGTCCGTTGCCGTCGCGGGCCGCCGCCTGTCCGCCGATTTGCGAGACGAACAGGAACCCCGAATCGGCATCGAAGTAGACACTCTCGGGACTGTCCATGCCTTCGGTGACCGACCACAGCGGCGTGGCGGGCGGCGGGGTGGCAAGCGGCCGGGCCGGGGGCTGTGCGAGCAGCGCCAGGGCGAGCAGATGAACGAGCATCATCCGGACCCCGCGTCGACCGGTTCGCTCCTGCCGGACGCCGCCGATCGCACAATCGCCTCGGTGACCGCCGCACCGTGGACCCTTTCGTCATGAGTCATGCCCCAGCTCATCGGTGCTCCAAAAAGGGGGCTGGAGGCTGGCGTGATTGAACAGCGTTTCCAGTCCCTAGCCACCAGCCCCCTGTCTCTATGTGGTTCTGATCAGCGAAAACTTCGGATCCGCGGCCAGGCACGCCGCCAGTGGCAGGCCGAGTTCCTGGCGCACCAGGTTGGTGCCCTGAACCAGCGCCGCCATCTTGTAGAACGCGTGCCGCCGGCTCATCCCTTCACGGCCCATGCCGCAGTCCGACGACAGGATCAACCGCTCGGCCGGAATCACCTTCAGCGCGCGGCGCACCAGCGACGCCACTTCGTCCGGCGATTCCACCTGCAGCGTGTGGTGATCGATGGCCCCAATCACCACCTTCTTCTCGGTGATCGCCGCGCCGACATCTTCCAGCTCGGCGGCGCCGGAGCTGGCCATCTCGAACGTGATGACGTCGGCATCGACCTGATTCAGCAGTTCGAGCGCCGGCTTGTAGCTCTGGACCTTGGCGAACATCCGCTGCTGCGACGGGTTCCCCCAACAGGTATGACACCACACCTCGGTCTTGGCGCGCAGCCCCTTGACCGTGTTGTTGAACACCTTCAGCATGAACTCCGGGTTGATCACCGAGTCGACATAGCCGCGCGCCGCCAGCAGATGAATCTGCGGCTCTTCCATCTGAATCACCTGGCAGCCGGCGTCCGCGAGATCGTGCAGCTCCTCGTTGAACGCGTCGCTGATCGCCATGATCCGCGCCGGAATATCCTGGTAGTGCTCGTCCTGGACGGCGAACGCGACCAGCTCCGGCGTGACCGTGCCGAACTTGACCGGCTTCGGCGTCAGCCGCTGCGCCGCCTTCCAGATCTCGGTGTACTGCATCTCGCCGCGACCGACGGGGCCGACGATCTTCGGCATCACCCGGGCCTCCAGGTAGTCATGGAGGATGTGGCCGCGGGGGAAGCCGATGCCGCCCGCGCCCACCTTGGCCAGCTTCGGATGCGCCTGCTCGAACCCCGCCATGTGATGCGGCGGATAGCTCGTCCAACTCTGGCCGCCGATGTCCTGATCGAACCGGCAGTCGCCGTCGGTGACAATGTCGAGGCCGGCGACCTCCTGGTCCTTGAGGTAGACCGACAGCGCGTCGACGTACTGCTCCCGGAACCGGCTGAGCACCATCGCATCGAGAAAGGACTTGGTCGTCAGGTTCTCGACATACCAGCTCGGACGTGGCAGCGAGCCGGTAATCGTGGTGGGCAGCGTGATGCCTGCGGTCGCTTTGAGCATGATGGCTGATCCTCGAACGAGGTGAGATTGTGTGGGTGATTCTAGTTCACCCCTTCTTCAATTTACCAACCCGCCAATCACCGATTCACCAGGTCCAACCTGGTCCGGTTGGCATAGGATGCGCCAATGGACACCGCTGATCGCAAGGACATGACACGCCGGCTCGCCAGGGCGTTCCGGGTCACTCACGGCAAGAAATTCCGGCTCGGCAAGATCGATCCCGACGACACCGACGGGATCCCCTCGAAACAGGAAACGGAGGGTCTGCTGAAGCACGGGCTCGAGCAGCTGTTCGAGCTCCAGGAGAAACTCTACGCGCAGGGCACGTGGGCCGTCCTGGTGATCGTCCAGGCGATGGATGCCGCCGGCAAGGACAGCGTCGTCACCCACGTGATGTCGGGCCTGAACCCCCAGGGCTGCCAGGTCTCGTCATTCAAGGCGCCCTCGGCCGAGGATCTCGCGCACGACTTTCTCTGGCGGACGACGCGGCAACTACCTCCGCGGGGGCATATCGGCGTCTTCAACCGCTCCTATTACGAAGAGGTGCTGGTGGCGCGCGTCCATCCGGAGATCCTCGCCGCCCAGGGGCTGCCGCCGGCCGTCGTCTCGCCGAAGATCTGGAAGGAGCGCTTCGAGGACATCAACGCCTTCGAACGCCACCTCCAGCGCAGCGGCGTGATCGTCCGCAAGTTCTTTCTCCACGTCTCGAAGAAGAAACAGCGGGAGCGCTTCCTGGAGCGGATCGAGCAGCCGGCGAAGAACTGGAAGTTCTCCAGGCGCGACGTCGAGGAGCGCGCTTCGTGGCGCGCCTACCAGGCGGCGTATGAAGACATGATCCGGCACACGGCCACGCCGGACGCGCCTTGGTACGTCGTGCCGGCGGATCACAAGTGGTTCACGCACCTGGTGGTCGCCGCGGCGCTGGTCGAGTCGTTGAAGGAGCTGGAGCTGTCGTTTCCAACGCTCGATCCGGCCAAACGCAAGGATCTCGAAGCGGCACGCAAGGCGCTGCAGCACGAGAAGGGCTAGGGCAGGGTGGCTGATTTGTCCTTTGTCCCTGGCCCTTCGTTCTTGGTCCGTCCTTCGTTCTTGGTCGTCCCTGGTTCTTGGTTCTTGGTCCGCGATCCAGTGTCTCCTACTGCAGCACGCCAGTCGTGTTGCGCTTCGGCACGAACCCGACTGCGATCTTGGTGATTTCCTTCATCGTCCGGATGTCCACCACCGAGACGTCGTTGGTCACCGGGTTGGCCACGTATGCCGTCTTGCCGTCCGGTGTCAGCGTCACCCAGCCGGCGCCCTTGCCGGTCAGTTCCGCACCGCCGATCGGTTTCAGGTCCGGCAGCGAGTACGAGTACAGGTAGTTGTTCAACCGGCTGCAGACGACCAGCGTCTTGCCGTCGGCGGTCACCGCCATCCCGTGGGACGGATCGGACCCCTCGGGCACGGTCGCCTTCCCGGGCGGCAGGTCGGGGTTCTGGATCCGCTTGATCTCCTTGCGCGTCGCGAAATCGATCACGGCGAAGCCGTTGAGACCGGTCAACTGCGCGAAGATCCATCTGGTCGAGCCGTCGGGGTTCGAGTTGAATGTCATCGGCCGGATGCCGAGGTCCATCTCCAGCGTCCAGGCCGGCTCTTCGGTCGCCGCGTCGATGACGTTGATCGTCTTCCCCTGAATCGATCCGGCCACCACGTACTTGCCGTCGGGAGTGACATACGCGTTGTGGATGGTCCCCTTGGTCGGGATGTGCTTGACGTTCTTCATCGACGCCGTGTCGATGACGTCGACGCCGCCCGGCTCCTGGATGATCCCGACATAGACCCGTTTGCCGTCATGCCCGACCGCCATGTTGTTGGGGTGGCCGTTCAGCGGCACCTTTTTTATCACCTTCAGGGTCTTCGCGTCGACGATGTCGAGGGAGCTCTCGGCTTCGTCGCTGATGTAGATGCGGCTGCCGTCGGGCGCCACTCCGGCGCCGTGACTGACCTCGATGCCGTCGATCACCCCGACCACCTTGTTGGTCGCCGGATCGATGATGTGGACGTTGTCGCCGGCGCTGTTGGTCTGGATGATCCGGACCTTCTTCTGCGCGGTCAACGGGACCGAGCACAGCACCGCGACGCCGGCCACCGCCAGCCACGGACGAATTGCCTGCGTGATCGTCATCGTCTTCTCCTGCACCGGATTTGCACCGGCACCCACGAATCCGGCTGAAGCCGGATCCCACGTTAGAGGGAGACCCCAACGAATCCGGCTGAAGCCGGATCCCACGTCTGAGGGGGACTATTTCGCCGGCTGTCCAAGAATCCAGGCTTTCAGCGTCTGCCACTCCGCGTCGTTCTGCGAGCTCCAGTGCTTGCCGCCGTTGTGATAGAAGTCGCCGCCGGCCTGTTCCTCGAGCGGGTGCAGGAGCAGCTTGCTCTTCAAGTTGCCGGCCGCCGCCACCCGCCGCATCGCCTCGAAGTTCTTGCGCGAATCCTCCTCATTCCAGGAGGCGCTGCCGGGCGCGAGCGGCTGCAGACGCAGCGGCGTGCCCGACCCGTGGCAGGCAATGCACCGGGCATGGCCTGGCCGTTTGGTGAGGAAGATCGGCTGGACCCGTGTCTTGAAGAACTCGTAGTCCAAAGACGCGGCGCCGCTGGTGGCGGCCTGACCGCCGCTCTGGCCGTTCTGTCCGACGCTCCGCCCCTGGGCCCCGCCGACCGACGACGCCGCGACGAGCAG
Source organism: Acidobacteriota bacterium (assembly GCA_039931615.1). GTDB lineage: Bacteria > Acidobacteriota > Vicinamibacteria > Vicinamibacterales > CAVVIG01 > JAHFUI01. The sequence goes on from JBDTRR010000031.1 coordinate 62,275, forward strand.
CAGCAATGCAACGAGCGGACGCATGACCACCTCCAGACGGCTGAATCAGAGCTCGAGTTTTCCGGTACTGTCGCCGAAGCTCTCCTGGTGAACCCCGACCTTGTCCATCATGCTCAAGAGCAGGTTCGACATCGGCGTCTGCGGCGCCGCCACGATATGCCGGTTCCCCGCCAGCTGTCCAGAGGCGTGGCCGAGAATGACCAGCGGCAGCGGCCCGTGATCGTGCTGATTCCCGTTGCTCATGCTGCTGCCGTAGAGAATCATCGAGTGATCGAGCAGCGTGCCGTCGCCGTCTGGCGTCGCGGCGAGCTTGCCGATGAAGTAGGCCAGCATCTGGACGTGGTACTTGTTGATCAGCGCGAACTGGTCCATCCGCTCCTTGACGTTGGCATGATGCGAGGAGCCGTGGAATCCGCCGCGATTGCCGCTCAGCGGGTAGCTCGCCGGGCTGAGGTCCTTGGCGAACATCAGCGTCGAGACCCGGGTCGTCTCGCTCTGGTAGGCCAGCGTCAGCAGATCGAACATCAGCTTGACGTGCTCCTCGAAAGCCTCGGGCGTGCCGACCGGCGCGTCCGGGACGCTCAGCGGGTCGGCTGACTGCGCGTTCCGATCGAGGACCGTCTTGATGCGGCGCTCGATCTCGCGGATGTCGTCGAGATAGCCGTCGACCCGCATCCGGTCGGTGGCCGGCAGCCCGCGCTGCAGCGAGACCGTCTGCTCGCGAATCGAGTCGAGGATGCTGCGATCCTCGCGCTTGCGCCGGAGACGCTGCTCGGTCGTGCCGCCGTCGCCGAACAACTTCTCGAACACCGCCTGCGGGCTGTTTTCCACCGGCAGCGGCACCGTCGGGGTCCGCCAGGCGATGGTGTTGAAATACGCGCAGCCGTAGCCGGCGCCGCAGCTCAGGCTGGCTTCCTCGATGCCCAGTTCGAGCGACGGCAGCGGGGTGTCCTGGCTGATGTGCTCGGCGACGATCTGATCGACGGTGACGCCGACGCGCACGGCATTCTTCTGCGGCCGGCCGCCGCTGAGGAAGATGGCCGCCGAGCGGGCATGCTCGGCCCCGGCGTCGGCGCCGGTGGCGCTGGCGTGCACCAGGTTGCTGACCACCGAGACGTGCTCACGAAACTTCTCGAGCGGGGCGAGCGTGTCCGTGAACTCGAATGCCTTTCCTTCGGCGGCCGGCGTCCACTTCGACATCGTCGCGCCGTGCGGCACGTAGATGCAGCCGAACCGCGTCCCCGGCATCGCCGCCGTCTTCCGCAGCACCGTCTGCGCGCCGACCATCGACTCGAGGAATGGCAGCGCCATCGTGACGCCGGCGCCGCGCAGGAAGGTGCGCCGGGACAGGTGCTTCTTGGTGAGATACATCGGTGATACTCCTGCTTCGAGCCGCCGCCTGGGGCGGCAGTCGAAGCGTCCGGTTAGCGATTCGTGGCGCTGGCAGCCGGAGGCGCGGCGCCGGACGCCGTTCTCATCTGAAACGGATCGCTCTTGACGATCGCCAGCACCAGCGACGAGAACCGGTAGTCGTGGCGCGCCGCCTCCCGCGTGATGGCGCGAACGGCCGGCATATCGTAGTAGTGCGCGACGCGGCCGACGCCGTACATCAATAGCTTCTCGGTCATCGTCTGGACGAAGGCATCGGGGTAGTTCAGCAGCGCCCGGCGCAGGCTCTCGGCGCCGTCGACCGGCGTGCCGTCGACCAGTTTGCCGGAGGCGTCGATGCGGACGCCCGACTCGGCCGTCCGCCAATGGCCGACGCCGTCGAAGTTCTCCAGCGCCAGTCCGATCGGATCCATGATCTGGTGGCAGCCCAGGCATGGCTGATTGGTGCGATGCTGGACCATCTTGTCGCGCACCGACAGCGCTTCCTCGGCAACGCCCTGGCCGGTCTTCTTCTCCGGAAAGGCCGGAACGTTGGGAGGCGGAAGCGGCGGCGGCGTGCCGAGCAGGTTCTCCAGGATCCAGGCCCCGCGGGTCACCGGCGAGGTGCGATTCGGCGCCGAGGTGACGGTCAGCATGCTGCCCTGGCCCAGCAGTCCACGGCGTGCCTGGTCCGCCACCGCGACGCGCCGGAAATCGCTGCCGTAGACGTTCGGGATGCCGTAGTGTTTCGCCAGCCGCTCGTTGACGAACGTGTAGTCGGCGTTCATCAGGTCGAACACGCTGCGATCCTCGTGCACCACGCTGTCGAACAGCAGCTCGGTCTCGCGCTGGAAGGCCTGCCGCAGGTTGTCGTCGAAGTTGGGATAGACCAGGACGTCGGGATTGCGGTTGCGCAGCTCGCGCAGGAACAGCCACTGGCCGGCGAAATTGCTGACCAGCGCCCGCGATCGCGGGTCGCCCAGCATCCGCCGGACCTGCCGCTCGAGCACCGCGGGATCCTTGAGCGCGCCCTGCTCGGCCGTCCGCAGCAGCTCCTCGTCGGGAATGCTGCTCCAGAGGAAAAACGACAGCCGCGACGCGATCTCGACGTCGCTCAGCCGATAGGGGGTGCCGGCGGGCAGGTTGGCCGGATCCCGCTCGAAGCGGAACACGAAGTTCGGATCGGTGAGAATCCGGCGCAGACCCATCTCGATGCCGGCGTCGAAATCGCCGCCCTGGCGGCCGGTGCGGTAGAACGACAGCAGCGGCGCCAGGTCCGCGGCGGTCACCGGACGCCGGAAGGCCCGTCTGGCCAGCGTCGACAGGATCGTCCGGGCGCAGGCGGTCTCGTCCGCCGCCGCGCGGTCCGCCGACCCTGCCGCGCCGGAGCCTTGGGCGGAGGCGGGACGGCAGACGAAGATCCGGGCGCGGCTCGGCGTCTCGCCAGGGCCGGTGATGTTGTATGGACCGAGGATTTCGACGCCCGACAGATGCGGCACCGTCGTGTAGCCGAACTGCACGCCGGTCTGGAGATCGGCGGTCGTCGCGTCGAAGCGCTGGAACAGATCGTCGACGTAGGCCGCGCTCTTCTTGACGAAGGTGACGGCAACGGTCTGCGGTCCGGCCTTGATCGGCAGCCGGACTTCGAGCGGAACCGCCGGACCGCCGCCCGCCCCTCCGCCCCGGATGTAGTAATACGGCACCGAGCGCAGGTCGATCAGCTTGACCCGCTCGCCGTTGACGCTCAGCTCGAGCTGCTCGTCCTTGGCGGCGCCGCCGTACTGCGGACCGAAGTTCACCTTCAACAGCGAGAACTTGAACAGGTATTCGCCGTCGACGGGAAAATTGTGGCGGATCACGATGCCGCCGCGGGTGCCGACGGGCAATCCCTCGATGTGGCGATCCTGCGAGAGATCGCCGCGCACCTTGTAGGTGACGGAGAGCGGACCGAGGTCGGTGTTGCCCACGGCCAGCCGGCTGATCTTGCCGGCGGCGCCGACGTAGCGCTCGATCAGCGCCGGCGAGGTGCCGAGCACGTCGGCGATATTGTCGAACCCTTCCGTCGAATCATCGGGCGGCAGCATCGTCGCCGTCTCGACGTCGAGCGCGAGCAGGTCGCGGATGACGTTGGCGTATTCGTTGCGGTTCAGGCGGTGCAGGGTGGTCGCGCCCGGATCCGGCTTCGCCGCGGCGGCGCTGTCGATCGAGGTCTCGATCGTCCGCCGCAGCCCTTCCAGCGTGGCCCGATCGGGACGGCGCGCCGCGCTCGGCGGCATCAGGCCGGCGCGCAGCTTCTTGATCACCTTTTCCCAGGTCTCGCCATCCACCGGATGCTCTGGATCAAGTCTGGCCAGCGTCAGGCCGCCGGTTTTCGCCGCGTCGCTGTGGCAGGTGACGCAATACTGGTCGAGCACCGCGCGCGGCGACGGGCCGGGCGCCGAGGCAGGCGGCGTCTGTCCCTGTCCGCTGATGGATGGCGCGCCGGACCATCCCCCAAGCAGGATCAGGACCATCGGCAACGAACACGCGGCCACCCGATACGCCAGGGAGCGCCGGGCGCTGACGGATTCGCGGGCCGCCGGGGGTTGGACGAACCGCCTCATGACTTCGCCAGCAGCTGCTGCAGCAGGGCGATGGTGCTCGGCTTGCGCACCGGCGGCTGCACGGCCAGGAAGACACCCTCGGCGAAGGTCATCGGCGTCCGCGCCTGTAGGTCCTTCACATCGGCCTTCGCCCCGTGCTCCGCCAGCAGCGTGATCATCGCGTCGAACCCGCGGTTGGCGGCGCCGTGCATGGCGGTGAATCCCTGCGAGTTGACCGCGTGGACGTCGTTACCCTGCTCCAGACAGAGCCGGGCGGCGTCGAGATACTCCTGATCGGATCGGCTGTAGGTCTGGGCGACCACCCAGTTGATCCCGGCCGCCGCCATCAGCGGCGTCGCGCCGTCGTGGCTGCCCAGGTTGGGATCGGCCCCGTGAGCGAGCAGCAGCCGCATCAGCGTCACGTCGCCTGACAGCGCGGCGCGAAGAAATGGCGTCTGGCCGTCGAAGTTGGCCCAGTTGGCGCTGACCTGATAGAAGCCGCGGAAGGGCGTGGTATTGACGCGCGCGTTGGGATTGGCGCCGCGCGCCAGCAGCGTCTCGATCAACTCCATCGGGTCGCGCCGATCGGCGATCGGCGCCGGCGTGTCGCGCGTGTAGTCGGGATTGCGCATCTCGACGGCGGCATAGAGCGGTGTGCGCTTGTAGAAGGCGTCGGCGGCATTCGGGTCCGCCCCCTGGTCCAGCAGGAACATCGCCAGCTCGATGTGGTTGTTGGTGATGGCAACGACCAGCGGCGCGGTGCCGTTGGCGGCGGGACGATTGACGTCGGCCCCGGCCTCGATCAGCCGCCGCGCCATCTCCAGATTGCCTTCGCGCGCCGCGAAGAGCAGCGGTGTCATGCCCCCGGACGGGCTCGGCACCGCGCGCGACCGGTAGATGCCGGGACCGTGCGCGCCGATATCGCCCGAGGCCGCCTGCGGTGCGCCGGTCGTCCCGTCCGGCACGCTGACCGTGGTCTGCGCGTCGACCTCGGCGCCGTGCGCCAGCAGCAGTGTGACGACGGCGGGATGATTTTCGAGGACCGCCCACATCAAGGCGGTCTGGCCGCGCACGCCTTCCTTCGCGTTCACGGCGGCGCCCCGGTCGAGCAAGAGCGCCACGGCATCGGCCCGCCCCGTCCTCGCAGCGGTCATCAACGCGGTTTCGCCGCCCGGGTTGGCGGTGTTCGGATCGGCGCCGCCCTGCAGCAGCGCGCCGATCATCGACGCATTGCCGTTGACGCTGGCGAGATAGAGCGGCGTCACCCCGTAGCGGGTGGTCGCGCCGACCCTGGCGCCGGCGCGGATCAACAGCCGCGCCGACTCGAGGTCGTCGCGCCGCGCCGCCCAATGCAGCGCCGTGGTGCCGTCGGGCTGGCCGGCGTTGACGTCGATCTTCTGTTGGAGCAGCGTCCGCACCGCCTCGCGATCGGCGCGCATGACGGCTTCCGTCAGCCGCAGATCGCTGCTGGCGGCGCGAACGCCGCCAGCCATCACCACGCCCATCGCGAGTCCGGCGACACACCTCTGGAGCATAGGATGGGACATACGGCCACAGTCTAGCCCCAGTACAAGCGCGTTTATAGATCGACGTGTAAACAAAAAGCTCGAAATGTCCG
>JBDTRR010000032.1:0-64263 GCA_039931615.1 Acidobacteriota bacterium
ACAGCAGATCCATCCCGACCGGATCGACCGCCGTGATCCCGAGGCTGTAGCAGACGGCGCTGTTGGCCGCCGACCCCCGCCCCTGCACGAGGATGTCGTGCTGACGGCAGAAATTGACGATGTCCCAGACGATCAGGAAGTAGCCGGCCAGGTGCAGCTTGTCGATCAGGTCGAGCTCGCGGGCGATTTGCGCGCGGGCGCGGTCGGTGAACGGGCGATAGCGTTCGCGGGCGCCGACCTGGGTAATCTGGCGGAGGAACGTCTCCTGGGAATCGCCCGGCGGCACCGGATAGTCGGGAAAGCGATATCCCAGATCCGCCATCGTGAACTGCAGCCGATCGGCCAGCTCCCAGGTCTGGCGAATCGCCTCCGGCCGATCGGCGAAGAGCGCCGCCATCTCGGCCGCCGGCTTGAGATGGCGCTCCGCGTTCGGCGCCAGCCGGCGTCCGGCGCGCGCCAGATCGGTGTGGTGATGGATGCAGGTGAGCACGTCGAAGAGCGGCCGCTCGGCCGGCGTCGCGAACCGGACGCCGCCGGTCGCGGCGACCGGCACGCGAAACGCCGCGGCCAGATCGACGAGCGTCTCGTTGGCGGCGGCCTCGTCGCGCCGGAAATGACGCTGGATTTCGACGACCACCGAGTCGCGGCCGAACAGCCGGATGGTGCGATCGAGCAGCCCGCCGACGCCGTAGCGCTGCCCGTCGAGCGCCGCCCGTCCGACCAGCGCCACCAGGCCGCGCGTCGAGCCCTCGAGATCCTCGAGCGTCAGCGCGCCTTCGCCTTTCGGGGCGCGCAGCTTCATCCGCGTGACGAGCCGGCACAGGTTGCGATACCCGTCCTGGCTCTCACAGAGGACCGACAGGACAAATTGTGAATGGTGAATTGTGAATTGTGAATTATCTGTACTGCTGATCGTCAGCTCCGCCCCGATGATCGGCTTGATGCCGGCGGCCCGCGCCGCCTTGTGGAAGCGGGGGGCGCCATAGACGCCATCGCGATCGAGCAGCGCCAACGCCGGATAGCCGAGATCGGCGGCTCGATCGACGAGGGCTTCGGGCAGCGACGCGCCCTGCAGGAAACTGAAGGCGGATGCCGTGTGCAGCTCGATGTAGGAAGACACAAACCCTGCCACCGCTGAAAATGCGGCCATGAAACCGCCTGACAGTCCTCAATCCACGACCGCGTCGATAAACCATCCATCAGTCACCCGATCCCGGAAGATCCGGTAGATCGCGCCGTCGCTGAGCGAAACATCCCACTCGTCGCGGTTCCAACCCGCCTCGGGCCCCTCCCCCGCCCACCATTCGCCGGACGTCCGCCACGGACCGGCGCACCCCCGCACCCGTCCACCCGCGAACCCGCGGCGGTCGGTGGTGACGGCCACCGGCCGGCCGCCGGCGACCGCGACCCGCGCCGGCACGGGATGGCGGCACCGGCGGAGAACAGAGATGAGGGACGCGGAGGAAGCTGAGGACGCAGAGGCTACCCCGTGCTCCACCGGGAACGGCTGTACCACGAAGGCGCCCGGCCGATACGAATCGACGATGGCGGGCCGGCCGATGCGGTCCTGGCCGAGCAGCGCCGTCAGCCGCGCGATCAGCGTCGACAGCTGCTCGGGCGTCGGGTGCGCGCGCGTGAACAACGTGTGCTGCAGCACGCGGCCCGGTGTCGGGTCGATCACGACCGTGACCCGCTCGATCGCCGCGGGCGGCGGATGCGATTCGAGATCGAGCAGCAGCAGCGTCCTGAGCGTCCGGACGTCGCGCAGCGGCGCCGGCAGCTCCAGCGTCCGCGTGAAGGTGCCGCCCCGCACGACATCCACCGCCGGGTCCGACGCAGGGTGGGCCCCGCCGCCAGCGGCGCCCGGGCGTCGATCGGCGTCGTAACACTTCACCAGATCGAGCGCGAGATGGACCGCCGCGGCGCCGCGATCGCGCCGCTCGAGGCGGATCGTCAGCGGCTCGAGAAGGCGCGTCAACACGAACGACAACGGCTCGAGCCCCTCGATCGGCCACTCCAGGTCGGCCGACGACTCGAAGCGTTCCTCGGGAAGCGTGGGGACGAGCGGACGGGCGTCCTGCCCCCTGGCCATCGCCTGCCAGACCAGACCGGGCTGTCCGAGACGGGCAGCCAATCCGGCTGGCGGCAACGCCGCGAGTTCGCCCAGCGTTCTCACTCCCCACCGTTTCAATGCCGGGATCACCGGGCACGCCGGATCAACCTGTTCGAGCAGCCCGACCGGTAAAGGGGCGAGCGCGGCGGCTTCGCCGCTCCGCTCGACCACCGTCAGCCCCGGCCGCGCGTGCGCGAGCACCATCGCCGCCGTGCGCGTGGCGGCGACCGCCACCTGCAGGCGCAGACCGCGGGCAGCGGCGGACCGGCGCAGCTCGGCGCCGATCGCGCCTGGATCGCCCAGGAGCCGATCGAGCCCCCGGATGTCGATCGACACGAGATCGTCGCGATGGCATTCGAAGCGCGGCGAGAAATCGCGGGCCAGCTGCACCAGCGTGCCCGCGTGGCCCGGCGAGACCGCGTGGAGACAGGCGTAGAGAGGCGGCGGGCACGACGCCGCCAGCCGTGCACCGCCCGCTGCCCGCGGCGAATCCGACGCTGAAGGCGGCATCCCGTCAGACATCCGGTGACGCCTCGGTCGCCAATGACACACAGACGCCCTCGCGCCTGCGGCCTCTCGCGCTGATGACGTGGAGCTCGAGATCGAACCCTTTGAACATCTGCCCCGGGCCGCTGGCGTCTGACCGTCCGCCCTGCCCTCCTGGCTGCTGACGCCTGGCCCGTTCACATTTCACCGACAACCCCGCCGAGCTCCGCGCCATCGGCTCGGCGCCGACCAGAAGGCAGGCGGTCCGGCTGCCTTCGAGGATGCGCTGGAGCCGCAGCCAGGTCGTGAACGGCAGCCGCCGGATCGCCTCGGCCGGCGCCTCGGCGACATCGAGCACGACGCAGCCGAAGTTGCCGGCCTGCAGGATGAGCATCAACGCCTTGACCGCCTGCTCGACGGCCCGCGGGTTGACGTCGCGGCACATCCCGGGATTGGTCACCACATGGCCGCGCACCCAGAGCAGGCGATCGAGATCGATCCCGGCCGCGGCCGCCGACGCCGGGTCGAGCGTATCGAGCGCGTCCACCAGCGCGACCAGTTCGCCGCGGCCGGTGGCGGCGGCCAGGATCTGCAGGAACAGGCTGGTGCGACCCGACGATCGGGGACCGATCAGCTCGGACAGCTGACCGCGCGGGAACCCGCCACCCAGGGAGGCGTCCAATGCCGTCACGCCGGCCGGGGCGACAACGTAGTCATCGGACGGATCGAGCGGGGCCAGCGCGGTCGTCAGCGTCCGATCGAGCTGTCGGGCGCGGAGCAGCGATTCGAGATCGGCGCGGGCCAGCGTGGGCATATCTTCGCTTTACTTTCGCCTCTCTCCGGCCAATATAACGTAGCCCCCGTCCCCGATCAAGGGGGATGAACGTAAGATAAGATTCAACGGTAAACGTTGACGGATCAACGTGTTTAGAGCGGATCGAACCCTCAACCACCAGGATCTCTTGCCAGAATCCGCTCCCGTCGACGCGCCATCCACGCCCCCTCCCGCGGCGGCCGCCCCTCCTTTGTGGGGCTCCAAGACCATGCAGCGGATGCTGGCGGCGTTCACCTATCGCGATTTCCGCGTCCAGTGGTTCGGCGCCTGCACCTCGAGCATCGGCACCTGGACCCAGCAGACGGCGCAGAACTGGATGGTGCTGCAGCTCACCAGTTCGGCGTTCTTCCTCGGCCTCGACGCCTTCCTGCAGCAGCTGCCGATCATGCTCTTCACGCTGATCGGCGGCGTGCTGGCGGACCGGCGGGACAAGCGTCAGACGCTCCTGGCGTCGCAGTACGTCCAGATGGCGACGGCGGCCGCCCTGGCCCTGCTGGTGTTCTTCGGGGTTGCCCAGATCTGGCACATCCTCGTGCTGTCGTTCGTGACCGGCCTGGCCCAGGCCTTCGGCGGTCCGGCCTATCAATCGCTGATCCCGTCGCTGGTCGACAAGAAGGACCTGCCGAACGCGGTCGCGCTCAACTCGATCCAGTTCAACGTCGCCCGCGTGCTCGGCCCGCTGGCATTCGCCGGCACGATCGCGGCATTCGCCCGCTGGGGCTTCAGCGATCCCCAGGCGATGGCGGCCTGCTTCGCGCTGAACGCCGTCTCGTTCCTGGTCGTGATCTATGCGCTGATGTCGCTGCACATCAAACACATCCAATCGACCGCCAGCACCAGCATGGGCGACGAACTGCGGATCGGCCTGTCGTACGTGCGGCACCACCACAGCCTGATGGCGCTGATCGTCCTCGCCGCGACGACGACGTTCCTGGGCTTCTCGGTGTTGACCTTCCTGCCGCTCTTCACGCAGCAGGTCTTCCACGAAGGCGCCCGCACCTTCAGTTATCTCCTCGCCTTCTCGGGCGCCGGCTCCGTCGTCGGCTCGCTGATCGTCGCCTGGCTCGGCAAGTTCAAGCGGATGGGACTGACGTCGCTGCTGGTGCAGGCGGTCTACGGCCTGTTGATCGTCGCGTTCGCGATGTCGCACGCGGTCTGGATGAGCGCGCTGCTGCTGTTCCTGATCGGCGCCGCGCTGATGATGATGTTCTCGACCGTGACGTCGCTGATTCAGCTGATCGCGCCGAACGAGATGCGCGGCCGGGTCATGAGCATCTACATGCTGGCGTTCCGCGGCGGCATGCCGCTCGGCAGCCTGATCAGCGGCTATCTCGCCACCGTGATCGGCGCGCCGATGGTGATCGCGATCAATGGCATCCTGCTGGTGCTCGTCTCAGGGTATTTCCTGCTGGTCCGCAGCCACGGCATTCGGGAAGCGTAGGGATTAGGAATTAGGGATTAGGAATTAGGGATTAGGAATTAGGGATTAGGAATTCGTGACCAGGGCGCGGCGCCGCGCCGAGAATTCGTCATTCCTAATAATTCCTAATTCTCAATTCCTAATTGCTAATTCCCGTCAGTCGCGCATAGCCTGCGCGACTGACGGGCAGCCGCCGGCCGTCCGCCAGGATCGCGATGCGGTTGTCGCGGGCGTCGAGCTCGACGCGGGCCAGGCGGTCGAGGTTGAGCACGAACGACCGGTGAATCCGCACGAACTTCGCCGGGTCGAGCGACGCCTCGACCTGCGCCAGGGTCTGCTCCTTCAGGTAGTCCTTGCCGTCACACCGGAAGCAGACATAGTCGTCCTGCGCCTGGACGTAGTCGATCTTCCGGACCGGCAGGACGTGCACGCGCGGGCCGTCGCGAACCAGGATGCGTCCGGTGTAGCTCGGCGACGGCCGGGCGGCGGCGGCGATCTCCCTGATCGGCAGCGCCTCGTGCCGGCCGAGCCGTTCGCGCGCCCGCCCCAGCGCCGCCGCCAGCCGCTCGGCGCTGAACGGCTTCAACAGGTAGTCGACGGCGTGGACGTCGAAGGCGCGCAGCGCGTACTGGTCGTAGGCGGTGACGAACACCACGGCAACGTCGCGGCCGACCAGTTCCATCACCTCGAACCCGTCCAGCTTCGGCATCTGCACGTCGAGCAGCAGCAGGTCGGGATGCAGATCGGACACCGCCTTGACCGCTTCGAATCCGTTGGCGCACTCGGCGACGATGTCGACGCCGGGCATCGCCGCCAGGTACTCCCGCACCACGGCGCGCGCCAGCTCCTCGTCGTCGACGATCACCACCGTCAGGGCCATCTGCTGGAGATCACTCACTGGTGGTGCACGGCAACGAGAGCTCGACGCGGAACTGCGCCGCGCCGGCGTGGATTTCGATACTCGCGTCAGGGCCGAACATCGCGTCGAGACGGCGGCGCACGTTGTCGAGCCCCATCCCGCCGGTCCGGGCCGGACGGGCCTCCGGCTCGCACGGGTTCTCGAGGCGGATCGAGCAGTGGCCGTTGCGGCGGGAGATCTCGAGCCGGATCACGCCGCCGTCGACCAGCCCGGCGATCCCGTGCGTGACCGCGTTCTCGACCAGCGGCTGCAGCAGCAGCGGCGGCACCAGGCAGGCGGCCGATCCGTCGTCGATGCGCCGGTCAACCCGCAGCCGGGCGCCGAACCGCACCTGCTCGATGCTCAGGAAGCTGTCGGCCAGCGCCAGTTCCTCGGCGAGCGGAATGCGCTGGCGTGAGCTGAGGCTGAGGGTGTCGCGCAGGAAGCCGCCGAGCAGCACGCACATGCGGCGGGCGCCGGCCGGATCGCTGGCGGTCAACGCGCTGATCGAATTGAGGCTGTTGTAGAGGAAGTGCGGATCGATCTGCGCCCGCAGCGCCCGCAGTTCGGCGTCGCGCGTCAGCAGCTCGAGCGCGAGCTGGCGGCGTTCCGCCTCGCGCGCGACCTCGAACGCGAGCAGCGCGTAGTGGACCGCCAGCGCCAGGAGGAACAGCAGGACGCCGGCGGCGAAGACGAATGGAATCTGCTGGGCGTAGCGCTCGGCGGCGGGCGCGAACGCCTCGGTCGAGCTCAGCACGGTGATCCACGCCTCGGTCAGGCCCAGCCACAGGCCGCTGGCGATCGACGCCGCCAGGGCGGACGAGGTCAGCACCTGGATCACGCTGCTGCTGCGAAGAGGCACCGCCCGGCTGACGTACCACGCCGAGAGGCAGACGAACGCGTAGACCAGGCACAACGGCAGCAGCAGCGCCAGCGCCTCGACCGAGGCGAGCCCGAGACGGGTGAAGACGGCGGCAAGCAGGGCGCAGACCACCAGCCACGCCGCGAGATACGCGGCAAGCCGTTCGACCCGGCCGAGAATCGGATGCATGTCGGATGGTGGGCGGGGTCAGTTCCTGATGTCCACGCCGCCCATCATCACGAACCCGCGCACGATCAGACGCGGCGCCGTCGGGTTCAGCGACGTCCGGGCCTTGACGTCGACGCTCCCCAGGAAGGTCGTCGCCTCGACGACCACGTTCCAGGTCTCTGGCACGAGCAGTTCGAAGCCGCCCATCATGGCCAGTACGCGGACGACCGCCTGGCCGTCCGCGATGCCCGCGTCGCGCAGGTCCAGTTTGCCGCCGCCCATGAACGCGGTCAGCTCGCCGCCCCGGAATTCGGATGAGACGACCTTGCGGTCGCAGCCGCCCATCACGGCCAGCCCGGAGACAATCGTCCCGCCGTCGACGCCGCGCTCCTCTCCAGCGTGTCCCGAGTAGGCCTGCCACACGATCCGGCCGCCGACCAGCACCAGGATCAGCGGCCAGAAGTCCCAGACGTTCATGTCCCACAGGCCCAGCCGCCGGCCCAGCATGACCAGGCCGACGAAGATCCAGATGCCGCCGCCGACCGTGCCCGCGGGCGTCCGCGCCTGGACGATCTGCGCGACGCCGACCGCCACGAACGCGAGCGGCCAGAACTGGAGAAACTGGCTGGCGCGCAGGATGTTCATGTTGTCCAGTGTGAACATCACGCCGACCGCGGCGAGGAGCGCCCCGAAGACGAGCTGAGGGGTGATTCGGATTCCAGGGTGCGGGTCCATGGCTACTCCAGTTTCTCGGGTGCGCGCGATCGATGCGGCACGATCTGATTCCAGACGATGCTGATGCCGAGCGCGACGAGGAAGAGCGGCCACGAATCGCCGAACCGCAGCACACGCATGTCAATCAGCAGCAGCCAGACGCCGAAGAACACCCACCAGCCGCCCTGCCACGGCCCCTGCGCCGGCCGGTTGGCCAGTTTGATGAGCCCGACACAGATGAGGGCCACCGGCCCCGGCCAGAATCGCGTGGTGCCGAAGACGTCGATCAGCCCGGCCCTTTCGAGCAGCAGGGCGACGCCGAGCGCGACGATCAGCAGTCCGATCGTCAGGCGGGCGGGATCGGAGACCCGTGGCCTGTCCTGTGGCATCTCGTCTCTCTCAGAAATACTGAACCAGCCGGGTCAGCGCGTCGTGCAGCAGGCTCAGCGCCGCCTGCCGGAGCGGCTCCGCGTCGCGCCCTTCGATCGCCATGGCGACCGTCGTCGGCGCCGTGATCAGGAGCCAGGTCGTCAGCCCGGCCGCCACCGAGGCCGCCACCGCCACCACGCCTGCCGTCGTCATCGCCAGTCCGCGTGTCGTCATAATCACCTGCCGCGTGCCCGTGCCGTCAGGTGAAGTTACGTGAGGCCGGCGCGCCGCGATCGGCACTTTCGGCGAATACCCGCCCGCCCCCGGCGAATGGCGGCCGGGAGCGGCCGCCGCGCCGCCGCGTTAGCGGGCGATCAGGTAGGCGGACCACAAGCCGGCGAGTCCGAGGACGACCTGAGCGACGATATTGATGGCGGCGGCGGCGAGCTGACCGTCCCGCAGCAGCACGACAGTTTCAAAGATGTACGCAGAAAACGTCGTGAACCCGCCGAGCACGCCGACCAGCAGGAAGGCGCGGGCTTCCGGCGCCAGGACGAACCGCTGCTGCGCCGCGCCGACCACCGCGCCGAACACGACACATCCGACCAGATTGACGACGAACGTGCCGAGCGGAAAGAGGGTGCCGGACAGGCGCAGCACGAATGTGGAGAGCAGATATCGGGCGGCCGACCCGAGGGCGCCGCCAATCGCGACGAGCAGGAGATTCACGTAGAATGGTTCGCGAACATCCGCGATTATGCCACTACTTGAACTCGTGACCAGCTCGGGCCTCGGCTCGCTGCTCGGCATGCGCCACGCGCTCGAGCCCGATCATCTGGCTGCCGTCTCGACGCTCGTCACCGGCGAACGCAGCAGCGCCAGGGCGGCCTGGCTGGGGGCGTGCTGGGGGCTCGGACACACGCTGGCCCTCTTCTCCGCCGGCGTCGTGCTCATCGTCCTCCGCGCCGAGCTGCCGGCGTCGGCATCGGATGCGTTCGAGCTGTTGGTGGCGCTGATGCTGGTCGGGCTCGGCGTGCGGGCCATCTACTGCGCGGCGCGCCAGGGCGGCGACGGCCCGGCGCGGCTGCACCATCACGGCCGGTTGGTCCACGTACATCCGGGTGCGCCCGCCCACGTGCACGTCGGGCGCTGGACGCTGGCGCGGCGACCTCTGTTGATCGGCGCCGTCCACGGCCTGGCCGGCAGCGGCGCACTGACCGCGCTGGTCCTGACAACGCTGCCAACGACGGCCGCGCGCCTGACGTACATGGTGCTGTTCGGCCTCGGATCGACGGTGGGGATGGCGGCACTGTCCGGCGCACTCGGATGGCCGCTCGGCCATCTCGCCAGGCACCAGACGCTGGCCCGCGCGATCTCGCTAACGGTCGGCTGCGTGTCGACCGTGCTCGGCCTGTTCTGGGGATATCCGCTGCTCGGCCGATTGTTCTGAGGAGTTGCGGGTCTGCCGGGCAGACCTGTCTGAAGGTCTGCACGACTACAGTCTACGTACGTAGTACTGGAATGCCCGTGGGCTACTCAGCCTCTGCCGAGGCCGCCGGCACCGCGACGGGAAATCAGTCGTAGTGCAGGCCTTCAGGCCTGCCGTGGCCAGCCCCCAGAGAGCACGAAGCCCGCGAACCCTTGATCCCAAGAGCTTCGCGGGCCCCGTCCCGTGGCGCGCGGCTGCAAACGCGCCCCACTCAATCCGCGTCAGCGCTTCTTCACCTCGAACAGCGTGCCGGCGCCGCCGCCGATTGCGGCGCCGATCAATGCGCCTTTCTTGCCGCCGAAGATCGCGCCGAGACCGGCGCCGGCGGCGCCCGATCCGCCAATCACCATCGCGGTCTGCTGCCAGTCGCGTTTCGGGCGGCGGGCCACCGACGCCGTGCGGACCCGGGGGCGAGCCGCGGCAGTCGCCACCGCCGGGCGGAACTGGCGAGCCTCGCTGACCGGATACGTCAAGGCGGCGGGTGTCATCGTGTAGCCGCCGGCGATGGCCGCGCCCACGCACTCGGCGGCGGTGGCGCCGCCGACGCTACTAATCACTGCCCGCTGGCCCGGCTCGCAGCGAAGCTGTAGTCCCGACGCCGCCGCCGATGGGATGCCCGCCCCTGCGGCGATCGACAGGTCGTCGGCCCCGATCGCCCGGACCGCGACCGGCGCGGCGCGCGCCGATTGGTCGGCGTCGATTGTCGTCACGGCGCCGGCGCGCGGACCGAGCAGTCCATAGGCGATCAGCAGCACACCAACGGCGATGATGCCGAGCAGACTTCCGAGCAGGGTTTTCATGACAGCCTCCGTTCTGACCGGCATCAGACCAACTACGGTGCCAGGTCGCCCGGCCGCGTTTATCCAATCTTTTCGACAGGTCGGACCGGGCGCCTGCCGTTCAGTGTCCGCAATGCGGCTCAGCGGTAATCACCGCCGGTAGAATGGAAGCGCGATGTCGACCCGCGTGCTGATTGTCGAAGACGACCGGGATATTGCCGACCTCGTCGCCCGCTACCTGGGCAAGGCAGGGTTCGAGACGGACGTGATCGCGTCGGGCCGCGAAGCGCTCGTCACCATTGCCGCGCACCCGCCCGACCTGCTGGTCCTCGACCTGATGCTGCCGCAGGTCGATGGCCTGGAAATCTGTCGCGCCCTGCGCAGCCACGTCAACACCAGCCACATCCCGATCATCATGCTCACCGCCCGGGCCGAGGAGTCCGATCGGATCGTCGGGCTCGAGCTCGGCGCCGACGATTACATCGCCAAACCGTTCAGCCCGAACGAGCTGGTCGCCCGCGCCCGGGCGCTGCTGCGGCGGGCCCAGCGGATCACGCCGGCGACGGCGTCAGCGATCAGTTACGGCTCGATCGTCGTCAATCCGGAGACGCACACCGTCTCGACCGGCAATCGGGACGTCTCCCTCACTGCCAAGGAATTCCTGCTGCTCGAATACCTGCTGTTGCACCGCGGCCGTGTCCTGTCGCGCGACGTCCTGCTGACCGATGTCTGGGGCTACCGTTATACAGGCGGGACGCGGACGGTCGACGTGCACGTGCGGCGGCTGCGGGAGAAGCTGCCGCTCCTCGCCAACGCGCTGGTCACCATCAAGCAGTTCGGCTACAAGCTGACCGATCCGGCGCCGGGCGATCCACCTCGCCCGGCCGGCAGCTGACATGGCGACCGCGAGCTTTCGCACCCAGCTGTTCCTGGCCGCGCTGTCGACCGCCGCGATCGCGCTGGCGGTGGCCGGACTGCTGTTCGGGGAATCGATGCGGATTCGCACCGACGCGCGGCTCGAGCAGACCTTGATGGCGGAAGCGAAGCTGGCCGCGGAGCTGATCGGCGGCGCCGCCGTCGTCACCGCCGGCTCCCCGCTGTCTGCCCTCGACGCCCGGGCCGACCGCATGGGCCAGCTCCTCGATGCGCGCGTCACCCTGATCGCGCCCGACGGCCGCGTCGTCGGCGATTCGGCGGAGAGCGTCGACGCGGTCGCGGCGATGGAAAACCACGCCGCCCGGCCCGAAGTGATCGGCGCGAAAACACAAGGGGTCGGGCGCGCCCGCCGGCGCAGCGACACGCTGAAGATTGACATGCTGTATGTCGCCGCGCCGGTCCAGCATCCCGAGGTGGCGTTCGTGCGGCTGGCGATGCCGCTCACCACGATCCGCCAGCAGCTGCAGCCGATCGTCAACGTCACGCTGCTGGCGCTCGGGCTGGCGCTGATCGGCTCGTCGCTGATCGCCTGGATGATCGCGGGCCGGATCGGGCGGCGGGTTCACCGCATCGCCGAAGTCGCCAGACGCTATCGCGCCGGGGATCTGCGTCCCCCGCAGCTCGGCTACGGCGACGACGAGCTGGGGATGGTGGCGCGGGCGCTGGACAGCTCGGCGCAGGAGCTCGGGCGCCGGCTGTCGGAGCAGGCGCGCGACCGCGCGCAGATGGAAGCGATCCTGGCCGGGATGATCGAAGGGGTGATCGTCGTCGATCCGCAGGGCGTCCTGCTGCTCGCCAACGACGCCGCACACCGCATGCTGCGGCTGGACGGTCTGGCCCTGGGCCGCCACTACGTCGAGACGATCCGGCATCCGGCGATCGCCGCGCTGGTGGCGACCGCCCTGGCGGGGCGGGTACCGGCCGGTCTCGAGCTCTCACCGCCCCGGGATGCTTCCCGCACGATCGTGGCGCGCGCCGCGCCGGCCTCGAGTGGTGCGCAGGGCGCCGTCCTGGTGCTGCACGACATCACCGACCTGCGCCGCTCGGACCGGATCCGGCGCGATTTCGTCGCCAACGTCTCCCACGAGCTCCGGACGCCGTTGACCGCGATTCGGGGATACGTCGAGGCGTTGTCGGAGGGCGACCTCGACGCCGCCGATCGCCAGCGCTTCCTCGCCATCGTCGCGCGCCACGCCATGCGGATGGAGCGGCTGGTCAAGGATCTGCTGCGGCTGGCCCGGCTCGACGCCGGCCAGGAGACGCTCGACATCGCGCCGGTCGATGTCGAAGGCCTGGTCCACAGCGTGGTCGGCGATCTCGCCTCGATGCTCGAGGAACGCAGCCAGCGCGTCGCCGTGACCGTGGCCGCCGACGCCGCGACACTGCCCGGCGACCCCGCCAAGCTCCACGACGTCCTGAGCAATCTGATCGCCAATGCCGCCACCTATGGACCGCCCGGGTCGACGATCGCGGTCGACGCCGCGAGGGCCGGCGCGCGCGCGGCGATTACCGTGTCGGACAGCGGGCCCGGCATTCCGGCCGAAGACCTGTCGCGGGTGTTCGAGCGCTTCTATCGCGTCGACAAGTCGCGGGCGCGTGACCCGGGTGGCACCGGACTGGGACTGTCGATCGTCAAGCACCTGGTCGAGCTGCACGGCGGCGAGGTGCGCGCCGGGAACGTTCCCGAAGGGGGCGCGCGGTTCACGGTGACGCTTCCGGCGGAGTGACTCACCAATTCACAATTCACAATTCACAATTCACAAGGCACAGGCGAAGAGCAACAACTGCGCGCACTTCCCTCTCTTTGTAAATTGTCAATTGTAAATTGTGAATTGGTGAGCGCCGCTCACCTCGCGCCGGTCAGCGTCAGCAGCCGGTAGGTCAGCGCGGCGATGGTGAACGCGGCGGGGATCGTCAGCAGCCAGGCCCAGATGATGCGGCCGGCCACCCCCCAGCGGACGGCGGACAGCCGCCGGGTCGCGCCGACGCCGACGATCGCGCCAGTGATCGCGTGGGTCGTGCTGACCGGGACACCGAAGCCGGTGGCGATGAGCAGCGCGAAGGCGGCGCCGGTTTCGGCGGCGAACCCGCCGACCGGCTCGAGCTTGGTGATCTTCGACCCCATCGTGTGGATGATGCGCCAGCCGCCGGCCAGAGTGCCGAGGCTGATCGCCGCGTGCGCAACCATGATCACCCAGAAGGGGATGTAGAACGTCTGGATGTAGCCGGCCGCGAACAGGACGCCGGCGATGATGCCCATCGTCTTCTGGGCATCGTTGGCGCCGTGATTGAGGCTGAAGAACGCGGCGGAAACGAGCTGCAGGCGGCGGAACCAGCGATCGACGCGTGACGGCGGCGTCCGGCGGAACAGCCAGAAGATCGCGGTCATCAGCCCGAGGCCGAACGTCAGCCCGATCAACGGCGACAACACGATGAAGATCAGCGTCAGCGTCCAGCCGCTCGGGATGATCGCGGCGAATCCGGCTTTCGCCACCGCCGCACCCGCGTAGCCGCCGACCAGCGCGTGCGAGGAGCTGGTCGGGAGACCGTAGTACCAGGTAATGAGATCCCAGATGATGGCGCCGGTCAGCCCGCCGAGGATGACGGCGAACGAGACGACATTGATATCGATCATCTTCGAGCCGACGGTACTGGCCACCGCGGTCCCGAAGGTGAAGGCCGCCACGAAGTTGAAGAACGCCGCCCAGATCACCGCGTGGCCGGGCGACAGCACCCGGGTCGACACGACGGTCGCAATCGAGTTGGCGGCGTCGTGGAACCCGTTGATGTAATCGAAGATCAGGGCCACCGCGATCAGGCCGGCGACCACCCAGAAGAGCGGCGTCATCCGTGCTTGACCATCACACCCTCGAGCACGTTGGCGACGTCCTCGCACCGATCGGTGGCATCCTCGAGGAAGTCGAGCGCTTCCTTCCACTTCATGACCATCAGCGGATCGCGCTCGTCGTCGAACAGCCGGCTGACCGCCTGCTGGTGGACGCGGTCGGCTTCATTCTCGAGCCGGTTGATCTCGACCGCGTGGCCGAGGATGCCCTGGTGCTTCTCGAGGGCATCGAGCGCGAGCCGGACCTGGTGGGTCGACGCGGTGATGATCTGGGCCAGCTCGCGCGCGCCGAAGCGGACGGTGTCGAGCCGGTAGAGCCGGACCAGCGTCGCCGCGGCATCGATCGAATCCATCACGTCGTCGAGCGACCTCGCGAGCGAGAAGATGTCCTCGCGGTCGAGCGGCGTCACGAACGTCCGGTTGAGGCGCTGAATGATGCCGTGCGTCAGGAAGTCGCACTTGTGCTCGACCTCCTTGATCTCGTCAGCCTTGTCCCAGAGCGGATGGCCCGGCTCGAGCATCTGCTCGAGCAGCCGGGAGCCGACCTTCAGCTCGTCGGCGAGCGCCTGAAAGTCGGTGAAGAACTTCTCCTCGCGCGGTATCAGTCGGAAGGCCAATCGGGATCATCCTTGCAGCCGTATTCTGGCGAACGGCGGAGTAGCCGTGTGCTCGCGGACGGCTCGACCAGAGCCGTAGGAGTGTAGCAGATTCTGTTTACACGGCTGTTACACGCAATGCCGGCGGTGTACCATGCGCAACCGTGAACAACGAAGTCCTCGCGCTCATCCTCGGCGGCGGTCAGGGCACCCGGCTGTTTCCCCTGACCCAGCACCGTTCCAAGCCGGCGGTGCCGATTGCCGGACAATACCGCCTGATCGACATTCCGGTCAGCAACTGCCTGCACGCCGAGTTCCGCCGCATCTTCGTCCTGACGCAGTTCAACTCGGCCTCGCTCAACCGGCACATCGCGCAGACCTACCGCATGGATCTGTTCAGCCACGGCTTCGTCGAGATCCTGGCGGCCGAGCAGACGCCCGACAACTCGAACTGGTTCCAGGGGACGGCGGATGCGGTGCGCCAGGCGGCGCGCCACATCGCCCGCCACGATGCCGACTATTACCTGATTCTCGCCGGCGACCATCTCTACCGGATGGATTTCCGGGATCTCGTCGACGCGCACGTCGATCGCAAGGCCGACATCACCATCGCCGCGCAGGCGGTGACGGCCGACGATGCCACCGCGATGGGGATCTTCCGATTCGATCGCAAGGGCCAGATCGTCGCGTTCGAGGAGAAGCCCGATGCCGGGCGGCTGGCGGAGATTGGCCGGAGCCTGCCCACAGGCTCGACCTTCGCCCCGAACGGTCCGGACAAGCCGTTCATCGCCTCGATGGGCATCTACGTCTTCTCGCGCGATGTCCTGCTCGACATGCTGGCGCAGGGCAGCGCCAAGGACTTCGGCCGCGAGCTGATCCCATCGGCGCTCGGGCGTTACCGCGTCAGCTCCTACCTGTTCCGCGGCTACTGGGCCGATGTCGGCACGATCGATTCGTTCTACCAGGCGAACATCCTGCTGACCCGTCCCGGCGCGAAGTTCAGCTTCTACGATCCGCACCGGCCGATCTACACCCATCCGCGGTTTCTGCCCGGCTCTCGCTTCGGCGACTGCACCGTCCGTCAGGCGATTGTCGCCGAGGGCTGCTTTCTCGACCGCTGCCGGATCGAGGAATCGGTGGTCGGCATCCGGACCACGATCCAGCCCGGCGCCGTGGTCCGGCGCTCGGTGCTGCTTGGCGCCGACTACTTCGAGGCCGACGATGCCGCGCCGGCGCGCGGCGACGCGCCGCGCCTCGGGGTCGGCCGCGACGTCGTGCTCGATCGCGTCATCGTCGACAAGAACGCCCGCATCGGCGACGGCGCCCGCCTCGTCAACGAGGCCGGCATCACCCACGCCGACGGCCCCGGCTATGTGATCCGCAACGGGTTCGTCATCGTGCCGAAGGATGGGGTTATTGCGCCGGGCACGGTGGTGTAGCTTTGAAAGCTGGCGGCCTTTATTAACCCACTTGTAACACTCCCGTCACCACACCATCACGCCCTCCTCATACGCTCAGCTGGACAACCGAAGACGGGTCCGCTGGAGCGTGACCCCAGGAGGCGTGATGAAGTTTGGCAAGTGGGTGCTGGCAATTCTGTTCGCCGCAACGGGCGCCGGTTCGGCGTTCGCCCAGGGTGAGCTGGGACGGGTATCCGGCATCGTGCGCGATCAGAGCAACGCGTTCGTCGCCGACGCAAAGGTCTTGGTCAAGAACGAGCGAACCGGTGACGAGCGTTCCGCTCTGACCAACAACGACGGCTATTTCATCATCGGGTCGCTGCGCCCCTCGACCTACACGATCAAGGTCGAAAAGGGAGGCTTCGCGGTCATCGAGTACACCGCAATGCCGGTGGCCACCGGCCAGGAACTGACGCTCGACTTCGAGGTCAGACCGGCCGGCGTCCAGGAATCGGTGACCGTCGTCGGCACCTCGCCCGTGCTGGACGTCAGCTCGGCGCGCATCGGCGCGAATGTCAGCGAGCGCGAGGTGCAGGGCCTGCCGGTCAACGGCCGGCAGATGTCGCAGCTCCTGCTGCAGGCGCCGGGTTCTCAGAACGCCGGGGACGGCACCTGGCAGGACGTCCGTTTCTCCGGGCGGGCGAACGAACAGAACGTCATCAAGTACGACGGCGTCGAGGGCTCCGCGATCATCGATGCCTCGCCGGGCAACGTCAACGGTGAGAATCGGACGCCCTTCAAGCTCCAGGCGAGCCTGGAGAACGTCCAGGAATTCCGGGTCGAATCGAGCAGCTACACGGCCGAGTTCGGCACCGGCACCGGCGGCCAGGTCAGTGTCATCACCAAGTCCGGCGGCAACAGCTTCCATGGCAGCGTCTTCGAGTACCTGCGCAACGACGCGCTCGACACCCGGAACCACTTCGACGCGGTGCGGGCGCTCGACGACAGCGTCACGTCGCTCGGGCCCAAATCACTGCTCAAGCTGAACCAGTTCGGCGGCTCCGCGGGCGGGCCGCTCGTCAAGGACCGGCTCTTTTTCTTTGGCAGCTACGAGGGCTACCGTTTGGACGCCGGCCGGAACCTTGTCGAAGCCGTTCCGAGCGCGGCGGCCTGGGCGCGCGCGGTCCCGGCGGTCGCCGTGCTGCGGCCCTTCTTCACGGGACCCGGGGCGGTGCTGTTGACCGGGGTTTCCACGAACCCCGATCTGGACATCTACCAGTTGCAAGAGACCCAGAAGGTCAAGGAGGACTCTTTCAGCGCGCGCCTGGACTTCAAGGCGACGCAGAACTGGTCGGCCTACTTCCGGGTGTTTCACGACCAGGGCACCAACGACGAGCCGCAGGGCATCACGGGCCGTCGCCTGGATTTCACGGCCAACCCGACCAACCTGGTCTTCAACTTACAGGGGCTTCTGGGTGGGACCACCATCAACGAATTCAAGGTCGGGTACAACGCGGCCCCGAGCACCTACGGCGGGGTTGCCCCGGCCGGCGTGGCCGGCATCCTGGTCAGTCTCGGCGGAACCGTGGCCAACAGCGGTATCGCGGGGCAGTCGGGAAGCACCGGGCTCGCCTCTCCGGGTCAACTGGTCCGCGTCAACAGCGCCGGCAACGGCGTCAGCGCTCCGTACGATCCGTACTCCCTGTCCTTTGCGGATTCGCTGAGCAAGGTCGCCGGCAACCACTTCCTGAAATTCGGCGGCGATGTCCGGCTGATCAGGATGTCCACCGACCAGCTCGGCGGAACCACCTACACCTACAGCAACCTCGCGTCATTTCTCTCGAATACCCCTCAGCAGGTCCAATTCGCCGGAGATCTGAGCGCGCCCAGCCCGTTCCACACCGCGTCTGGAGAGAAACGGATCCGGCAGGAGTACTACGTCGGCTTCGCGCAGGACGAGTGGCGGCTGCGCCCCAACTTCACCTTGAACTACGGCTTCCGCTACGACTATTACTCGCCGCTCCGGGAGGCAGACAACCGGATCGTCAAGTTCAACGTCGACACCGGCACGCTCGATCCGGACACGACGCCATTCTACGTGTCGAAGAAGACCAGCTTCCAGCCTCGCGTCGGCGCGTCGTTCTCGCCGACGAGCAAGACCGCCATTCGCGCCGGCGTCGGCATTTTCGTGGGACCCGGCCAGACCGAGGATCAGATTCAGCCGATCGAGGCCGAGCGCGTCATCACGACCGTCACCAGCGGGGCACTCAACACGTTTCCGACCAATACCGCGACGATTCTGTCCAACTTCGTCAATACCCCGAGCAACCGCTCGTATCAGCCACGCGCCTACGCGAACGAGTACACCTTGCCGGAAAAGGTCTACGAATACACCGCATCAGTGCAGCAGGAACTCGGCAAGGGGATGGCGGCATCGGTCGCCTACGTCGGCAGCCAGGGGCGCAACCTGTTCCTGCGCAGCATCGCCAACCGCACCATCGACGTGCAGTCGAATGGCACCGCGGCGGCGACGCAAATCCGCGAATTCGATATCGTGACGCGCAACGCCGACGGCACGATGGCGACCATCCAGCGCCCGTACGCGGAGATCGACTACAAGACCAGCGGCGGCCACGACAGCTACAACTCGATGCAGCTGTCACTCACCCGGCGCTCGGCGCGGGGTCTGACGACGAACGCCCAGTACACGTTGGGGTACAGCAAGGGCAACACCGGCGGGTCGAATGAAGCGGCAACCGTCGGCAACAATGCCAGGGCCATCGCGGACTTCGACTACGACAACGGCTACAACAATTTCGACATCCGTCATACCTTCAATCTGAGCCTGCTCTATACGATTCCCGGCAACGGCGCGTTCACCGGCGGGTGGTCGATCGGCGGCATTGCCAACGCGCGCAGCGGTCTCCCGATTCCGGTCCTCATCACGCGCAACGACATTGTCTACGTCGATGCCGCCGGGACGGTCTGGAATAACGCCGCGGCGGATCGGACCGCGGTGATCAACACCCCCGGCGGCGGCGCCTCTCGCGCCACCCGTCGCCCGGACCTGATTCCGGGTGTCTCGCCCTACATCGAGGACGGCGGGCGAATCTACCTGAACCCGGCGGCGTTCGCCACGCCGAAGCCGGGCACCTTCGGCAACCTCGAGCGCAACTCAATCAAGGGGCCCGGTTTCCAGCAGATCGATATGGTCGTCGCGAAACGGATCAACTTCGGCAACCGCGGGCCGAACGCCGAGCTCCGCCTCGAAGTCTTCAACGTCTTCGACCAGACCAACTTCGCCAATCCGCCCGCCACGCTGCCCAATGCGCTGCCGGGTGCCGGCGAGAGTGCGACGCAGGCCAACCGGGTGCAGCCAGGACAGCCCTATACCGCGACGTCAGCTGGAACGTTCGGCGTGCTGAATCAAACCGTGGGGACGACGGTCGGTCTCGGCACCAACCGGCAGGTCCAGCTGGCGTTCCGCCTGAACTTCTGATTGCCGCGTCAACCAACCGGCCAGCGCAGGCCACATCGCCTGGCTGGCCGGTTGCTCCCGAAGGAACCCGAACACAGGCGCGTCATGATGAAATTCCGATCGCCGATACATTGCCTGTCGTGCCTCGGCCTGTCGTGCCTGGGGCTGGCGCTGCTGCTCTCCGGCTGCGGCGGCCAGGCCAGCTCGGCGAACGCCGTCAAGCTGCAGGGCGCCGGCGCCAGCTTCCCGGCGCCGCTCTAGAACAAGTGGTTCAAGGCCTACGCCGCGGCTCACCCGAACGTCCTGGTCAGCTGCCCGATCGCTGCGAGCGTCTGCTCAAGAATCTGATCGAGCTGCTGGCGGCGATCCCGAGTGTCGTCTACGGGCTGGGGGTCAGAACGACGTTGGCTTCTTCAGCGGCTCGAGCAGGATGAACCAGCTGTCGCAGTCGCTGCGCGAGCCGCCGGCCAGCGCCGCCGTGAACGCCAGGCCGAGCGACGGGATCTCCCACCGCCTGGTGGCGCGGCCACCCTCGCTCACCACCTGATGGGGCACCAGCAGATTGTCGGACGAGGCGTGATCGCGGTGCTGCTCCTGGACGCCGTTGAAGATCGCGAACTCGGCGCGCGGGCCCATGTGCACTTCGAACTGCGGAACGCCGTTGACGACATGGTCGTAGACGCGCTCGGTGTAGCTGCCGTCGCTGTCGCGGCACGACTGCCAGCTGCCCTCCAGGATGTTGCGCGAGTCGTGGGCAAACGACGTGAACTGCGCCGCCGCGGGACCGGCCGGCACGAGCAGCGCCAACGCCATCGAGACGGCCGCCGGCAGCCACCGGGAACGGCGTGAACGAGGCGGGGCGCTGACCAGCGTCGGACGCACGGCCGCAGAATAGCATCAAAGCGCGTCGACGTCCTGAAGGCCGTGAAGCCAGACCGCCCCGGGTTCTCGGCGGCGCAGCCTCGCTGCCTTTAACTCACATTTAACAGCTTCGTCACCGCCGCGAAACCTCCCACCAGTAGTGTCAATGGTGGAAATCCATGACCAAGAACCACGTACTGATTGTCGAAGACGAACAGGATCTCGCCGGGCTGATCAAGCACACGCTCGAGCGCAGCGGGCAGGCCGAGGCCGAGATCGTCCGCAGCGGCGACGAAGCACTGAAAATGGTGGCGGATCAGCTGCCGGACCTGATCATCCTCGACCTCAATCTGCCGGTGCTCAACGGCAGCGAGGTGTGCCGGATCCTGCGATCGCGCGCCGACACCCGGCACGTCCCGATCATCATGGTGACCGCGCGCACCGACGAGAACGACCGCGTGGCCGGGCTCGAGCTCGGCGCCGACGACTACGTCACGAAGCCGTTCAGCCTGCGCGAGCTGGCCGCCCGCGTCCGCGCGGTGCTGCGGCGCAGCGCTCCGGTCCAGGATCGCCCGCCGGCCGGCTACCAGGGGACGCACCTGAATGCGGATTTCGACGCGGTGGCGGTCACGGTCGACGGCGGAGCGATCCGGCTGACCCGCCGCGAATTCGAGCTGCTGCGGTTCCTGGTCCAGAATCGCAACCGCGTGATCTCGCGCGATCGTCTGCTCGAACGGGTGTGGGGCTATGACCGGCTCGTCGAAACACGCTCGGTGGATGTCCACGTCGGCCGGCTGCGCAGCAAGCTTGGCACGGCCGGACGCCAGATCGAAACGGTGGTGGGCCTCGGATACCGCTTTGTGGACTAGCGCACCTTCCGTTTGGACGTGGCGTCCGGCTCTGGCCGGACTGTGGGAGGTCCGCCATGGCGCGCTCGATCAGCCGCTATTTCCGGAGGCCCCGCATCATCCGCGAGGTCAGGAACCAGCGCAGCAGGCCGGGGCCGGTCGGCGGCAGGGCGTCGACGTCGATCCGGCAGGCCGCCCCCTTTTTGAACTGGAACGGCTGACGGGCTCCGCACAGGCGCGACGCCAGCTCGCCGATGCCAGGCTCGTGGCCGACGAGGGCGATGCGTGAACGCCGCGTCTGCTTCTCCAGATCGGCGAGCACCGCCCGATAGCTGCCGCCCGGCGCCAGCGACTCGACGGCGACGATATGGGGACGTACCGTGAATGCGGAGGCGACGGCGTCGGCAGTCTGCCGGGTGCGGACGAGCGGACTGGTCAGGATGGCGTCAAAGACGACGTCGAGGCGCGCCAGGCCGCGTGCGGATTTGCGAACGCGGGACGTCCCCTCTTCCGTCAGCGGCCGCTTGGTATCGTCGGGCCACGCCTCGCCGCGATCTTCGGCGATGCCGTGACGGATGAGATAGAGCTGATAGGCTGGCATGATTGGTCCTTGGTCCTTGGTTCTTGGTCCTTGGTTCTTGGTCCTTGGTTCTTGGTTCTTGGTCCCTGTTCCGTGATCGCTAGGAACGACGGGCAGCCTGGGTACTGCGCGCCGATCGCGTCGATCAGCGATCAACCGGCGCGGCGGGCGGCGGCGACCGGCGATCGGCGCGGCAGGCGGTCGCACACGGCCACCAGCGCGGTCGAGTCGCGCAGGTAGCGGGCGTGGAGGCGCCGGCATTCGTACTCGAGTGTCCGGCTGACCGCGTCCAGACGCTGCCAGGCGCCGAGATCCGGCGGCGTCGACGCCGCCTGGACCTGCCGGACCTGCTCGATCAGCAGCTGGCGATCGTGCAGGCGGCCCAGCAGTTCCTGATGGCGCGCCAGGATCCGGAGCTGCGGCGTCAGCTTCTCGTCGCCGGAAATCTCGTGCTCCAGCTCGACGGCATAGCGGAATTTCTTGACCGCGATGCGGACGGCGTGCAGACGTTCGGGCAGATAGACCGAGCCGGCATCGTCGATGGCGGCCTTGAGCGACGTCGCGCGCCGCGCGATTCTCGCCCCGATCGCCCAGCGCCAGCCGCGGGTCGCCGCCTGGCTCCGGACCGGCACGTCTTCATCTTTCGCAAGTTGATCGGCGATCCTGGCGAGCTTCGCCGCGACGCGGCGCAGCGCCGTAACCGGAAGCTTCGCCAGCAGCCGCTCACGCGCGGCGGACCGGCGCTTGGCGACGGCCGCAGCCACCCGGCTCAGGGAGCTCGAGTCGAAGCGCCCCGACTGCTGCAGCTCTTCAAGCTGCAGCTGCATCACGTCGAGCTCGCGGGCCGGGCCGATGCGCGACGTCACCTTGCGCAGCCGGCGGGCCAGGTCCTCCGTCACCTTGCTGTCGAGCTGAAGAACCGGCAAGATCTCGCGCAGCCGCCGCGATGCAACCCGGGCGCGATGCAGCGCCTTCTCCTGGCCCTTGCCGACGCCTTTGAACGTCCGCGTAAACCGTACCAGCGGTTTCCGGAGCAATTCGTAGCGGGATGACGAAACGGGCATGATTAGAGGACGGAACCCCGATTATATCGGAAGCCCTGAACGCCATCCATTCGCGCGTCCACACCACCCGCCATGCGCATAGCCGCCATCGACATCGGCACGAATTCCCTGCACATGATCGTGGTGCGGGTCCGTCCCGATTTCTCATTCGAAGTCATCGATCGGGAAAAGGAGATGGTCCGGCTGGGCGCCGGCGGTCTCGACGGCCGGGCCCTCACGCCCGACGCGGTCCATGCGGCGCTGCAGGTGCTGTCGAAATTCAGGCGGCTGGCCGAGTCCCACCGGGTCGACGAGATCGTGGCGGTGGCGACCAGCGCGACCCGGGAAGCGGAAAACGGCGGCGAATTCCTCAAAGCGGTGACGGCCCAGACCGGCATCCGTCCCCGGGTGATTTCCGGGGTCGAAGAGGCCCGGCTCATCCACATGGCGGCGGTCTACGGCGTCAGCGTCCCGGGCGATGTCACCGTGGTCATCGACATCGGCGGCGGCAGTGTCGAGATCACCAGGGGCACCGCGGCCAGCGTCGAGCTGAGGCGCAGCTTCAAGCTCGGCGTGATCCGCCTGACCGAACGGTTCGGCAAGAGCGATCCGCTGGCACCACGCGACGAGCGCCGGCTGGTGAGGCACATCGGGGCCGAGGCGGGCGAATACCTCGATCAGATCGCGCGCGCCGGATTCGATCGGGTGATCGGCACGTCGGGCACGATCCTGAGTCTGGGCGCCGTCGCATCGGCTGACCCAGGACACAGTCCGGGTGTCTCGCTGCGCAACCGCCGCATCCCGGCCAGGCAGTTGCGGCGCGTGAGGAAGCAGATCGTCGCGCTGTCCCTCGAGGAGCGGCTGCGCGTCCCCGGACTGGATCCACGGCGCGCCGATCTCGCCGCCGCCGGGTCGGTCCTGCTCGACACCATCGTGCGCCGGCTCGGCGCCACCGAGCTGACCCTGTGCGATTTCTCGCTGCGTGAAGGCTTGATCCTCGACTACATCGCCCGCCACCGCAAACAGATTGCCCAGGTGGATCGCTATCCCGACGTCCGGCGGCGCAGCGTCATCGAGCTGGCGGAGCGCTGCAACTATTGGCCGGAACACGCCAGCCAGGTCGCCCGGATCGCGGTGTCGCTGTTCGAACAGACGCGCGGCGTCCACGCCCTGACCGATCGCGAACGCCAGTGGCTGGAATATGCCGCGCTCCTCCACGACATCGGCGTCCACATCTCATACGAGAGTCACCACAAGCACTCGTACTACCTGATCAAGAACGGCGATCTCCGCGGCTTCGAGCCCGACGAAATCGACGCCATCGCCCTGGTCGCCCGGTTCCACCGGCGGGCGACCCCCGATCGCCATCACGCCGAATACGCCGGTCTGCGCCGGCCGCAGCGGCGAGCGGTGCGCGCCCTGGCCGCCATCCTCCGCCTGGCGGAAAGCCTCGACCGCAGCCACTCGCAGATCATCTCCAGCCTCGAACTGCACGATCGAGGCGAGGATGCGCTGCTCCAGGTGCGCACCAGCGGCGACGCGGAGCTCGAGCTCTGGGCCGCCACCCGGCACGCCGCGCCGTTCGCCCGCCTGCTCGGCAAACCGCTTCACGTCGAGGTCAGCGAAACCGCCTCAGCTGAACTCCCTGACGAGTCACCAATACCCGGGCCAGCGGCTCGTCGTCGAGGGAATCGAACGGTCGGGCAAGACGACCGAGCCGGGGCTGGCGCCCAGATGGCCGATCGCGGAAGGGCGCCGCGTGGTCGCCCCCGGCTGGAACTCGTCCGCGCTGGTCAGGACGGCGACGAAAACGGGGAAGAAACCGTCACGCCGAACGGCTGCTGAATTTACACGCCTGAAACCACAAGGCCGCCGATTGGCGATACCGTGGGCGGGATGCTTGTGCAGGATTCCCGCATGACGACCCCGCGGACCCCGGACACGCCGCTGGCGGCGCCACAGCCGGCGCTGGCGGCCGCCGCCAAGATCGAGGTGACCGGCCTGAACTTCTTCTATGGCACCCACCGGGTCCTCGAAAACATCCATCTCGCGATCCAGCCGAACCAGGTCACGGCGCTGATCGGACCGTCAGGCTGCGGCAAGTCGACGTTTCTCCGATCGCTGAACCGGATGAACGACATTGTCCCGGGCACCCGGGTCGAGGGCTCGATCTGCATCGACAAGGAGGACATCTACGCCGCGTCGGTCGACGTCGTCAACCTGCGGCGGCGGGTCGGGATGGTGTTCCAGAAATCCAACCCGTTCCCCAAGTCGATCTTCGAGAACGTCGCCTACGGGCTTCGCATCAACCGGATGACCCGCTCGCGCGAAGAGCTGGCCAGCCGGGTCGAGGCCAGCCTGCGATCGGCAGCGCTCTGGGATGAAGTCCACGACCGTCTGCACACGTCGGCGCTGGCGCTGTCGGGCGGTCAGCAGCAGCGGCTGTGCATCGCGCGGGCGCTGGCGGTCGAGCCGGAAATCCTGCTGATGGACGAGCCGGCCTCGGCTCTCGATCCGATCGCGACGCAGAAGATCGAGGAGCTGATCTATCAGCTCAAGGCGCGCTACACCATCGTCATCGTCACCCACAACATGCAGCAGGCGGCGCGGGTGTCGAACGTGACCGCGTTCTTCTGGATGGGCCGGGTGATCGAGTGCGATCGGACCAACAAGATCTTCACCGCCCCGGCCGAGAAGCTGACCGAGGACTACGTGACAGGAAGGTTCGGTTGATGGATACGACGGAACGGGTCGTCCGGCATTTCCAGTCAGAGCTCGAGCAGCTGAAGACCCGCCTGCTCGAAATGGGCGGCCTGGCTGAAGAGGAAGTACGGGTGGCGATCAAGGGCCTGGTCGAGCGCGACGTCGAGCTGATCGACCAGGCGCTGGCCGGCGACGAGCCGGTCAATCGGCTGCACATCGAAATCGACAGCCGCTGCTTCACGCTGCTGGCGCTCTACCAGCCGATGGCGGCGGACCTGCGGGCGATCGTCGCCGCGGTCAAGATCAACACCGACCTCGAGCGGGTCGGCGATCTGGCCGTCAACATCGCCGAGGCCGCGCAGCGCTACATCGAGCGGGCGCCGGTCAAGAAGCTGATCGACATCCCGCGGATGGCCGGCATCGCCCAGGGGATGCTGCGCGACGCCCTCGATGCGTTCGTCAAGCGCGACATCGATCTCGCCCAGCACGTGCTCGACGAGGACGACGCCCTCGACGACCTCAAGACGCAGATCTTCCGCGAGCTGCTGACCTACATGCTGCAGGATCCGTCGACGATCGAGCCGGCGCTCGATCTGATCCTGATCTCGCGGCACCTCGAGCGGATCGGCGACCATGCCACCAACATCGCCGAGGATGTCATCTTCATCGTCTCGGCGCGGGATGTGCGGCATCACGCCGATCTGCATACCGGCTGACACCGCCCGGCCGGCCGTCACCGTCAGCGCCGACCGTCACCATCGGCAGGCGGCTGGCGGTGCGGGGAAATGACGGCGCCAGCGGACGACTCGCAGAGAGCGACGGAAACGTCGGCGCGATAGGCGCCCTCACGGCACCCAAGTACAATAGCGGCCGATGCCGCCGGTGTGTGCGTTCTGCCGGAAGCGGCCGGTCGACCCGGCGTGCCCCCCGTTCTGCAGCCGGCGCTGCCGGCTCCAGGATCTGGCCTGCTGGGTCGACGGCCGTTATACGATTCCCGGGGAGCCGCTGCCCGACTCCGAGGACGGCGACAGTCCAGACCGGAAAAGCCAGAAGGATTAAAATCGCCATTCGTTGACCGTTCACTTCTCACTGCGAAACCTCCATGGCCGAAACCCTCACCGTCGTCGACAACCGCACCGGGAAGACCTACGAACTGCCGATCCAGGACGGCACCGTCCGGGCCATGGATCTGCGCCAGATCAAGACCGCGCCGGACGACTTCGGGATCATGACGTACGACCCCGCGTTCATGAACACCGCGTTCTGCCGCAGCGCCATCACCTACATCGATGGCGACAAGGGGGTGCTGCTGTATCGCGGCTATCCGATCGAGCAGCTCGCCGAAGAGAGCGACTTTCTCGAAACCTCCTATCTGATCCTGTTCGGCGAACTGCCGACCGCGTCGCAGCAGCAGGCCTGGGTGCGCGAGATCACGCTGCACACGATGCTGCACGAGAACGTCAAGCGGCTGATGGAGGGATTCCAGTACGACGCCCACCCGATGGGCATCTTCCTGAGCACGGTCGGTGCGCTCTCGACCTTCTATCCCGACGCCAAGCAGATCTACGACAAGGAGTCGCGGTTGAAGCAGACGCACCGGCTGATCGCCAAGGTGCCGAGCATTGCCGCGTATGCCTATCGCCACAGCATCGGCCGCCCCTATAACTACCCCGACAACGAGCTCAGCTTCACCGGCAACTTCTTGAACATGCTGTTCAAGATGACCGAGGTGAAGTACCACCCGAACCCGGTGCTGGCCCGCGCCCTCGACGTGCTGTTCATCCTGCACGCCGATCACGAGCAGAACTGCAGCACGACGGCGATGCGGCTGATCGGCAGCTCCGAGGTCGATCCGTACTCGGCGATCGCCGGCGCCGCGGCCGCCCTCTACGGGCCGCTGCACGGCGGGGCGAACGAGGCGGTGCTGCGGATGCTGGCGGAAATCGGCTCGGTCGCGCACGTCCCGGAGTTCATCAAGCGGGTCAAGGGGGGCGACGGCCACCGGTTGATGGGGTTCGGGCACCGGGTCTACAAGTCCTACGATCCGCGAGCCAAGGTGATCAAGAAGATCGCCGACCTGGTGTTTGCCGTCACCGGCAAGAATCCCCTGCTCGACATCGCCCTCGAGCTCGAGCGGATCGCGCTGCAGGACGAGTACTTCGTCAGCCGCAAGCTGTACCCGAACGTCGATTTCTACTCCGGCCTGATTTACCAGGCGATGGGCTTCCCGGTCGAGATGTTTCCGGTGCTGTTCGCGATTCCGCGCACCGCCGGCTGGATCGCGCAGTGGGAAGAGATGCTGCTTGATCCGGAGCAGAAGATCGCCAGGCCGCGGCAGATCTACACCGGCCCGGCCGTGCGCAACTACGTCGCCCGGGACAAGCGATCATGAGCCGGCCGCGGGGCGGCGGTCGATGGCCGATCGCGGCCGCGCTGCTGGCCGCCGGCGCGGCGGCGCTGTCGGCCCAGCCGCCGGCGGTGACGTTCGACTCGAACCGCGCCTGGGAGCACCTGCGCCAGCTGGTGGCGATCGGGCCGCGGCCGTCCGGGTCGGCGGCGATCGAGCAGTCGCGCACCTACATCAAGACCCAACTGGCGGCCGCCGGCGTGACGGCGGCCGAGCAGAAGTGGACCGACGACACGCCGGCCGGCAAGCTGGCCATGGTCAACCTGATCGCGACGCTGCCCGGCGCCCGGAAGGACCGGATCGTCATCGCCGGCCACTACGATACCAAGCGGTTCACCCGCTTCCGGTTCGTCGGCGCGAGCGACGGCGGGTCGAGCGCCGCCTTCCTGATTGAGCTGGCCCGCGCGCTCAAGGGGCGGACCAATGCCTACAGCATCGAGCTGCTGTTTCTCGACGGGGAGGAGGCGGTCAACGAGGTCTGGGCCGGCACCGACAACACCTACGGGAGCCGGCACTACGTCGACGCGGCGAAACGCGATGGCTCCCTGGCGACGCTGAAGGCGCTGGTGCTCGTCGACATGATCGGCGACCGCGACCTGCGCATCCGGCGCGACACCAACTCGACGCCGTGGCTCACCGACGTGATCTGGGACGCGGCCCGCCGGCTGAAGCTCGATACCGTCTTCGTGCCCGGCACGACCGAGATCGAAGACGATCACTTGCCATTCTTGAAGGCCGGCGTGCCGGCGGTCGACATCATCGACCTCGAATACCCGCAGTGGCACACGCCGAACGACACGCTCGACGCGGTCAGCGCCCGCAGCCTGCAGGTGGTCGGCGACGTCGTTGTCGCCGCACTGCCCCAGATTGAGGCGCGACTGGGGAGAGTGGGAATTAGGAATTAGGAATTAGGAATTAGGAATTAGGAATGGCAATCAGAAATTAGAGCACGCCAGCCTCCAGCCCGCAGCCCCCAGCCAGTCCCAGCCCTCCAGTCCCCAGCCTGCAGTCCCCAGCCCCGCGGCACCCGGCCGCCACCTCACCCCCGCGGCCTCCGGCCAACCGACCGCCGGCAGCGTCGTCTAAGTGAGGCAGATGGACGCGATCGAGGCCGGTGCCGTCCTGGCACGCGCCCGCCAGGGTGACGGCGACGCCTTCCGCGTCCTGGTGGAGCGCCACAGCCACAGTGTCTTTCGCCTGGCCTTTCGCATGACCGGGAATGAACAGGACGCCGAAGACGTGGTGCAGGAGAGCTTCCTGCGCGCGTTCAAGCAGCTGGGCCGGTTCGAGTCGCGCGCCAACTTCGGCACCTGGCTCTACCGCATCGTCGCCAACTGCTCGGTCGACCTGATGCGGACCAGGCAGGCGCGTCAGAACCAGGGCCGGATGGACAGCCTGGACGAGCTCGACAATCCCGCGCCAGCCGACGGGCCGACGCCGGAACGGCTCGCCCAGAGCACGGAAATCGGCCGTCGCGTCGCGGCGGCCCTGGCCGGGTTGAGCCCGCTCGAACGCGCCGCCTTCATTCTCCGGCACTTCGAGGGCCAGTCGATCGACGAGATCTCGCGAGCGCTCGGGCTGCGCACGAGCGCCACCAAGCACAGTGTCTTTCGCGCAGTCCGCAAGCTGCGCATCGCCCTGGCGGCATTGAAATGACCCACTACACGGACGAAGAGCTGACGCTCTTCTACTACGGCGAGGGCGACAGCCGCGACCGGGCGAGCGTGGCGCTTCACCTCGAGTCGTGCGGCGACTGCTCCGCCACCTACCAGGCCCTCGCCGGGACGCTGCAGCAAATCGTCGGCGTCGACGTCCCGGAACGGGACGAGGCGTATCCGGTCGAGGTCTGGCAGCGGATCCGGGCCCGGCTTCCCGAGCCGCAGCCGTCCTGGTGGCAGGGCTGGTTCGACTGGCGGCCGATGGCGACGGCGACCGCGGTCGCCCTGCTGGTCGCCGCCGCGTTCATCGCCGGACGATGGTCGCTGCCGCCGGGGCCGGCGGCGCCGCCCGGCACGGCCGCGCTCGAGGCGAACGACGCCGTGGCGCGCGTGCGGCTGGCGGCGACCGGCGATCATCTCGAGCGATCGGAGCGCGTGCTGCTCGATCTCGTCAATGCCGGCGGAGAGACGGTCGACTTGACCGCCGAGCAGGCCGGCGCCGCCGACCTGATCAGCGCCAACCGCCTTTACCGCGACGCTGCCACGCGGGCCGGCGACGGGCTGGTCGCGAACGTCCTCGACGAACTTGAACGCAGCCTGCTCGAAATCGTCCACGGGCCCTCGACGGCGCTGCCGGCCGAGCTGGACGAGGTCCGCACCCGTGTCGACGCGGCAGCCCTGCTGTTCAGGGTCCGCATCCTTGCCGACGAACTCCACGAGCGCGAAGTCGCGCCCGTGCAACGCCGCAAAACCACATGAGCCCAGAGCACACCATGAGCCAAGCACACGCCCTCAACGTCCGCAGGACAAGACCGATGATTGGTATCGCGATGGCGGGCCTGCTGGCGGTCGCCGGTCAGGCCGCGGCGCAGTCGCCCGTCCCGCCCCTGCCCGCTCCGACCCCCAGGCTTGCGCCCGCCCCTCCCTCGCCGCCTTCCGCGCCGAGGGCGCCGCGGCCGCCGTTGCCACCGGTCCCGCCCGCGCCTCCGGCGCCGTTCGACCACGACTTCAATGTCGACTTCGATCACGACTTCCACTTCGATCTCAACCTCGATCTGGACGCGATTCGCGAATCGGCGCGCCAGGCGATGGAATCGGCACGAGAGGCGGTCGCCTCGGTCCGACCGTTCGAGAATTCGACCTTCGATTTCGCCGCCGAGGCGGGACTCCAGGCGGGCGCGCTCGGGCGAGGCCGGGGCGGTGAGGCGCGGATCGAGGCTCAGGCCGACGCCCTCTATCGCCAGGCCCAGCAGGCGATCGATCAGGGCCGCTTCGAGCGGGCGATCGAGCAGCTCGATCGCCTCCTCCGCATGACCGGCAATCCGCGGATCGACGCGGCGCTCTACTGGAAGTCCTACACGCTGAACAAGCAGGGCCAGCGCGCCGAAGCCCTGACCACGCTGGCCGATCTGCAGAAGCGCTTTGCCGACAGCCGCTGGCTGAAGGACGCCAGGGTGCTGGAGGTCGAGGTCCGGCAGGCCTCGGGTCAGGCGGTGTCGCCGGAGGCGCAGAACGACGAAGAGATCAAGCTGCTGGCGCTGCGCGGACTGATGCAGACCGATCCGGATCGGGTCGTGCCGATGATCGAGAAGCTGCTGGCCGGAAACAGCTCCCCAAAGCTGCAGGAGAACGCGCTGTTCGTGCTCAGCCAGAGCCGATCCACACGGGCCCGTGAAATCATCAGCGGTGTCGCCCGCACCGGCAACCCGGATCTCCAGATCCGGGCGATTCGGTATCTCGGCGCAATGGGCGGTCCGGAGAACCGGACGCTGCTCGACGGGATCTATCGCGGCACGTCGGACACCGCCGTCAAGCGGCAGATTCTGCGCGGCTTGAACAACTCGACCGATCGGGCGCGCCTGCTGTCACTGGCCAAGACCGAAACGTCACCGGAACTGCGCGGCCTGGCGGTCCAGCAACTGGGCGCGATTCACGCCGACACCGAGCTCTGGGATCTCTATCAGAGCGAGTCGGCGCCCGACATCCGGCGCCGGATCCTTCAAGGGCTGGGGGCGAGCGGCAACACCGATCGGTTGGTCGAGGTGGCCCGGACGGAAAAGGATCTGCAGCTGCGGCTGTCGGCGGTTCGTGGTCTGGGCGCCGCGGCCGGCGCCAAGTCCGGCGACGTGCTGCGCTCCCTCTACGCCTCGGAAACCTCCGCCGACGTGCGGCGCGAGATTCTCAACGGTCTGGCGGCGCATCAGAACGGGGCGATCCTCGTCGAGCTGGCGCGCGCCGAGAAGGACCCGGCCATGAAGCGCGAGATCGTCCGCAAGCTGACGTCGATGCAGTCCAAGGAAGCCTCGGACTACCTGGTCGAGCTGCTCAAATGACTGCCCGGATCACGTGGCTCACCGGGAAATGACCGTCGATTCGTCGACGATCCGTTGAATCTGGTCGTGGGTCAGTACCCGGTTCGACGTCTTGGCAGCGGCGAAGACCCGATCGACGATGTCGTCGGTCGCGGCAAGGCCGCGTTTCTCGAGCCAGAACACCACGTTCGATCGACCTGACAGCGGCCCGACCTCGATTTCCTGCTCGCGTCCGACCAGCCGCGCCGGCACGGCGGCGTAGACCGCGTCCATCAGCGCCCGATCCCCTTTTCGGAACGCCTTGACGACGGCCGCCGCATGCACGCCGGTCGCGGTGCGGAATGCGTCGGCGCCAACCACGGGGTAATTGGGTGGAATCCGGATCTGGCAGGCGTCGGCAACGGTCTGGCAGTAGGCGCCCAGGCTGGTCAGGTCGCGGTCGAGGTAGCCCATCATCGCCAGGTTCACCAGCAGCAGATCCATCGAGGTATTGCCGCACCGCTCGCCGATGCCGAGCGCGGCGCCGTGCAGCCGGGTCGCCCCGGCCTCGAGCGCGGCGATGCTGCTGGCGAGGCCGAAGCCTCGATCGCGATGGCCATGCCAGTCGATCCCGACCTCGACGTCCAGCTCCGCGATCAGCGATTTGACGAAGGTGACGACCGCCCGGGCGCCGTTGGGCGTCGCGTGCCCGACCGTGTCGGCGATGCACAGCCGCCTGGCGCCGGCGCGAATCGCCGTCGTGTAGAGCAGGCGCAGCTGCTCGGGATCGGCCCGCGTCGTGTCCTCGGTGACGAACATCACATCGAGCCCGTGCCCGACCGCGAAACTAATCGCCGCCTCGGTGCAGCTCCGCAGATAGTCGAGCGTCCACCCCTCGGCATACTGGCGAATCGGGCTCGAGCCGATGAAGGTGCAGCATTCGATCGGCACGCCGGTGCGCTGCGTGATTTCGACGATCGGCGTGATGTCCGCCACCATCGTCCGGGCGGCGCAGTTGGCGTGGATCGACATCTGCTCGCCGGCGATGGCGCGGGCCAGACGCGTCACATCCTCGACCACCCTCGGACCGGCACCGGGCAGGCCGATGTCCGCGGTGTCGATGCCGAGCGCGTCCATGTGGCGGAGGATGTCGATCTTCTGATCGATCGCCGGCATCCGCACCGACGGCGACTGCAGGCCGTCGCGCAGGGTTTCGTCGTTCAGCATCGCCACCGGCGGAAACGGGCCGACCGCGTCCTGGTTCCAGTCGTAGATCAGCGGATGGGGTGTGATGCGCATACACAGTTGATCTGGCAACGGCCGATCGGGCAACGGCTCACGGACGCGGTCCGGACCGGACCGCCGACCGCCGCCAGGCGATCCAACCGAGGATCAGCGTGGCGCCCGCGGCAGCGGACGCGAACCAGAGCCCGGCCGTCACCGCCGGCCGCATCCAGTCGTCGATGCGCAGATACGGACCGCCAGCCGCCGCCGCCAGCGCCGCGGCGCGAACATACCGCCGGCCAGCCGTCACGATCACCCGATCGAAGGTCGCGTTCCAGACCACGATCGCCGCCACAACCCACAGCGTCGCCGCGATCCGGGCCGCGCGCACCGTCCGCCAGACGGCAGCCAGACCTGAAGACACCGTGGCCATCACGACGATCGATTATGGCACCAATGTCTGACACGGCAGGCCTGAACAGCGTGTGGAGAACCGCACGCTGGAATCGGACGTGGCGTCCGACTCTAGTCGGACTACGGATCAAATCCGGCTGAAGCCGGATCCCACGGACGAATCACGATTCGCTGAACGGACGTTAGCGCCGCCGACGGTAGCCCAGGAGCACCACCGCGGCCACGGCCAGCGCGATCGCCACCCAGCTGATCAAACGCGGCGTCGCGCCGGCGACCGTCCGATCGATGTAAAGCGCCGCCAGCACCAGCAGCGCCAGCGCGATGACCAGGCCGATCAGCGGCGACGAGGATCGACGCTTCCGGGCCGCCGGCTTGAACTTCGCTTCCGTCGTCGCCGTACCGCAGCGATAGCAGATCAGCGCCTTGTCGGCGATCTCGATGCCGCAATTCCGGCAGGTCACGACGTTCGAATCAGCGGGCGCGCAATCGCCATGAGAATCAGCACCATGCCGAAGGTGCAGACGATGGTCGCGCCTGTCGGCAGATCGAGTTGAAGAGACAGATACACGCCCAGCGCCGACACCACCGTCCCCATCGTCCAGCCGATGGCCAGACGGCGGCCGACCGTCTCAGCGTACAGCATCGCCCCGACCGAGGGGACGATGAGGTAGCAGAAGACGAGCAGGACGCCGGCAATCGCCACCGATGACGTCACGACGAAACCGAACGAGGCGTAGAACAGGAAGTCCCACAGCCGGACCGACACCCCCGACGCTTCGGCCGCCTTCGGGTTCATCGAGATGGCCAGGAACTTGTGGCGGAAGATGAAGTGGAACAGCCCGACCGCGCCGTACAGCGCCGCCGTCTTCCCGACCTCGGCCCACGAGACGGCCAGGATGTTGCCGACCAGCATGTCCTTGAGGTGCTCGCTCTCCGAAGTCGACTTGCTCATCGCCAGAATCGCCGCCGCCGAGGCGACCGCGTAGCAGATGCCGATGATCGCCTCCTGGGGAATCCGCGCCCGATGGCCGCGAATCGTCGAGAACACCGCGGCGCCGATGAAGGTGAACAACAGGCTGACCCAGTAGACGTAGGCGCCGTGCGGATCGCCGTTCGACCACGGCGTCAACAGCGCGGTGGTGGCACCGAGCGCGGCGATCTGGGCGAGTGAGAGATCAACGAAGATCACGCCCCGCTCGACGACATGCACGCCGAGGTAGGCGTGAATGCCGGTGAGAATCAGGCTGGCCACGAACGGCGCGGCCAGGAACGCCAGCATGGATGTTTCGTTCACGGGCTACTTCGTTCCTGTCTTCCGGATTGCGTTCAGCAGCAGGTTGAGGTCGTAGTCGAACAGCTTGAAGTAGTCGCCGACGTCCTTGGTGCCGCCGACCGACGGCGGCATCACCAGCACCGCCGCGCCGGTCTCACGGCCGATCGCATTCGGCGTCTTCAAGTCGAAGTACGGCTCGACCAGCACCAGCTTGACGTTCTGCCGCTTCATCTCGTTGATCAGATCGAGGGTGTGCTGCGGAGTCGGTGGAATGCCGGGCCGGGGCTCGACGTAGCCGATGATATCCAGGCCGAAGCGGTCGGCGAAGTTCGGGAACGATCGA
This sequence comes from Acidobacteriota bacterium, assembly GCA_039931615.1. GTDB lineage: Bacteria > Acidobacteriota > Vicinamibacteria > Vicinamibacterales > CAVVIG01 > JAHFUI01. The sequence continues at coordinate 35,034 of JBDTRR010000032.1, forward strand.
TGGTAGGTGACGATTTTGGTGCCCTTGTAGGGCGCCAGCATCGCCAGCCAGCCCTTTTCCGCCGCCGCCAGCTTCCCGGTGAAGGCCGCCAGCTGCTGCTGATAGTAGGCGCGGTCGTTGGGCCGGAGCTCGGACAGCTTGTCGGCGATCTGTTTCGCGATGCGCTTGCCGTTCTCCGGATCCATCCAGTAGTGCGGATTGCCGAGCGGGTGGACGTCGCCCATCGCCCGCGTGATCTGCCCGGTCGGGACCTCCAGAATCGTGGCGCCGAGCGAGACGTCGAGATAGCCGGCCGCCCCCGCCTGGATCCGGCTGTTGCGGCTCTGCGTCAGCAGCGGCGGCAGCCAGCCGATTTCCAGCTCCCGGCCGACGACGACGAGGAGGTCAGCGCGCTGCAGCTTCAGGATGAAACTCGGCTTGGCCTCGACGAAGTGGGGATCCTGATAGCCGCGGGCAATCGATTCGATCGTGATCCGGTCGCCGCCGACCTCGCGGCCGATCGACGCCAGATCCTCGGTCGTGGCCATCACGTTGAGCTTGCCCTGGGCGAACAGCGAGGACGCCGCGAGAGCGAATACCGATGCGAACAGTGCGATTCTGCGCATATTGCCTCCCAGTGGGACATTTCTAGAACGGATGAGCGCCGTGGGCGCCAATCGCGAACTGCAGCTGGAACAGGACCTCGTTGGCGGTCGGACCGTCGGCGTAGGCGGTCCGGCGATACTGGCCGCGAACCTGGCTGAACTCGCTCGGCCAGTAGGTCAGCAGCACCGACTGCCCGCGGTCGCGCAGCGACGAGTTGTCGGCGCGATCCGATCGGTCGAATCGCAGGCCGGTAAACCAGCGCCGCCCGAGCTGGTAGTCCCCCGACACGTAATAGCCGACGCTGCGTTGCAGCCCCCCGGGCTGATCGCGCCGGCTCCAGATCACCTCGCTGCGGCCGATGAACGAGTGATAGATCGAACGCTGGAGCGGCTTCCAGCGGACGGTCGCGTCGACACCCCACAACTGGGTCGTGAACCGCCCGAGGTCGAGGTCGTCGACAATGCCCGAGGGGTTGTGGCCGCGCGAGTACGAGACGCCCAGATCGAGGTTTGTCGATTCCGACAGGTCCTGATAGCCGCGCAGGTGGCCGACATAGCTCAGGTCGCCGCGCTGGCTCGATCGGAACAGCGAGTCGCCGGAGTCGCCGCGGAAGACCTGACCGGTCGCCTCGAGGAAGAGCCAGCGGTTGGGAATCAGCCGGGCGACCGACACCCCGGCGTCGCTGAGGCCGTCTTCGCCGCCGACGAGGTTGCCGATCACCAGCGGCCGATCGGCCCAGGGCAGCACGTGGGTGTGCAGCGTGTTCACCTTGCCGAACGCCGCGCGCATCTTGCCGACCTTGGTCAACAGCCCGCCGGGCAACGCGGTGAAGGTGACGAACCCCTCTTCGACGCTGACGCCGGTCTCGCCAAAGGACACGAAGAAATCGGCGCGCGCATACGGATCGACGATCGCCTGGAACGACGCCTCGGACTCCGGCAGCGCCAGCGCCGGCTCGGGCGCCACCGCGTTGCGGCCGGCAAAGCCGAGGAAATTCCCGATCACCGCCAGGTCCGGATTGAAGACCTTCGATCCGGCCACCGCCGACCCGTAGACCGGCAGTGCGCCGGTTGGACCGCCGCCGCCTTCAGCACCAGCGGGCACCGGCGCCGCCGCCTGCGGCGGTGCGGCCTCCGTCTGGCCGGCGGCCGGTAGCGGCACTGGCGCGGCCTGCCCTCCCGGTAGTGTGGCGAGCCGCGTTTCGAGGGCGGTCAGCCGGGCCTCGAAGTCGCGCCGCAATTGAGCAATCTCCTGCCGCAGCGCTTCTGCGTCCTGGGCTTGCGCCCTCGCCACGGCGGGGCTGAGGAGCAGCGCCGCCGTCACCGATGCGCAGACGTACGTAAGACGTCGCATCTTGGTTCTCCCCGTCAGATTGTCGTGAGTGAGCCGAGTACTGACAGTCTCAGACGCGGGAGGGCGGGGATCGTCCGGTCGAACGGGCCGTGAGCAGCGCGCCGGTGGCATCCGCCTGCAGCGCCATCGCGCGGCCGGCATCGTGGAAGGAGGAGGTCGCGTCGACCGCGAGCGCGGGAGGATCGGCGCCGAGCTGGCTGGCCGAGCAGGCGGTGCAGTGCTGCGGGTTCTTGAGGTGACAGACGAAATCGTGATGCTCGAAAGCGGAAGCGGCCAGGACCAGCACGTAGCACAGGGTGGCGATCAGCGTCAGCGATCGCACGCCGCCCCTCCGTCCCCGGCCGCTCATCATCACAATTGATGATACGCCCGCTCGGCGGGCGTCACAACCGCGTCCTTATGAGATTAGAACGAAATACCTGCGAGCGGGGGGCAAGACGTCTCGAAGGCCGGCGGAACACCGCCTCATTCGCGGAATTCCCGGCCTTCAAGACGTCCAGGTGGGGCGTGGTCCTAGTTGTGGAACCGGCCGACGATGATGGCCTTGCTGAGGATGTGGCCGTCGATCGCCTTCATCACCGCCAGGCGCGTGTCGCCGGCCTGCTGCGGCGTCGCCTGCGGCACGTCGACCTTGATGTCGACGGCGTAGAGCTCGAACGTGTAGTGATGGTAGGGGCCGGCCGGCGCGCCAGGCCCCATGTAGCCATTGGATCGCAGGCTGACCTGGCGGGTGCCGTCCGGCATCTCCGCGCTGGCCATGACGCCCTCCGGCAGCCCGGTCGACGTCGCCGGGATGTTCCACACCAGCCAGTGCGTCACGTCCATCAAACCCTTGTTGAGCGCCGGCTCCGGGTCGTGCATCAGCAGGACGAAGCTCTGGGTGCCCATCGGCACCTGCGACCATTTCAGCTCCGGGGACACGCCCATCGCCCCGACGAACTTGGCCGGGATCACCCCGCCGTCTTCGAAGGCAGTCGTCGTCATGAGCAGCGGCGGGGTCTGAGGTCCACGCCCGCCGCCCCGGCCGCCGCCAGCGCCCGGCCCGCCCGCCCGATCCTGGGCGGTCGCCAGACCGGCGACCGCGGTAACCGCGACAGCGACGAGCAGCCCGGTGAACACTCGCTGAACACTTCTTCTCATCTGTCCTCCTTCGCAACAACAGTCGTTGAATCCGGCCGGTCCAAAACAGTCATGGTACACGCGAACCCGGCAAAGGGGCCGTACTCCCCTTCGCGCGGTCCGGCGGCTCGTGTTCCTCCGGCTGGAACGTGATGCCGCGCGGGGCCGACGCCAGCCGCCTCGACTCCTCCTGCAGGTGCGTCTGGACGCGGAACGGCGCCTCCCCGGGCGCTGCCTCGCGCTTCCGGTAGACTCCGTCGGCGCCGAGCCAGCGCGCCTTGACGTTGTCGCGAAACATCGCGCGCAGCACGTAGAGCACCTTGGCCTTGTGCTCCGGCTGCTCGACCGGGAACATCAACTCGACGCGCTTGTCGAGATTGCGCGTCATCCAGTCCGCGCTCGCCAGGTAGACATCCTCGTCGCCGCCGTTGAGAAAAGCGTAGATGCGCGAATGCTCGAGGAAGCGGTCGACCACCGAGACGACTTCGATGTTCTCGCTGAGCGACGGCACGCCGGGGCGGAGGGCGCAGATTCCGCGCACGTTGAGACGGATTTTCACGCCGTCGGCCGCGGCGTCGTACAGCGCGCCGATGATCTCTTCGTCAATCAGCGAGTTCATCTTGGCGATGATTTCCGCCGCCTGCCCCGACTGCGCCCGCCGGCGCTCGCGATCGATCAGCCGGAGAAACCGCCGGCGCAGGCCGGTCGGCGCCATCACCAGCTTCTTCAGACGCGGCGGATCGGAATAGCCGGTGACGGCGCTGAAGAAGGCCGTCGCGTCCTCGACGATCGCCGGCGAGGTCGTGATCAGCCCGAAGTCGGTGTAGATCCGCGCCGTCCGCTCGTTGTAGTTGCCGGTGCCGAGGTGGACATACCGCTTCAGGCCCGCCGGGCTGCGCCGGACAATCAGACAGATCTTCGCGTGGGTCTTGTAGCCGCGCACGCCATAGATCACGTGCGCGCCGGCTTCCTCGAGGGCGCGCGCCCACTGAATATTGCGCTCTTCGTCGAACCGGGCCGTCAGCTCGACCAGCACCGTCACCTGCTTGTTGCGTTCGGCGGCGCGCTGCAGGCAGGCGATCAACGGCGATCCGACGCTGGTCCTGTAGAGCGTCTGCTTGATGGCCAGGACATCGGGATCGTCGGCGGCCTGGGCGACCAGCGCCACGACCGGGTCGAACGCATCGTAGGGATGATGCAGCAGCAGCGGCCGCTCTTCGACCAGCGAGAACAGGTCGATCTGATCGACGCTGGCCAGGACGTCGACCGGCTGATGCACCGGGTCGCGCGGCGCGTCGACCGCCGGCAGATCGGCCAGGCCCATCAGGACCCGCAGGTCGAGCGGCCCGGGCACCACATAGACGTCGTCGGGTGTGATCTCGAGGTGCGTGCGCAGCAGCGCGATCAGCGGCGCCGACGCGTCGGCGCTGATCTCCAGGCGCATCACGCTGCTGCGGCGCCGGCGGCGCAGTTCGCGCTCGACCAGCTCCAGATGGGTCCGGCCGCCCTCGTCGTCGAGCTCCAGCTCGGAATCGCGGGCGAGGCGGATGACGGCGGACTCCAGGATCGTCTGGCCGGGAAACAACAGCGCGACCTGGGCCGAGACGATCGCTTCGAGCAGCACGAACGCCCCGCCCTCGCCGACCGGGACGAGCCGGGCGAGACCGGGCGGTACCTGCACCACCGCCAATCGCGGATCGATCTCATCCGGCGCCGCCTCCAGCAGGAGCGCGAGGTTGAGGCTCAGCGACGCGAGCAGCGGAAACGGTCGCGACGCGTCGATCGCGAGCGGCGTCAGGACCGGCAGGATCTCATCGCGAAACAGGCCCGACAGCGCGACCTGCTGCGACGCTTCGAGACTGGACCAGGCGATGAGGCGCACGCCGTACCCTTCCAGCGCCGGCATCATCTCGCCGAAGGTCAGCCGGTAGAGGGCGTCGACCAGCCCGTGCGCCCGGTCCGCAACGGCGGCGAGCTGCTGCGCCGGTGTCAGGCCGGCCAGGTCCGGGTCGACATCGCCGTCGGCAATGGCATGGCGCAGGCCGGCGACGCGCACCATGAAGAACTCGTCGAGGTTCGACGCGACGATGGCGGCGAACTTGAGCCGCTCGAGCAGCGGCGTCGTGACGTCGGCGGCTTCTTCCAGGACGCGTTCGTCGAACGCCAGCCACGACAGCTCGCGGTTGATGTAGCGATCGGCCTCGGCAGGCTCAGGCCCGGTCATGCGTCGCCGCTCCGGCGCCGGATCACCAGCGGCTGCCCGAACGTGTCGGCGAACAGATCGGCCCGCGCCGCGGCGGCAAGCAGCTCCATCGTCAGATCGCCGGCGCCGTCGATCTCGAGGATCCAGCTGCGTTCGTGACGGCGCAGCCGCAGGCTGGTGACCTTCTGCAGGTGCTCGGCGTCGAGCGCGTTGACGACGCGCAGCATCGCGGCCAGCTTGTTGACGAGCAGACGATCCTGCCGATCGAGCGCGACGTACGGCAGATGGCTCGTCTGCGGCGGTCCACGCCGATGGTAGCGGGCGATGTTCGCGACAATCGCGGTGTCGTCGTTCGAGAGGCCGAAGATCTGCGACGCCGCCAGCAGATACTGCGAATGCTTGTGATGGGCGCGCAGGCTCACGTACAGGCCGATGTCGTGCAGCAGCGCGGCAACCTGCAGCAGCAGGCGCTCGCGGCCGCCCAGGCCGTGGTCCTCGCGAAACGCATCGAACAGCCGCATCGCCAGGACCGCGACGTGGCGCCCGTGCGCGCGATCGAAGCGGTACTTGTGCCCGAGCGCCTCGGCGCTGGCCAGCACCTGCGGTTCGAACTCCTCCGCCCCCGATCGGCCGCCGGGTTCGGCGGCGTCCAGCAGCACGCCGGTGCGCAGCGACGCATCCGAGATGACCAGTTTGCGGGCGCGGGTCTCCGCGAGCAGGGCGCGGTAGATGAGCAGGGACGGCACCAGCGTCTCCGCCTCGACGTCCGGCAAGCGGAACCGCTCGACCAGCTGTTCTTCGTCGAGCCGCTCGACCTGGTCGCAGAACGCCAGAAACGCCTCGCGGCCGACCTCCCGGACATCGTCGTCGGCGACCGCCTCGAGGATCTGCGAGGCGGCGAAGCGGATGTCGCCGCCCATCGCCACCATCTGGGTGACGCGGCGCAGCGGGTTGTCGACCCGGATCTCGTCGATGACGTTGGCAATCGAGCGCTTGAGCAGCGCCAGCTGCACGTCGTGCGCCAGCCGGCGCAGGCCGAGCTGCTGCCGGAGCCGGATCCCGCCCAGCGCGTAGATGGCGGACCGGTTGGGTTGGCCTTGATGCAGCAGCGTCAGACTCGTGCTGCCGCCGCCCACCTCGGTGAGCAGCGTCCAGGCACCGCGCAGCGGCGCCCGGCGATGGAGCGCCTGCTTGACCGCGAGAAACACCAGGCGGCTCTCTTCGGCCTCGTCGATGATCGCGAACTCGATGCCGGTGCGGTGCCGGATCCGGTCCAGGACCACGTCTACGTTCCGGGCCTCGCGGACCGCGCTGGTCGCCACCGCATGCACCCGGGTGATGCCATAGCCATCGATGATGCGCCGGAAATTCTCGAGCGCCGCGACCGCGGCATCGATCGTCTCCGATCGGATCGCGCCAGACGACGAGAAGCTGTCGCGGCCGAGCAGCACGCCGCGCGACGCTTCCTCGATGATCCGGGTCGAGCGGCCGGCCGCGATCTCACCGATCACCAGGCGGATCGCGCTGGCGCCCATGTCCACGACCGCCACCAACTGAGGCGGCGCTGGATCGGTCTGTTGGTCGGTCACAGCGGCCGGGTCGACGACATGCGATCGCTCATCGGGCGGCGGCACGGCCTGCCAGCTACGGCGCCGCCGGTTCGATCTTCAGCGCCGCCCCGAAGGTTTCGTCGGTCAGCGCGTAGATGAACCCATTATCGAGTCCCTTGGTCAGCACCGAGACATGCGTGCGTCCGCGCCCGGTGCCCAGGTCCCACGGGCCGGCGTCCAGGGTGTCGACGACGGCCGGGCCACGTCCGCCGGCCCGGCCGCGACCAGCCTGCCCCGGCTGCGGCGCCGCGACCGGCGGTCCGGGAGGCGGAGCCTGCTGAGCGGAGTCGGCGGCGACCGCAGCGAAGACGAGCAACGCCGCGAGGCAGGACGCAGCAGTCGGACGCGGGGCCTGATTCACCGGGTAGTCTCCTGGCAAGAGGGCCAGTATACGACGTCCACATGACGTGATTCCCAGAGTCGTAGGTGGCGTCCGACTTCAGTCGGACCAACGGATCAATCCGGCTGCAGCCAGAAAGCCGCCTGCCCCGGATTGGCCGTTGCAATCGAACCGGGGGCGAGTAGACTTCCGCAAGCCAAGACTGAGGAGAGGTGCCCATGAAACAAGTCGCTCGGGTCGGATTGCTGCTGTTCCTGGCCGGTGCCACCGCGAGGGCGCAGCGGCCCTCGGATCCGGCCCTGCTGGTTCCGCAAACGGCGCCGGAACTGGCCTATGTGGCGGTGCCGAACCCGATTACCGTCCCCCCCGGCGTCAAGATGGGCGCGTCGGCCAGCCTGGCGTTCGCCGCCAACGGCCATCTGCTGGTCCTGACGCGCGGCGCCCAGCCGTTCTTCGAGTTCGACGGGAATGGTGCATTCATCCGCACCTTCGGCGACAACATGTTCACGCGGGCGCACGGCGTCCGCCTCGATGCCGACGGCAATATCTGGGCGACCGACGTCGGTGCGCATGTCGTCTACAAACTGAACCCACAGGGTCAGGTCCTGCTCACGCTCGGCATCAAGGGCGAGGCCGGCGAGTGGAATGAGGCCGCGGGATCCCGCCGGTTGAATCAGCCGAACGATGTCGCCCTGGCCAGGAACGGCGACGTGTTCATCGTGCAGGGACACACCCCCGGGCCGGGCGGCGACGCGCGGGTCCTGAAGTTCGACAAGACCGGTGCCTTCATCAAGTCATGGGGCGGCAAGGGCAAGGGACCCGGTCAGTTCGAGGTCGCGCACGGCATCGCCCTCGATGCGCAGGGCCTGCTGTGGGTGACGGATCGCGAAAATCAGCGGATCCAGATCTTCGATGCCGACGGCACGTTCGTGCGGGAGCAGAAGTACGCGGGTCTGCCATGCAGTCTGGATATCGGACGCCAGAACATCTACATGGTCAACGGATTCGCCGGCCAGATTGTGCAGCTCGATCTGAGCGGCAAGGTGATCGCCGCCACCGGCAGGGCGGGCACTGGTCCCGGCGAATTCGGGGAGGCGCATTTCATTGCCGTCAGTCCGGCGGGCGAGATCTATGTCGCCGACTCGGTCAACAGCGCGCTGCTGAAATTCGTCAAGAAGTGACAATCGCGGCGGGTGTCGGCTCCGGCGCGCAGTTTTTCCCCTGCCTCAGGCGGCGCTAGCCGAGCAGCTGATCGCTGATCAGGGTGAGCGACGGCAGGCCGTAGACGTCGTGCGGCAGCTGGCGGATGACAGCCTGGCGGACGCGCGTGAAGCGCCTGGCGATCTCCTGCAGGTAGTGCGCTTCCTGCGACTTGCGCGCCCGGTAGAACTCCCCTGCCAGGCCGTCGGGCAGGACGCGGTTGACGATCAGCGCGGCGACATCCATACCGGTGGCCGAGAGCAGTTCCGCCGCGCGGGCGGTCTCCTCGATCGCCAGCCGCTCCGGGATCGTGACCAGCACGAACGACGTCCGGCCGGCGTCGAAGACGCGGTCGCGCAGCAGCGTCAAGCGCTGCTGGCGGCGCTCGAGTGCCGCCAGCACGTGGTCGGGGGAGCCGGGAACCGGCCCCTCATCCTGACGCTCCGAGCCGCGATCGATCTCGAGCAGGGCGCGGCGGTGCTTGACCAGCGCCCGGATCCAGGTGTCCATCACCTCCGGCATCCGCAGCAGCTGCACGGTGTGCCCGGTTGGCGCGGTGTCGAAGACGATCAGGCTGTAGCGCGCCTCGCGCTCGACGATCAGGTCGATCATCCGATCGAGCAGCGCCACCTCGGCCAGGCCCGGCGAGGCGGCCGCCATGTCGATCTGCCGGTAGGCCTGGCGGATGACCGCCGGCGCGAACATCCGCTCGATGTCGCGCTTGACCTCGCCGACGTAGCGCCTCGACTCCCGATCGGCATCGATCTCGATCGCCCAGAGCCCCGGCTCGATCTCGCGCTCCTCGGGTCCAATCGTCCGCTCGAAGATGTCGGAGGTCGAATGCGCCGGGTCGGTCGAGACCAGCAGCACCCGCTTGCCGCGACGGCTCGCCGCCAGCGCGAACGCCGAGGAGCAGGTGGTCTTGCCGACGCCGCCCTTGCCGCCGAAGAAGACGATCTGTCGATCGAGAAGTGAGATCATCGCGCCAACATCGACCCGATTGAAATCCAGCCACGAAGACACGAAGACACGAAGAAGAAAATTCTTGTTCTCGCTATTCGTGCTTTTTGACCAAGGACAACGGCCTCAGACACCGCGCGAAAATACAAAGACCGCGACGCCCAAGAAAAGAAACCTCATTCAAATCTTCTTCGTGGCTTCGTGGCTTCGTGGCTTCGTGGCTTCGTGGCTTCGTGTCTTCGTGTCTTCGTGTCTTCGTGTCTTCGTGTCTTCGTGGCCAAAGACGATGGTCTCCGCAAATCACTCGCGAAATGCAGCCGATGACGCGACAAGAGCGTCCTGACTTCGTCTTCGTGATTTCGTACTTTCGTGGCCAGGGACCTCGGCGTCCCGGCCGCGGTCGCGTCAACAACATGGCAGGCTGTCGAGCGGCGACCGCTCGATCCCCATCCGCCGATGCCACTGATGGAAATGGTCGAGCAGGTAGGGATAGATCTCGAGCAGATACAGCGTCGCCGGATTCGGCATCCCGGCGGCCTCCATGAAGCACAGCAACAGGAACAGGTCGTTCAGTTCGGCGGTCTGCTGCCGGAGATCCCGCTCGTAGCGGATCAGCGCGGCGCCGCGGAAGACCTCCGCCAGGCGCGTCCGCAGCAGGGAGAGGTTCACCGTCCGACCAGCAGCTTCACCCGCACCGCGGGCCCGCCCAGATTGTCTTCGCCGAGCTCCTGGGAAATGCCGGCGCTGCCCAGGATGCCGTTCACGTGCGTGTACTGCACGTCGACGCTGACGCCGATCCAGCGCTGGGCTCGCACTTCGACGCCGCCGAGCACCAGGTAGCCGATGTGCGCCGCGTCGACGTTGTCGCCGCTGTCGGAAGAGTCCGAGGTCTCGACATAGGCGTAGCGGCCGATGCCGGCGGCGGCGTATGGAATGAGGCGCGACGAGGTGCGGAAGCGATAGCCGGCTGAGAACTCCAGCGGCGTGATCCGGGCGGTGAGCGGAATGCCGAGCGGGAAGGACTGCCCGTTGAACACGAACGCCCGTTGTCCCGTGTTCTCGAACCGAGAGGCGGACACCTCGGCGAAGAGGCCGCTGCGAAACGCCGCCTGCACGCCGCCGCCCCAGAACTGCTGCCACGTCTGGCCGAACACCGCGTCGAACGTCTCTGAGGCCGCCGGGCGCTGGGCGACGGCCAGGAAGAACGGACGGAACGACACCGCCGGCGCGTCGCCGTTCGATCCCGCCAGCGGACGGGGTGTTTGCGCGGCGAGCGGCAGGGCGGCCGCGAACGTCAGGATCAGGGCAAACGTTACTCGCAAGAGGACTCCTTCGCTCACTGCCTGCAGGTCACGGGGAGAGGATGGGTGGCGCTTATCTGGCAATGCCGAGCCCGCGCAGCGTGTTGCGTGCCTCGACCAGTCCGAAGCCGTAGAGCGGGTCGCGGCCCGGATCGCCCAGGTCGGTGGCGAACCGCTCCAGCGCCGCCTCGACGGCGGCCGGATCGGTGACGCCCTGCTGCATCAGCATCGCCGCCACGCCGGCGACGTGCGGCGCCGCCTGCGAGGTGCCGATGTACCCGATGTCGGCGACCACGTCGAACCGCGGCGCCTGGTAGCGGGCCGGCGGCTGCAGGAAGGTTTCCACGAAATTGAAGTCGAGTGTCTGCTGCCAGATGTAGCCGTTCTCCCGGAAGCCGCGATTCGAGCCGCCCGGCGCCGACAGCTCGATCCAGGCGCCGGTGCTCGAATAGAACGACCGGTTCTTCAGCGGATCGACCGCCGCCACCGACACCGCGCCGTTGACACGTGAGGCAATCTCGCCGAGGACTTCGGTCGGGTTGCCGTCCTCGAAATCGTTGCCGCCGGAGACCGCGATGAACGCCCCCTTGCCGACGGCGTACCTGATGGCGTCCTCGATCACCGGCGAGCAGCCGGGTTGGGCCGGCCGCGTGCCGCAATCCGCCGGTCCGCTGCGGCCGAGGCTCAAGTTGAGGACCTTGGCGCCGTTGTCGGCCGCATACCGGATGCCGCGCGCCACCACTTCGTCTGTCGCCTCATTGGGTGAGCCGAAAATCTGATCCCAGATCGAATCAATCACCTTGATCGGCATCAGCTTCACGCCGTAGGCGACGCCGGCCGCGCTGGTGTTGTCGTTGGTCAGCTGGCCGATCGTGCCGCTGACGTGCGTGCCGTGACCGTCGAAATCGAGCGGCGTCCCGCTGTTCCAGATGAAATCGTGCGGCGCGACGAACCGGCTGGCGCCGCCCAGCTGCGGCGCCGCCGCGTACGGCAGCGTCAGCGGCCCGAGCGCCGGATAGCTGACCCCTTGTTCGTCAATGAACGCGGACGCCGTCCGCGACACCGTCGCATTGGTGTAGGCCACGCCGGTGTCGATCACCGCCACGACGATCGAGGACCCGGCCAGCGGCTGGATATCCCAGGCCCGCTCCATGTCAATCAGCGGCAGGTTCCATTGCCGCGACGCGTAGAGCGGATCGTTCGGTTTGAACTCGGTGTGGACCCGATAGGCGGCCTGTGCGTATTCGACGTCGCCGCGCTGCGCCAGCGCCTGGGCAACCGCTTCGGCATCTTCGCTGGCATCAATCTGGACCACGTCGAAGTTGGCGCTCGATGGCCGGGTCGAGATGGCTGCGGTCCGCGCGGTCGCCGACAGCGCCGACAACCGGGAGGCGCTGGACATCCCGTCGCGGAAGCGCACCAGGACGCGTCCGCCGCGGTAATGCAGGCCGCCGGCGCCCAGCCGGTCCTGCAGGTTCGCGCGGGAACGGATCGAACGGCGCCGCCGGGTCTCGGGACTGTCCGGCACCCGCGATCGGTCCGCCACCACGCCCCGATCGATGGCCGGAAGACCGACGCCGATCACGACGTCGAGCGGCCCGGGCGCCGGCGCCTGGCCGATGGCTCGGCTGCCGGCCATCGCCGCGATGCCGATCAGCAGCGCGAGCGAAAAGAGACGAACACGCGAACTACGCATTCGAGTATTCTAGTTTCAAAGCCGCGTCGGGTGACGCTTTGACACTATGCCTGAAACACTCTTTCAAAAAGTCTGGAACGCGCACACCGTTCGCACGTTGCCGAGTGGACAGACCCAGCTCTTCGTCGGCCTGCATCTGGTCCACGAAGTGACCAGCCCGCAGGCGTTCGACATGCTGCGCCAGCATGGCTGGCACGTCGCCTTTCCGAATCGCACCTTCGCCACCGTCGATCACATCGTGCCGACCGACTCGCGGCGGCGGCCGTTTCTCGATCTGATGGCCGAAGAGATGACGGTCGCGCTCGAGCGCAACTGCCGTGAGTTCGGCATCAACCTGTGGGCGCCGGAAAGTCCCGATCAGGGCATCGTCCATGTCATCGGTCCGGCGCTCGGCTTGACGCAGCCGGGCATGACGATCGCGTGCGGCGACAGCCACACCTCGACCCATGGCGCGGTCGGCGCCATTGCCTTCGGCATCGGCACCTCGCAGGTGCGCGATGTGCTGGCGTCGCAGTGCCTCGCCCTCGAGCCCTTGAAGGTCCGGCGCATCGACGTCGACGGCCGGCTGTCCCCGGGGGTCTACGCGAAGGACGTCATCCTGACGATCATCCGCCGCCTCGGCGTCCAGGGCGGCAACGGCTTCGCCTACGAGTACGGCGGCAGCACGCTCGATGCGATGACGATCGACGAACGGATGACGATCTGCAACATGTCGATCGAGGGCGGCGCGCGCGCCGGCTACGTCAACCCCGACGAAACGACGTTTGCGTATCTGCGCGGACGCCGGTTCGCGCCGGAGGGGGACGCCTTCGACCGCGCGGTCACCTGGTGGAAGCAGCTGGCCTCGGACAGCGGCGCGAGCTACGACGACCGGGTCCGCTTCGAGGCGGCGACGATCGAACCGACCGTTACCTGGGGCATCAACCCCGGGCAATCGGTCAGCATCGGCGAATCGATTCCAGGCGACGCCGACGAAGAGGCACTCGCCTTCATGGGGTTCAAGCGTGGGGCGCGCGTGCGCGGCACCCGCATCGACGTCGCCTTCATCGGCTCGTGCACCAACGGCCGGCTGTCGGACCTGGAGGAGGCGGCGCGCGTCGTCCGCGGTCACCATGTGTCGCCGCACGTCAAGGCGCTGGTCGTGCCCGGATCGAACGCGGTGGCGCGGGACGCCGAGGCGCGCGGGCTGCACGAGGTGTTCCGGGAGGCCGGTTTCGAATGGCGCGGCGCCGGCTGTTCGATGTGCCTGGGCATGAACACCGACCGGCTGGAAGGTCAGCAGGTCTGCGCCTCCTCGTCGAACCGCAACTTCAAGGGCCGCCAGGGCAGTCCGACCGGCCGGACGCTGCTGATGAGCCCGGCGATGGTGGCCGCCGCCGCCCTGTCCGGCGAAGTGGCCGACGTGCGCGAATTGCTCGAGGGAGTGCCGGTATGAGCCCAGCCACCCAGATCACCAAGGTGAGCGGCCGCGCCATCCCGCTTCGCGGCCACGATATCGATACCGACCGGATCATGCCGGCACGGTATCTCCGGGTCGTCTCGTTCGACGGCCTCGAACAGCATCTGTTCGAAGACGACCGCAAGGACAACCCGCAGCACCCATTCGGCGATCCGCGCTACACCGGATCGGCCGTGCTGGTCGTCAACGGCAATTTCGGCTGCGGGTCGTCGCGCGAGCACGCGCCGCAGGGGCTGGTCCGCTACGGCATCCGCGCCATCGTCGGCGAGTCGTTCTCGGAGATCTTCCAGGGCAACTCGGTCCTGCTCGGCCTGCCGTGCATCGCCGCCGACCCCGCGGCGATCGAGCAGCTGCAGGCGCTGATCGAAGCGACGCCCGACGTCATCGTCGACGCCAGCATCGAGAGCGGTGCGATCACCGCCGGCTCGCTGCGTCTGCAGGGTTCGGTGCCGCCGGCGCTGCGCGACGCATTCATCAGCGGGCAATGGAACGGCACGGCGATGCTGCTCGATAAATTTGACGAAGTGCGCGCGATCGCCAGCAGCCTCCCCTACGTCTCCGGCTTCTGAACGGTCTCAGCCGGCGGCCCACGGGACGGTCTGAAGACCATACCCTACACCTGCTGAGCCAGGGCACTCCCTTCAGGGTGTGCCGCGGGTCGTTGTCCGGGGGGTCGCGCCGACGTCGCGCGCGCCGCTGAAGGGCAGACACCACGTCCGACGGACATTCCGCTAGAATCGCCGCCATGAAGACGTCTTCGATTCTGGCGATGCTGGTCATGATGGCCGCGCTGACGACAGCCGACGGCGTGCCGACGACCGTCACCTATGTTCCCCACGACACGGTGTCGGCCACCATGGCCAAGGGCGGATCCATCATCAACGACCATGGCCTGATCGTCCTGGCCCAGCGCCGCGCCGCCGGGGAGGTCGAGTTCCATGAAAAAACCCACCATGTCTTCATCATCGTCGAAGGCGAAGCGACGCTGGTGACCGGCGGGACCATGGTCGGCGCCAGGGACACCGCGCCCGGCCAACGCCGCGCCACCAGCGTGGATGGCGGGCAGACCCACCACCTGACCAAAGGCGACGTGATCACGATTCCAGCGAAGACGCCGCATTGGTTCAAGGAAGTGCCGACGCAGACGATCGCCTACTACGCGGTGAACACCGAGCCGTAGCCGGCGGTTCGCATCTCAGCCGGCCGTTCCTGGTTTCTCCTGCGCCGCCGCCAGAAAGGCATCCGAGGCGTGCGACCGATGCGCGCGCCGGCAGACCAGCGACACCTGGCGGCGACGGGAAATGCCGGCCACCGGAATCGCCACCAGCCGGCCGCTCGCGATTTCCGTCGTGGCGCATTGGCGCGGGAGCAGCGCCACGCCGAGCTTCAACTCGACCGCCCGTTTGATCCCATCCAGACTGGGCAGCGCGATGACCATCCGCAGCGCGATGCGGCGCTGTTCGAACAGCCGCAGCACCCGTTCTCGCGCCGGCGACGGATCGTTGTGCGCGACGACCGGCTCGGACGCGAGCTGATCCATGGTCACCTGACGCCGGCCCGCCAGGGCGTGGGCCGGATGGACGAGCAGAACCAGCTCGTCGCTGCCGACCGGAACCTCGAGCAGTCCGGTCTCCGCCGGATGAAAGGTCAGCGCGCCGAAATCGAGGCTGCCCTGCTGAACCTCGACAGCAATCTGGCGCGCCGGCACGCGGCGGACGTCGATGGCGATATCCGGATAGCGGGCGCGAAAGCGCGCGATCAGCGGCAGCAGCGTGTGAATTGCCGCTTCGTTGGCCCCGATCAGGACGCGGCCGCGCCGCAGGTCCCGCAGTTCGCGCATCGCCGACTCGGTTTCCTCGGCCAGCCGGACCAGCCGCTGCCCGTAGTTCTGCAGGATCCGACCGGCGTCGGTCAGCGTGCCGGTCTTCGACGACCGGTCGAAGAGCTGCTCCCCGAGATCGACTTCGAGACGGCGGATCGCTTGACTCACCGCCGGCTGCGTGCGGTGCACCTTGGCCGCCGCGCGCGAAAAGCTGCGCTCCTGCGCGACGGCGAGAAAGGTCTTGAGGGCGGACAGGTCCATCGGCCCATCATAATGCCGCCTTATCTTTTTGTAATAATTATCACTTTGACTTCTACCTGCCCGACCAGCTACAACACAGGCAATGAGCGACGAAGCACGCATTGTCATCTTCGACACGACGCTGCGCGACGGCGAGCAGGCCCCGGGCTTCACGATGGACGTGCCCGACAAGGTCACGATGGCGCGCGCGCTCGATGCGCTCGGCGTCGACATCATCGAAGCCGGCTTCCCGATTGCCTCCCCCGCCGATTCGGAAGCGGTCCTGCAGATCTCGCGCGAGGTCCGCCGGCCGGTGATCGCCGCGCTGGCGCGCTGCCGGACGCCGGACATCGAAGAGGCGGCGCGCGCGCTCGAGTCGGCGGACCGCAAGCGGATCCACACCTTCATCGCCACCTCCGATCTCCATTTGACCCGCAAGCTGCGGATAACGCGCGACGCCTGCCTCGAGGCGGCGATCAGCGCGGTGCGGCTGGCGCGCCGCTTCACCGACGATGTCGAGTTTTCGGCCGAGGATGCGACGCGCAGCGACAGCGATTTCCTGTGCCGGGTCATCGAGGCGGTGATCCGCGAGGGCTGCGGAACGGTCAACCTGCCGGATACCGTCGGTTACAGCACGCCGGAAGAGACCCGGAGCTTTTTCGAGGACATCCGCGCCCGGGTCCCGAACGCCGACCGCGTCGTCTTCAGCGCGCACTGTCATGACGATCTGGGGCTGGCGGTGGCCAACAGCCTGGCCGCGATTCAGGGCGGGGTCCGGCAGGTCGAGTGCACCATCAACGGCATCGGCGAGCGCGCCGGCAACGCCTCGGTCGAAGAGATCGTCATGGTGCTGCGCGTCCGGAGCGACCGCTTCCCGTATACGACCGGCATCCAGACCACTGCCCTCTACGAAACGAGCCAGTTGCTGACCCGTCTCACCAGTGAGCCGGTGCAGGCCAACAAGGCGATCGTCGGCCGCAACGCGTTCGCCCACGAAGCCGGCATCCACCAGGACGGGGTCCTCAAGGATCCGACCACCTACGAGATCATGCGGCCGGCAGACGTCGGTCAGCCGGCCGCCCGGCTGGTACTCGGCCGGCACTCCGGACGCCACGCCGTGCAGCAGCGGTGCGACGCGCTCGGCCTGGCGCTGACCACCACCGAGATCGAACTCGCGTACCACGCCGTGATCGCCCTCGGCGAGCATCGCAAGGCGATTGGCGACGGCGACCTGCGGCGGATCGTCGATCGGCTCCGCACCAACGGCCCGGGCACCCCGTCGCGCCCGGAAATGCTGAATGCGAAGTGCTGATGCTGATTTGATGGCTGAATGAGAGTTGATGATGGGGGTCTGCACGGTCCACTCCCATCCGCAATCTGAACTGTCCCGCCTACAATAGATCATGATCCCGCTGCGGGACGTGATTCCGTCCCGGACCACTCCCTACATCACGATCACGATCATCGTCCTCAACGCGCTGGCGTGGATGGCCGAGATCAGCATCCAGTCGAGCGGCAACCTGCCCCTGTTCCTGCAGCTCTATGGCGTCGTGCCGGCCGATTTCTCTCCGGCGACGCTGATCACGTCGATGTTTCTGCACGGCGGCTGGATGCACGTGATCGGCAACATGTGGTACCTGTGGATCTTCGGCGACAACGTCGAAGATCGGCTCGGCCACGGCCGGTTCATCGTGTTCTACCTGCTGTGCGGGATTCTGGCGGCGCTCGGCCAGATCGCCCTGGATCCCACGTCGACGCTGCCAATGGTCGGCGCGAGCGGCGCGATTGCCGGCGTGATGGGCGCGTATTTCGTGCTCTATCCGCGCTCCCGCGTGCTGACACTCGTCGCGCTGCTGTTTTTCTGGGAGATCATCGAGGTGCCGGCGACCCTGCTGCTCGGGTTCTGGTTCGTGATGCAGTTGTTCAGCGCCGGCGCAATCGCGGTCACCGCGGGCACCGGCGGCGGGGTGGCGTTCGCCGCGCACGTCGCCGGCTTCGCCTCGGGCGCGGCCGGCGTGCTGGTCTTCAGGAAGCGCCGGATCAGCGCCTGGGAAGGGCCCTTCTGAGTCTCACGGTTTTGCGCCAATCTCGCGCGACAGGCGAGCGATCTCCACCAGGATCTTTTCAATCTCGGCGTCGTACTGTCCCGGATCGCGCGACGAGGCCTTGCGCTGCCTGAGATCGTCAAGCTGCCGCTCGAGCTCGGCGCGCCGTTTCGCCGGCTGACTGCCACCGGCAGCCGTCGATTCCGCCGCCAGGAAAATCGTCCGCGCCAGCGTGCCGTCGGCACCAGGATTCTGCGCTTCACGGCCGGCCCCATCGCCGTCGTCGTCGAGCAGCGGACGCTCGGTGGCGAGCTGGCCGTTGCGCTCGAACCACTGTCTGACGCCGGCGCTGGCATGGCTGAACGCTTCCCAGATCGACACGCGGCCGTTCTTGTCGGCATCGGCCGCGCCATCGTCGAACGCCTTGACGAGGAAGTCCGGGAAGATCGTGTCGAACTGCTGGGCCGGCGTATCAGTGGCGGTGACGACGACACGGCCCGGCGCGGCCAGGCGCTGCATGAAGGGAAAGCTCCCGCCGGTGGTATCGATGAAAACGAGCCGGCCGGGCACGGGTTGCAACAGCCGCGCCCACTCGCTCGAGGTCAGATCGGGCCCGACCAGGTTGAACTTCGCTTCCTCGTTGTCGGCGGTGCCATGGCCGATCAGGAACACGAACAGCGTGTCATCGCCGGCCAGCCGGCGGCGCAGCGCGGCGAACAGATCGCGGACGTGCTCGCCAGTGGCGCTGCGGACGTTCTCACTCTCACTCTCGGCGAGGACGAACAGCCGATCGCCGGGGTACCCGAGCTTCTGCGTCAGCAGCGTCACCAGCGCCGTGCGCCAGGCGTTGTACTTCTCCGCGTACGCGCTGCCGCCCGCTGCACCGGTGATGACGACCGCATAGCGTTCCGCTGCGCTGACGATTGACGGGAGCGCGACGACAAGCGCGGCCAGCGCCACGCGTACGATGACAATCCACGACGCCTTCTGCACCCCTCGCATCCTCTGCGCCCTCGGCGTCCTCGGCGTCCTCGGCGTCCTCGGCGTCCTCGGCGCCCTACTATCAGCGCTCACCTCAACCCCCATTTCCGCCTCAGGATCCACTCCCCTGCCAGCAGCGCAATGACCATTGCCAACGCCCATGGCTGGTGCCACAGGTCGCGGCGCTCGGGGGCCGCCTGCTGGGGAACGGCATCCTGCAGCCAGCCGACGATTCGCGACGCGTCGCCGGCACGCACGTAGCGGCCGCCGGATGCCGTGGCGGCGCGGCGCAGCCACGGCTCGTTGAGCCGCGGATCCGCGAACTCGCGATCGACACCGCCGACGTCCAGCCAGCGCTGCGCCTGTCCGAGCCGGACGTTCCCGCGCCGCGCCTCGGCATCGACGCGATAAGCGCCGGGACCCTCGACATCGACCAGCGCTTCGTACTGGCCGGCCTGCCGATTCGACCGGCGCAATCTGATGGCGCGCCGCTGACCGCCCGGGACGGTCATCGCGGCATCGATGGCGGCGTCGGCGACCGGCGCGAACGCGGCATCACGCACGTCCACCGTGATCGACACCTGCTCGTTGACGCCAACGCTCTCCGGCGCGGCGATCGTGACCGGATCGTCCGCCGCCCCGGCCATCCAGCGGGCGGCCTGCCGCCAGAAATATTCGTAGCTGCGATCCGTGGACGCCAGCAGCATCTTCCAGCGCCACGAGGCCTCGCCGCCGAAGACCATCGCACGGCCCCGGCCGTATCGCTGCACCGCGACGACCGGGAAGACGCCGCCGGCGGCCGCCGGTGCCTCGGCCAGCACGGCGGCACCGGGCCGGGGACCTCCGAGCATCGCGCCGCCGGCCAGCGGCGGCAGCGCCGACCAGAGCCGGCGGGTCTCCTCCGCCGAAGCGCCAATCCGCATCGCCGGATGACGCAGCCCTTCCGGCGTGACAATCACCTTGTTGACGGCCGGCGAGGCGCCGCCATCGATCGCCATCGCCACCGGCGCGCCGCGCCGGTCATCGAGCTCGATCGGCAGCACCGCTTCGAGCGGCGTCCCGGCCAAGCCGCGCGGCGCAAACGCACGGCCCCCCGCCACCAGCAGGCCGCCGCCCCGTTCGGCGACGAACTCGGCCGCCATCGTCATCTGCGCGCGCGTCAGGAAGTCGCCTTCGACATTGGCGAGAACCAGTCCGTCGTAGGCGAACAGATCTTCGCGGCGCGCCGGGAAGCCACGCGTCAATGCCGCTGTCCGTTCTGCCGGCGCCTGGACGAAGAAGGTGTCCTGGCCGTCCGCATTCTTGCCCTTGCGCCCGACCGAATCGACCTCGAGGGCCGGGTCGCGCGCCCAGGCCCGCTTCATGAAGCTGTGCTCGAATCCCGGTGCGCCTTCGATGATCAGGAGTCGCCGCTTGCGGCCGGCCGGATTGACGAGCACGCTGCGCCTGTCGTTCTCGGTGACGGCCTCGGACTCGTCGGCCGGAATCTCCACGCTGTAGACGGTCGGGCTGACCGGGTCGGGCGAGACAGTGAACACCGCCTCGATCGGCACGCCGTCCGCCGGCGGCGCCACGCGGCGGCGCTCGAGCTCCCTGCCGTTCTCCAGCAGGCGGAGCTGGAACGGCGCCCGGCCGGAACCGAAGCTGACCGCGGAGACGCGCAGATCGACAGTCGCCTGATCCAGCGGCTGATCGCCCGCCATCATCGCCGTCACTTCATGGTCGCGGATCGGGTCGGGCGACCCGATGCCGACCGCGAAGATCGGCGGTCCAGAAGCGGCCGCCGCGACTGGGGCGGCCTGACCGGTATCGCCGCCGTCGGACAGCAGGACGATGCCCGCGATCGGCTGACCGCGATAGCGTTCGCGAATCGCAGCCAGCGCACCGATCACGTCGCTGTGCCCGCCGTCGGCGCTCAGCCGATCGAGCCGGGCCCCCTCGACGCGATCGCCAACGGTGTAGAGCTCGGGGGTGAACTGGCGCGACAGCGCCGGGACCAGGGTGTTCTGCAGCAGACTCACCGCGCGGGCCAGCCGCGTCTGACTGCCGCCGTCGCCAAGACGCATGCTTCGCGACACATCGACGAGGACCGGCACGATCGATCCGCTCCCGCCTCGCGGCACGAGCACGATCGGACGGAACAGGAGCAGGAGCACCACGGCAAGGGCCAGCCCGCGACAGGCGCAGAGGGAGGCGCGCTGCCAGCGCTGCAGCGGTGCCAGCGGCCGGCGGTACGCCAGGAAGGTCACGCCGCTGATGACTCCCGCCAGTACGAGCGCGAGCCACCAGGGGAGGGGATAGGCAAACTGCATCGGTCACGTCGACGGCGTGGCAACAGTGCGCGGCGGCTGTGCTCCGCTCATGGCTTTCTACCGGCGGCGATGGCTTTGAAGTAGCTGTCGACCTGGCTCCGGTATCCGGCCGGCGCGTTGTCGTCGACCCCGGCCGCCAGCCGGTCCCTGGATGCATTCGCCTGCAGCTTCTTCGACAGCGTCGACTCCGCCTGCTCGAGTGCCACCGTCGCTTGACGGCTGAGCACGTCCCACCGGGCAAGATCCTGCTTGAACCCCTCCGTGCCGGGCGCCGACAGGATCAGTCCCTGTCCTTCGAACGTGAAGCCGGCGCCGTTCTTTGCAAAGCTCGGGTCCTGGCGCTGCAGATCATCGAGCAGATCCCTGGTCTCGCGCAGCTGGCGCAAGGACTCTTCGCGAAGCGTGGTCATGTCGGTGCCACCCGCGCCCATCCGCCCCTCGCCGGTCCTGCCGCTCTCTCCGGCGGCCTTCTGCTTCGACGCCGCGCCGCCGGTTCTCCCGGTCTGGCGTCCGGCGCTTTCGATCGCGCGGCTCACCTGTTCCAGCTTCTCGCGCAGCGCCTGGCTTCGGCCCAGCTGCTCGGAGAGCTGGCGCGATTCGTCATTTCCGGCCCCCTCTGCCCTGCCGAGACGGTCCGCTGCACGATCGGCCAGCCGGGCCAGCTCCTGCGGGGCGCTGACGGCCGGTCCTCCGCCTTTCTCGGGACGATTTTTTTCGCCGGCGCTTCCGCTATTTCTGTCGCCGGGGCTGCCGCCCGCCGCACGCATCTGATCGGCAGACTGCTGCATCTGCTCCGCCAGACGGGCGAAGTCGCGCGCCGCTTCCCCGATCGCCGCCTGCGCCGTCCGGTCGGCCGCCGTGGCGCGATTCGCTTCGTCCACCACCTGCTGTTGCAGACCGGTCTGCAGGCTGCGGGCGCGATCGGCCAGCCGCTGCTGCTCGTCGGCCAACCGGCGCCGGTCGTCCTGGCGCGCGGCGTCGGATCCCAGCTTCGCCAGATCCGCCGCGACCTGACGCTGTCGATCGGCCAGTTGTCTGGCCTCCAGCTGCATCTCCCCCAGCGCGCGGCGACGTCCGTCGGGCCGCGATGCCTCCAGCCGGCGCTCGAGATCGCGCAGCCGGTCCAGGGCGCGACCGCCGCTGCCACCGGCCTGCTGCGCCGACCCGCGCCGCAATTCGCCGGCCGCCCGTCCCATCGCCTCGGCGATCTCGCGGACCTGCGTCCGGTCGTCACCGCCTCCGCCCGCCCCTGCGGCCTGCCCCGTCGAGCGCCGGCCGGACAGCTGCCGTTCGAGATCCTCCGCCCGCTGCTTCAACGCGGATTGCTCCCTGGTCAATTCTTCCAGCTGCCGCGTCCGCTCCTCGGAGGAGATCTCGCCGCGGGCCCCGTCCTGCTGGCGCCTGAGCAGCTCGTCCTGCCGGCGGGCCAGTTCCTTGACCGCCTCGAGCGTGTCGCCGCGCGCGTCCGGCTTCGGCGCGCTCTTCGGCATTTCGTAGCTGGTCTGCTGCTGCCGCCGCAGCTCACGGTCGAACAGTGTCGAGATGTCGAAGTTGCGATTGGCGTCCGCGGCGCCCGCCGACGGATCGATGCTCAACTGCCGGCGCTTGATCGCGGCCTGCGCCTTCAGAAGCGCGTTGAGCGCCAGCATCTCCGGCGGCAGTGCCGCGCCGGTCTCGAGCCGCGCCAACGCGGCAGCCGCCTGCCCCATCGCGTTGGCGGCGGCCGCCATCGCGTCTTCTTCGGGCCTGGTCCCGGCGGCCGACGCGGCGCCCCCCGGCGATCGTCCCCGCGGATCCCTCATCGTCGATTCGCGGAACGAGCTGGCGGTCTGCTCCACGCGCGCTTTGAGATCCGCCTCCGTCCGCGCCACCGCCCGGACGTCACGCTCGGAGCGTGCGCCCCCGGCATCCTGCGCCCGGCGGTCGAGCTTCCAGGTCGCGACGATCACCTGACGCTGGGCGCTGACGAGCTCGTCGATCGCGCCGTTGTAGCCGGAACCGGACATCGATTGGCTCTCGGTCAGCGCGAATTCCTGTTCAAACGGCCGTACCTCGAGGAAGAAGATGTCGCTGCGCGCCTCGCTGGATCGGTTCCCGCGCGCGATGTCCCGGGCGCGGACGTAGTAGGAGACGAAATCGCCAGGGGCGACGTCGAGGTCCTCGAAGTACAGCGTGTGCCGCGCCGACGCCGAGGTCGCGTTGCGGGGCACCGGGAGCGCGACCACCGATTCGGCGCCGCCCCGCACCGCGTAGACCAGCTCGAGCCGGTCGATGCCGTAGTCGTCGTCGGCCTGGGCTTCGATCTCCACCTCTTCGAGGCGCGAGACGGTGCGGTCCCCGGCCGGCCTGGTGATGTGGACCTCCGGCGGTCGATCGTCGAGGACGCGAATGAAGTACTCGGTGTCGCCGGGATTCGAGAGACCTTCGCGATCGACCAGCGCGATCCGATAGGCACTGTCTTCGACGATGGCCAGCGGGGCGGACAGCACGTCGGAGCGCTCGGCAGTCAGCGACAGCGTCTTCCCGCCGTTCAAGGTGATCTGCGCGCCGGCCACCTCGCGATCGGTGTGGACGCGGACGCGAACGCGGCTCCCCGACGGAGCGTAGATGTCGCCGCCGTCCCGCTCAGTACGGGGCTGGAGACGAAGAGCTGGCGGGTATGTATATTCGAGGTCGATGCGGGTGACGCGCGGAAGCCGCGCGACGTCGACCGAAAAGGTCGCCGAGGTGGCGCGGCCGGCCGAGACCCGGTACTTGAACGGCGCGGTGATCGCTTCCAGGGCCAGATGGAACGTGCCGGCCGCATCCCGGGTCATCGCCATCGGCCGCCAGAGCTCGCCGTCGGCCACCTCGACGTGCGCCGCCACGGGTAGACGGGTGCCGGCGAGGCGGGCCTCGATGGCGAGCGGCATTCCGGCAAGGACCCGCGCGTCTCCCGGCCGCACCTCCAGACCGACGCGCGGCGGAACCAACGCCAGGGTCGCCGCGTCCCAGGCCTCGAGCGCCGGCGCGCGGCCGATGCCGCCGACGAGGATCAGGAGGAGCACGACGGCGGCTGCTTGAAAACCTGACCGCCGCAGCGACGCGGCGGGAAGAATCGCCTCGACGTCGATCGCGGCAGCCTGCGCGGCGGCATCGGCGAGCATCACCGATCGCAGGCGCGGCCTGCCTTCAGGCGGACCGTTCATGACATCGACCGCCGTGGCCAGCCGATCGTCGAGCGCCGGGACGCATTCTTCGATGAACCGCGCCACGCGCGCGTCGGACGGCCGGCGGCGGAGCGACGCCAGCGCCCTGGCCAGCGCCGCAGCCGCCAGCAGCAGCGCCGCCGCGGCCACCAGCGCCGGCAGGAGAGGCAGCCGGCCCGCCCACTGCGACACCCCGCGAAGGAGCAGGAGGGCGACGATCAGCACCGCCGCTGCCGCCAGTCCGGCACGAATGGCGGCCTGGAGCGCGCGGAGCATCCGCCAGCGCGTGCGCACGCGATCGAGCAGATGACGGATGGGATCGTGCGGATCCATCAGGGTCCCCGCCACGATTGTAGCCGCGGACGATCCCCGGGGCGAAAAGGCCTGTCCAAAACGGAACACTCACATCGAGTCGAAAACACCGATATTGGGCCAGTGGATGCAACACCGTGAGAATCCTGATCGCCGACGACGATCGGATGTCACGCCGACTGCTCGAGGGGGCGCTCACACAGATGGGCCATCAGGTCGTCAGTGTCGCCGATGGCCTCGAGGCCATCAGGGTCAGCGCCCTGCCCAACAGCCCGCCTCTGGCGATTCTCGACTGGATGATGCCAGGCGCCGACGGCCTCGCGGTCTGCCGCGCGATCCGCCAGCGCGCCGCGCCATACGTTTACATCATTCTTCTCACCGCCCGGAGCCGGCACGAGGACATGGTGGCGGGCCTCCTCGCCGAAGCCGACGACTTTCTCAAGAAGCCGCTCGATCCCGACGAACTGCGGGCCCGCCTGCGATCGGGCGAGCGCGTGCTCGCGCTGCAGGAACGCCTGATGGCCGCCCAGGACACGCTCCGCCACCAGGCCACCCACGATGGTTTGACGGGCTTGTGGAATCGCGCCATGGTCTTCGACCAGCTCGAGCGCGAGCTCGCCCGGGCCAGACGCGAGGGCCAATCGCTGGCGGTGATCATGGCGGACATCGATCATTTCAAACACGTCAACGACGTCTACGGCCATGCGGCGGGTGATGCGGTCCTGCGCGAAACCGCGATGCGGCTGGTTGCCGTACCGCGCAGCTATGACATGGTCGGACGTTACGGCGGCGAGGAATTCGTGCTGCTGCTTCCCTCCTGCGGACTGGTCGAGGCTGAAATCGTGGCAGAGCGCGTCCGCCGGGCGGTCAACGACAAACCGATCACCGTCGGGATGATCACGCTGCCGGTGAGCGTCAGCCTGGGGGTGGCGTGCGCGTCGAACGAGCACGACACAGCAGAGACGGTGCTGATAAAGGCGGACGAGGCCATGTATCGCGCCAAAGCCATGGGCCGCAACCGTGTCGAGGTCAGTCCGACCGACATGCACCCGGCGTCTCATCCGACCGGGGCCCTCGGCTCGCTCGGCCCATAGAGGGCAGGAGCCTTTGCCTTTTGCCGTCTGTCTTTTGCCTTCTGCTTCTTGCCTTCTGCCTTTTTCCTTTCAACCCGTGCGGCTCGCGACAACCCCCTCGATCACCAGCACCGCCAGCATCAGTCCCAGAGCGTAGCGCCAGAGATGCTGACGGTCTTCCTGCTGTCTTGCCTCGCCGCTCGATTCCGCAACGCCCGCGTCCTTCAACCGTGTCAACGCCGCCGCCAAATCGGCCGCCGACAAACGGGCCGGATCAGACTCGCGCGGGTCGACGTTCACCGCCACCTGCCGGACACCCGGGGCTCCATCCGGCATCGCCACGACGCCTGGAGCAGGCGGGACACCGGCCGGCACGTCTCCAACCAGGTAGTCGCGCGTCTGCCGCCGTCCGCCCGCCAGGTACCGCACCGATTCGTGCAGGAACGGCAGGAACGCTGCGCGCCGCGGAAAATCGCTCCAACGGTTGTCGAGATCGGAAGCCAGCACCAGCGCCCGGCCGTCGCCCGCGGCACAATCGAGCAGCGCCGTCTCGCCGGTGGTAAAGCGCGCGATCGGCAGGCACCCCGATCCCTCGATCTGCGGCACGGTGTGAAATCTGACCAGGCCGAGCGTCGCGGTGCTGCTGCTGAACGATTGAAAGATCGGATGCCGTGCATCGGCCGGAGCCAGGGATCGATCCTCCTGTTTACCGCTGCCGCTCGCGATCCGGAGCGGCGCATCGACACCGAGCACGTCGGCCACGACCTCGCCGTCGATCTCCGGACCGACAGCGATCAACAGGCCGCCGCCGGCTCGGGCGTACGTCGCCAGCGCGTCGCGGCCGCGGCGCTCCAGTCCCCGCGTCGACAGCAGAATCACCGCAGCGTCGGGCGTCAGCCGGGCGGCGTCCCAGGTCGACAGCTGCGCCGCCGCGAGACCGGTCACCTGATAGCTGTCTCCTGACGCGGCCGCCGCCAGCAGCGCCTGCTGCACGTAGAAGGCGTCGCGGCCGAGATCGCCGGTCGCGGTGACAACCAGGATGGTCGAACGGCGCGCCTCGTTGAGCACGGCGTAGCGGACGTTATCTGCCGACAGCCCAGCCGCGTCGTCGATCGCGACTGCCGCCTTCGACGCCACCGCGCCGGACGCTGGCCCTGAAAATTCAACGTCGGAGGAGGCATCCGGGCCCACCGCTACAGCGGCCTCCCCCACCAATTTGTCGTCGATCGTCAGCCGCGCGCGCGTCGTCTGGGCCGCATCGCCGCTGTTGTGGATCGAGGCGACAATCCGGCCGCCGGCGCCGGCGCGAATCGCGGTGACGGCGAGATTGGGCGGCAACGGGCCGACGTCGGCGATTTCAAGGCGTGTCGCCGCGGGAAGCGAACCGCGATCGCCGGCGTCCCAGCCGCCTTCCTGAAGGTCGGTGACCACGACGATCGTCCCGCGGCGGCCGCCCAGCGCCTGCACCGCGGCGCTCAAGGCGCCGCGATAGCGCGTCGCGCCGAATCCCGGCCGCGCGGCAGCGATGGCCGACCGGGCCGGCGCCCGATCGGGCGATGCCGCGGCGGCCAGGTTCGGCCGGTCGGAGAACGTGACCACGCCGACCAGATCGCCGGCCGCCGCCCGATCGACGGCGGCCGCAGCGAGCTGCCGGGCGCGCTCGAACCGGCCGGGGGCGGACATGCTGTACGACGTATCGAGTACGACGATGGTCGCCGCGACCGGACCGACCGCCTCGCCGGATGCGACAAACGGCCGGGCGAAGGCGATCGCGAGCAGCCCGATCGCGGCGACGCGCAGCACCAGCAGCAGCAGTTCCCGGATCCGGCGCCGTTCCGTGTACTCGACCGGCGCCTGCTTCAGCAGCCGCACCGCGGCAAACCGGACGCGCGGCTCCGGCTCGCGCTTCAACAGGTGCAGCACGATCGGGACGACGGCGGCAGCCGCTCCGATCAGGAACCATGGGGAGAGGAACGACAACATGCGGCCTACAGTCTGCTCACAGCGCCCTCGAGCGCGTCGACAGATACGACAGCAGCGCCAGCTCCAGCGGATCGGTGGTTCGAAGCAGCTGGTAATCGATGCCCGCCGCGCCAAGCTGATGCTTGTAGCGATCGATCAGTGCCGAGATTTCCCGCCGGTAGTGATCGCGGACCAGACCCGGCACCGCCATCACCTCCTCGCGGCTCTCCAGATCTTCGAATCGGGTCGCGCGGTCGAACGGAAAGTCGATCTCGTCCGGATCCAGGATGTGAAACACGATCACGTCGCTGCCGTGGAAATGGAAATGCCGCACCGCGCGAATCACCGCATCGGGATCATCGAGCAGGTCGGAGATCAAGACGACGACGCCGCGCTTGCTGAGCGCGTCGGCGAGCTGGTGCAGCGGCTTCGAGACGTTGGTCTCGCGGCCGAGGCGCAGACGATCGAGGGCGACCAGGATGGTCCGCAGGTGGCCGGGCCGCGCACTCGCCGGCAGCATCTCGACGATCCGGTCGTCGAACGCCATCAACCCGACGGCATCGCGCTGACCGTTCAGCAGGTAGGCGATCGACGCCGCGAGCACGGCGCCGTAGTCGAACTTGGTCAGACCCTTCGACCCGTACCCCATCGACCCGCTGACGTCCAGAATGAGGTGACACTGGAGGTTGGTCTCCTCTTCAAATTTCTTCACGTAGTAGCGGTCGGACCGCGCGTAGACCTTCCAGTCGATGGTCGCCAGATCGTCGCCGCGGATGTATTGCCGGTATTCGGCGAACTCGACGCTGAACCCCTTGAAGGGGCTGCGGTGCAGTCCGGACAGGAAGCCCTCGAC
The DNA here is from genome assembly GCA_039931615.1 of Acidobacteriota bacterium. Lineage (GTDB taxonomy): Bacteria > Acidobacteriota > Vicinamibacteria > Vicinamibacterales > CAVVIG01 > JAHFUI01. The sequence continues at coordinate 63,648 of JBDTRR010000032.1, forward strand.
AATGGTGCGGGCCTTCAGCTCGAGGCTGCCGAGCCGCGCGATGACCGCCGGGTCGAGGAATTGACGACGGGCGGGCCCGGCCATCCAGCCGCCGCTACATCCCGCTCTTCGGCACCGGCACCGCCTCGATCAGCCGATCGACGATGACGTCGGGCGTGATGCGCTCGGACTCGGCGTAGAAGTTGGTCATGATGCGGTGGCGCATGATCGGCTTGGCCAGCGCCTGGATGTCCTTGATCGAGACGTGATAGCGGCCGTGCATCAGCGCGCGCGCCTTGGCGCCCCGGACCAGCGCCTGGCTGGCGCGCAGACCGGCGCCCCACTTCACCCATTTCTCGACGAATTCCGGCACGCCCGGTCCACCCGGCCGCGACGCGTGCGACAGCCGGACCGCGTAGCGCGCCACCTCCTCCGCGATCGCCACCTGGCGGACCAGCTCCTGGTAGTGCAGGATGTCGTCACCGTTCAGGATCCGCCGCGGCGGCGGGCCGTCGTCGCCGGTCGTCTGCGTCACCACCTTCACCTCATCGTCTTCACTCAGATAGGTGATGACGATGTTGAACATGAAGCGATCGAGCTGGGCCTCGGGCAGCGGATAGGTGCCTTCGAGCTCGAT
>JBDTRR010000033.1:0-63589 GCA_039931615.1 Acidobacteriota bacterium
ATGTAGGGATGTAGGGATGTAGGGATGTAGGGATGTAGGGATGTAGGAATGTAGGCACACTTCCTTACTTCCACACTTCCTTACTTCCTTACTTCCTTACATCCTCACTTCCTTACATCCTCACATCTCAGTGCCCCTCGTGCTCGAGGTGTTCCTTGAGCGTTTTCTGGAATTCTTCGCGCTGCTCGCCCTGATGCTTGGGCAGGCGCGCCTTCCGCTCATTCTTGACCAGCGTGCGGGTCCGTTCGTCCGAGCTCATGGACGCTGCGGTCAGCAGTTTTTCCAGGTCCTGGCCCTTGCACGCGGGGCAGGCCGGCGGCGGATCGGTGGTCCGCACCAGCGCCTCGAACTGATGCTGACAGGCGCGGCACGCATATTCGTAGAGCGGCATAACATCTCCTACAGACCAGACCCAGGCGCGCGGGGGACTCGGTCAAGATTATCATCTTCCCGCTGATGGACATCGATATCGAGCCGCTGCGCGGCTGGATCGGGCGCGTCGAATCGAGCGTCGACACCGTGACCGCCGCTCCAATCGCGGCGCTGTCGGCCACACTCGATCGCGCCGATCCCCAGCCGCGGCACGGCGATCACCTGCCGATCCTCTGGCACTGGCTCTACTTCCTGCCGCTGCACCGCCAGTCGGCGCTCGGCCTTGACGGGCACGCGCGTCTGGGCGGCTTTCTGCCCCCGGTGCCGCTGCCGCGCCGGATGTACGCCGGCAACCGCGTCGCCATCGTGCGGCCGCTCGCGGTCGGCGACGGCCTCACCCGCCGGTCGACGATCGTCGACGTCAACTTGAAGGAGGGACGGACCGGTCCGCTGGTATTCGTCCGGGTGCGCCACGACATCAGCTGCGGCGACCATCCCGCGCTGACCGAGGAACAGGACATCGTCTACCGCGGCGACCCCCGACCTGACGATCCACCGCCGCGGGCGCAGCGCGCGCCGGACAACGAAACCTGGCGGCGCGAGATCCAGCCCGACGAGGTGCTGCTGTTCCGCTACTCGGCGCTCACCTTCAACGGCTATCGCCTGCACTACGATCGGCCGTTCGCGGTCCACACGCAAGGCTACCCCGGCCTGGTCGTCCATGGCCCGCTGATCGCGACGCTGCTGGCCGACCTGGTGCGGCGTCACCTGCCCGACGCCGTCGTTGCCGGCTTTTCGTTCCGGGCGTTCCAGCCGCTGTTCGACATCAGTCCGTTTGACGTGTGCGGCCGCCCCGAAGCCGATGGGCAAACGGTGACGCTGTGGGCGCGAGACGCCGCCGGATCGCTCGCCGTCGACGCGACCGCGACGCTGGCGTGAGGCGGCGCGGCTCGCCGCCGGTGAGTCAGCCCGACCCGGCTGTTGATGACGACGGCACGCCTTGCCGATCACCGGGAATCCGCGTATCGTTTGCCGATGCGACAGAGCCTGATCTTCGGGATCCTGCTGACCGCGATCGGCTGCGCGTCGGCGCCCACCACAACCCCGTCGTTCAACGCCGAGAGCGACCGGGTGATGACACTCGATCATTACGTGCGCGTGCGGTCGACGGTCCCGTCGATGAACGGCCAGACCGGACTGCTGTACGTCCGGGAGCGCGTTTCCGGCCGCGTCGTCACGCGCGGCGGGTCGGGCGTCGTCCTCTTCATCCACGGCGCCGGGACGCCGGCCGAGGTGGCGTTCGATGCCCCGGGTGATTTCAGCTGGATGGGTTACCTGGCCAATGCCGGCTTCGACGTGTTCTCGATGGATGTCACCGGCTACGGCCGCTCGACCCGGCCGACGATCATGAATGACCCGTGCAATCTGGCGCGCAATCAACAGGGCGCGTTCGTGCCGAGCCTGATTCCGGCGCCGTGCGCGCCGAGCTCCCCGAACGCGGCGACGACGATCGCCACCGATTGGAACGACATCGGTGCCGTGGTGGACTACCTCCGGGGGCTTCGTCACGTCGAGCGCGTCAGCATGGTGGCGTGGTCGCTCGGCGGTCCGCGTGCCGGCGGCTACGCCGCCCAGCATCCCGATCAGGTGCAGAAGCTGGTCCTGCTGGCGCCGGCCTACAACCGCACTGCCGCCGACAACCCGCCCGCGCAACCGGCCGCCGGCACCGTCTTCAACACACAGTCGCATGACGAGTTCGCGGCGAACTGGACCCGCCAGGTCGGCTGTCCGGAGCAGTTCGATCAGTCGACCAGCGACGCGGTGTGGGCACAGATGCTGGCATCCGATCCGGTCGGCGCCACGTGGGGGCCGGGCGTGCGGCGAGCGCCGCAGACGACAACGTGGGGATGGAACGCGGCGATGGTGGGGAAGACCCAGACGCCGACGATGATGGTCGCCGGCGTTCACGACCGGCAGGTGCCGCCGGCCCGCGTCAGGGAGTTGTATACCGATCTCGGCGCGCGCGAGAAGATCTTCGTCGATCTCGGCTGCTCGTCACACAATGCGATGTGGGAAGTCAATCACGCGACGCTGTTCCGCGCCTCGCTCGAGTGGCTGACCCAGGGCACGGTGAATGGTGCCAGGGACGGGATGATCCGGCTCGGCTACCCTGAGGCGGACTGAGGGAAGGCGCTGGCACGACTACAGTCCGACGCCATGGACGATGCTTGAAAGCTGATGGAGTGGTGTGAGAGAACGCGAGCGGGACGTCCCCGCTCGCGTTGAGGAATCCGGCTACTGGCAGCCGCCGCCGTACATCGAGCGCACCCCTGCGACCTTGAAGTCGTTGTTGGTGCCTGTCCCGGTGACTTCGGCGCGGATGTTCGCCCAGGGCGTCATGTTGACGCCCGTCAGCTTGAAGTTCTGCGGCGGGGGAGGCGGAGGCGGGGGACCCGCCGGTGCGCCGCCGCGACCGCCAGCACCACCGCCACGACGACCGCCGCCCTCTGCCGGGGCGCCGCCCGCCGCCGGAGCGCCGCCGGCCGGTGGTGCGCCACCCGCTGCCGGTGCGCCGCCGCCTCTACGGCCGCCGCCACCGCCGGCCGCCGGTGCCCCGGCTGCTGGCGGAGCGCCCCCCGCTGGTGGTGCGCCGCCCGCTGCCGGTGCGCCGCCACCTCCGCGCCGCCCGCCACCACCGCGGCCGGGCGCGGCGGCCGGTGGCGGTACCGGGATGATGACGCCGGTGAGCGTCCACGGATTCGCTTCCGTGCCATCGCCCTTGACGCATCCCATGATCGTCCGTTCGGTTGTCGCGTCGGGCCCCTGGGCCGCCAGACCGGCCGTGATGGCCGCAACGAAGACAACACCACCCAGAATCGTAAGCTTCATGACTCCTCCCTTGTCATGCGGCTAGCGTGAAGACCAACTGCCAAAGTGCGCCCCATTATACGGAAATCGGCAGAAGAGATGAGCATCATCGTCGCGCGCGCGCAATTCCGGGAACCGGCGGCGCGCTGCGGCCGCACCCGGAGCAGGTGTGCCGGCCGCGACGTCGCCGCCAAAGGGAACGATAATGATTGAGGCGTCCGCCACGGCGGCGGCCGTCTCGAACAAGGAGGATCGTTGTGCGAACGTTTCATGTCGTCCTGAGCATCATGCTTCTGGCACTCGCCGCCACGCCGGCTCGCGCCGACGGCTTCGTCACGCCGTTCTACGGCTTCAACTTCGGCGGCGACTCGTCGAACTGCGCGACGTTTTCGTCGTGCGACGACAAGCGCGCGAATTTCGGGGTGTCCATCGGCAAGATGGGACCGGTGCTTGGCTTCGAGGAGGACATCTCCTTTGCCAAGGATTTCTTCGGCAAGGTGCCCAATGTCGACAACTCCGTTTTCACGCTGATGAGCAACGTGCTGATCGGGGTCGGCGCCGGACCGGTGCAGCCCTATGTCCTCGCGGGCGCCGGCCTGATCCGGCCTCATGCCTCGTCGGACCTCAGGAAATTCGACACCAAGAACAACTCGCTCGGCTACGATCTCGGCGCCGGCGTCAACGGCTACGTCAGCCGGCACGTCGGGATCCGGGGCGACATCCGGCGTTTCCACACGCTTCAGGACGTCGACATCCCGCTGCTCGGCGACATCGCCACGCAGATTTTCGAGACCCGGAAACTGGATTTCTGGCGGGCCAGCTTCGGCATCGCGTTCCGCTACTAGTCGCTGAACCTGAGCGAGCCGGCGATGCGACGAAACACCGTCGCGTAGCCGGCAGCCTCGTCACGCGGCGCGACGCCAATCATGTAGAAGAGGCTGCCGTCCCTCAACTGCGCGGCGAACAGCTCGATCGTTTCGGCCCGGCCGCTGGCTTCCGATCGGTTGGACATCACGGTATGGAGCCCGATCCGATTTCCCAGCGACGCGCGGTCATAGCCGGCGTCGTGCCGCAGTTCCGGGTTCCCGTTGGCGAGCGACCGGACGAGCTCATCGGCCGCCGTCTGCAGATCGTGCGTCTCCTTCCGCGACATCCCGATCTCGACCCCGTGCGTGAAGACGCTCTGTCCGTTGACCGCTCCATAGGCGCCAGCCGGCGCGAAGGTGACCGCACTGGTCCCCGGCAGCTCGCGCCAGTTGGACGGCACGCTGACCTGGAACAGATCGCCTTCCCGGTAGCTCGTATAGCGCGATGATGGCGGCTCGACCGAGCCGGACGGCGGCTTCCCGGTCCCAGGGGCGCGTCCGTTCCCGGCGGATTTTGTCGCCTCCTCGGTTGTCGGCGCCTTCGGCAGGCTCTGCAGGTGCGACCTGACCCGATCGAACTCCCTGGTGTCGCGAATCGGATTCTCGACCCGCACCTTGGCCGCTTCGTCGGTGATGTACTTGACGCGGTTGCCCGGATTCGGATGATCGCTCAGCCACTGCGGACCCGACCCGCCCTGTTTTTCGATGGTCTGGAACATCTTGGCCATGTCCTTCGGGTCGTATCCCGCCCGAGCCATCAGGTGTGCGCCTTCCAGATCCGCCTGCTTCTCGTAGTCGCGGCCGTAGCGCAGGAACGCCGTGCCGAGGCCGAACCTGGTGCCCTCAGCGATCACGGTGCCAAGGCCGCCGCCGATCACGGCCCCCGCAATCGCGCCGGCGATGGCGCCAAACTGGAACTTGCTGGCCTTGCTGGCCTGCGCGGTGCCGTGCCGGAGCAGCACGTGGCTCAGCTCGTGGGCCATCACGCCGGCCACTTCACCTTCCGTCCGCGCCGCCTCGATCATCCCGCGGTTGACGAACATCGGCCCCCCGGGGAGGGCGAACGCGTTGATCTCCCGGACGTTGATGACCTTGAACGAGTAGCGGAACTCGGCATGCTGCCGGTTGTCGGGAATGGCGCCAACCAGCCGGCGGCCGATGCCCTCGACGTATGACGTCACGGCGTCATCGCGCATAATGGGGAGCTGTTGCTCCGCCTGCGCCGCCGCTTCCTGACCGAGCTTGACGTCCTCGGCCGGAGAATACTTGTTGTCGGGCGGAGTGATGACCGTTTGCGCGGCCAGCAGTGCGATGAAGAGTAGTCGCGTCATGGCGTCAGTATTTGTGCAAGATCAGGTCCGCCGCCAATCCTGGCTGGGCTGGGCACAGGTTTCCCGCAACGAACGGAGCGACAGATGGCCGAACCGACGACGACCCGCAAGCAGCTGATCGACCTTCTCAACGAAGATCTCGCGCGCGAGTACCAGGCGATTATCGCGTACGTCGTCTATTCCCAGGCGCTCAAAGGCGCCCAGTTCATGAGCATCGCGAAGGAGCTGGAAACCCACGCCGCCGAGGAACTGCAGCACGCGCTGACCATTGCCAGGCACGTCGATTATCTTGGCGGCATGCCGACCGCCACGCCGATGAAGGTCGTCCTGACTGAAGACGCCGAGAAGATGCTTCGCGCCGATCTGGATAACGAGAACGACACCATCCGGGCCTACCGGCAGCGGGTGCGCCAGTGCGAGGCGCTCGGCGAGTATGCGATCGCCGAAGACATCCGCGAGATCCTGCGCCAGGAGCAGGAGCACCAGACCGATCTGGCCACCGCCCTGGGCGAAGACGCCCCCGACGTCTCCAAGTAACACGGGCCGGAATGTACGTCTGCTGGCCCGGGTCAGGCGCGCGGCGCGCGCCACTGATATAATCCCGGCCCATGTGGACCAAGATGATGGGCGGGCCGCGCAAGAAGGCCCCCAAGACGATTGCCGTGATCGATCCCGATCGCTGCTTTGGTGCCTTTGCCTGTTCGATCTGTCAGGCCGCCTGCCCGGTAGCCGGGTGCATCGTCGAAGAGCCGGATTCGGACGGCCGGATGGTCTGCGCGGTGCGCGCCGACCTGTGCATCGGCTGCGGACTGTGCGTCACCCTCGGCAATCCGACCGCGCCGCAGCAGCGCGAGTTTGGCTGCCCGCCGGACTACGACGCGATCAACATGATTCCGTTCGAGGAGGTCGTCCGGCTGCTCACCCAGGAAGGCGACAAGGTCGAGGTGAGCGCCTAACCTTCCCTGGCCGGCGCCTCCCACACAACCGACGATGCCGCCGGCCGCTGCGCCGCAGCGGCCTGGGCATATCGCGACCGCAGCGGGTGGTCGAGTCTGGTCGCGATGAAGGCCGACGCCCCGGTCAGCGCCTCCAGCGACACACCCGTCTCCGCGCCCAATCCATTCAGCATGTAGATCAGGTCCTCGGTGGCGAGATTGCCCGCCGCGCCCGGTGCGTAGGGACAGCCGCCCAGGCCTCCGGCCGACGCGTCGAACGTCGAGACGCCGTAGGACAGCGCCGCGAGGACGTTGGCCAGCGCCGTGCCCCGCGTGTCGTGAAAGTGCAGCGCCACCTGATCGAGCGGCACCCGGGCGAGCACCGCGTCGAGGACCAGCGGCACCTGCCCGGGATGCGCGATCCCGATCGTGTCGCTGATGGCCACCTCGAACGCGCCGAGCCCGATCAACCGCGCCGCGACATCGGCGACCCGCCCGGGGGCGACGTCGCCCTCATACGGGCAGCCGAACGCTGCCGACACGTAGCCGCGGACCCGCAGCCCGGCCGCCGCTGCCCGGTCGCACACAAGTTTGTAACCGGCCAGCGACTCGTCGATCGATTGGTTGATGTTCTTGCGGCTGAACGTTTCGGTGGCGGAGGCGAACACCGCGATCTCTCGCACGCCGGCCGCAGCCGCGCGCTCGAGGCCGGCCAGGTTCGGCACCAGCGCGGTGTAGCGGATGCCGGGTGTCCGTGTGATCCCGGCACACACCTCGGCCGCGTCCGCCATCTGCGGCACCCATTTCGGACTGACGAATGCGGTGACTTCGATCACGGGCAGTTTCGCCGCGGCCAGCCGGTCGACGAACCCGATCTTGTCGGCCGTTGGCACCAATACCCGCTCGTTCTGCAGCCCGTCGCGCGGGCCGACTTCGACCACCGTCACCCGGCGCCCGCGGAGATCCGCCAGGGCGATGCTCATTCGGCCTCCACCAGGATCTGATCGGCCTGCACCAGTTCGCCGTCGCGGCAGTGGACGACGGTCACCGTGCCGTCCGACAGGGCGCGAATCGGCAGCTCCATCTTCATCGCTTCGAGCAGGACGAGGACATCGCCTTTTCTGACCTGACTGCCCGGGGTCACCAGCACCCGGATCACGGTCGCCGGCATCGGCGCCGACAACCGCTGCGTCGTCGGTACGCGCCGCGAGCCCGGCCCGGGATTGCGCGTCCGCTCGTCTTCCCGATCCAGATGAAAGACAGCGCCGTTCCAGAACGACCAGCGATCATCTGGCGGACCGGCTGCATAGACGATTTCCCGGCGCTCAGTGCCCTGGAGGTCATTGCCCAGATCATTGATAGCGACGGAGAACATGCCGGGCGCCAGCCGTGTGAGGCCAGGGCGCGCCCCCCGCCCCCGGACGGTCGTCGCGGCGGCAGAAGCGGCGTCCCGCGGTTGCCAGGGATCCCAGGCACGCCGCGGTTGGACATCCGGCGGCGCGTCGTCCGCCGGGTCGTCAACGCCCGCCATCACGGTCCGCACGAAGTCAGGTGGATCGGCCGCCGCCACATTGATCGCCGCGCCGCCCGGCTCGATCGAACGGTCGAGAAACGTCGTGTCGACATCGCCGGCGCGAAAACTCGCCTCGTCCAGGATTCGCAGCAGGAATGGCACGTTGGTGCGGATGCCGAGGATCGGAAAATTGCGCAGGGCGGCGATCAGACGGCGCCGGGCCAGCTCGCGGGTTTCCGCCGAGGCGATGACCTTGGCCAGCAGCGGATCGTAGTGCACCGGGATGTCGAGGCCTTCGGCGATGCCCGAATCGATCCGTACGCCAGGCGCGCGCGGCTCGCGGTAGAGCAGCACCCGGCCGGCCTGAGGCAGAAAACCGTCGGCTGGATCCTCCGCGTAGACGCGCGCTTCGATCGCGTGGCCGCGCTGGGCCGGCGGCGTCAGCCATGGCAGCGGCTCGCCAGACGCAACAATCAGCTGGGCCCGAACCAGGTCGAGTCCTGTCACTTCCTCCGTCACGGGATGCTCGACCTGGAGCCGGGTGTTCATCTCCAGGAAATGGAAGCGCGGCTCGGCAGCGGCGGCGCTCGATCGTTCGAGCAGGAACTCGATGGTGCCGGCGTTGCGGTAGCCGGCCGCTGTGGCCGCCTGGACGGCGGCGCTGGTGATCCGGCGGCGCAGGTCCGGGGTGACTGATGGCGACGGGCTCTCTTCGATCACTTTCTGGTGGCGGCGCTGGACCGAACACTCCCGCTCGAACAGATGCAGGACGTGGCCGTGGTGGTCGGCGAGAATCTGCACCTCGACATGGCGGGCCCGCTCGATCAGCCGCTCGACGTAGAGCGTGCCGTCGCCGAATGCGGCGATCGCCTCGCGGCGCGCCCCGGCCACCGCCTCGGCGATCGCTCCCGGTTCGAGCACGCGCCGCATGCCTTTCCCGCCCCCGCCTGCCGACGCCTTGATCAGTGCCGGCAGCCCGACCCGGTCGATCGAACGGCGCAGTCCCTCGTCCGACTGATCGTCGGGCGTCTCGCCGGGGACGACCGGCACGCCGGCCGATTCCATCACGCGGCGCGCTTCGATCTTGGATCCCATCCGGGCGATCACCGCTGACGGCGGGCCGACGAAAATGATGCCGGCCCGCTCGCACGCCTCGGCGAAGCTGGCGTTCTCGGACAGGAAGCCGTAGCCCGGATGCACGGCATCCGCGGCGGTCGAGGCGACGGCCTGCAGGATGCTGGGGATCGAAAGATAGCTGTCGCGCGCCGCGGCCGGCCCGATGCAGACGGCGCGATCGGCGGCGGCGACGTGCGGCGCCCGCGCGTCGGCTTCCGAATAGACCGCGACGGTCTCGACCCCCAGCTCCCGGCAGGCGTGGGCGATCCGCACCGCGATCTCACCGCGGTTGGCGATCAGCACGCGCCTGATCATGGGAGGCGCTTCTCTCGAGGACGCAGAGGATGCGGCGGTCGCCGCTCTACTTGATCCACTGCGGCGGCCTTTTCTCCAGGAAGGCCCGCAAGCCGTCCTGGCCTTCCGGCGACACCCGGCGCGCGGCAATCGCAGCGGCGGTGACGGTCATCGCCTCCTCGGGGGGCGCCCCCCAGACGCGGGCGATCAGACCCTTGGCGGCGGCGAGGGCACCCGGCGCGCCCGCCAGGATCTCCTGCACATATTGGGACACCGTCAGGTCGAGCTGGGCCGCCGGCACTACGGCATGGATCAGTCCGGCCTCGCGGGCCCTGGCGGCCGGGAAGCGGCTCCCGGTCAGGAACATCTCCCTGGCCGCCGACCGTCCGATCTTGGCGAGGGCAAACGGCGCAATCACGGCCGGCAGGATGCCCAGCCTGACCTCGGTGAATCCGAACACCGCGTCCTCGTCGGCCACGACGATGTCGCAGACGGCGCAGAGACCGGCGCCGCCGCCGATCGCGGCGCCATGGACACGGCCGATCAGCGGCACGGGGAGGGCATCGAGCGCGGCGAACATGCGGGACGCCGCCATGGCATCGTTGATGTTCTCCGCCTCCGTGTAGGCCTCCGTCTTCGCCATCCACGCCACGTCCGCGCCGGCGCAAAACGTCTTGCCCGCTCCGGCCAGAACCACCACGCGCACCCCGGCCGCGGCAGCGTCGGCGAGGCGCGCCGCCCAGTCCGCCAGCTCCTCGATCACCTGCTCGTTGAACGCGTTCCGGACGTCAGGGCGGTTCAGGGTCAGGTACTCGACCGGGCCGTCACGTCGTGTGATGAGATGCCGGTATGACATAGCGTTGGGCGACGAAGCACGGGGGCCACCAAAACACGAGGGCCACGAAAACACGAAAACACCGGGGCCACGACAGCACGAACACACAGCACGGAAACACGAAGGGACGAAAACACGAAATATCGCGCCGGAGTGCGCCGTGCTACATCCGGAACACTCCGAAGCGTGGTTCCGCGATTGGCGCGTTGAACGCCGCGGAGAGTCCGAGGGCGAGGGCGAGCCGGGTGTCGAGGGGATCGAGGATCCCATCGTCCCAGATGCGTGCCGTGGAGTAGTACGGCGATCCCTCGTGCTCGTACTTCTCGAGAATCGGCCGGCGGATGGCGTCCTCCTCCTGAGCCGAAAACGGCTGACCGGCGCGCCCGCGCTGATCGCGCTTGACCGAGGCGAGGACACCGGCGGCCTGCTCGCCCCCCATCACCGAAATGCGGGCGTTCGGCCACATCCACAGCAGCCGGGGATCGTAGGCGCGCCCGCACATGCCGTAGTTGCCCGCACCGAACGATCCGCCGATGATCACCGTGAATTTCGGCACGACCGAATTGGCCACGGCATGGACCAGCTTGGCGCCATCCTTGGCGATCCCGGCCCGTTCGTACTGGCGGCCAACGATGAAGCCGGTGATGTTCTGCAGGAAGATCAGCGGCACGCGGCGCAGGTTGCACAACTCGATGAAGTGGGTGGCCTTGAGGGCCGACTCGGAGAACAGGACACCGTTGTTGGCGACGATCCCGACCAGGAAACCGTGCAGGCGGGCGAAGCCGGCGACCAGGGTCGAGCCATAGCGCTCCTTGAACTCATCGAACCGCGACCCATCGACCAGACGGGCGATGACGTCATGCACGTCGAACGGCTGGCGGGGATCGGCGTTGACGATGCCGTACAGCTCCGCGGGGTCGTAGCGCGGATCTTCCGGGGCCATCATGTCCGGCGGCAGCGGCTTCGACGTGTTCAGCGTCGACACCACGGTGCGGCACAGTTCGAGCGCATGCCCGTCGTTCTCGGCGAAGTAGTCGGCGACCCCGGACCAGCGCGTGTGCACGTCGGCGCCGCCGAGCTCTTCCGCCGTGACTTCTTCGCCGGTCGCAGCTTTGACCAGCGGCGGGCCGCCGAGGAAGATCGTCCCGGTGCCCTTGACGATGATCGTTTCGTCTGACATCGCCGGGACGTAGGCGCCGCCGGCGGTGCACGAGCCCATGACCACCGCAATCTGGGCGATGCCGGCGGCGGACATCCGTGCCTGGTTGAAGAAAATGCGGCCGAAATGATCGCGATCGGGGAAGACTTCGGCCTGGAGCGGGAGGAACGCTCCGCCTGAATCGACGAGGTAGACGCACGGCAGACGGTTCTCGAGCGCAATCTGTTGAGCACGGACGTGCTTCTTCACGGTGATCGGATAGTAGGTGCCGCCCTTCACCGTGGCGTCGTTGGCGACGATGACGACCTCACGGCCCGAGACGCGGCCGATACCGGTGACGAGGCCGGCGGCCGGGGCGTCCTTCTCGTACATGTCGAAGGCCGCCAGCGCGGACAGCTCGAGGAAGGGCGACCCGCGGTCGAGCAGGCGGTCGACGCGCTCTCGAACCGGCAGCTTCCCCTGCTCACGCTGCCGTTCCAGCTGCTGCGGCCCGCCGCCCTGACGCGCCGCCGCCAGGCGATCGCGTAGTTGCGCCACCAGCTGTTGCATGCGATCGCGATTGGCCTGGAAGGTGACGTCCGTGGGATCGACGGTTGAGGGAAGGACCTGCATGAGCCGTCAACCGGCTGTCATCGGCAGGCCGCCGGGCAGCTGGCCGCATCCCGTGGGTGGTGCCGCCGGTCGAATCGGCAGCCAGATGTCGGACATCGCCGCATTATGGCACGCTCGGAAACCGTCTGGATTGGGAACGTGATGCGGCGGAAGAGCGGCAGCGACGCGCTTGAAATGTAACGAACACGCGCTTGAAATGTAACGAAATAGAACGAAACCGCTCCTTGTGTATTGACTGGTTGCGCACATTGAATACACTAGCTGAACATGGTTGCCAAGAGAAAGAAGCGGATTCTGGCCATTGACGATGAGCCGGCCATGACCGAGTGGCTGAAGATCCTGCTCGAGCACGCCGGATACGAGGTGAAGACCGCCCTCATCGGTACACGTGGCGAGGAGCTGTTCAAGACGTGGCGGCCGGACGCGGTGGTGACCGATATGCTGCTGCCGGACGTCGACGGGATCGAGCTGGTTCGCAAGTTCAAGCAGCTGGATCCCGAGTCGGAGGTCATCGTCATCACCGGTCAGGGCAATATTCCCCGCTCGGTCGAGGCGGTCAAGGCCGGCGCGTTCGATTTCCTCGAGAAGCCGGTCGATGCCGAGCGCCTGCTCGACAAGCTCGAGAAGGCGATCAAGCAGAAATCACTGATTGACGAAAACGAGCAGTTGAAGGCCAAACTCCAGGATCGCTACAAGTTCCAGAATGTGATCGGCAAGAGCAAGAAGATGCAGGAGTTGTTCGAGCTGATCGAGAGCGTCGCGGCGAGCGAGGCCAACATCCTGATTCAAGGTGAGAACGGCACCGGCAAGGAGCTGATCGCCAACGCCATCCACTACAACAGCAAGCGGTTGAAGGGTCCGTTCATCAAGATCAACTGCGCGGCGATTCCCAAGGATCTGATTGAGTCCGAGCTGTTCGGCTACAAGAAGGGCGCGTTCACCGGCGCGAATCTGGACAAGGAAGGCCTGTTCGAGATGGCCGAGGGCGGGTCGCTCCTGCTCGACGAAATCGGCGAGATGCCCCCCTACCTGCAGACCAAACTGCTGCGGGTACTGCAGGAGCGCGAGTACCGTCCGATCGGCAGCGATCGCATCGTCCACGTCGATTTCCGGCTGATCTGCGCCACCAACATCGACCTCGACACCGCGCTCCGCGAAGGCAAGCTGCGCGAAGATCTCTATTTCAGGATCAACACCATCACCATGCGCGTGCCGCCGCTGCGCGAACGCACGGAAGACATTCCGCTGCTCTGCGACTTCTTTCTCGAAAAGTTTCGTCAGCGCTACCAGAAACACGTCAAGTCGCTCGCTCCCTCGGTCTATCACCTGCTGATCCGGAACCGCTGGGCCGGCAACGTCCGGGAGCTGGAGAACGCCATCGAACGGGCGGTGCTGGTCACCAAGGGCACGGAGATTGGGGTCGGCGACCTCCCCGAATCGATTCGCGAAGAATCGACAAATGCGGCGGAGTTCGTGATTCCGCCGCACCGGACGCTGGCCGAAATCGAGAAAATGGCCATCCTGCAGACGCTGCAGCGTACCAACTGGAACAAGCAGGAGGCGGCGCAGATTCTCGGTCTCTATCGCCCGACGCTCTACAGCAAGATGAAGAAGCACGACATCCGGGACGGCGGCAAGGCGGCCCGGGCCGCCTCGTCTGCTTCGGCCGCGTCGAACTGACGCGCCGACCGGTCCGACCGTCCGTGGTTGCAGGGCTGTCGAGTTCCGATCCATGCACGACCTGTCCGCCGTCCACCGCCGCACCCCCCGTTCTGACCGCGATCAACCTCGTTGGATGGCTGATGCCTTCGGCGCGCGCCATCGGAATGCGCTGGGCCGCCGCGTGGCACACAACTTGAAGCTGAAGTGGGGACAACCGGAGTCCGGCCGAGGTGGTTGGAAGCGGCCCGGAAGAATTCAATGGGAGGGCGTGTGAGCGATAACTCAAAGGCGATGACGGCGACAATCGTGGGGGCGGTGGTCGGCGGGATTGCGGGCTATCTTTTCTTCACGGACAACGGCAAGGAGTGGCGGCGGCAGGTCGAACCGGCGCTCGAGGATATTGCTCAAGAGCTGAACAGCTTCCGCAGCACCTTCGAAAAGGCTGCCGGCGTCGCCACTCAGGGCTGGAAGGTGCTCAACGAAGCACTCGGCGAAAACAACGACCGGATTTCCCGCTACCCGACGCCGCATCAGTCATCTCCTTTCTAAGAGGTCTTCATGGCAGGGAATCTGGGAACGACGAATCTGCTGCTCGGCATCATGGCCGCCGTGAGCGTGCTCGAGGCGCTGGTCGTTATCGGTATCGGCGTCGCCGCGTTCATGGTCTATCGGCGGGTCATCGCACTGGTGAACGGCCTCGAGGTGCGGCAGATCGCCCCGGCGATGGGCCGCGTCAATGCCATCCTCGACGACGTGAAGGAGGTCAGTGCCAAGGTAAAAGAAGAAGCGGAGAGGGTGGATGTGGCAATCCACCGGACCATGGAGCGGGTCGACGACACCGCTGACCGGGTGCGTTCGACAGTCCGCGCCAAGACGAGCTGGGTCGTCGGCGTGATTCGCGGGCTGCGAGTCGCCGTCGAAGGTGTGCTGCACTCCGACCCGCGGCAACCGCCGCCGGCCGGCTCAGCCGACCGGGTCATGTAACCAACCGGGTAGTTCATTGGAAGAGGGGGCGTCATGGCAGATGGATTCGATCGTAGCAACGACAACAACGGCGGCGGCAGTTTCGTGATGGGTCTGCTGACCGGCACCGTGCTCGGCGCGGGCCTCGGCATGCTGTTCGCGCCGAAAGTCGGTGCCGACCTGCGCAATCAGGTCCGTGAGCAGGCCGCCGATCTGGCGAACACTGCGTCGGACGGTTATCGTCGCGCGGCAGAAACCGCTGGTCAGTATGCCGAACGCGGGCGCGACATGGCGGGCGATCTCGCCGGCAAGGCGCGCGACGCCGCTGAAACGGCCGGTCAATATGCAGAGCGCGGCCGGGATGCGGCGGGCGACCTGGCGGAGCGCGCTCGCGAGGCGGTCGCGAAAGGCGCCGAAGAAGCCCAGCGCTACGTGCGCGATGCCAGCGGCGCGGTCAGCGATGCGACCGATAAAATCGTCACAGCGGCGAGCAGCGTCGCCAGCGGCCCGACGCCGGTGGTTTCCCCGGGGACGAGCGGCCCCCGACCGGCGGGCTCCTATCCCACCGACACTCCGCATTCCGGCAGCGGCGGGGTTGGCAGTTCCCGTGGCTGAACGGCCGTGACTTCGCAGACCGCGCGACAGGTCTCGGATGCGGTGCTCCTGACAGCCGGTGCGGCGGCGGCGGTCGTGGTGATCACGACGCCGCCGCTCAGACGGCTGGCGCGGCGCGCGGCGCGGGTCTGGCTCGGTGCCAGCATTCCCGTCTACCTGATCAGGGAAGTGCGCCGGGCCTGGATCGAGTCGGGGTCCGGCCGCTGACATGATGGCGTCGTGAACAGGCTTCGTGCCATCGGCAAGACTGCGCGCGAGATTCTCCGGCTCACCGGGTTGTCGTTCTGGCGCGGCTTCCGCAGTTTCTACAACAGCGACAATCTCACCTACGCGGCGTCCGTCTCCTACTACTCGCTGCTGTCGCTGTTTCCCGTCCTGCTGCTCTCCCTGTCGGTCCTCGGCTGGGTCACCTCAGACGTCGACGATCGGGCAATCGTGCTCAATTTCATTCTCCAGTACTTCCCCCAGCAGTTCGACTTCATCAAGACGCAGCTCGATTCGGTCCGCACCACGAAGGTGTCCTTCGGCGTCGCCGGCACGATCGGCCTGGTCTGGGGCGCGGTCGGGTTTTTCGGCGCGCTGAGCACGGCGGTCAACTACGCCTGGGGCGTCGAAAAGCAGCGCAGCTTCTGGCGGCACCGGCTGTTTTCATTCCTGATGCTGGGGTTCGCCGGGCTGATTCTGCTGACCACCCTGCTGCTGGTCAGCGCGACGCAGTTCGTCGGCGCGTCGTGGGCGGCGGTGGTCGTCGACGGCTTTCCCGGACTGCTGGTGCTGCGGAGCCTGACGATTCGCTACGCCACGACGCTGTTGTTCATCTTCGTCGTCGGACTGATCTACTACGTCGTGCCGAACGCCAAGGTCAGGTTTCGCGACGTCTGGATTGGCGCATTGATTACCGGTCTGCTCTGGAAGGGCGCGCTCGAGGGATTTTCCTGGTATGTCCGCGACATGTCGCGGTTCACCCGTGTCAACGGCTCGATCGGCGTCGTCGTCGTCTTCCTGGTGTGGGTCTACACCCAGGCGGTGATCCTGTTGTATGGGGTCCAGTTCACCGCCGCCTACGCCCGCCTGCGCCGCGGCCGGCCCGAGGAAGTACCCGCCGCTCCGACGCCACGCGTGTGACGGTACCGCGTTCTTGCGGTCGTCGGACTACGGAGCAATCCGGCTGAAGCCGGATCCCACGTACGGGCGGACGGTCAGGGAACCCGGACGCGGGAGAGGGCGCGGATGATCGCGTCGCTGAACACCGGCACGTCGTCGGGTTTCCGCGAGGTGATCAGGTTGCCATCTTCGACCACCGGCTTGTCGACGTAGAGCCCGCCGGCATTCTTGACGTCGATGGCGATCGACGGCCAGCAGGTCAGCGTGCGCCCGCGTAGTGCGTTGGCCGAGATCAGGAGCTGCGGGCCATGGCAGATGGCGGCCACCGGTTTGCCCGCTTCCATGGCATCGCGCGCGAGGTCGACCATCGCGTGGCGCAGGCGCATCTTGTCGGGCGCGTGGCCGCCGGGAATGACCAGCGCATCGAAGTCGCGCATCCGGGCGTCGCCCGCGGCCAGATCCGACGTGACGGTGGCGTCGCCGCGCTTGCCGCGATACGACCCGCCCCTGGTCGCGCCGACGATCGTGACGTCCGCCCCCGCTGCCCGCAGCGCCTCGAGCGGTCCGGTGAGCTCGCGGTCTTCGAATTCGTCCTCGACGAGAATCGCCACCCGTTTGCCCGCCAGCGGCGCCGACTCGGTCATGTCATCCTCCCCGCGATCTCATCTGACGCGATGGTTGATCTTACCTGAACCGGTAGATCGGTGCCGGCCGGATCGACGATGATGGAGCGATGAATCGACTGAGCCGCGAGCGCAGCCCGTATCTGCTGCAGCATGCCGACAACCCAGTCGAATGGTTTGCGTGGTGCGACGAGGCGTTCGCGAAGGCGACGGCGGAGAGCAAGCCGATCTTCCTGTCGGTCGGTTACTCGACCTGCCACTGGTGCCACGTGATGGAGCACGAGTCGTTCGAGAACGCGGCGGTCGCCGCGGTGCTCAACCAGCACTTCGTGGCGATCAAGGTCGATCGCGAAGAACGGCCCGATGTCGATCGGGTCTACATGACCTTCGTGCAGGCGACGACCGGATCGGGCGGTTGGCCGATGAGCGTCTGGCTGACGCCGGACCTGAAGCCGTTCTACGGCGGCACCTATTTTCCGCCGACCGCGCGGTGGGGACGGCCCGGGTTCGTCGACATCCTCCAGGAGATCGCCCGGGTCTGGACCGCCGACCGCGATCAGGTGCTGCAGTCGGCCGAGGCGATGACGGCGCAGCTGCGACAGGTGGAGCGGACGGTCGCGACCGCCATCGTGCCCGGCGGCGAGGCGCTGGGCCGCGCCGTCGCGCAATTCTGGGAATCGTTCGATTGGCGCTACAGCGGCTTCGGCACCGCGCCCAAGTTTCCCCGCCCGGGCGAGCTGTTGTTTCTCCTGCGCGAGTACGCTCGTACCGGCAATGCCGACGCGCGCGAGATGGTGCTCCGGACGCTTCGAGCGATGGCGCTCGGCGGCATGCGCGATCACATCGGCGGAGGCTTTCACCGCTACTCGGTCGATCCGGCCTGGCGCGTGCCCCATTTCGAGAAGATGTTGTACGACCAGGCGCAGCTCGTCCTGGCCTGCATCGAGGCGGCCCAGGCTTCAGGCGACCGTTTCTTTCTCGAGGTCGCCGAGGACACGCTGCAGTACGTGATGCGGCAGATGACCGATCAGGCCGGCGGCTTCTATTCCGCTGAGGATGCCGACAGCGTGCCGCCGGAGCAGGCGGCCGATCCCCTGGCGCGCAAGATGGAGGGCGCCTTCTATCTGTGGCGGGCCGATGAGGTCGAGACGCTGCTCGGCCGCGATGCCGCCGTCGTCGCGGCGCGGTTCGGCGTCGAGCCGGATGGCAACGCGCCGCAGGATCCACAACAGGAGTTCACCGGCAAGAACCTGCTTTACATCGCGCGGTCGGTCGATGACCTGGCCGGGCGGACCGGGCGGCCGGCGGGAGAGATTGCCGCTGTGCTGGAGACGGCGCGGCGGCGGATGTTCGAGGCGCGGCAGGATCGGCCCCGGCCCTACCTCGATGACAAAGTGCTGACATCCTGGAACGGGCTGATGATCGGCGCCTTTGCCCGGATGGCGCGGACGCTGCCCGGGCTGGCTGCCGAC
The DNA here is from genome assembly GCA_039931615.1 of Acidobacteriota bacterium. Lineage (GTDB taxonomy): Bacteria > Acidobacteriota > Vicinamibacteria > Vicinamibacterales > CAVVIG01 > JAHFUI01. The sequence continues at coordinate 18,341 of JBDTRR010000033.1, forward strand.
GGCGTCGCCGGCGCCGGGCCGTATCTCCGCGCGGCCCAGCGCGCCGCATCGTTCGTCCGCGAGCACCTCTGGCTGGCCGCGACCGGCACCCTGCTGCGGCGGTTCCGCGGCGGCCACGCCGAGATCGACGGATACGCGGAAGATCATGCCTGCCTGATTTTCGGACTCCTCGAGCTGTTCCAGGCCGACGGCGATCCCGGATGGCTGGAATGGGCGGTGACGCTGCAGCGCCGCCAGGACGAGCTGTTCTGGGACGAGGTGGACGGCGGCTGGTTCAGCACGACCGGACGCGATCGGAGCGTGCTGCTGCGGATGAAGGACGAATACGACGGCGCCGAGCCGACCGCCAGTTCGGTGTCGGTCTGCAACCTGCTGACGCTGTCGCATCTGATCGACAACCCACAGTGGACCGAGCGCGTCGAGCGGACGCTGCGGCTGTTCGGCGCCCGTCTCGAGCAGACCGGCCGCGCCGTGCCGATGATGGCGGTCGCGCTGTCGACCTGGCTGGCCGGCGTGCAGCAGATCATCCTGGCGGGGGACCAGCCGGCGCGCCAGGATCTCGCGCACGCGGTGGCCCGGCACTACGTGCCGTTTGCCATCACCATCGAGATCCGCGACGAACATCGCGACCGGCTGGCGGCGATGCTGCCGTTGCTCGCGGCGATGCGGCCGCCAGGCGGCGCGGCCGCTTACCTCTGTCGAGGGTTCACGTGCCAGGCGCCGGTCAGCGACACTGCCACGTTGGAGGCACTGCTGGTATGAGTTTCCAGGTCGATATCTGGCTGCGCGGCACCGATGTCGCGACGACGGCGACACTCCAGGGAATTACCCGAGAGCCTGGACTGTGGGTCGACGACGACGTGCGGCTGGTCCTCGAAGCGATGCTGCGAGCGATGCACCAGCTGAAACACCCCGCGGACGCACACGTTCCGATTACGCTCCGCGGCCTGAGCTGGATCGTCAATCCGTTCGATGGCGGCGGCGTGGTGATCGCCATCGAAATCACCCTGGGCGCCGCGATCGCCGGACCGTTCGACATCGACAAGGGCACGCTCGAGATGACGATCGAGCGGGTGCTCCGCCATCAGCCAGTGGCGGGGGGGACCATTCATTAAGGGCAAACGAAAAGAAGGGCAGAAGGCCTGGTTCAGCTCAGAATGATCTGCGTCCACGGCCATACCGCAGCGGCCAGGTAGACGAAGGTCAGCACGGCGACAGTCCGGTGCCGGGCGCAGAAATGGAGCGTCGCGGCGCACGCGACGGCCACCGTTTTCGCGCCGATCAGCGCCACGCCCGGCCCGAACATGGCGATGTACCACGCGAGCAGGGGATTGGCTTCGATCGCCTGGCCGAACGTGTGGATGCCGACATACGTGAAGACGCCATCGAGGAGCTGCGCGATCAGAAACAGCAGCATGATGGCATCGCCGAATATCGAGCGGGTTTGACGCGAAGTCACCACGGTGGCGGGGGAGCAACTTCGCCGCCACCTCGACAGCGTGATTTTCGGTATATTTCACGTCTTTTGCCCGTCCGGTCGCCCGGATCGCCAACAAAAGTCTGCGTCGGCGGCGACCCCGATCGAGGGTTCAGCTCTTGTCCAGCAGCGGACCGCGGCGCCGATTCTCCGCCGCTCCCCGATGAATCAGGCCGTGCCGCGTTCACAATCGAACATGCCGATCCAGCCCTGGACAGGTACGTTCAGGCATAACCGGCGCGGCCGCCGGCACAGTGACCGTCGTGTCGACGCGCGCCCGCTCGACGACCACGTTCACGCCGGCATCTGGTTCGGCCTTGAATCGACAGTGTCACGAGCACATGACGAATCACCCTGCGCTCGCCTATAAAGACTTCCTGGCCGTCATCTCGGCGCAACTGGCGATCACGCCGCTCTAGCCGCGTCGCAGGGAGGATGGAATCACATGTCCACCAAGAAGATACTGCTCGTTGACGACGACCAGGACCTGCTGCGAGGAATGGCGATCAGCCTGAAAGCCGGCGGCTACGACGTCGTGAGCGCGCGGGACGCCATCTCCGCCGTCAGCACCGCACGGTCCGCCGAACCCGACCTGATCGTGCTCGACATCGGCCTGTCCGGCGGCGACGGCTTTCTCGTGATGGAGCGCCTGAACGATCTCCTGACGCTGGTGCCGGTCATTGTTGTCAGCGCCACGGAGTTGGGGCCGAACCGGCAGCGCGCCCTCGAGGCAGGTGCCCAGGCGTTTTTTCCCAGGCCGGTGGATCGGACCGCATTCATGGCGGCCGTCCGACAGGCCCTCGAGAGCCCGGTGCCGGCGGAATAGCCCCGGCACCCGTCGCGCGGCGTTTGCAATTGTCCGTGGGGTCTGCCTTCCGCTGTCCTATCATGAAGGGCGACCGCAGCGACTGGCCCCACGCGGGTGTGGCGGAACTGGCAGACGCAACGGACTTGAGGAAACTTGAGTGCCCGCCGGGAAACCGGCGGTGCAGAACTGCCCAAAGTCGGGGAACCCTGAGATGGCGATCCCGAGCCAAGTCCGGCCGGACCGTGTCCGCCGGGAAGGTGTAGAGACTAGACGGGCAGCGGCTAAACTGCGAACGATCCGCGGCAGGTCGAAGGGATAGTCCAGACCACGAACGCCGATGGCGGCGGCGAAAGCCGAAGTGGCATGAAAATCCGTAGGGCCTGCAAAGGCTCGTGAGGGTTCGACCCCCTCCGCCCGCACCAACTGCGCTCCGTGTCACCGATGAGTCCCCAGAGGGAATTTCATGCCGACAGGCCGGCTGGACGACGAATCGGTATAGAGTGTCACCGGGTCGATTGTCGATGTGCGTCGACCAGCATGGACAAGGAGTAAATATGTGCGATCAGGATCATTTTGACGGGGATCAGGCGGAATTCGAGGCGCGCGGACTGGTGACACGCCGCCAGTTCGGTGTCATGTTGGGAGCCGGCATGGCGATGCTGCTGCCCCAGGTCGTGAACGCGGTCGCGGTCACCGACTCGGAGGTCACCGTGATGACGCCGGACGGCACCGCCGACTGCTACTTCGTCCACCCGGCGACCGGCGCGGCGCCCGCCGTGCTCGTCTGGCCGGACATCTTCGGTCTGCGGCCGGCATTCCGTCAGATGGGGAAGCGGCTCGCCGAATCGGGCTATTCGGTCCTGGTGGTGAATCCGTTCTACCGCACCAAGAAGGCCCCGACCGCCGATGCCGGAGCCAAGACGCCGATCCCGCAGCTGATGCCGCTGGCGCAGGCGCTGAACGAGACGACACACATGACCGATGCGAAGGCGTTCATCGCGTGGCTGGACAAGCAGCCGTCGGTGGCCACCAACAAGAAAATCGGCACGCAGGGCTACTGCATGGGCGGCCCGATGGCGTTTCGCACCGCGGCCGCCATGCCCGATCGCGTCGGCGCGGTGGCCTCGTTCCACGGCGGCGGACTGGCGACCGACATGCCGAACAGTCCGCACCTGCAGGCCTCGAAGAGCAAGGCGCAGTTCCTGATCAGCATCGCCGAGAACGACGACATGCGCGCGCCCAACGACAAGAACGTGTTGAAGGACACCTTCGCCAAGGCGAAGCTGCCGGCGGAAATCGAGGTCTACGCCGGTGCGGCGCACGGCTGGTGCCCGCCCGATTCGGGCGTCTACAACGAGCCACAGGCCGAGAAGGCCTGGGCGCGTTTGCTGGCGCTCTACGGAAAAGCGCTGGCCTGAGCATTTGAGGCGCGCACCTTCAGGCCTGCCGACACGGCAGGCCTGAAGGCCTGCACGACGACAGACCACAGGCTCTGACGCCTGCCTGAACGCTCGCTGCTTCTCAGGCGAAAGCCTGCATGACGTTCCCATCCCCCCAGTCGGCGTCCGCGGCAGTCGACGGTCAGCGCGATCTGGATCGCGTATTCCTCGGGGCCGTCACGCCCTGCACCAGATCGGTGGCGGTGCGGTAGCACTCGCAAGCGGTGTCTTCGAGCCCTGTCCGATTGACGATCGTGACGTGGCCGCGGTAGTACCTGATCAGCCCGGCCTGCTGCAGCGTGGCGGCGACGAGGCTGACGGTCGGCCGGGTCGCGCCGAGCATCATCGCCGCGAACTCCTGGGTCAGCGGAAACTCGTCCGATTCCATCCGGTCGTGCGCCATCAACAGCCAGCGCGCCAGCCGCTGCTCGACGGTGTGCACGGCGTTGCACGCCGTCGACTGCATGATGAAGCCGATCAGCGCCTCCGTGTAGTTGGTCAGGAGGTGGTAGAACGAACCCCGCCGATCCAGCTCGCTCTTCAGCGCGTCGACCGTCATCCGGTAGCAGATATCCGCTGCGCCCTGGACCATCGCGGCCGACGACGACGGCGAGCGTCCGCCGAGAACCGCGGCGATGCCGACCATGCCTTCGCGGCCGATGGTCGCGACCTCGATCATCCGGCCGTCTTCAAGTACGGCGACGACTGAACAGAATCCGCCGCCGGGAAAATAGACGTGGCTGGGCGACTCGCCCGGCTTGTGCAGTGTTTCTCGCAGCCGCAGCGGAATGACGTCGAGCAGGGGCTCGATCCGCTGCCGCTCCACCTCGGGCAGGGCGGCGAGCAGCCGGTTGCGGTTGCGGATGCCGGTCGCGGATCGATGGGGTTCAGGTCGGGGGATGACAGGCGTGCGGCGCTTGGACAGGTAGACAACCTCCTCTGGTTGAGGGCTGCCGCCGATCACGCATCAACACGCGAATCAGCGCTAGCCCCAACGTTCACAGCCCGGCAACCCTACCGGTAGACGGTGCAGGAGTCTGTTCGGGATCTAACAGATGCGCGCGGCCGTCATCGTGTCCGCGTCATCACCACGCCGGTCATCAGATCGGTGGCGGCCCGGTAGCATTCGCAGGAAGCCGACTCCAGCGCCCGCCGATCGACGACGGTCACGTGTCCGCGATGGTAGGTGATGAGGCCGGCCCGCTGCAGGGTGCCGGCGACAATGGTGACGGTGGGCCGCGTGGCGCCCAGCATCATCGCGACGAATTCCTGCGTCAACGGGAACTCGTCGGTTCCGACCCGGTCGTGGGCCATCAACAGCCAGCGGGCGAGGCGCTGCTCGACCGAATGCACCGCATTGCAGGCGGTCGATTGCATGATGGCGCCGGTCAGGGCGTGTGCGTAGGCGCTGAGCAATTCGTAGAAGGGGCCTCGCCGTTCCATCTCGCGCTGGAAGCCCGCCAGGGGGAGGCGGTAGCAGAGACTGGCCTCGGCCTGGACCATCGCGGCGGATGCGCCGCGCCGGTCGCCCGAGACGCTCAACAGGCCGACCATGCCTTCGCGGCCGATCGTCGCCACTTCGACCATGCTGCCGTCCGCCAGGACGGTGACGATCGAGCAGAATCCACCACCAGGGAAGTAGACGTGATCGATGGACTCTCCGGGCTTGTAGAGGAAGGTTTTCAGCGGGAGCGGGATGATCTCGACATTCGCGGTGACCCGCGCGTAGACGTCATCGGGAAGTGCGGCGAGCAGGCGGTTCTGGTTCTGTGACCGGAGCGGCCGATCTCCCGACGGCGGCGGTCGGTTCGCGGACGGACTTTTAGCGAGACGGCGCTTGGCAACCATGGCGACCTCTCCCGTGTTTATGGCTGACGAGAGGCTGTCGCGCACCAAGCTCTGCCCAATTCAGGGCGAGGCAGGCGGTAGACCCTAGGGGATCTCACCGTATCACGTCCGGCCGGAGATTGGTCCGAAACCCGACAGAGAGCTGAGGCATTTCCTGGGCCGCTATCCCCGGCTGTGTCGGAAACCCGACAGACTGTCGCTCGTCAACCACATACGCTGTTCCTGTCACTTCAGGCCGCCGCGCAATCGGGCCGCTGCCGTCCTTCTGGAGGCGTGAGAGGCGTGAAAGGTAGCGATGGATACGAAGCCACTCGAGCGTACTGATGAATCGGTCGGCAGGCAGTCGCCGGCCGCGTCGAGTGCGGGCGGCGCGGTCCGACCGGTGAAGCGAACGCGGCGAAGCGCCGTCTTCACCTCCACGCCGGCGATTCCTGCGCCCCCGCTGGTCTGCCCGACCTGCGACGTCGCGCTGGCCTACCGGCAGACGGTCATCAGCGGGGTCAAGCCGATCGAACGCTGGGACTATTTCGATTGCGCATCATGTGGCGCGTTCGTCTATCGCGACCGGACCCGGAAACTTCGCCCGACGACGTGAGCGGCAGGCGGGGCGCGCTGCGGGACCGTCCGTCTTCCGGCGATCACGCGCGTTCAGTGCCCGCCGCGGTGCCGCGCCGGAGTGCGGGATGGGACATCCTGCCACCGCTCTGACGAGTATTGCCAGCGCTCTGACGGAGTATACTGAGCGGGGCGTTGCGATGTCCCGCTGCACCGTGTCCGGAGCCGACCGAGCCCGCTCGATCCCTCCCTCGCCTTGCCAGCGCTCTGACGTTTTCGTTATCGCCCTCGTCGGGCAGGAGTGATCATGGGTCGTAAGCTGTTTGTCGGCAATCTGTCCTTCAACACCGATGAGCATCGTCTGGAAGAGCTCTTTCAGTCGATCGGGGCAGTCGACTCGGTCAACATCGTGCGGGACCAGATGACCGGCCGGGCCCGCGGGTTCGCGTTCGTGGAAATGCAGTCAGACGAACTCGCGCAGGCGGCGATCCAGAAGTTGAACGAAACCGAGCTCGACGGGCGCAAGCTCGCCGTGAACGAAGCGCGTCCCAAACCTGCAGGCGGCGGCGATCGAGGCGGCCGGGGCGGCGGCGGCGGGCCGCGCCGCGAGCCGCGCTGGTAGCTGAGCCCCGTCATTTTTCGCAGCGTCCGTAAACGCTGTCACAACTGTGGCCGGGGATCAGCCGCTCCGCTGTCGGGCGCGTCGCGGCGCTCGATGGAACCGAGCGCGCCGGTCGCCCCTGCCCACACGCGATTGTGAGGCACCATGCAGAAATCCAGACCGACCCAGAACAAGCGCGCGCGCGAGCGTGCCCGGCAGGAAAAGCAGCAGCAGAAAGCGGCGCGGCGGCTCCAGTCCAAGAGCCAGCGCCCCGCCACCGCCAACAGCGATGGTGAAGACCCGGACATTGCCGGCATCGTGCCCGGACCGCAGCCGTCGCCGTGGGGCGACGACGAGGAAATCGACGAGCCGCCGGCCACTTAGTCGGCCGGGCCGGACGTCGAATCGAGTATGCTTGTCTTTCCGCTTTCTTGAGCTTCTGCGGCCCGTATGGCTACAGCCCTCAGCGAAGCATTGCCACGAGGGTTGTCCATGCATTCGCCGCCAGGAATGACCGGGTTCGAATTCGCCGTGATGTCGGGACTTCGGGCCGCACAGCTCCTGCGCGGGTGCACGCCTCGCGTGCCGAGCACGCACAAGCTCATCGTGACCGCGCAGATGGAGGTCGCGGCCGGATTGATCGGCCGCGCCCCAGACGCCATCACCCCCGGCGCCGACACGGTTCGACGCGTTTAACTCGTACTGCCAAATCAACGACCGCCTCGACCGACTCTGGTTCACAATATCGGTCTGCTTTGTACGATCTCGTACTGACACAACCCGTGTATAGTGCTAGGCCAACGCCTCTGAGACTGCTCCTTCATGCCGTGCGAGGCGGCTCGAGCTGACAGCCTTCGAGACATTTCCACGAGGTGCCTGTGGGCTCGCGCGTTCATCTCATCAATCCCAGTAACGTGTCGTTCGGCGTCGCGGTCATCACCCCGCGGTGGCTCTACGTCCTGGCGGCGGCCACCGGTCTTCAGTGGGGCGATCCCAACGTCGTCGACGAAACGCTGGAGACGATCGATCCGACGGTGATCGAGGCGGGTGACGTGGTCGGCATCGGCATTCACACCGGCAATGCCCGGCGCGGTTATGAGATCGGCCGGATCGCCCGTGAGCGGGGCGCGTGGGTGGTGTACGGCGGCATTCATGCCACCTTGTTTCCCGAGGAGGCGCACGAGTTCGGTGCGGCGCACGCGGTGGTCCGCGGCGACGGCGATCAGATCTGGCCCTCGGTGGTGGCCGCCTGCTTCGCCGGCAACCCGCAGGGCGTCTACGAGGGCGGACGGGTCGCGGCCGAACGGTTTCTGCCGGCGCGCTGGGATCTGCTGCCGTCGGGCCGCTACATGTGGGCCTCGGTCCAGACGGTGCGCGGCTGCCCGAAGCACTGCTCGTTCTGCTCGGTCTGGCGGACCGACGGGCAGGAGCCGAGGCAGCGCGAAGCGGATCCGGTGGTGCGCGAGATCGTCGAGCTGCGCCGGCTCGGGTTCCGGTTCATCGCGCTCGCCGACGACAATTTCTATCCGGTCACCTTCGACGATCTCGCGGCGGCGCGGCGGCGCGCCGATCCGACCCACCTGCACGAGCTCGAGGCGATGCGCCAGGAGCGGTTCGACCTGATGGCCCAGCTCGCCCAGCTGCCCGACGATCTGGTGTTCTATACGCAGATCACGATGGAAGCGGCGGAAGATCCGGAGTTCCTGAAGGCGATGCGGCGGGCGCGCATCCGCGGCGCGCTGGTCGGCGTCGAAGCCGTCACGGCGGCGGGATTGAAGGACGTCTACAAGGGGTTCAACCTCTCCGGCGACGAACTGGTGGCCCGCCTCAAGGCGTTCCGCAAGCACGGCGTTCACGTCCTCGGCTCGTTCATCTTCGGCCTGCCGAGCGATCGTCAGGACACCTTCGACGCCACCGTGGCGCTGGCCGAGCAGGCCGATCTCACGTTTGCGCAGTTCGTGCTGCTGACGCCGTTTCCCGGCACCATCGATTTCGACAAATGGGCCTCGGAAAAGGGCCGCAGCGAAACGCTGATCGACGGCGTGCCGATTACCCGCTACTGGCTGATTCCCGAGGAGAAGAGGCCGAAGCTGTTCACGCCGCATCCGACGCTGTCGCTGGAGGAGATTCGGGTCCGGACGCAGGGCGCCTGGGATCGCTTCTACAGCTGGCGCCATCTGTGGGACCGCTCACGCGCGGTCGAATCGGTACGCGCCCGCGTCGCCTTCGTGCTGGTCTCGAAGTTGTACCGCCAGATGTACGCCAACACCGGGATAGCGACCGACAGCGCGCGTGTCGCGCGGTCGGCCCGGTGGGCCCGCTACCTGGGCATGGCGGCCCGCCGGCTGTTCGTGGCGCCGCCGATGCCCGACCTCGCCATGCCGGCTCCGGCCAAGGGGGTCGAAACCGTCACCTGGGCGTGAGCCTCATGCCTGCTTGGTGCGGCGGATCGGGCGGATGTGCTGGGCGCGGGCCCCGCTGACCGCGTCCTCGATCACGTCGAACTTCACCGCCGTCCCGATTTCGAGGTCGTTGTAGGCCTTGTCGACGACGTCCCCCTTGTGGAAGAAGACGTCGCGCCCCAGATCGTCGCGGATGTAGCCGATTCCCAGTCCCCGCACGACGCTTTTGATCCGGCCGACCATCCACGTATTGTCCCACAGCGCGGCCGCGGCGCAACGGTACCCCGCGCACCGGCTGGCGGCGCCCCCCCGGGGGGCGCCCGTGGACGCCCGCTCCCCGGCGGGACTACGATGGGGCTGTCGACGCCCTTTTCCCTGCCGAGTCAGCTGCCGGCGGTTCGATCACGATGGCCACGACACACGCGCCGACGCGCATCCTCGTCGTCGAGGACGAACAAAAGGTCGCCAATGCCCTGCGGGAAGGGCTGGCCGGCGAGGGCTACGATGTCACCGTCGAGCACACCGGCGAGGGGGCGTTCTTCCGGCTCAACACCGAGGCGTTCGACGCCATCCTGCTCGATCTGATGCTGCCGGGCCGTGATGGCCTGCAGATTCTGCGGACCCTGCGCCAGCGCGGCGACAAGACTCCGGTGCTGGTGCTGACCGCACGCGATACCCTGGACGATCGGATTACCGGCCTCGATGGCGGCGCCGACGACTATCTGGTCAAGCCGTTCGCGTTCGAGGAAGTGCTGGCGCGCATCCGGGCGCTGCTGCGGCGCGGCCGGGTGACCGAGCCGCTCCGCCTGCGGGTCGGCGATCTCGAGATCGATCTGGTGTCGCGGAAGGTGATGCGCGGTGGCCGGCCCGTCGAGCTCACCGTCCGGGAGTTCGAGTTGATCGAATACCTGCTGCGCCATCAGGGGCAGACGGTGTCGCGCGGCACGCTGGCGCGCGATGTCTGGAAGGAAACGTCGCGCTCGACCTCGCTGGACAACGTCATCGACGTCCACATCGCGCGGCTCCGGCGCAAGGTCGACCTCGAGCCGGCGATCAAGTTGATTCACACCGTGCGGGGGGTCGGGTTCATGCTGCGCGAGGGTGAGCCGTGAGGCGCTGGTGGCGATCGCACAGCGTCCGCGTGCAGCTGACGCTGTGGTACGCCGCGGCGATGATCGTCGTGCTCGGGCTCTATGCGGTGGCGGTGTTCGCCTCGGTGAACCGCAGCCTGTCGGATTCGCTCAATCAGCGCCTGCGCAGCGACTTCTGGTGGGCGGCGGCGACCGTCGATCAGCGGCCGGACGGTACCGTGACCTGGCTCGAGCCGGACGGGTTCGGCGACGAGGATCGGCCGTGGCTGCAGGTCTGGAGCCGCGACGGCCGGCTGCTGTACCAGAGCTCGGAGGCCCGCAGCCTGCCGTTGCCGGAGAGCGCCCGCCTGGCGGCGCAGGCCGACAATCGGATCGCGGTGGTGCCGACCGACAGCGCGCCGGTGCGCCTGCTCAGCAACAGCGGGACGATTCGGTCGCAGGATCCCGACGCCATGCCGGTGGTCATCCAGATCGCACGCAGCGAGGGGCCGATGCGGCAGCAGCTCAGCGACCTGGCGGTCATCCTGGTGCTCGGCCTGCCGCTCGGCGTGGCGGCGGCCGGCTTCGGCGGCTATACGCTGGCGAGGCGGGCGCTGGCGCCCGTCGAGCGGATGACCGACCGCGCCCGGACCATCACCGCGGAACGGCTGAGCGATCGGCTGCCGGTGCACAATCCGGACAACGAGATGGGCCGGCTGGCCACCGTCTTCAACGCCACCCTCGGGCGGCTGGAGGCGTCGTTTGAACAGATGCGGCGGTTCACGGGCGACGTCTCGCACGAGCTGCGGACGCCGTTGACGGCGATCCGCAGCGTCGGCGAGGTCGGGCTGCGCGAACATCGCGACGGACCGGCCTACCGCGCGATCATCGGCAGCATGCTCGAGGAGGTCGATCGGCTGTCCGGCCTGGTCGACCGCCTGCTGACGCTGTCGCGGGCGGAAAGCGGACAGGCCAGACTGTCGGTCGAAGTCCTCGATCTGCGCGATCTGGCCGAGGAGGTCGTCGGCCACCTCGGCGTGCTGGCCGAGGAGAAGCGTCAGACGATCAGCGTCGACGTCGCCGGCGCGGCGCGCGGCCTCGGCGATCACCAGGTGCTGCGCCAGTCGCTGATCAACCTGGTCGACAACGCCATCAAGTACACGCCGGCGGGGGGCGCCATCCATGTCCGCGTGTCCGACACCCCGTCCGGTCCGGCGATCGACGTGCAGGACACCGGCCCGGGCATTGCCGCCGACGTCCAAACGCGGATCTTCGATCGCTACGACCGGGGTGGACATTCGCGAGCCGACGGCATCGGCGGATCCGGGCTCGGGCTGGCGATCGCCAAGTGGGCGGTCGAGGTCAATGGCGGGCAGCTCAGCGTGGTCAGTACGACGGGCGCCGGCAGCACGTTCAGGATGACGCTGGCGCGGCCGGGCCGGCCGTCGGATCCGGCATCCGGCGGGCGGCGCGACGCGGACACCGCCGCGGCGATCCGGCTCAAGTCGGAGCCGACCTACGGCAAGACGTCGTGACGCGCCGGGTGAAACGCGCGCGCCTGCCGGCGCGTATTCCGGAGTAACGGGGGAGCCATGAACAGCGTGTGGGGACGACTCGTCGGCAGCCTGGTGCTGCTGGCCATGTGCAGCGCGCCGGCGCTGGCGCAGGCCGATTTCACGGGGACCTGGGGGGCGCGCTACCAGGAGGATTTTCCGGAGCGGATTCCCGGTCCCGATCTCGGCGATTATCTCGGTCTGCCGATCAACGCGTCGGCACGGCAGTTCGGCGACAGCTGGGATCCGTCCCGGATCACGCTGCCGGAAGAGCAGTGCCGGGTGCACGTCTCTCCGTACATCTACCGCGGCCCGCTGAATCTCCGCGTCTGGGAGGAGCGCGACCCGGACACGCAGGAACTGGTCGCGATCAAGCATCACATCAGCACCTACGATCAGACGCGGACGATCTACATGGACGGCCGGCCGCACCCGCCGGACATCGCGGCGCACACCTGGAAGGGCTTTTCCACCGGCAGCTGGCTCGGCGACATGCTGGTCGTCAACACGACGCATATCAAGCAGGGCTGGCTCCGGCGCAACGGTCTCCCGATGAGCGACCGGGCGACGATGATCGAATACTTCGTCCGCAGCGGCGACGTGCTGACGCGGATCAGCATCACGAAGGACCCGGTCTATCTCACCGAGTCGCTGGTGAAGAGCGAGGACTTCACGCTCGCCGGCCGCAGTCTCGGCGCGGCGAACTTCCTCTACGAGTGCCATCCGGTGATCGAAGTCGCCAATCGCCCGAAGGGCACCGTGCCGGCCTATCAGCTCGGTGAGAACACCTTCTACAAGGAGTTCAAGGATCGCTTCAAGCTGCCCGACATCGCCATCCAGGGCGGCGCCGAGACCATGTATCCCGAATTCATCGACACGATGAAGCAGGCGCCCCGATGACGGCGGGACTGAAGATGTCCGGGGCGGCTGCCGCCGCGCTGCTGCTTGCCGCTGCGTTCGCGCCGCCGATCGCGGGGCAGGCCGGACCGCCGCCCCCGGCCCAGAGGGCCCCGGCCCAGCCTGCCGCGTCGCCGAACCTCGACGCCGTCCAGATGCAGGTGCTGCACGTCCAGGGCAACGTCTACATGATCGTCGGCGCCGGCGGCAACACCACGGTGCAGGCGGGCGACAGCGGAGTCCTGATCGTCGATACGCAGTTCGCCCAGCTCAGCGCCCGGCTGCTCGCCGCGATCCGGACGTTCTCGGCCAAGCCGATTCACTACATCATCAACACCCACGGCCACGACGACCACATCGGCGGCAACGAGAACCTGGCCCAGGCCGGTCCGACCCGGCCGGACCGCCTGCCGATCGAGGCCGGTCTCGGCGGCAATACCGGCGCGCAGACGACGATCATCGCCCACGAAAACGTCCTCAACCGGATGGTCGCGGCCGGACCGGATGCCCGGCCGGCGGGAGGGTGGCCGACCGATACCTATTTCGAAGGCGACAAGGAGCTGTTCTTCAACCGCGAGGCGGTCCAGATCATCCATCCGCCCACCGCCCACACCGACGGCGACAGCATCGTCTTCTTCCGGCGGTCCGACGTCATCGCCACCGGCGACATCTTCACGACGACGATGTATCCGTTCATCGATGTGCCGCGCGGCGGCAGCGTCAACGGGATCATCGACGCGCTCAACCGCATCATCGATCTGGCGATCCCGGACCACAAGGTGCAGGAAGGCGGCACGATGATCATTCCGGGGCACGGCCGTCTGTGCGACGAGCAGGACGTGATCGAATACCGCGACATGGTCACGATCGTGCGCGACCGCATTCAGTACATGATCAAGAAGGGCATGAGCCTGGAGCAGGTGAAAGCGGCCCGGCCGACGCTTGATTTCGATCCGCGCTACGGCACCGACACCGGCTTCTGGACGACCGCGATGTTCGTCGACACCATCTACCGCGAACTGAGCACGAAGAAATAGCACCGGCTGCGCTGCCGGTATCAACGGCGGACCGTTCGGCTCCGCGCGCGAGGGCGCCGCGGCGGGAGGGTCGGCACGGCTGGAGAGAGAGATGAAGCCACAAGCCATCGCGCTGACCGTCGTGATCGGCGGTGCGATGATCGCCGCCGGTGTCGGTGTCAGCGCGCAGCGCGGCCCGGGCCGCGGCGCGCCGCCGACGCCGCGGGCGGCGGCGCCGGTCGACCTGACCGGATACTGGGTGTCCGTGGTGACCGAGGACTGGCGCTTCCGCATGGTCACGCCGCCCAAGGGCGACTACGCCAGCCTGCCGCTCAACGCCGAGGCCCGCCGCGTCGCCGACAGCTGGGATCCGTCGAAAGACGGTCTGTGCGACGCCTATGGCGCGGCGGCGATCATGCGCATGCCGGGCCGGCTCCACATCACGTGGCAGGACGACACCACGCTCAAGATCGAAACCGATGCGGGGCAGCAGACCAGGCTGCTGCATTTCGGCGCGTCCGGCCCGGCCGCAGCCGGCCGGACGCTGCAGGGCTATTCGGCGGCCGAGTGGGGCCGCGGCGGCGGAGCGCCTGGATTGGGCGGCTTCGGCGGGTTCGGCGGCAATGTCGCGCCGCCAGACGCCGCGCCGGCCCGCGGCACCGGTACGGACGCCGCGCCGCCCGCACCTGGCCGCGGTGCGCCACCCGCTGCCGTGGCCGGCCGCGGTGCGCCTCCCGCAGCGGCCCCGCCGGCCGTACCCGGCCGCGGCCCGGGGCCTGAGCGCTGGGCGCCGTTGAAGGTGGTGACGACCGGGATGCGTGGCGCCTGGCTGCGCAAGAACGGCGTGCCGTACAGCGAGAACGCCGTGATGACCGAACACTTCATCCGGTTTTCCGACGGGAGCGACCAATGGTTCACCGTGGTGACCATCGTCGAGGATCCGACCTATCTCACCCAGTCGTTCATCACCAGCACGAATTTCAAGCGCGAGGCCGACGGCGCCAGATTCAAGCCGGTTGCGTGCCGGGCGAGCTGACGCCTCTCGACTGACTCCTCACGGATTCCGTGGTCCGACTGAAGTCGGACGCCAGGGACTATCGGGCCCTACTAGAATCAGCAGGCGATGAACGTTTTTGATGCGGTCGTCCCGCACGTCTCCGCCTGGCTCGATCGGGTGAACGAGCTCAACCGGCAGTATCGCGCCGGTGAAGTGCACGCCTATGTCCCGGACCAGCTTCGTGACGGCGCCACCACGCTCGAGGAACTGGTGGCGCAGCACCTGCCGGCGTCGCACGCCGCGCTCGAAGCCGCGTCACGCAGCCTGTTCTTCTCGCTGCCGGTGGCGTTCGACCCCGCGGCATCGGTCGGGCCGTATCTGGCGATTGTCGACCACGACGCGGCCGGCCGCCCCTACCGCTTCCTCGACATGGGGGCGCTGATTGCCACGCAGGCGTTCGGCGAAAACGATCCGACAGTGGTCCGGGCGGTCCTCGAATCGCTGCCGTATGTGACGTCGCGTTACGCGCATTCGGAGTATCAGACCGCGCTGTCGCTGCGGCTCAAGGCCGAGCTGAACCGCATCGCTCCGGCCGGGACGCCGCGCCACTTCATCGTCAACACCGGTGCGGAGGCGGTCGAAAACGCGATCAAGTCGGCGCTGCTGAATCGCGTGATGACGTCGGCCGACGGGGACGGCGGCTTCATCGTGTCGTTCGAGGGCGCCTTCCACGGGCGCACGCTCGGCAGCCTGGCCGTGACCCACCGCCGCAAGGCGCGGCTCGGCTTTCCGACGTTCGACTGGCCGCATATTTCCTTTCCGGTCGAGCAGACCGGGTCGCCCAGGGAGGCGGCGCGCCGTGAGGAGCGCAGTCTGAAACAGCTGTGGGATCTGCTGGTGTCCGGCCGGTTGCCGCGTGCCGAAAAGAGCAAGGACACCTACCGGCGCGAGATCGATGCACTCGACGAGTTCTTCGCGCGGCCGGAGCAGGATCTGGATGCGTTCGTCCAGGCGCAGCGGGCCAGCCTGACGCCGGACGTGGTGCGGCGGTCCCGGCGCGTGGCGGCGGTCCTGGTCGAGCCGATCCAGGGCGAGGGCGGCATGCGGATGGCGAGCGCACGCTTCATGCGCAACCTGCGGCTGCTGACCCGGATCTACGACGTGCCGCTGATCTTCGACGAGGTCCAGACCGGCTGGGGGATGACCGGCCGGATGTGGGCGCACGAGCTGTTCGACCTGCCGTGCCCGCCCGATCTCGTGACGTGGGCGAAGAAGGCGCAGAACGGCGTGCTGTTCGTCAGCGAGGCGCTGGCGACGTTCTTCCAGGAGGAAAAGAAGTTCAACACCACCTGGGAGGGCGATTCAGTCGGCATGGTGCGACTGCTGGCGCTGATGGACAAGCTCGATCTCGATCAGGTGAGGACGACCGGCGAGCGGGCCCGCCGCGGCCTGGCGGCGCTGGCGCGCGACTATCGCGAGATCCTCAAGAACGTGCGTGGCGCCGGCGTCATGCTCGGCGTCGACGTCGTGCGCACCGATCTGCGCGATGCCCTGCTCGACCGCGCCTTCCGGCGCGGCCTCATCCTGCTGCCCGCCGGCGAGCGCAGCGTGCGATTCTATCCCCGCTACGATACCGAGCCGTCCGCCATCGACGAGGCGCTCGCGCTGCTGCGCGCCGCGATCGAGGATCTGGTCGGCGGACGCGTCGCCGCGGATTCGGCGCCGTCATTGAAGATTCGCGTCGGCACGCTGGCGATTCCACTCGACACGATCGATCCGGTCGATCTGGTGCCCGCCTTCGAGTCGTTGAAGCTCCAGGTGCTCGCCGTCGAACAGGAGCGCTACGGTTCAGCCGCCCAGTACCCGCCGGATGTGCTGCGGGCGGGATCGCGGCCCCTGTTGCAGTTCCCGCTCGAGACCCTCGAAGCGACGGCCGCCAACGCCGGCGCGATCGGCATCGCGCTGCGCGACCGCGTCTCGGGACGGCTGGTGGGCTACGCGCTCGGCAGCGCGCTCGAGAACCACGATGAGGAGGGGGTCGCCTCGGACCCGCGCTTCGGCGAGAACAACACCTTCTACCTGCAGGCGATGGCGACGCTGCCGACGGTGCAGAATGCCGTCGAGCTCGAGAACCACCTGCTCGATTCGCTGCGCCAGCGCGCCGTCGACGCCGGCTTCGACTATCTCTCGATGCTGATGGAGGACCGGCTGCGCGACACCGGTCCACGCTGGCTGCAGGGCGCGGTGGTCCTCGAACAGATCGACAACTACCTCCGGAGCGGGACCAGGTTCGCCTACCTTCAGGTCGCGCTGCGCGCCCCCGGCTGAAGCCGGACACTCCGTCCACGGACGGTAGTAGTGCCGACCTTCAGGTCTGCCCGGCGTCCGATCTTTTCAGCGGCCACATCTTGAAGAACTCCGCATGGAAGATCAGGAACGGGAACGTGACGGCGAGCAGTGCCGATGCCAGCCAGATTTCGAAGTCATAGGCCGGCGGACCCGGGGTGAGCGGACCGGTGACGATCGGCGCCAGCGCGGCGTAGAGCCGGGACAGGACGCTGCCGATCACCGCCACGGCGATGACGTTCAGCACACCCTTCACCGGCTGCGTCTGCGCGGCAAACAGCGAGCCCTGCAGCATGTTCAAGACGATGATCGATCCGAAGATGAACGGGACCGGGACGCGGACCAGGAACGCGTTCGGATCCATCCCGATCGCCTCGACGCCGAGGTAGAAGGCGAGCCCGCCGATCGCCAGCGCCAGCAGCGTCCAGACCAGGCCGAGCAGCGGCTGTTTCATCACCGCCGGCGCTATCGTCATCGGCCACAGGTCGAAGCAGAGCAGGCCGAACATCGCCGCCAGCGCCGTGACGTAGAACACCAGCGCCTTCCAGGCGTTGAACAGCCCGTGCGGGTCGAGCGACGGCACGTAGACCGGCGCCCCCTGCATGAAGCCGTAGTCGAAGAAGATCCGGAACAGCCCGTAGTTCACGAGGTAGACCGCGGCCAGCATCACCAGTCCCGCCGCCATCTGGTTCCTGATCAGGGCGGTGAACGGCCAGCCTCCCCACATGATCGCCGCCCAGAACATCACCGGCACCGAGACGATGGTGCACATCATGAGCATCGGCGGCGGCGGGCTGAGGGCGGCGCCGGCCACCCGGTGGTAGACCGCGGCGACGACCACGCCGATGCCGAGCGCGAACAGCACCAGCAGGCTGCCCTTGAGCGGCTGGCCCGCCGCGGCGGCGAAGCCGGGAAGCCGGGTCCCCCAGGTGACGGCCATGACGATCTGGATCGGAATCACGCACAGCAGGAAGTAGGTGACCCAGCCAGAGAACGTCGGAAAGTCGAACAGCGAGACGAACCCGAGCGAGATCGCGATGACCATTGCGGTGGCCGCGATGCCGATGGCAGGCTGTTTGAGGTCGGCCACTGTTCCTCCAGGCCAGGAAAAAATTAGGAATTAGGAATTAGAAATTAGGAATTAGGAATTAGGAATTAGAAATTGAAAATTCCCAATTCTCAATTCCCAATTGCTAATTGCCAACCCCGCCCCCGCCCTCTGGCTCCGCCAGACTCACATAGCGTCCGGCGCAGAAGAGCAGCGGCGGCGGGATCGATTCACTGCGGAACAGCGACAGCACGCGGCCGACGACGATCCAGTGATCGCCGCCTTCGTGGATGGTGGCGACGGCGCACGCGAGCGCGGCGACGCAGCCTTCCAGGCGGTGCACCCCGTCCCAGCTGACGAACTCGAACGGCGGCGGGGCCGGCTGTTTCCAGATGCCGGCGAAATAGCTCGAGAGATCCTGCTGCGTCCGCGCCAGGATGTTGACGGAGAAGCCGGTGGCGTCGCGCAGGTGCGCGCTCAGATGGGCCGTCCTGCCGACACAGAACAGCACCAGCGGCGGATCGAGCGACAGCGACGTGAACGAATTGGCGGTCATCGCCCGGATCGAGCCGCCTGATTCGGTGGCGATGACGGTCACCCCGGTGGCGAACTGGCCGACGGTGTGACGAAAGTCGCGCGGGTCAATCGGCATGTTCTGGGCCTCTTCTGGGCTGCCAGGGGGGCGCGTCTCCGGTCGCGAGCCTGCCTGGGGCACAGGCGGCTCGCCGCCCGACGCTACCAGCCCTTCTTCATGATCGCGCTGACGTCGACGGGACTGACCAGGTCCTTGGCGATCCAGCCGTCGAGGTTGTATTCGGCCATGCACTCTTCGGCGAACCCCTTGTAGCGCGTCGTCGCCCCCGTCACCTCGGCGACCAGCAGCGTCTCGAAGCGAATGCTCTCGTGGTTGCCGAAGTAGTTGCGCTCGTACAGCTCGTGGCGGCCGCCGAACTCGCTGCCGATCGCGTCCCACATCAGCTTCATCAGCTTGACCCGATCCTCGGCGGAGTAGCCGTTGGATCCGCGCACGAACTGATCCAGATACGGCCGCAGTTCCGGCACCTTGAAATCGAGCGCGCTCGACGGCAGGTAGATCAGCGCGCTGGCCAGCGTGTTCTCGATGATCTCCTTGATCTTCGGATAGGCGAGGCTCGCCATCACCCGGTAGGCCAGGCCGTAATCCAGGTTGGGCAGCACGTAGCCCGGCGTCCACGGGATGGTGGTCCTGGCCATCGCATCGGTCAGCCCCCAGAACAGGTTGCGCCAGGCCAGCACTTCGCCGACCTGCGCCTGGACGCCGCGGAAGTCCTTGGCGCCGGTCGCTTCGACCGCCTTCAGCAGCAGCCCGGCCAGGAAATCCATCTTGACCGCCAGGCGCGTGCACCCCTGGAACATGAACCGCGGCAGGAACCCGGAGCGCGGGAAGAAGTTGTTGACCTTCTCGATGTCGCCGTAGGCGAAGACGTTCTCGTAGGGCACCAGCACCTTGTCGAAGACCAGGATCGAGTCGTTCTCGTCCATCCGGCTCGAGAGCGGGTAGTCGAACGGCGTCCCCATCACCGCCGCGGTCATCTCGTAGGACGGCCGGCAGAACAGCTTGACCCCCGGCGCGTCGGTCGGGACGATGCAGACGAAGGCAAACGGCTTGGTCTTGATCGGCAGCGCGCCGTTGTTGGCGATGAAGTTGAGATGCGTCAGGCTCGAGGTGGTCGCCACCACCTTGGCGCCGCTGACGATCAGGCCGGCGTCGGTCTCCTTCTCGACGTGCATGTAGACGTCTTTCACCTCGTCGAGCGGCTTGTCGCGGTCGACCGGCGGATTGACGATGGCGTGGTTGACGAAGGAGACCTCCTCCTGGACCTTCTTGTACCAGCGCCGGGCGTTGTCCTCGTACGGCGCGTAGTAGCCGGAGTTGGCGCCGAGCGTGGCGAGGAACGCCGCCTTGTAGTCCGGGCTGCGGCCGATCCAGCCGTAGCTGGTGCGCGCCCACTGCGCGATGGCGTCGCGGCAGGCGACCATCTCCTCGGCGTTGCGGGCGGGCTTGAAGAACCGGTGCGTGAACCCGCCGCTGCCGGTGTCGGTCTCGGTGGTCAGGATCGGCTTGGTCGCCGGGTCGTGCAGCGCGTCGTAGAGGCGGGCAATCATCCGCGCCGTGTTGCGAAACGCGGGATGGGTCGTCACATCCTTGACGCGCTCGCCGTAAATCCAGATCTCCCGGCCGTCCCGCAGGCTCTCCAGATACTCGGCGCCGGTGAGCGGGCGCGTGCGCGAGGCGGTGTTGGAACCATCAGTTCGGGCGGTGGTGTCGACGGACATGTCTACCTCTCTTCGGTTGGCGCGCCATTCTATACCGTCTATCCAGCCAGCCAGATGCCGGCCGGTGGATAGCCGGATGACGCAGGGGTGTGCCGGCATGGCACAGACGATCGCCTCCAACTTTCCGGATGGCACGCGTGCCGGCGATCGCGTCATCCGGTCCGGCGCGATTGCTCGTTGACACTGATATTACATCTCCCTATGATTCGCCCCGATCGGGGAAATGCGGGGCGGCTCGTCGAACAGCGGTCGGCTGACATCAGGAGGGGAAGCATGCGTGTTCTCACAAGGGCCGTCTTCGGTCTCGCGTGTCTGCTCTTTATTCCAGCGGCGGCGTACGCCCAGGCGTCGATTGCGGGCACCGTCAAGGACCCCTCCGGCGCGGTGCTGCCAGGGGTGACGGTCGAAGCCACGAGCCCCGTGCTCATAGAAAAGGTCCGCTCGGCGGTCACCGACGGGGCCGGCCATTACCAGATCGTCGATCTGCGGCCGGGCTCGTACACCATGACCTTCACGCTGACGGGTTTCAGTATCGTCCGGCGTGATGGCGTCCAGTTGACCGGGTCGTTTACGGCCACCATCAACGCTGAGTTGAAGGTGGGCACCGTGCAGGAAACCATCACCGTCACGGGAGAAACGCCGATGGTCGACGTTTCCAGCACGCGGAAACAGGTGGTACTCGATCACGACGCGGTCCAGAACCTGCCGAGTTCGCGACAATACTTCACGCTGGCGCGAATGGCGGCCGGCACTTCGGGCGGCGGCGGCGACGTCGGCGGGAGCGCCGGCATCGCGGATGTCGGACAGAGCCTGACGGCACACGGCAGCAAGGCTGTCGATCAGCGCGTGATGCTGAACGGCGTGAGCATCATGACGCTGCAGGCCGGCGGCAACATCGGTGGCCAGCAGCCCGACGTGGGATCCGCTGCGGAGATTGCCATCGACACCTCGTCGTTGTCGGCCGAGGGGCCGACGGGTGGAGTCCGGATCAACTTCATCCCCAAAGACGGCGGCAATACGTTTGGCACGTCGACATTCTTCACCTTCGCGAACGAGTCGATGCAGGGGACCAACTACACCGACGCGTTGAAGGCGGCCGGGCTGGCGACACCGACCAAGATCCGCAACCTGTGGGATTTCAACGGATCGGTTGGCGGCCCCATCGTCAAAGACAAAGCGTGGTTCTGGTTCTCGACCCGCTTCAATCGTTCGAACTCGTTCGCCGGCGTCTTCGAGAACAAGAACGCGTTCAACCCGAACGCGTGGATTTACGTGCCCGACGAGAGCGCGCCGGCGGAAAATCACGGGGAGGTGCAGCAGAACAACCTGCGCATCACCTGGCAGGTCGCACCCAGGGTCAAGGTCGCGTTCGAGCAGAAGGTCGATACATTCTGTAACTGCCCGTACCAAGCCGGGGCAATCGCTGCGACCAGTAACGGTGTGTTCAATTCCCAGTTCGCCGCTCCAGAAGCCGCCCGCGATCGGCGCTTCCCGCGCCTCCGGCAAGAGCATGTGGAATTCAGTTCGCCCGTCACCAGCAAGCTGCTGTTCGAATTCGTCGGGATGCACTTGTTCGAGCGTTGGGGCAACATGGATCTGCGCTCGGCCAGTAACGGCGGGTCGCTGACCGACGCCGAGGCGGCAGGGATCCAGAACATGATCTCGGTGGCCGATCAGGGCACGGGCCGGATGTACCGCAGCTTCGCCTCTACTGGATTCGGCGGGCTCAACAACACGCTGGTTCCCAACTACACCTATCGCGTCGCGGCGTCTTACGTCACCGGCGGCCACAACTTCAAAACCGGCTGGAACGACACGTGGGGGTACCAGGAGGTCAACAACTACGCCTACCAGCCGATCAGCTACACGTTCAACCAGGGGGTGCCGACCTTCGTGACTCAGTATGCGGCGCCAATCACGGCGCGCAGCGAAGAAAACCACGACTTCGGCGCGTTTGCCCAGGACACCTGGAAGCTGAGTCGGGCGACCCTCACGGGGGCGATCAGGTACGACTGGTTCAAAACGTCGTTTCCGGAGCAAACGATCGGACCAGGCCCGGCGTTGGTCGGCCTCGAGAACCGGAACATCCACTTCCCGGCGCAGGACAACACCGACTGGAAGGACCTCACGTATCGATCGGGCGCCGTCTTCGACCTGTTCGGCAACGGCAAGTCGGCGGTGAAGGTGGCCGCAAACAAATATCTCCTCGGGCAGACACTCAATGCTCTGGGAGCGGCGACGACCAACCCCGTCAACGCCATGCAAACGTTCACCAGCCGCAGTTGGTCCGACTCCAACAGCAACTTCGCCGTCGATTGCAACCTGGCGAGTCCGCTGGCGCAAAACCTCTCGGCGAGCGGCGGCGACAACTGCGGCCAGATCGCCCAGTCCACCTTTGGCACGACCATTCCCGGCGCGACGTTCGATAAGGATCTCCTGACCGGGTGGGGACACCGGGCGAGCAACTGGGAATTCTCGGCGGCCATCCAGCAGCAGCTTCACCCGCGCATTTCGATCGATGTCGGCTACTACCGGCGCATCTGGCAGAACTTCCCGGTCGTCGACAATGTCCTGGCGGCGGCTAGTGATTTCCAGGCGTTCACCATGACGACACCGTCCGACGCGCGGCTGCCCGGCGGCGGCGGACAAGCGTTGACCTACTACAACATCATCCCGACCAGATTCGGCCAGACCCAGAACAACTACACGCTGGCGAGCAAGTTTGGCAACGAGTACGAACACTGGGACGGCTTCGACATCAGTGTCAATGGCCGACTCGCGAACGGTCTCCGGTTCCAGGCCGGGACCGGCACCGGGCGAACCGTCACCGACAACTGCGAGATCATCGAGCAGTTGCCCGAAATGTTGAGCTGGGGCGCGACAAACGCGGCCGCTGTCGCGGCAAACGGGGCTCAGCCACAACTGGCAAAGGAGTTCTGCCACCTCCAGGAACCGTGGCTGACCGGCTTCAAAGGGCTGGTGTTCTACACGATTCCCAAAGCGGATGTGCAGGTCGCGGCGACGTTCCGCAGCACGCCTGGTGCCGCGAACGCCTTCGGCGCCGGCGCCGGTGGCGCGCAGCCGTCCGGTCTGGCGGCCAATTTCGCAGCGACCAACGCCTATCTCGCCGCCAACTCCAACCTGGGCCGGGCGCTGTCTGGCAACGCGGCCAACACCACCGTGGTGGTCGTCAATCCGGACACCTTGTACTTGGAGCGCGACCACCAGCTCGATTTCCGGATCGGAAAGGTGTTGAAGCTGTCCGGCACCAGAACGACGGTCAACTTCGACATGTACAACTTGCTGAACCGCGGCACGGTCGTGACAGCAAACCAGACCTACTCGCTCACCAGCAACCCCTGGCTGACGCCGACGGCGATCGCGAATCCGCGACTGTACAAGGTCAGCTTCACGTTCGATATCAGGTAGTCACTGATGTGATCGGGTGATCGGCGATCGGCGATCGCCCATCACCTGATCGGCGATCGATCGCCGATCACCCGATCGCCCGATCGCCGATCGACAAATCCACGACGTGGTCTATTTTCTCTTCTTCTGCTCCGGGCTGAGCGGCCTGATCTACCAGGTCGTCTGGGTGCGCGAGTTCGGCAACGTGTTCGGGAACACGGTCTATTCCGCCTCGCTGGTCGTCGCGGTGTTCATGCTCGGCCTCGGCTTCGGCAGCTACGGGGCCGGCGGGTGGGCCGATCGGCGGTATACCCGACAGACCGGATCACTGCTGCGCGCGTATGGGCAGGTCGAACTGATTGTCGCGGCACTCGGGCTATCGATCTCGCTGGTGCTGCCGGGTCTCAACGCGCTGTCGGCGATCTCATCGTCCTATGTCATCGACCGGACCGGCTGGTTCGTCCTGTCCTCGAACTCCTACGTGTCGCGCGGCGCGATCGTCTTCGTTCTGCTCACGCCGGTCACGCTGCTGATGGGCGGCACCTTGACGCTGCTCATCCGCCATCTTGTCCGGCGCGATGTGGAAGCCGCGGGCTGGAAGATCGCGGTGCTGTACGGAGTCAATACGGCCGGCGCTGCGGCCGGCGCCTTCCTCACTGATTTCGTGCTGGTTCCGGCGGCGGGTCAGCGCGCGACCCAGATGGTCGCTGTGGCGCTCAACGTCATCGCCGGGGTCGGGGCGCTGGCGCTCGGCGCATCCCCCGGCACGGATTCGTCGGCCGCAGCGGTCGCGTCTCGAGACTCGCGGCGCCGCCAGGCGTCCTCTGCCCGGAAGCCGTCGGCGGCGGCGATCATCCCGGCGGGAGCGGACATCGCCGCTGCCGGGCGGTTCGGGGGCGACGCCGTCATGTGGACCAGCTTCGCGCTCGGCCTGTCGGGCTTCGCGGCGCTGGGGATGGAGATTCTGTGGTTCCGGCACTTCACCTTGCTGCTGGGAGGGTTCCGCGCGGTGTTCTCGCTGCTGCTCACGATCATCCTGATCGGTATCGGTGTCGGGTCGCTCGTTGGCGGCGTGCTGGTGCGCCGGACCACGAGACCGGCGCAGTGGCTGATGATCGTACAGAGCGCGTTCGTCGCGGTCACGCTGCTTGGCCTGTTCCGCGCCGACGTGCGAAACATCCTGGCCACCAGAGGCCCGGTCCCGGCGACTTCGGGCGTGGGTGCCGGACTGTCGCGGACGTTCTCGGAGGTGTGGTTCGATGGGCGGCCGATCCTGCTGGAGGTCGGCTGCGCGGCGCTGCTGATGGGTCTGGCCTTTCCGGTCGCCAACGCGATCGTCCAGCGCGCGGAACGCTCCGTCGGGCGGCGCGCGGGTGTGTTGTACCTGGCCAACACCGTCGGCGCCGTCGGTGGCTCGATCGCCACGGGATTTCTGCTGCTCCCGTGGCTCGGGATGCAGGGCAGCGCCACGGTGCTGATGATCGCCGCCGCGCTGACGACAGTGCCGCTGTATCTCGCCACGGTCCGGATAATGCCGGACGCTACGTACGAGCCCAGCGAACCGGACGTCGTCTCCGCCTCCAGGCGGACCGTGCTCCGATTGCCGCGAGACGGGACGGCCGCCGTAGCGGCCTGCTCGCTGCTGATCAGCGGCGCGGCGCTCGGCCTCTGGCTGCTGCTGCCGTCGGGCTACCTGCTCGCTCGCGCCATGGCTCCGCCACGGCCGGGCGAACGGCTGTTGACGATGAGCGAGGGGGTGTCCGAGACCATCGCGGTGGCGGAAGCGCCGGGCCGAGGGCGCGCGCTCATCACCGACGGGCATCCGATGTCGTCGACGGCGCTGCTCGACCAGCGCTACATGCGCGCGCTCGCCCATATTCCTCTCCTCTCGATGGAGCGGCCCTCGCGCGTTCTGGTGATCGGGTTCGGCGTCGGCAACTCGACCCACGCGGCCACCCTGCATCCGTCCGTCGAACGTGTCGAGGTCGCGGATCTCTCGCGACACGTGCTCGAGCACGCGAGCTACTTTCGCGACGCCAACCACGACGTCCTCCAGGACCGCCGGGTCACGGTCTACGAGAACGACGGCCGACAGCACCTGCAGATGCAGCCGCTCGCGGTCTACGATCTGATCACGCTCGAGCCGCCGCCGATCGCGCACGCCGGGGTGGCGGCGCTCTATTCGCGCGAGTTCTACGCGCTGGCCCGCACGCGGCTGACGCCTGGGGGCTACGTGAGTCAATGGCTCCCTGCGTATCAGGTGCCCGCGCGAACGAGCCTGGCGATGATCCGCGCGTTCATCGACGTGTTCCCCCAGTCGGTGCTGCTATCCGGCATGTCTTCCGAGTTTGTGCTCATCGGCACGAACGCCGACACGATCCAGATCGATCCTGACCGTCTCGCCGCCGCGCTGAAGCGCGCGCCAGCAGTCCTGGAAGATCTGCGGCGGATCGATCTCGGCACGGTGACCGAGATCGTCGGCACCTTCGTCGGATCGGCGGACACGCTGGTGCGGGCGACGCGGGAATCAACGGCGGTCTCCGACGACCGTCCGATCCAGGAATACGGCGTCCGCTCGGCCATCGGCTCCGGTCCGCAGGGAGTGCCTGCGTCGGTTTTCGATCTGTCGGCTGCCGCAACCTGGTGCCCGCGCTGCTTCAGTGGCGATCTCCCGGCCGCCTCGGCGCCGGGGCTCGACACGTATCTGGCGCTGCTCGATCAGGCCTATCACGCATCGACCGAAGCGGCCGCCCTCGGCCCGTCTGGCACTCCCGGGCCGGGCCGGATCCTCGGCAGCGCCTACCTTGGCGCTGTCCTGCCCGACACCGACGCGGTCCACAACGTCATCGGCGTCACGCTGCTTCGCGAGCGCCGCTACCCGGAAGCCGCCGCCGCGTTCCGTGAAGCGCTGAAGCGCCGCGCCGATTCGGTGGATGCCAACCGCAACCTTGGCACCGCCCTGGCCGAGAGCGGCCAGACCGCCGAAGCGATCGGCTATTTGCGGCGCGCCGTGCAACTGGACCCGGGCCACGGCGGCGCCCAGTACGAGCTCGGCAGCCTGTTGCTCGAACGCCGCGAGTTCGGGGAGGCGGCGGCGCACTTGCGCGCGGCGCTGCGTGCCATGCCCGATTCCGCCGCGGCGCATAACGGTCTCGGGATCGCCCTCGCGTCAACCGGCGCGCTGACGGACGCGCTCGACGAGTTCCAGCAGGCGCTCAGGCTGCGCCCCGATTTTGCCGAGGCGCGTCGCAATCTGGAGCTGACCGTCAGGCGCCGCAGCATCGACACGCCGCGAGAACGACGGCGATAGCGTTCGACCGGCTGCTGGGGACGCAGGGATCGTGAAACCGTGGACTTCATCGCCGGATCCGACTACCATTCCGGTTCAATCTGCGATTGCAGTGCAGTCGGACCGCACTGCAATTGTGCGCGCCGATCGGTGGAGGTCAGATGAGGGACAGACGTCGGCGGATGCGTGGCCTGGCCATCAGCGCGGCGGCGCTTTCAATCGCCATGGCTGGCGCTGGGTGGACGGTCTCCGCACAGGGGCAACCGCCGGCGCGCGGTCAGGGCGGGCCCGCCCCCGCCGCGCCCGCCCCGGCCCCCGCGCAGGGCGCTGGCCGCGGCCGCGGTCAGGCGCCGCAGACGCCGCAGGCGCAAGCGCCAATCGATCTCACCGGCTGGTGGGTGTCGGTCGTCACCGAGGACTGGCGCTGGCGCATGATCACACCGCCCAAAGGCGACTATTCCAGCCTGCCGATCAGCACCGAGGGGCGGCGTGTCGCCGATACCTGGGATCCGGCAAAGGACGAGAAGGAAGGCAATGCGTGCCGGGCGTACGGAGCGGCCGCGATCATGCGCGTCCCGGGCCGCCTGCACATCACGTGGCAGGATGAATCCACCCTGAAGATCGACACCGACGCCGGCACCCAGACGCGGCTGCTGCACTTCGGCGATGCCTCGTCTCCTTCAGCCGTGCCGGGATGGCAGGGCTACTCGGCGGCCACCTGGGAGATCGCCGGCGGAGCCAGAGGCGGCGGGGGCGGCGGTGCGGCCGGTGCCGGCGGGCGCGGCGGCCCACCCGCGCCGCGATTCGGCTCGTTGAAGGTCGTGACGAATCGCCTCAAGCCGGGCTATCTCCGCAAGAACGGTGTGCCTTACAGTGAAAACACGGTCGTCACCGAATACTTCGATCGGCATACCGAGGCGAACGGCGACGAGTGGTTCACGGTCACGACGCTGGTCGACGATTCGAAATATCTCAACCAGACGTTCATCACCAGCAGCAGCTTCAAGCAGGAGCGCGATGGCGCGAAATGGCGCGCGACGCCGTGCGCGGCCCAGTAAACGGCCCGGTACACGTCGCAGTCACCGGCGCGATGCGGCCGGGGTGTCCGCCGTAGTCGGCGCGTCGCTCTGAGGACTCGAAGGAGGGTGTTCATGCGGAAAAGCGGTGGTCGGATCGTGGTCGGCTCTTCGCTCGTGTTGATCGCGATGCTGGTCCGTCCGGCGGCGCAGGCGCCGCCAGCACCGGCGCGCGGTATCGACCTGTCCGGGGAATGGGCGCCGCGCTTCCACGAAGATCAGCCCGAGCGCATTCCCGGACCCGATATCGGCGACTACCTCGGCCTGCCGATCAATGCCGCCGGCCGGCTGCACGCCGACAGCTGGGACGCCTCGCTGCTGACGCTCCCCGAGCACCAGTGCAAGCCGCACCCGGCCGACTACTCGCCGCGCGGTCCGGCCCTGTTGCGACTGTGGAAGGAGATCGACACCGTCTCCCAGCAGGTCGTCGCCTGGCATACCCACATTTCATGGCAGGCGCCGGAGCGGACGATCTACATGGATGGCCGCCCGCATCCGCCGGAGTACGCCGCCCACACGTGGCAGGGATTTTCCACCGGCGAGTGGGAGGGCGAAGTGCTCAAGGTGACGACAACCCATCTCAAGATGGGGTGGATTCGCCGCAATGGCGTGCCGCGCAGTGACACCGCGACGCTGGTCGAGCGCTTCGTCCGGCACGGCAACGTGCTGACCCTGATCTCGTGGATCAACGACCCGGTGTACCTGGATGAGCCGTTCGTCCGGACCACCAACTGGGAGCTCGACGCGCGTCAGAACATCACGCCCTACCCCTGCCAGATCGTCGTCGAAGTGGATCGGCCGCAGGGCACGGTGCCGCATCACCTGCCCGGAACCAATCCGTTTCTGGGGGAGTTCCCGGCCAAATTCTCTCTCCCGGTCGAGGCCACCCGGGGCGGGGCGGAAACGATGTATCCCGAGTATCAGCTCAAGCTGCAGACGATGAAGAAGGCTGCGAGATGAAGCTCGCCACAGTGGTCGCGGCAGCCGGTGTCGCCCTGGCGTTGATCCCGGTGCGCCCACACGCCCAGGCCGGCCGGGGCGGCGCCCCAACCGCGCCGGCCCGCGCTCAGCCGCAGGCCGCCGACAGCGGCGAGGTGCACGTGCTGCCGGTGCAGGGCGGCGTCTACATGCTGGTCAGCGCCGGTGGCAACGTCACGATCCAGATCGGCGACGATGGGGTTCTGCTGGTCGATACGTCGTATCCGCAGCTGAGCGACAAGATCATGGCGGAGATCCGCAAGCTGTCGAACAAGCCGATCCGCTACATCGTCAACACGCACGTCCACGCCGATCATGTCGGCGGCAACGAGACCCTCGGCAAGGCTGGCCGCACGGTGTCCGGCGGCAACGTCGGCGCCGACGCGCCGACCGGGGCCACGATCGTCGCGCACGAGAACGTGCTGAACCGGATGAGCGCACCGACCGGGACGCAGCCGCCGTTCCCGTTCGCCGCCTGGCCGACCGACACCTACTTCACGAAGCAGAAGGAGGTGTTCTTCAACAACGAGGCGGTGGTCGTCGTGCACCAGCCGGCGGCGCACACCGACGGCGACAGCATCGTCTATTTCCGCCGGTCGGATGTCGTCAGCGCCGGGGATGTCTTCGTCACCACCAGCTATCCAGTCATCGATCAGCAGCGCGGCGGCAGCATCAACGGGATTCTCAAGTCGCTGAACTACCTTCTCGATCTGGCGATCCCGAAGGACAAGCAGGAAGGCGGCACCTACATCATTCCCGGCCACGGGCGGCTGTGTGACGAAGCGGATTTGCTCGAGTACCGCGACATGGTCACCATCATTCGCGACCGCATCGAGGACCTGGTCAAGAAGGGGCGGACGCTGGAGCAGGTCAAGGCGGCGAAGCCAACGCTCGACTACGACGGCCGGTACGGGTCGGAGTCGGGCCCGTGGACGACGGCGATGTTTGTCGAAGCCGTGTTCCGCGACGTCAGCAAGAAGTGATTCTCCGAACCACTGGAGGCCGCAGAGGGCGCGGAGGTCGCAGAGGCTGACCAGCGACGAACCAGGGACCAGGGACCAGGGACCAGGGACGACCAAGGACCAAGGACCAAGGACAACCAAGGACCAAGGACAACCAAGGACCAAGGACAACCAAGGACCAAGGACGGACCAGGCACCAAGGACCAGGCACCAAGGACCAGAGAGCCCGCCTGAAGCTGCTAGCATCAGAGCCAGTGCCCGAATGGCTCCTCGACCTCTTCACCCGCTACGGCTACGCGGTGGTGTTCGTCGGCGTCCTGCTGGAGAACGCCGGCCTGCCGGTGCCCGGCGAAACCGTCCTGCTCGGCGGGGGAGCGATGGCCCAGTTCGGCCGGCTCTCGCTCGTCCGGGTGATCGTCACCGCGATGCTCGCGGCCGTGATCGGCGACAACATCGGCTTCCTGATCGGCCGGCGGGGCGGCCGACGCCTGGCCGAAGATCACGGCTGGAGGGTCGGCCTGACCGCGGCGCGGCTGGCCCAGTTCGATCAGTTCTTCAAGCGCTACGGGCCGCAGACCGTGTTCGTCGCGCGCTTTGTGACCGGCCTGCGCGTGTTCTGCGCCGTGCTGGCCGGCGCCAGCGGCCTGTCGTGGCGGACGTTCCTCCTCTTCAACGCCCTGGGCGCCATCGTCTGGTCGATCGCGATCGCCGGTGCCGGCTATTCCCTCGCGTATAGTTGGGACACGCTCGAGCGTTGGATCGGGCGCTCCGGCGTGTTCCTCCTGCTGCTTGTCGCTGTCGGGGCCGGGATCATGCTTCTCCGTTCGCGCCGCGTTGCCCGGTCATGATCGCTCTTGCGTCCGGCATCTCCTACCTCGATCTGCAGTTCCTGAACACGCCGCGGGTGATCGCCACCGCGGTGCTGAGCGGGCCGCCCGGCGTCGCGCTGGTCGATCCCGGGCCGACCAGCTCGCTCGGCACGCTGAAAGCGGAGCTCGCCCAAGCCGGGATCGCCATGCGGGACGTGACGACGCTGCTGATCACGCATATCCATCTCGATCATTCCGGAGCGGCCGGGACACTGGTCCGTGAGAATCCCGGCCTGCGCGTCCTGGTGCACGCCAATGGCGCGGCGCACCTGATCGATCCGGGGAAGCTGCTGGCCAGCGCGACGCGCTTGTACGGCGACGACATGGATCGCCTCTGGGGCGAGGTGGCGCCAGTGCCGGCCCAGGCGCTGGTGGTCCTGAATGGCGGCGAACGGGTCGAAGCGGGGGGGAGATCGCTCGAGGTGGCCTACACCCCGGGCCATGCGTCCCATCACGTCAGCTTTTTCGCCCCGGACGCTGGCATTGCCTTCGTCGGCGACACCGCCGGCATCAGGGTGGTGTCAGACGGCGAGGTGGTGCCGGCGACGCCGCCGCCGGATGTCGACCTCGAGGCGTGGGACGACAGCCTCGATCGCATCGAGCGATGGCGGCCCGACTCGATCTTCCTCGCCCATTTCGGGCCGGTCGCCGCGGTGGGCAGCCACATCAGCACGCTGCGCGATCGTCTCCAGACGGCCAGCCGCCTGGTCAAGGCGTCGCTGGCCCGCGAGGAAACCGACGCCGCGCGCGAAGCGTGGTTCGCCGAGGAATACCGGCGCCATCTGCGCCAGAGCATGAACGATACGGAAGCGCGGGTCTACGAGGTGGCGGGGCGGTTCGACCTGAGCTGGCGCGGCCTGGCGCGCTATTGGCGCAAACGGTCGTAACCGGAGGCTGAAGCCGGACACCACGGACGACCGATCACGTCCGGCTCTTGAGCGAGGCGAGGAACGGACGGCCGCGCGTGGCGAGGCGCGCCTCCAGCCTGGCGGAGCAGTCGCAGTCGCCGCACGACCACGGGTCGGTCCCATTCTCGTCGCGGCATCGGCTGCGCGCGTGCGCATCCTGAACCTTGTCGAGGTGGAAATAGGTCTCCCAGTACGCGCGCTCCTCGTCGAGCGGCGTCGCGCAATAACAGACTTCCACCCACTGCACCCGGCCGTCGTCGTACTGCCGCGCCTCGCCCATGTTGCGCAGGTACTCGT
Organism: Acidobacteriota bacterium; assembly: GCA_039931615.1. GTDB lineage: Bacteria > Acidobacteriota > Vicinamibacteria > Vicinamibacterales > CAVVIG01 > JAHFUI01. The sequence goes on from JBDTRR010000033.1 coordinate 50,501, forward strand.
CGCCGGCGACCGACCCGCGGCCGATCGTTTCGTCGTCGATGGCCCGGCGCAGAGCCGTCGCCTTGCCGTCCTTGACGTGCGCCGTGACCAGATATCGCACGAGGCTATTTTAGTCCAGCCGCGCCAGTGCGGCGCGTACCGCGCCGGCCAACGCGACATCGTGGCCGAGCGTCCATAGCTCGGCGGCGACCGCGTCCGCGGCGCGCTCGGCTGCGACCGCCATCTGCCAGGGAACCTGATCGGCCGGCGAGGCGGCCTCGACCTGATGATCATCGATCGTGACCGTGAAGCCGCCCGTGCCGGCAGTGGCGACTGCGATAACCATCCGCTGAGCGGCTGCGGCGTCCGGACTGACGGTCACCTTCAGCCCCGGACCGGCCGGGGGCTCGAGACGCGAGGTCAGCCAGCCAGCCATCAGCCACGCCGCCGCTTCTTCACCGGGCGCGTGCTGCAGCCGGATCTCGATCGCTGACGCGTCCCCCGGCCCGGGCCGTCCAGGGCCTGCGGCGACCAGACCCGCCGCGGCCAGACCGTGCGCCACGCCCTGCCGGAGCGGCGCCAGGCGGCGCCAATTGAGATCCGCCAGGTCGGGTGCGTGCCGATGCTCGAGCAGGGCCGCCACCGTGGCGAGGCCGCCGCGGACATCGCGCCATTCCCGGCTGTCGTAGACGAACTGCCGCCCCATCGTCGCCAATTCGGCCAGTGGCGGCCGCACCGAGAGATCGTCGAGCCACCACACCGAGGTCGGCAGATCGCCCAGCACCAGCCGGCGCACGATCGACGGCAGCGACTGTTCCAGGCCCTGGGACCGGACGGCGATCTGTTCAATCGCGTGGCGCGCTCCCTCCGGACCGAACGTCAGGATGCCGACGGCAGCGGGCAGGCCGGTCCGGCATTCGAGATTGCCGCGGGCGTGCACCAGCACGATGACGCGCGAGGGATGGGCGCGGGCCACCTCGACCACAAGACCGTCGCGCAGGGCGGCGCAGACATCGACCTCCTCCGCTTCGGGACGCTCGCGAAAGACGACGAGATTGGACATGACGGCGCGGGCAGCCGGCGTTTCAGCCGCCAGTTCGCGCCACAGCGCCGACAGATCGTCTTCCGCGGCGCTGCTGGTCGAGGCCCGAATCTCGTGACGGGCTGAAGTGGTCGGCACTCTACAGATCCCTCCAGCGCCGGCCGCTGGACTCGATCAGCCGATCGGCCTCGGCCGGTCCCCACTCGCCCGCCGGGTAGCTGGGCAGCGGACCGTCGGTCTGCGCCGCCCAGCCGTCGAGAATGGCGGTCACCCATTGCCATGACGCCTCGACGGCGTCGCGCCGCATGAACAGCGTCGGGTCGCCGGCCATCACGTCGAGGAGCAGCCGCTCGTACGCCTCCGGCGACGGCTTGCCGAACGTGCTGCCGTACTGAAAGTCCATCTTGACGGGATACAGATGGACCCGCGGGCCGGGCACCTTCGAGACGATGCTGAGCGCAAAGCCCTCGTTGGGCTGGATCCGGATCGACAGGACGTTGGCGTCGAGGGGAATGGCCGGATTGGCGTTGAACAGGATCGGCGGCACGCCCTTCAGATGAATGGAGATCTCGCTGGCGCGCTTCGGCAGCCGTTTTCCGGTGCGCAGGAAGAACGGCACGCCGGCCCAGCGCCAGTTGTCGACGAAGACCTGCAGCGCCACGAACGTCTCGGTGCGCGATTGGGGAGCGACGCCTTTTTCTTCCAGGTAGCCGGGCACCGGCGCGCCGACCTCGAAGCCGGCGCCATACTGCGCCCGGATCGCCTGTGCCGCGACCGCGGCGCCGGCGATCGGCCGCAGCGACTGGATCACCTCCAGCTTCTCGTCGCGCACGACATCCGCCGCGACCGAGCGCGGCGGCTCGGTCGCGACCAATGCGACCAGCTGCAGGATGTGATTCTGCACCATGTCGCGCAGCGCCCCGGCCTGCTCGTAGTAGCCGGCGCGCGTGCCGACGCCTTCCTCCTCGGCGACCGTGATCTGGACGTGATCGATGTACTTCTGATTGAAGAGCGGCTCGAAGATGCTGTTGGCGAACCGGAGCACGAGGATGTTCTGGACCGTCTCCTTGCCCAGATAGTGATCGATGCGGTAGATCTGCCGCTCGTCGAAGACCGCGGCGATGGCGTCGTTGATGGCCCGCGCCGAGGCCAGATCGTGGCCGATCGGCTTCTCGATGATCAGCCGCGCGAAGGGCGGCGAGTCGGGCGGCCGGACCAGCCGCGCCGCCGCCAGATTCTCGACCGTCGGTCCGAACATCGTCGGCGGCACCGCCAGATAGTAGATGCGGTTGCCGGGCAGCCCGCGCTCGTGCTCGATTGTGTCGAGGCGGGCGCCAAGCGACCGGAACACCGGCGCTTCGCCGATCGACCCGGCCAGGTAGAACAGCGACTCGGCGAAGTCCTGCCAGGCGCCGTCGTCCACCGGACGTCTCGAAAACTTTGTCGCGCCGTCTCTGGCGAACTCACGATAGGCCTGGTCGGTCATCGGCTGACGTCCCACCGCCAGCACGGCCGAGCGCGGCGGCAGCAGCCGGTCGACGTGCAGGTTGTAGAGCGCGGGCAGCAGCTTGCGATGCGCCAGGTCGCCGGCGCCGCCGAAGATCACGATCGTCACCGGGTCGACGACGACGGCGGGTTCCGCGTCAGTCATCTTGCCGCACGGCATGGCCGCCGAACTGGTGTCGCAGTGCCGCGAGGAGACGCTCGCCGAAGGGGTTGTCCTCCCGGGACCGGAACCGGGTGAACAGTGCGGCCGCCAGCACCGGCACCGGCACCGCGTTCTGCAGCGCTTCCTGCATCGTCCAGCGCCCTTCCCCCGAATCTTCGACGTAGGCCTTGAGGCCCTCCAGGGTGGGATTTTTCACCAGGGCCCGCGCCGTCAGTTCGAGCAGCCATGATCGAACGACGCTGCCATGCATCCAGAGCTCGGCGACGGCGCCGGTGTCGACCTTGTAGGCGCCCTCGTGCATCAGATGAAAGCCCTCGGCGTACGCCTGCATCAACCCGTACTCGATGGCGTTGTGGATCATCTTGACGTAGTGGCCGGCCCCGTGATCGCCGACGCGAAGATAGCCGTGGGCCGGGGCCAGCGTGAGAAACACCGGCTCGAGCGCGCGGCACACGCCCTGCTCGCCGCCGACCATCAGGCAATAGCCCTCGGTGAGTCCCCAGATTCCGCCGCTCGTCCCGGCATCGACGTAGTGGATGTGTTTCGACTCGAGCTCACCGGCGCGCCGCACGTCGTCATGAAAGTTGCTGTTGCCGCCGTCGACGATGACGTCGTCCGCCGACAGCAGCGTCGACAGTGCGGTGATGGTCGATTCCGTCGGATCGCCGGAAGGCACCATCACCCAGATGATCCGGGGCGGCGCCAGCGCGCTGACCAGAGCATCGAGTGACGCGGCGCCGGTGGCGCCGGCGGCTTCAGCCTGGCGAATCGCAGCAACGTCGCGGTCGTAAGCGGCGACATGGTGACCGCCGGCCAGCAGCCGCTTCACCATGTTGAGCCCCATCTTGCCGAGGCCGACGAAACCGAGCTCCATATATGGTGGCTCCTGGAAATGCTGACCGTTGCGTGCTGAATGCAAAATGCATTTGCAATCCGTCCTGACATTCAGCAATCAGCAATCAGCAATCCGCATTCAGCATTTACTTCGCTCGCTTCAGCAGCGCGTCGATGGCCTCGCGCAGCAGCGCGGGTTCTGGCGCCGGCAGGTGGATGTGCAGGGCGCGTCGATTGGTGGCGTCGAGCGAGGCGAAATCGCCGAGCGCCTGAGCCAGCTCGAGCGTGCCGAATGAAAAGTTCTCGCCGGGGATCGCCAGATCCTCGACCGGTGCGGCGGTGATCAGTACAAACACGCCGGTGTTGGGACCACCTTTGTGAAGCTGTCCGGTCGAATGCAGGTAGCGCGGTCCGTAACCGAACATCGTCGCGGCCCGGGTCCGATCGCGCACTGCCTGCCGGAACGCCCGGAGCTCCCCGGCCATCGCCTCGTCCGGGCCGAGGTAGGCGAGCAGCGCGAAGTAGTCGCCCTCCTCGATCAGCGTGAGGATCGCAGCGGGGCTGCCGGCGCCGAGTGTCGTGCGGGCCGCCCGGCTCAGCACGAGGCGGGCGCCGGCCGGCAAGGTGAGATCGGCCGCGGCGTCAGGCAGCCGGCCCTTCGTCTTGTAGGCATCCAGCAGTACATGCGTCGCATCCTTCGCCTGCTGGACGTTCGGCTCGTCGAAGGGATTGATCTCGAACATCGCGCCGAGAATCGCCGTGGCAATCTCCCAGCGCATGAACTCGGCGCCGAGGGCGGTCGCTTCCGGCAACTCGATCTCGACGGCCGGTTCCAAGAGCGCCTGGTCCCGGCCGGTTTGGCCTGCCGGTGCGCCGCGGATGTTCAGCCGGACGAACAGCCGATCGTCGCCGTACCGCTCTGCCGGTCCGACCGCTTCGCCGGCAATCGGGACCACGCCCTTGCCCTGCTTGCCGGTGCTCTCAGCGATCAGCTGCTCGACCCAGAGTCCGAAGGCCTCGAGCGCCGGCGGCACCACCAGCGTCAGCTTGTCGCGGCCGGCCAGCGCCGCGGCGCCGACGATGAGCGCCAGTGCGGCGGCGGGGTTCGTCACCGCGTCGGCCATCACCGCGGCGGACGGGCCCGGCTCGGCTGCGGCCAACATCGCCAGGCCCCAGCCGGCCAGACCATCCAGGTCCTGACCCATCAAGGCGGCCGGCACGAAGCCGAAGTACGAGAGCGCTGAATACCGGCCGCCGATGTCGGACGGGTTGATGAAGACGTCGCGGAAACCCTCGGCCTGGGCCCGCCGCGCCAGTTCGGTGCCCTCGTCGGTAATCGCCACGAAGTGGTCGGCCCAGCGGGGCACGGCGGGTTCGAGGCGCGTCCGGAAGTGCGCCGCCAGGGAATTCGGCTCGATCGTGGTGCCCGACTTGCTGGACAGCAGATACAGCGTCTGTTCCGGCGGTGTCGCCGCGGCGCGGACCGCGGCCGGATCGGTCGAGTCGAGCATGTGCAGCGTCGGCCATCCGGGAGCGACGCCGATCACGGCACGCAGCACTTCGGGCGCCAGACTCGATCCGCCCATGCCGAGCAGCACGACGTGCCGGAAGCCGTCGCGCCGGACCCCGGCGGCGAACGTTCGCAGCCGATCGAGTGAGTCGGCCATCAACGCCGGCGAGCTGAGCCACCCGAGCCGGTTGCCGATCTTCTCCTGAACGGCGGCGTCATCGCTCCAGAGCGACCGGTCGCGCCGCCACAGGGCGGCCGCCGCGGCATCGACCGAACGGCGATGGGTGGCCACCGCGCCGGTCAGCGTGCCGGGGGAAACGTGCAGGCGATCCCGCAAGCGGTCGCGCCTGGCTGCGACGTCGAGAGCTGGCCACCGCGAGAGCAGATCGTGCGCACCCGGCATTTCTACAGCATACTATTTTGGAGGGGTTTCCCCAGACGAACCAGATGGCGAGAGGCTTTGAAAGCAAGGACGTCGAGTTCCAGCAGGCGGAAGCAGAGCGCCCCAAGGCGAATGCGCCGGAGCGGACCGCCGCGGAGCGCGCTGCGCTCGAGCGGCAGCGCGGCCTGGAACTGGCGCTGGCGCGCGCCGAAGCCGATCTGGCCGCCGCCACCTCGTTCGCCCACCGCCGGATGCTCGAGCAGGCGATTGCGGCGCTGCGCGAGCGGTTGTCCACTCCAGTAGTTCCTGAGACTGGGCAATAATCAGTGATGCGTCGACCGCGCGCTTTCCCGTGGCTTCTGTTGGCGCTGGCCGTGCTCGGTGCGGCGTGCGGCGGTCGCAGCGAGCGGGCCGACGAGCAGGCGGCCGCCGCCCGGTCGACCGGACAGGATCCGCTGCCGCCGGTCGGCGACGTCAGCGCGCCGCGGGTGGTGGTGCTCGGCGACAGTCTGACCGCCGGCCTCGGCCTGTCGATGAGAGATGCCTACCCCACGGTGCTGCAGGATCTGATCAAGGAGGCCGGCCTGAGCTATACCATCGTCAACGCCGGCGTCTCCGGCGACACGTCGGCGGGCGGGGTGTCGCGGCTCGAGTGGGCGCTCGACGGCGACGTCCGCGTACTGATCGTGGCGCTTGGCGGCAACGACGGCTTGCGCGGGCTGCCAGCCGCCGAGCTGACGCGCAATCTCTCGACGATCATCGAGCGGGCGCAGGCGCGCCAGATTGCCGTCGTCCTAGCCGGGATGGAAGCGCCGCCGAACCACGGGTTCGATTACACTGCCGCCTTTCACAACGTCTACCCGGCGCTGGCGAAGAAATACCGCATCCCGCTGGTGCCGTTCCTGCTCCAGGGCGTCGGCGGGATCGCCGACTTGAACCAGCCCGACGGGATCCACCCGACCGCCGCGGGCGCGCGGCTGGTCGCCGCCAACGTCTGGAACACCCTCAAGCCGGTGCTCGAGGACGAGTCGCGGCGCGCCGGCGCCGGAGGATCCACCGCCCGATGATCGAGTTGCGCGACGTCTCCAAGACGGTCATCAGCGGGACCGAGCCGCTGACCATCCTGCATCCTCTGTCGATGACGATCGCGCGGGGGCGGTTTGTCGCCATCGTCGGACCCTCCGGCAGCGGCAAGTCGACGCTGCTCGGACTGATCGCCGGGCTCGATGCGCCGACCTCGGGATCGGTCGTCATCGATGGCGTCGACATCACGCGCCTCGACGAAGATCGGCTGGCCAAGCTGCGCGGCGAGAAGATCGGCTTCGTCTTCCAGTTCTTCCATCTGATTCCGTCGCTCACCGCGGTCGAGAACGTCGCCGTGCCGATGGAGATCGTCGGCCGGCGCGATGCGCGGCCGCGGGCGGAGGCGCTGCTCGAAGAGGTCGGTCTGACCGGGCGCGCCCATCACTACCCGTCCCAGCTCTCGGGCGGCGAGCAGCAGCGGGTGGCGCTGGCCCGCGCGCTCGCCAACGCCCCGCCGATCGTCCTGGCCGACGAGCCGACCGGCAACCTCGATACGGCAAACGGCCGGCACATCATGACGCTGCTGCGGACGATTCACGGCCGGCGCGGCACCACCGTCGTCCTGGTCACCCACGATGCCGAGCTGGCCGCGCTCGCCGATACCCGGCTGGTGCTGCGCGACGGACGGGTCGTCGAGACGGTCGATCACGACGTGGCGATCCGGCCGCTCGAGCTCGGCATCGGCACGACGCCGGTTGAGGGCAGTGAGTCGCGAGGCCGGCGATGATGTTCGTGCTGCGCATGGCGGGGCGCGAAACCCGGGCGGCGTGGCGGCGCCTGCTGTTCTTCTTCCTGTGCATCGCCGTTGGCGTCGCGGCGATCGTCACGCTGCGGTCGGTGATCGAAAGCGTCCGCGGCGTGTTCGGACGTGAAGCGAAGGCGCTGATTGCGGCCGACGTGCTGGTGTCGACCACCGCCGAGTGGACCGACGAGGCACGGCAGACGATCGACCGCCGGCTCGCCGAGTTCGGCTCGCAGGAACGGACCGAGTCAATCGAGACGCCGACCATGTCGCGGCCGGCGGATGGACGGGAGGTCGCCCGGATGGTCGAACTCCGCGCCGTGCAGAGCGGGTTTCCGCTCTACGGCACGGTCGGTCTGCAGGGGGGCCAGACCTATTCGCACGCGCTGCTGCGCGGCCACGGGGCGTTGGTTCGTCCCGAACTGCTGACGGCGCTGGGCCTTCAGGTCGGCGATCAGATCGGCATCGGCCAGACGCGCTTCACCATTCGCGGGGTGATCACCACCGAGCCGGGCCGGCGGGTCGGCGGGTTCAGCCTCGGTCCGCGCGTGCTGATCGACTTCGACGATCTTCCCTCCGCCGGTCTGCTCGGGGCCGGCAGCCGCGCCCGCCGCGTCCTGCTGGTCCGCGCGCCGGAGACGTCCATCCAGCCGCTGGTCCGGGCGCTGCGCGACGACTTCAGGAATCAGTTCGTCGCGGCGCGTTCCTACCGATCGAACGAGGACGAGGTCGGGCGCGATTTCGAACGGGCCGAGAACTACCTCAGCCTGGTCGGCCTGGTGATCGTCATCCTCGGCGGGATCGCGATCTCGAGCGTGACGCGCGTCTTCATCGCGCAGAAGATTCGCAGTATCGCCGTGCTCAAGTGCCTCGGGGCCCGCAGTACGCAGATCATGGTGGTCTACATCCTCCAGGTCCTGGTCCTCGGCCTGGCTGGCAGTCTCCTCGGCGTGCTGATGGCGCGCACGACGATCGCGGCGATTCCGCTGGCGCTGGGCGGCTCGACGTCGATCCTGGCGGAAGCCGACTACGGCCTGTCCTGGAGCGCGGCGGCGCAGGGCGTCACCGTCGGGCTGCTCGTGTCGCTGCTGTTCTCGGTCGTGCCGCTGATGCAGGTCCGCCACGTCAAGCCCTCGCTCCTGCTGCGCGACGAGTCGTCGCGGATCGCGCGCGACTGGGCGAGGCTGGCGGTGATGGCGCTGGTCGGTCTGGCGCTGATCGGCGTCGCCGGCTGGCAGGCCGGGTCGCTGCGGGTCGGCGCGGTGGTGTGCTGCGGCTTTGCCGGTCTGGCGGTGGTGCTGCAGGGGGCCGGCCGGCTGCTGATCGCCGTCATCGCCCCGCTCGCCAGATCGCCGTCGTTTCCGCTTCGCCACGCGGTGCTGCATCTGTCGCGCCCGGGCAACCAGACGCGGATGATCCTGTTCGCGGTCGGGCTGGGTGCATTCTTTGTCGTCGGCGTCCGATCGCTGCAGGCGAGCCTGCTGGCGGAGTTCTCGATCCAGATCTCGGAAGACGCGCCCGACATGTTCCTGCTCGACATCCAGCGCGATCAGGCCGATGGCGTCCGCGCCTTCCTCGCCGATCCGAAGAACGGCGCCGGCAACTCACGGCTGATGCCGGTGCTGCGCGCCCGGGTCGTCGGCGTCAGCGGCCGCGACACCACCCTTGAGAGTTTCGACGACGTCCGGGCCCGCGGGTCGCTGGCGCGCGAGTACACCGTCACCTACCGCGACCACCTCGAATCGAACGAGCGGATTACCGACGGCACGTTCTGGACCGGCTCGTCGTCGGACCCCGAGGTGTCGGTCGAGCTCGGCATCCACGAACGGTTTGCCATCAACGTCGGCGATGTGATGCGCTTCGACATTCTCGGCCGGACGATCGCGGCGCGTGTCAGCAGCGTGCGCGAGGTCGACTGGCGGGACGCCCGGAGCGGCGGTTTCATGTTCGTGTTCCGGCCCGGCGCCCTCGACCAGGCGCCGCAGACCTATATCGCCCCGCTGAAAGGCCCGGCCGATGCCGCCGGACGCGGCCGCTTCCAGCACGACCTGGTCGAGCAGTTTCCCAACGTGTCGGTGATCGATTTCCACGAGATTCTCGAGACCGTCCGCGACATCATGTCGAAGGTGACGCTGGCGGTGACGGTCGTCGGCGGGCTGGTCCTGTTCAGTGGGGCGCTGATCCTGATCGGGGCGGTCGCGATGACGAAGTTTCAACGCGTCTACGAAGCGGCGGTGCTGAAGACGCTCGGTGCCAATACGCGGACGATCGCGAAGATGCTGCTGTTCGAGTACGGCATGCTCGGGTCGCTGGCCGGCGTGGTCGGTTCGCTCGGAGCCGTGGCGCTGACATGGGGCGTCAGCCGCTACGCGCTCGAGATCCCGTGGCGGCTCTTCGCCGGCGAGCACGTCGGCGGCGTCGTGCTGACCGCGGCCCTGGTCGCCGCGATCGGCGTCGTGTCCAGTCTCGACGTCCTGAGGCACAAGCCGCTCGCCACACTGCGGGCGGAATGATCGCCGCAGTGCAGGCCCTTCGCTATGCCGCTGGGCGTCGTCCGGTATCAAGGACTGGCCAGCGCGCCGCCCTCGTTGTGGCCGACGCTGCTTCAGCTCGACGTCGCCGGCGCCTTTGCCCCGGGGATGCTGGCGGTCGTGCCGATCTTCTTCTTTCTCGCGCTGTTCGACTCGGTCGGCACGCTGGTCGGCGTGGCCGCGCAGGCCGGTCTGATGCAGGACGGCAGGCTGCCGCGGGCGCGGCAGGCGCTGCTCGCCGACGCGGTCGGCACCGTGGTCGGGGCGGCGCTCGGCACCTCGACGGTCACCGCCTACATCGAAAGTAGTGCCGGCGTTGCGGCCGGCGGCCGCACCGGTCTGGCCGGCCTGGTGACGGCCGCGTTGTTCCTGCTCTCGCTGTTGTTCTTTCCGCTGGTCAGGATGATCGGTGGCGGCTCTCCGGCCGGTGCGGCGACGCTGTATCCCGTGATCGCACCGCCGCTCATCCTCGTCGGGACGATGATGATCGGCGGCCTGCGTCACATCGAGTGGGAGGACCCGACCGAGGCAATCCCGGCCTTCCTCACCATCATCATGCCGCTGGCCGTCAGCATCACGGAGGGCGTGGCCTTCGGCCTGCTGGCATACGTGATCCTGAAGCTGGCGACCGGGCGCCGGCGTGAAGTCGACCCCCTGATCTTCGTGTTCGCCGGGTTGTTGCTTGGCCGTTACCTGTTTCTCCGGTAACGGACTGCGCTGGCCATTCCGCCGGACAGCGCGTCTCCGGAGGGTCGTCCTGGGGAGGGTGTGGGCCTCCGGAAGGATGCTATGATCGGCAGTTCACAGGCTGAACAGTGGGCCTGAAGGGGCAGGAGTTCCCGCATGGACGAGCAGCATTTCAAGGACGCGCTGTTGAGGAAGCGTGACGAGCTTGTCGGCAGCGGCGGCATCAAGCCGCTGCAGGCGTCGATGGAGAACAACACGCGTCAGGGCGACATGGCCGATCAGGCGAGCGGCAACAACGAAGTGCACATCCAGCTGAAGTTGAAGGCGACCGACGCCAAGATCCTCCAGGCCATCGAGGAAGCGCTGTGGCGGATTGAGAAGGGCTCATACGGACTATGCCGCGACTGCGGCGAGCCGATCGCCGACGCGCGCTTGAACGCCATCCCCTGGACGCGCGTTTGTATCACGTGCAAGGAAAAACAGAACTCGTGACCGACCTGCTCCCGCTCCTCGAAGAGTTCTCCCGCGACAAGCTGACGATGATGCTCCGGCATCAGGCGGCGGCGCGCCTGATCGGTCAATACGACGCCAACAACACCTACCAGTACATCGTGGCGCGCGAAGACGTGCAGCTCACCTGGGTGGCCAAGGCGATCGAGGAGCTCGGCGGCACGGCGCCAGAAGTCGCGGAGCCGGTGCGGACCGTCGCCGGCAAGGCCGCCGCGGTCGCGCGCAGCGTCCTCGAGGAAGACGTCCGGGACGCCCAGACGTTCGTCGACCGGTGGCGGACCCGCGTCGACGCGATGGGCAACGCCCGGCATCGCGGCATGCTCCGCGTCATTCTCGGCGAGACGCTCGAACAGAAGCGGTTCTTCGAGCAGGCGCTGGCCGGCCGGACCGACCTGCTCGGCCGGCGCGGTGAACAGCTGGGTCCGTCACACGGTGAAGTCCTGCCCTCGCGGTGGATCGAGTAAACCGCGCCGCCGTTGCGCTCGGCAGCAATGTCGGCGATCGCCGCGGCCATCTCACCTACGCCCTCTCCCGCCTGGCCGGCTATTTCGAGGGTCTCACGGTGTCCCGCTTCATCGACACCACGCCGGTGAACGTCGCCGGCGACCAGCCGGATTTCCTCAACGCGGCGGCGATCGGATCGACCCGGCTGACGCCGCGGGCGCTCCTCGACACGCTGCTGGCGATCGAACGCGATCGCGGCCGCGAGCGTCCCTTCCCGGGCGCGGCGCGAACGCTCGATCTGGATCTGATCCTGTTCGCGGACCGGATCATCAATGAGCCGAGCCTGATCGTCCCGCATCCGCGGTTTCGCGAGCGCCGGTTCGTGCTCGAGCCGCTGGCGGAGATTGCCGGCGACCTGGTCGATCCGGTGACAGGGGAGACGGTGGCGGAACTGCTGAAGGCGATTGATACGTAGTGTCCGGCTTCCGAGCCTGAGAGAGAATCAATTCCGACAGTCAACAGGCTGATGCCTGCTGACGCTCGATTTTTCTCAGGCGCCTCAGCCGGACCGTGGCAGGCCACCATGACACGAGTTAGGGGTTTGACCCGCCAGGCGGTGATGCTGCTGCTCGCGGCAGCTGCGACCGCTCCGCTGGCGGCGCAGGAGCCGGACCTCAAGGCCGTGATGCAGCGCGCCGGTGTCTATGTCGCCGGGTTCCGCCGTCAGTTGTCCAGCATTGCAGCCGAGGAGTCGTACGTGCAGGAGGTCCGGCCGCTGATCGCGCGCGCGCGGTCGACCGCCATCCACCACCGGCGTGAGCTGCGATCGGACTTCCTGCTCGTCTGGCCGGCCGGCGCCGATCGCTACGTCGAGCTCCGGGACGTCTTCGAGGTCGACGGGCAGCCGGTCAGGGATCGGCAGGAGCGGCTGACGGCGCTGCTCCGCGACCAGCCGACCGCGGCGGCCGGCCCGGGAATCCAGCGGATCATCGACGAAAGCGCCCGCTACAATATCGGCACCATCGAGCGGAACGTCAACACGCCGACGTTGCCGCTGCTGTTTCTCGAACCGGACCACCAGGCGCGCTTCCGTTTCAGGCGCGGTGCCGACCGCGCCCCGGCCATCACCCGGACGCCGCGCGACCCTTCGGCCAACTTCACCACGACGACCGAAGTGTGGGTGGTCGAGTACGAAGAAGTGCAGCGCAAGACGCTGATCCGCACGACCAGCGGCAGGGACATCCCGGTGCGCGGACGGTTCTGGATCGAACCGGCGACCGGCCGGGTGCTGATGAGTGAACTGACGGCGGACAGTTCCGCCGTCCGCGCGACCATCGACGTCAGCTATCAGTCGGAGCCGCTGCTCGGTTTTCTCGTCCCGATCGAGATGCGCGAACGGTATGAGGGCCGCCGCGACGGTACCCTGATCGAGGGGAACGCCACCTACGGCAACTTCCGCCCGTTCCAGCTGCGGCCGGGACCGTAACGGCTGGGGTTCGCAAGCCGGTCCGGTCCGTGGTCCGACTAAAGTCGGACGCCACGTACGATTCGGGACTCGTCCCTCGGACGTGGGATCCGGCTTCAGCCGGATTGATCGGCAGTCCGACTCAAGCCGGACGCGACGTACGATTCGGGACTCGTCCCTCGGACGTGGGATCCGGCTTCAGCCGGATTGA
>JBDTRR010000034.1:0-63023 GCA_039931615.1 Acidobacteriota bacterium
CCGTAGACGATGTAGTTGACGCCGAGCTTGTAGGATTCGTTGGCATCGGCGATCGGCCTCAGGCCGGTCCCGGACCATTCCCAGAACTGCGAGATGTCGGTATTGAAGTTGACGACTATCTGCAGCCGCTTGGCCGGATCGTTGTCTTCGAACAGGCCGCGGAAGATGGCGTCGCCGCCCACGTAGGCCTGCGGCACGTGCAGCGACTTGACCTCGAAGAACGCGTGGAAGATCGGGTGCGACAGGTCGAGGTCGACGAACCGGCCGTCCGGCAGCGCCCGTTTCATGTTCTGCTCGAACGTCTCCCACCCGCCACCGCCGCGGAATGCCCGCCCCTTGAAGTCGTCGACGATCAGGAACCCGCCCTTCTGCAGATAGTTGCGCAGGCCGGCCGCTTCCGCATCGGTCATCGCCCACCAGTCCGGCTCGATGACGTAGGCGATCGGAAACCTGAACAGCTCGGGATCGTCGAGCGTCAGCGAATTGATCTCCTCGACGTGCGCGCCCAGGTAGCTGACCTCGTTCATGATGCTCATCAGGTTCTGCTCGGCGAGGGGATAGCCGTGCGCCCAGGCCGGCTCGCCGCGATACCAGTACCCGCCCGGCGCCGTGGTGTAGTTCAGACGGACGAACGTGAAGCGGCCGTCGTAGTCGATGTTGCGGCGCTGCACGAACCGCCCGCGCGGCCCGCCGAACTGCGCCAGCGCCGTCGCGGCGACGAGCGATGCCAGTCCAACGAGCGCCAGCCGGCGCCGCCATCTGTTGCGCATCATCCTCCCGCGAGTATACGCGGAGCGAAATGGTTCGTCAGAAGTTCATCAGGACCGCCGGATCGCATCGACGGACATCCGGCAATCCGCTGCCGTCGGCGCTGCTCGCCACATCCGAGGACGGCTATCTCGTCTACGATGTATGACCGCGCGTGACGCGCTGATCTATTGCGGCGATCTGCGGCAGGTCAGGGAACGACATCCTCTTCGGTGACGCGCACCGTCACATCCATCCGGAGAAACGACTTGGCCGGGCCGAGGTAGCTGCCCCACAGCGGCAGCGCATGGGCGGGATCCCAGGCGACGGCGACACGGATCAGATTCCGATTGCCGATCAGGCTGTTGGTCGGATCGAAGTCGACCCAGCCCGCGCCGGGCAGGTAGACCTGCATCCAGGCGTGGGTCGAGCCGCCGCCCAGCGTCGCGGTCGGTTTGGACTCCGGGACGAAGATATAGCCGCTGACGAAGCGGGCGGCGAGGCCGAGCGCGCGCATCGCCTCCATCATCAGCAGCGCGAAGTCGCGGCAGCTGCCGCTGCCGCGCTCGAGCGTCTCGATCGGGGTCTGCACCCCTTTTTCGGTGCGGCGCAGATAGACGAACTGCTTCTTGATGCCGCTGGTCATCGCGTCGAGCAGCGTTTTGGTGCGGATCGAGCCGGACGCCGGCACGAACCGGCTCGCCCATTCGCGGATGCGCTCGTCCGGATACAGGCGGGTCAGCGCGGCGGCCAGCGAGGGCCGCTCATCGGCCGCGTACTCGAACGGAAACCGCTGCGCGCCGGCTTCGAGCACGTACTCGGGCCGCGATCCCTCGAAGTGTTCCAGCGTGGTGGTGCTGTCGAACCGCAGTTCGCGGGTCGTTCCGGTGAAGGTGGCGATCGCCACCGAATTGTCGAAGACGTCGTGCAGCCAGCGCAGGTCCGCCGGGTGCGGCCGGATCTCCAGCCGGGAGCTGACGATCCGCAGATCGTGGCTGGCCCGCGGCCGGAACATCATCCGGTGTTCACCCAGTCCGACCGGCGAGGAATAGCGGTAGACCGTCAGGTGACGCACGGTGAGCAGCCGGCCGCGCAGGGCCGATGGCTCCGGCATCGTCCGCGCCAGGTGCCGCGGGGTCAACGGGAGTAGCCTGACCCGGCACCGGCGATTTCCTCGGTCCACACCTTGAAGCCAGCCAGGACGTTCGGGCCGAACGTGGTGGTGATGGCGACGTCGGTGGCGTCGCGCCCGCGCGCCATCAGCACCCGGCCGATGCGGGGGACGTTGTTGCGCGGATCGAAGGTGTACCACTGCCCGCCGATGTAGGCCTCGAACCAGGCGGCGAAATCCATCGCGCTGTACGGCGGCGGCTGGCCCATGTCACCGAGGTAGCCAGTGCAGTAGCGCGCTGGGATGTTCATGCACCGGCAGAACGTCACCGCCAGGTGGGCGAAGTCGCGGCAGACGCCCCGCCGCTCGTTGTAGGCGTCCCAGGCCGTCTTTGTCGGTCGGGCGTGCTCGTAACCGAAGACGATGTGGTTGTGGACGAAGTCGCAGATCGCCTGGACGCGCTCGGCCCCGGTCGCAGAGTTGCCGAACAGCCCCCACGCGACGTCGGCGAGCCGGTCGGTCTCACAATAGCGGCTGCCGAGCAGGAACCCGAGGCACTCGTCGGGCAGGTCCGCCACCTCGTGCTGCTGCGCGGCGAAGACCGGCGCATCAGGCCGGCCGTTGTCGTTGACCACCCCGGTTGCGGTCAGCATCAGCCGGCCCGGCGGCGCGACGATCCGGCTGCACCAGTTGCCGAACCCGTCGCGGTACGGCACCACCCGGACCACCGGCTCGGTCCTGATCACGTCGGCGACGACGATGTCCTGGGCGCGCGTGTGATGGACGTTCAACATCAACAGCATCGGCGTCGGTTGCGGACAGTCGTAAATGAGCTCGTAGCCGACACGGATCTGCATCGCTGCACCTTCTGCATGCGCTCGCGAAAAACCGGCGGTAGGTCTGAGAGCGGCTGCGGCTCCCATTGTACGGCGTTGCCGATTGGTTCGGCGCGGAGATCGCCGGCACGACGTTTTCGTCACCGCTCGACAAACTTGTCTCCCGCGACTTCAAAGTGTCGCTTTTGGAACTGACGGCACGACCGGTTCCGAAGTAGCGGGCTGCATCTTCCAACGTCCCGCCAATGAGAAGAAAGGCAGCCACGAAAACACGAAGAAGATCGGTCGGTATGGCTCTTCGTGCTTTCGCGCCTTGTGGAACCCTTCCAGCAATAGAAAACTAGAAATCAAGAAGAGGCGACTTGAAAAATGAGAAGCCCAGATGTCTTCTTCGTGTTGTCTTCGTGGCCCAACCGCTCGGGAAGAACGACATGCCGCGACGAAGCGCGATGTCCTCTACCTCTGCGTCCTCCCCGTCCTCTGCGTCCTCTGCGTCCTCTGCGTCCTCATCTGAAACGTCCCTAAAAGGAAAACTCCCCGCTGATGCGGATCATCCGGCCGGTCAGGACCGAGGTCGGCGACCGCCACGCCGAGGCGCCCGAGGTGACCGACGAGAACGTGTTGTTGTAGGTCAGGATCGCCGCCGAGTTCGTCGCGTTGTACATGTCGGCGCCGATCATCGTCCGCGTGCCGCGGATCTTCAGGATCTTGGCGATGCGGAAATCGAGCTGGTTGATGCGATTGCCGTAGAGCGAGCCCGGCTCGATCAGATTGACCGTGACCTGGGTCGCGTTCCCGGACAGGCTGCGGCCGAGCGACTTCGCCGCCTCGGCGTTGGGGACCGAGTAGTTCGCCGACAGCAGCGCCCCCGGCTTGCTCTGCAGCACCGCGCTCAGCTGAACGTCGATCTTCGGCACCGTGTACGAGGTCAGCCCGCGCAGCTGGGTCAGCACGCCGTAGGCGACATGGCAGTACGGACTGGTGGTGCTGACATTGGATCCGGTCAGCCCGCCGCCGATGGCGAGGGTGAGCTCGGGCAGATTCTCCCTGGCCTCGCACGCATCCGCGACGTTCTGCCCCGTGCTGGTGCCGCCCTGGATGGTCAGCCCGCCCGCCGTCCGGACGTTCAGCGAGATATCGATGCCGTTGAAGTACTGGTAGATGTTCCCGAACTGACGCGAGTCGGAGACGGTGTTGAGGATCTGGCCCGACACCGCCGGCACGATGTCGAACAGGCCGGTCACCGTCTGCCCGCCCCCGCCGGGCAGCCGCGGGTCGCTCGGCGCGACGATGCTGTAGGGGGTGTAGTCCGACCGCTGGGCCAGCGTGTTGTCGCTGACGGTGAAGCCGTTGAACGACCGCCGCGAATAGGCCACCTCGAGCGAGGCGCGCGGCAGCAGCTGCTGCTGCACCGCGAGGCCGACGCTCCAGTCGGACGGCCGGACGCCCCAGCCGTTGAGAAGCGCTGGATCGAAGTTGTTGGTCAGCACGTTCTGCCCGAACCTCAGGTTCGAGATCTGGCCGCAGAAATCGACGGTGTCCGACTGCGTATTCGGATTGAGCAGGTCGCAGTCAGGCACGAAGTTGCTGTTGCGATCGGTCCAGGTCCGCGTCACGTTGCCGGTCGAGAACGCGCCGCCGCCGGTGATCGGCAGGCGATTGGTCGGGTTGCTGTTGGCGTAGTTCGACGAGGTCCCGACCCCCTCCAGATACTTGCCGAGGTTGAACCGGATCGCCGTCTTGCCGTTCCCGAACACGTCGTAGGCGACGCCGACCCGCGGCGTGATGTCCTTGTAGCTGTCGACGCCCTTGGTTTCGTCGAAGTGAATCGCCGTCGGCAGGAACCGCGACGGCCCCTCCTGCTGTTCGGGAAACCAGCTGGAGGCGTGATCGAAGCGGAGCGCACCCTGCAATGTCAGCCGGCCGAGCGTCCACTGTTCCTGCGCGTACAGCGCGTGCCACGCCGCCCGCGCGTTGTTGACCCAGGGCGAGATCGACTGGGTGAGCTGATTCGGAACGCCGTTGTTCAACCGGAACGTCAGGTTCTGGCTGTTGGTGAACCAGGTGCGATCGTCGGTGAACAGCGTGCCGAGGTAGCCGACTTTCAAACTCATCGCGCCGGTGACGTAGGAAGTCGACGCCTTCCAGGTGTAGGCGCCGGTGTAGTCGCTGGCGTAGTCCTGCGACCGGTAGGCCAGCCCCGGGATGTTGCCGTTGGCGGCGCAGCCGGCCGCGCACTGCTCGGTGACGCGGATCAGATCGTGAGTCGGATTCGGATTCCGCTCGAAGTTGCCCCAGCCGTAGTAGGTGGTGCCGAACCCGGCGTCGAGCAGCAGCCGGCTGGTCGCCGGCGACGACCAGGTCAGCTGCGTGACGCGGAGCGGCTTGTACTGGCTGAGCCCGCCCGCCTCGGGCGAGATCCGCGCCGGATCGGTAATGCCGTAGGTCGTGCCCTCGCACGCCCGGCACACGACCTGCTCGTCCCAGAAGCCGCCGATCTTGTTCCGCGGCGTCGCCTGCCAGGTGACGCGGGCGCTGGCGTTCTCCCAGGTCCGGTCGGTGAACTGCGGCCGATCCAGATCGGGCACGTAGGTCCACTTGGTGGCATCGCCGGCGTTCTGGTTGTAGAAGATGTTGGCGATCGTCCGGGTGCTGCCCTGGGTCCGGGCGTTGACGAAGTACCAGATCCGGTCCTTCTTGATCGGGCCGCCGTAGGAACCGTTCACGTCGTAGACCTTGTTGATCGGCGTCGGCACCTGGAGGCCGGCGTCCCTGATCGCCTGCGTGAAGTTGTCCGACTCGAGCGGCTCGCCGGTGGCGCTGACGAAGAAGGCGCCGGATCCGCGGTTGCCGCCGGTCTTCGGCACCAGGTTCATCACCAGCCCGGCCGTCTCCGACTCGCCCAGCCCGCCCGACGAGGTGAACGACACCTCCTGCGCATTGCCGACGTCGGCGACGTAGGTCGGCGGCTGCCCGCCGCCGGGCGGGTTGCCGATGTTGAGTCCGTCAACCGTCATCCGGCTCTCGTTCGCCCGCCCGCCGTGAATCGGAAACTGGGTCGTCACGATCCCGGTCGAAACGTCGTTGATGTTGGTGATCACCCCGGGCACCAGCGCGACCATCGAGTTGTAGTTGCGCGTATTCGGAATCGAGCGGACGACGTCGTTGCTCATCGTCGTCTGGCGGCGGGCGCTCTGGACGTCGACGATCGGCGTCTCGCCGGTGACCGTGATCGTCTCCGATACCGACCCGACCTTGAGATCGGCGTTGACGGTGGCGGTAAACGATCCGGTCAGCTCGATCCCTTCCCGCTTGTAGCCGTTGAACCCGGCCAGCGTGAAGGTGACGGTGTAGGTGCCGGGCCGCAGGTCTTCAATCCGGTACTGTCCGGTGCCGTCGCTGACCGCCGAGCGGACCTTCTCGATCAGCGCCGGGCTGGCCGCTTCCACCGTCACGCCGGGCAGCACGCCCCCGGACGAGTCCTTCACCGCGCCGGCGATCACCGCCTGCGCGAAGCTGGCGGTGGGCAGCAGAACGAGCCACGACAGGAGTACCAGGGTATTCACGCTCGAGCGCATCTCTCTACCTCTCAGTCCGATGGGTTCCGGGATCGATGGCGGCGTCCAAGTATGGTCGCTTTTCAGATTGGCGGCGTGGCCGGGCCGCATGCCCGCTCGTACGTGGCCGCAGAATCGTCCGTGGCGTCCGACTTCAGTCGGACGACGGATCAATCCGGCTGAAGCCGGATCCCACGTACGGGCTGAAGCCGGATCAGTCGCAAAGGCTCAGAACGTCAGCTCCATCGTGAACTTCAACAGCCGCGCCGTCAGCACCGTCTGCGGCTGCTTCCAGGTCCCGTTCGGGACGAAGGTGTTGTTGTAGGCCAGGATGGCGCTGCTGTTCAGCGCATTATAGAGGTCGATGCCGACCATCGTCCGTGTGCCGGCCAGCCGCAGGATTTTGGCGACGCGGAAATCGAGTATGGAATACCGGCAGGACGTCACGACACCAGGACCCAAGGTAGAATGCGATGACTTTTCTCAGCAGAGATTCAGGAGAGATTAACGAGATGACCGGATTCCGGACGCTGACGCTGCTCGTCTTCCTATCGGCCGCCACGCTGCTCGTGCCGGCGTCGGCCCACGCCCAGAGCAACAGCGGCATCGCCGGGGTGGTGAGAGACTCCTCGGGCGCGGTCCTGCCCGGGGTCACGGTCGAGGCCGCGAGTCCGGCGCTGATCGAGAAGGTGCGCACCGCGGTGACCGACGGGGCGGGCCAGTTCAAGATCGTCGAGCTGCGGCCCGGCTCCTACACGCTGACGTTCACCCTCGCCGGCTTCAGCTCGGTCAAGCGGGAAGGGGTCGAGCTGACGGCGTCGTTCACGGCGACGGTCAACGCCGACCTGCGGGTCGGCGCCGTCGAGGAGACGATTACGGTCTCCGGCGCGACGCCGACCGTCGACCTGCAGAACGTCGTGCAGCAGCAGGTGATGACGCGCGACATCATCAATGCGGTCCCGGCCGGGACCAAGTCGGCGATGGTCCTCGGCGTGCTGATCCCGGGCGTGACGACGATCAGCCAGGATGTCGGCGGCACCATCTACGGGTCGGCAGCGATTGCGATCCACAACAGCCGCGCCCAAGAGATGCAGCTGCTGCACGACGGCATGGCCTACAACAACGGCCAGGGCCGGGGCGGCAGCTTCACCGCCATCGCCACCAACGACGCCACCGTCGCTGAAGTGAGCCTGGAAACCTCCGGGCTGTCGGCCGAGAGCGAGGTCAGCGGCATCCGGAGCAACGTCATTCCGAAGGACGGCGGCAACAGCTTCAAGGGCTATTTCTTCGGCACCTACACCGACGACCACATGCAGAGCAACAACCTCAGCGACGAGCTGAAGCAGCGCGGCCTGGCGACCGTCGATCAGGTGAAGCGCATCTTCGACATCGATCCCGCGCTCGGCGGCCCGATCAAGAAGGACACGCTGTGGTTCTTCGGCTCGGTGCGGGTGTGGAAGACCGAACAGACCATTGCCGGGATGTTCTACAACCTCAACCCGCCCGGCTCGCCCAGCTACACGCCGGACCTGAGCCGGCCGGCGTTCGAGGGGGACCGCGACGGCAACCAGAGCCTCCGCCTCACCTGGCGGGTCTCGACCAAGCACAAGATCACCGCCCAGCAGCAGGTCAACCAGCAGATCCGCGATCATTTCTACGGTCAGGGCGCGGCGAACCGGCTGCTGGCGCCCGACGCGATCATGTATTACAACGCCCGGCCGTCCTATCTGTCGCAGGCCGGCTGGACCGCCCCGATGACCAGCCGGCTGCTCTTCGAAGGCGGCGTCTCGCTGGCGAACAAGGACTTTCACTACTACCCGCAGCCGGACGTCGGCTACGACGCCGCCTCGTGGACCGAGAACACGACCGGCATCCGCTGGGGGAACATCCCCAACGGCGGCGGCTTCAACGCCAGCCACAACTGGAACGCCCGGCTGGTCACCTCGTATGTGACCGGCTCGCACGCCGCCAAGTTCGGCGTCAACTTCCTGCACGCCAGCTCCTTCATCACGACCGAGGTGAGCAATAACGGGCAGAGCTATACGCTGCAGAACGGATTACCGCGCTCGGTCACCGTCTGGGCCACCCCGATCTCGCGCTACGACGTCGGCAAGGCGAACGTCGGGCTCTTCGCGCAGGATCAGTGGACGGTCAAGCGCGCCACGCTCAATGCCGGCCTGCGCTTCGACTACTACAACGCCTACGCCCCGGCGCAGCACCTCGGGCCGGGCCCGCAGGTACCGACGCGCAATGTCGATTTTCCAGCGGTCTACGACATCCCACACTGGAAGAACCTCTCGCCACGGCTGGGCATCGCCTTCGACCTGCTCGGCAACGGCAAGACCGCGGTCAAGGCCAGCATCGGGCGCTACCTGCAGGCCGATAACCTGACGACGATTACCGGCCGCGCCAATCCGGCCGCGGCGATCGTGACGTCGGCGAGCCGCGTCTGGAACGACGCCAACAACGATTTCATCCCGCAGAGCACCGAGCTCGCCGCGTTCAATCAGTCGACCTTCGGACAGAGCGTGATCACATCGCGCTACGACGACGAGGTGCTGGCCAAGCGGGGCTTCAACTGGGAGACCTCGGCCAGTATCCAGCACCAGCTGGCGCCCCGCGTCTCGATGACCGCCGGCTATTTCCGCCGCTGGTACGGGAACTTCATCGTCACCGACAACATCCTGGTGACTCCTGCCGACTACACACCGTTCTGCGTCGCCGCGCCGGCGGATGCCCGGCTGCCGGGCGGCGGCGGCTATCCGGTGTGCGGCCTCTACGACATCTCGTTCGCGCAGTTCGGCCAGTCGAACAACGTCGTCAAGCTGGCGAACGGCTTCGGCGAGCAGCGTGAGGTCTACAACGGCGTCGATCTCAGCCTCAACGCCCGGCTGCCTCGCGGTCTGGTGATTTCGGGCGGCACGAGCACCGGCCGCGTCATGACCGACAGCTGCTTCGCGATCGACTCGCCGCAGCGTCTGCTGAACTGCCGGACGGTCCAGCCGTTCCAGACGCAGGTCAAATTGATTCTGGTCTACCCGCTGCCGTGGTGGGGCCTGCAGACGGCGGCCACGGTCCAGAGCCTGCCCGGGCCGGAGATCACGGCGAGCTATTCGGCCGGGTTCGCGGAGATCTTCCCGACGCTCGGCCGGAACCTGGCGTCGTGCGGCGCTGCCGCCACGGTCTGCAACGGCACGGCGACGGTGCCGCTGCTGCCGCCGGGGACCTACTATGGCGACCGGCTGAACCAGGTCGACCTGCGGATGTCCAAATCCGTCCAGCTGCCGGGCAGCCGCCGCGTCCAGGCGCTGGTCGACCTCTACAACCTGTTCAACGCGAACCCGGTGCTCGCGCAGAACAACAACTTCGGGCCGCAGTGGCAGCGGCCGACGCAGATTCTGCAGGGCCGCCTGTTGAAGTTTGGCGTCCAGGTCGACTTCTAGAAATTAGGAATTCGGAATTCGGAATTAGGAATTCAGGAGCTTCATGACGCGGCAATCCCTGTTCACATGTGCGGTGTCGGCCTCGCTCCTCGCCGGCCTCGCGACTGCGGTCGGCGTGTCGGGACAACAACCCCCTGCCCCCGCCGCTCAGGGCGGAGGCGCCGGGCGTGGGCGCGGCGGCCAGCCGGCGCCGATCGGCGTCGTACGTGCGCCGCTCGGTGACGGTCCGTTCGTCTTCGACACCGCCGAACAGCACAAGATCCGCGTCGTGGTCGTGACCAAAGACCTGGCCAAGCCGTGGAGCCTGGCGTTCCTCCCGGATGGCAGCATGCTGGTCACCGAGCTGCGCGCCGGCCAGCTCCGGATCATCCGCAACGGCGTGCTCGATCCGAAGCCGGTCGCCGGCGTGCCGAAGTCGCAGCCGGTCGGACTGGGCGGGCTGATGGACGTCGTGCTGCACCCACGCTTCGCCGAGAACAAGCTGATCTACCTCACCTACAGCAAGCCCGACGGCTCGGGAAAGATCGCGACCGCGCTGGCCCGCGGCCGCTGGGACGGGGCCGGCCTGACCGAGGTCCGCGATCTGTTCGTCGCCCAGCCGTACTGGAACGGATCGGGCGGCGGCGCCTCGCGGCTCGCCTTCGGCCGGGACGGCACGCTGTTCATGACCACCGGCGCGTCGGTCGCCAACCTGATGGACGCGCAGGAACCGGGGCATCACAAGGGCAAGATGCTGCGATTGAAAGACGACGGGACGGTGCCGGCTGACAACCCGTTCGTCGGCAAGGCCGGTTACCAGCCGGAGATCTATTCCCTCGGTCATCGGAACCAGATCGGGCTGGCGATCAACCCGGAGACCGGCGCCGTGTGGTCGAACGAAAACGGCCCGAATGGCGGCGACGAGATCAATATCATCCTGCCCGGGCGCAATTACGGCTGGCCGCTGGTCAGCCTCGGCCGCGATTACGCCGGGCCGTGGCAGGGCAAGTTCGCGCAGGAAGGGATCGAGTCGCCGGTCGCCTACTGGGTGCCGTCGATTGCGGTGTCCGGCATGGCGTTCTACACCGGCGATCGATTTCCAGCCTGGAAGGGCAACGTCTTCGTCGGCGCGCTGCGCATGGGGGAAATCGCGAACACCGGGCATCTTCAGCGCCTGGTGTTCAATGAGAAGAGCGAAGAGCGCCGCCGCGAGCTGATGCTGGTCGAGCTGCGGCAGAGGATCCGGGACGTGCGTCAGGGACCTGATGGACTGCTCTACCTGCTGACCGACGAGACCCCAGGCGCCCTGCTCAGAATCGAACCGGCGGAATGAGCCAGACGTTCGGATGCCTCGGGAACGCCTTGGCCACGAAGACGCGAAAGCACGAAGAAGAATTTTTGACTTGAGAAGCAAGCTCTTCTCTTCGTCTTGAAAAAGGGCCTTTCTTCTTCGTGTCTTCGTGGCGCAATTTTTATTGCGAGTCCGACTTTCGTGCGGATGACGTGCTCCGGAAATTGAGGTGGCACAAATGGGTCTGAGAAGGGCAACGGTGTCGTTCGCGGCCCTGGTGGGACTCACCTTGTCGGCCTGGCTGTCCGCGACTCCGCAGGTCCGACAGGTCGACGAGGCGGCGCTGAAGAATGCCGGCAGGACGGGCGACGAGTGGCTGACCTACGGGCTGACCCAGGCGGAAACGCGCTTCAGCCCGCTCAATCAGATCAACGCCGAGACGGTGAAGCGGCTCGGGCTGGCCTGGTCCTACGATCTCGGCTCTGGCGGCGGCGGGCAGGAAGGGACGCCGCTGGTCTGGAACGGGATGCTGTTCGGCATCACCAATTGGAGCGTTGTGTTCGCCGTCGATGCCCGGACCGGCCAGGAGCGGTGGCGCTGGGATCCGGAAGTCAACCAGACCGCCGTGCGTCCCAAGATCTGCTGCGGCGTCGTCAATCGGGGCATCGCGCTCTACGACGGCAAGGTCATCGCGCCGGTCATCGACGGCCGGCTGCAGGCGCTCGACGCCGAAACCGGCAAGGTGATCTGGGAGGCGCGGGTCGCCTATCCGCAGGATCATCAGACCATCACGATGGCGCCGCGGATCGCCAAGGGCAAGGTGATCATCGGAGTGAGCGGGGGCGACCGGCCGACCCGTGGATTCTTCGACGCCTATGATGCGGCGACCGGCCGCCGGGCGTGGCGCTTCTACACCGTGCCCGGCGATCCGGCGAAGCCGTTCGAGAACGCCGCGATGAAGAAGGCGGCCGAGACCTGGGACGGCGACTGGTGGAAGAAGGGCGGCGGCGGCGCGGTGTGGGACGGCATGGCCTACGACCCGGAGGCGGAGCTGGTCTATGTCGGCACCGGCAACGCCGAGCCGTGGGCGCAGCAGCTGCGCACCGCCACCGCCAGGGACAACCTCTATGTCTGCTCGATCCTCGCGGTGCACGTCGACAGCGGCGAGCTGAAGTGGCACTACCAGGTCGTGCCGAACGACATCTGGGACTTCGACAGCGTGCAGCATCTGATGCTGGCCGACCTGACGATCAACGGCCGGCCGCGCAAGGTGATCATGCAGGCGAACAAGAACGCGTTCTACTACGTGCTCGATCGCCTGACCGGCCAGTTCATCTCGGCCGGTGCGTTTTCGCGCGTGACCTGGGCCAGGGGAATCGATCAGAAGGGCCGGCCGATGGTCAATCCGGAGGCGCTTTACGGCACCGAGCCGATCCAGATCATGCCGGGCGGCGGCGGCGCGCACAACTGGTCGCCGATGTCGTTCAATCCTGCGGCCGGACTGATCTACATTCCGACCTCGACCAACAACAGCTGGACCTACGCAGCCGAAACCACGTTCGACCCGCAGCCGGGCCGGACGACCGGCACCGTCCGGCCGATGCCGACCGCCACCCGGCCGCCGCCGCCGGCGATTGGCCCGGAGCCGATCGACGGACCGGGCGGACGAGGCGCGCTGGTGGCGTGGGATCCGGTGGCGCAACAGATGCGCTGGCGCCAGCCGGGCGGCGGCGGCATCGGCGGCGGCACCATGACAACGGCGGGCAACCTGGTGTTCCAGACCGTCAACGACGGCCGCCTGCTCGCCTACAGCGCCGACCGCGGCGAAAAGCTGCTGGAGCTCCAGACCGGCCTGCGCAGCGGCATGGGGCCGCCGATTACCTACCGCCTCGATGGCAGGCAGTACGTCGCGCTGATGGGAGGGGTCGGTTCGACCGGCGCCGGCAACGCCGGTCCGGGGAATGCCGCAACGCCGTTCTCGCCCAGACTGCTGTCGTTCGTGATCGACGGCAAGGCGCCGCTGCCGACCGCGACCCAGCCGTAGGAGGATGCGACGAGAAGTGAGGATGTGAGGATGTGAGGATGTGAGGAAGTGGGGAAGTGGGGAAACGAGAGATGAGCCAGCCCCCAGCCCCAGACGTCCGCCCCCCGCCTCTCGTTTTAGGTTAGAGTGCGCTGTGAAAGGGGCTCCCCATGAGGCGCTGTCTGATCGCCGGCTTCGTCGCGTCTACGTTGTTGATGGCCATCCCGCTGGCCGCCCAGACCAAGGCGAAAGCGCAGAACGTGCCCGAGATCCCGATCACCTCGGTGCCCAACTTCTTCAAGCTGCCGCCCGATCTCTATTTCGGTGAAGGGATCGGCATCGCCACCAATTCAAAGGGACACATCTTCGTCTACACCCGCAGCGGCGACACCCGTCTGTTCGAGTTCGACCAGAACGGCAGCTACGTCCGCGAGATCGGGCAGGGCGTCTACGGCCTCGAGTTCGCGCACGCCGTCCGGGTCGATCGCGACGACAACATCTGGACGGTCGACGAGGGGACGAACATGGTGATCAAGTTCAACCCCGAAGGGCGGGTGGTGATGGTGCTCGGGCGGCGGCCGGAGTCGGTGGCCGGGGCGTTCGACAGCACGCAGCCGGCGGCGCCGCCCGAGAAGTACCGGTTCGGCCGGCCGACCGACGTCACCTGGGACCCGCAGGGAAACATCTTCGTGTCGGATGGCTACGTCAACTCGCGGGTCGTCAAGTACGACAAGAACGGCCGATTCGTCAAATCGATCGGGAGCCGCGGATCCGAGCCGAGCCAGATGAATACCCCCCACTCGATCACCTCTGATGCCCAGGGCAACATCTACGTCGCCGACCGCGGCAACGCCCGCGTCCAGGTGTTCGACAACGACCTCAATCTGAAGACCATCTTCGACACCGTCGGCAACCCGTGGGCGGTCTGCATTTCGCCGGGGCCGACGCAATATCTGTTCGTCTCCAACTCCAACCCGGACTCCAACCCGGCCGCCTCGTGGGCGATCACCGGCGAGATCTACAAGATGGAGCTGGACGGCCGGATCATCGGGCGGTTCGGCAAGGCCGGCAAGGCACTGGGCGAGTTCAGCACCGTCCACGAGATCGACTGCCGCAATCCGAACGAGCTGTTCGTGTCGGAGATTTCCGCCTGGCGGGCGCAGAAGATCATCCTGAACGCCAAGCCGGCGCCGACGACGGCGAGGGCGCGGTAGGAAGGGGACTCCCATGAAACGATCGATGATGGCGCTGTTCGCGGTCGCGGCGGTGGCGGCCGGCAGCGGGCTCCTCGCCCAGCCGGCGATTCCCGAGATCGCCTTCGAGTCGCGGGCCGATCTGCTGAAGTTCCCCGATACGGTGCACTTGGGTGAAGCGGCCGGCGTGGCGACCAATTCCAAAGGCGATATCTTCGTCTACACGCGGACCGGCAATCCGACCATGACGCTCGGCACCTCGCGGGCGGTATCGCACGGCGGATCGCGGCTCCTGCAGTTCGACAAGACCGGCAAATTCGTCCGGGAGATGGGCCAGGGCGCCTACGGTCTCCTGCAGGCGCAGCAGGTCCGCGTCGACCCGCAGGACAACGTCTGGATCGTCGACCAGGCGTCGACCCAGGTGATGAAGTTCGATCCCAACGGACGCGTCCAGATGATCCTCAGCCGCAAGCCGGAAGCGCTGCGCGTGCCGACGCTGCCGCTGGTGCCGGCACCGGCCGGCATGCCGGTCGTGCCGCCGCCGCCGGGCGCGGGCGGTCGCGGCGGTGAGGGCGGCGGCCGCGGCGGCGGGCTGCCCGGCGCGGGCGCGGAAGGGGAAACCTTCCAGCGGCCGACCGATGTCGCCTGGGATCGCGCCGGTAACATCTACGTCGCCGACGGCTACGGCAACGCGAGAATCGCCAAGTACGAGCCGACCGGCAAGTACATCAAGTCGTGGGGCTCGCGCGGCACCGAAACCGGGCAGTTCAACATCGTCCACGGCATCGCCATCGACGCGCAGGGCACCGTCTATGTCGCCGACGAAGGCAACAAGCGGGTCCAGCTGTTCGACGCCAACGGCACGTTCAAGAGCGAATGGCGCAACGTCGGGACGCCGACCGCGCTGTGCATCACGCCCGGACCGCGGCAGTACCTCTACGTCGCGCACACCGGCGATCCCGACGGCATGGAAGACGCCGCGATCTACAAGCTGGATCTGGACGGCAACGTGGTCGGCCGGTTCGGCAAGGCCGGGAAGCAGCTCAAGGAGTTCGGCCTGGTCAATGCCATCGATTGCCGGACCGAGAACGAGTTGTTGATCGGCGAGCTGAGCAACTGGCGGATGCAGAAGGTGACGCTGCGGGCGAAGTAGAGGAAGGGCCTCGCGCGCCGCGCGATGGGCCACGAAAGCACAAAAACACGAAATAGACTCTGGTGACGTGCACGCTTCGGGACACCTGGGTACTCGCAACGCCCTGGGCCACGAACGTCGCGTATTACCAGGACGCAGGCTTCCAGGCACCTCGGGCGCGGCGGAGCGTCTTGAGCCTCAGTCTCGGTTACGTGTCAGAATGCCCCTGACATCAGCCGAAGGGAGACGCCATGGGCCTGACCGATTTCCTCCGCAGCCAGTTCATCGAGATCATCGAATGGACCGACGACTCGCGCGACACCCTGTCCTACCGGTTTCCCGACGACGACAAGGAAATCAAGCGCGGCGCCCAGCTGGTGGTGCGGGAGTCGCAGAGCGTGCAGTTCGTCTACCTCGGCCAGTATGGCGATCTGTTCGGCCCCGGCACCCACACCCTGACGACGGATAACATCCCGATCCTGTCGCGGCTGAAGGGGTGGAAGTACGGGTTCGAATCGCCGTTCAAGGCCGACGTCTACTACCTCACCACGCGCCTGTTCACCGGCAACAAGTGGGGCACGTCGAACCCGGTCATGGTTCGCGATCAGGACTTCGGCATCGTCCGGGTGCGCGCGTTCGGCACCTATGATTTCCGGATCGTCGATCCGCCGAAGTTCCTGAAAGAGGTCGCCGGCACCGACAACCACTTCAGGCTCGATGAGTTCGCCGACGTGATGCGATCGCGCATCGTCAGCGTCTTCAGCGAGGCGCTCGCCAGCAGCAAGGTCCCGGTGCTCGACGTCGCGACGCGCTACAGCGAGCTCGGCGACGCGCTGCTGCCGCTGATCAATCCGGCGCTGAACGAGCGCTACGGCATTGCCATGCCGGCGTTCGTCATCGAGAACGTGTCGGTGCCGCCGGAAGTCGAGCAGGCGATCGACAAGCGATCGAGCATGGCGGCGGTCGGCAACCTCAACGACTACATCAAGTTCCAGATGGCGCAGGGGCTCGAGAAGGGCGGCAGCGGCGTGGCCGGCGTCGGCGCCGAGATTGCCGTCGGGCTGTCGATGGCCCAGCAGATGATCAACCAGCCGGGCGGCATCACGGCGCAGACGACCCCGCCGGCGGCGAGCGGGTCCGGCATTCCCGAAACGATCGGGCCGGCGGACGCGGCCAAGGCGCTCGGCGTGACCGAGGCCGACGTGATCGCCACCCTCGAGGCCGGCGATCTCAAAGGCAAGCGGATCGGCACGCAGTGGCGGATCACGAGGACCGCGCTGGCGGATTTTCTGAAATAGCGCGGGGGTTTTGCGGCACGTTTCCGCTCGTACGTAGTCGCATCCTTGGTAGATGTGCTCGTATCCATGACAGCCAGCCTGACCTTACCGTGAGCGACGAACAGGTCGCGTCCGCCCGCCAGAAGTTCCATTGTCCGGCCTGCGGCGCCGAGGCGAACTGGAACCCGGCCAAACAGGCGCTCATCTGCCCGTTCTGCGGCGTCGAATCGCCGGTCACGCTGCAGACGCGGGGCGCCGACACCGTCATCGTCGAGCACGATCTGGCCGCGGCGCTGCACGCCGTTCCGGACTCGGCGCGCGGCTGGCAGGCCGCGAAGATCTCGGTGCGCTGTCAGAGTTGTCAGGCGGTCTCGGTGTTCGACACCGAGGTGGTCGGCCGGCGCTGCGATTTCTGCGGATCGACCGCACTGGTCCCGTACGAGGAGGTCAAGGATCCGTTTCGTCCCGAATCGCTGCTGCCGCTCAAGATCTCCGAGTCGCAGGCCCGCGATCGGATTCGCCAGTGGTACGGCCACCAGTGGCTGGCGCCGAACAATCTCAACGCGAAGGCGCTGACCGACACCGTCAAGGGCATCTACCTGCCCTACTGGACCTTCGACGCCAATGCCGACGCGCAGTGGACCGCCGAGGCGGGCGACTACTACTACGTCCGCGAGGGCAATCGGCAGGTGCAGCGGGTCAACTGGCGGCCGGCCGCCGGCGCGCTGTCGCATACGTTCGACGATGCGCTGGTCTGCGCGTCGGTCGGTGTGGATCGGGGGACGCTGGGGCGTATCGAGCCGTTCCCGACCGGCACCCTGGTGCCGTTCGATCCCGGCTACCTCGCCGGCTGGACGGTCGAGCGGTACCAGATTGACCTGGTGGCGGCGGCCGAGCGATCGCGTGAGGCGATGATCGCCGAGTTGCGCGCGCTCTGCAGCCAGCAGGTGCCGGGCGACACCCAGCGCAATCTGGTCGTCCACGCGGCGTTCCACGATCAGACGTTCAAGCACATCCTGGCGCCGATCTGGCTGATGACCTACGTCTACGGCGCCCGGTCCTATCAGGTGATGGTCAACGGCGTCACCGGCACGATTGCCGGATCGCGCCCGTGGAGCTGGATCAAAATCACCCTGCTGGTGATCGCGGCGCTGATCGTCTTCCTGATCTACGCCTACAATTCATAGCGCCTCTCGCGCGCCGGCGAGGATCGACGTGGCACGGAGGCCGGTCGGGTCGGCGGCGTCATAACCGGAGCGGCGGTGCGTCCGGCTCGTTTGACAGACAGGTCCAAGTTCCCTATCGTGTGGCATTCGGTTCGTGCTCCCAACCGACGGAGGGTAATGTGAAGGCTAAATTTGTGGCTGTTTTCGTCGGCGTGGTCGGCTGCCTGGCGATGTCCGCCACGCTGTTCGCACACCACGGGGCGGCAAGCTTCGACACGACAAGAGAGCTCAACCTGAAGGGGACCGTCACCGACTGGATCTGGGCCAACCCGCACTGCTTCCTGAAGTTCGACGCCAAGGACGAGACCGGCACCGTCCGGAACTGGGCGGTCGAAGTCAGCAATCCGACCGACATGGTCAAGCGCGGCTGGGCCCGGACCTCGTTCAAGGCGGGAGACGAGGTCACGGTGACGCTGCAGCCGGTCAAGGGCGGGGCGCCGGTCGGCCGTCTGCGCAATGTGGTGCTGCCGAACGGCCAGAGCCTCGGAACCGGGGCGGCGCCGGCCGCTCCCGGGGCACCTGCGGCCCCCGCCGCACCGGCTGCGCCAGCCAAGTGACCGCGTCCTGACGCGCCCGCGTTCCGTCTCTTTGACAGAAGGATCCGACATGCCGAAACGATTCATCGTCCTGGCCGGCGTCTCGTTGGTAGTGCTGACGTTTTCTTCCGGCATCAGCGGCCAGGATTCACGGTGGAACACCTCGGGAGCGGCCCAGAGCCCGAACGCGGCGCCAACCGGGCCGGCCGTGCCGGCGCCGCGCCGCGACCTGAGCGGCATCTGGGACGCCGGCGGCGCCGGCATCGGCGCGCGCGGCTACACGACGTCCCCGCTGACGCCCTGGGGCGAGGCGCTCGGCAAGACCCACAAGTCCGGAGACGGCGCCAGAATGGCGCCGATTGCCGAGATCAACGACCCGTTGTCGACGATGGGCGATCCGGAAGGGTTCCCGCGCAACCTGCTGTTCGAGCTGCGGCCGTTCCAGATCGTGCAGACCCCGAATCAGGTCTTGATGCTCTACATGTTCGAGAAGCGGTGGCGCGTGGTCTGGACCGACGGCCGCGAGCTGCCCAAGGAGCCGGACCCGAGGTGGTATGGCTACTCGGTCGGCAAGTGGGAGGACGACACGACATTCGTCGTGCAATCGAACGGCACCGACGAGCGGACCTGGCTCGATAATGCCGGCAACCCGCACAGCAACGAGATGCGGGTCGAAGAGCGTTACCACCGGGTCAACATGAACACGATGGAGCTGACCGTCACGATCGACGACCCGAAGGCGTATACCAAGCCCTGGGTGGCCCGCAACAAGCTGGTCCTGCGACTGATGCCGCCCGACACCGATCTGATGGAGATGATCCCCTCGGCGTCCGAAGCGGCGGAATACAAGAAGGTCTTCGCCAAATAGCACCAATCCAAACGCACCAGCAGGGTGAGAGGTCGATCCAGAACGTGACGCGCCACGACGCCGTTCGCCCGTCCGCCGGGACCGCCTCCTTTCCCGCGAAGTGGGCGCCCTACCTGCAGAGCGTGGCCAGAGCCGTCTTCGGCTTTCTGCTGATTCGTCACGGCATGGAGCAGCTGTTCGCCTACCCGGAGGCGAGCGACGCGGCACGGCTGTCCTACGAGGGCCTCGTCGAGCTGATCGTGTTTCCCGCGGCGATGTTGATCATGCTCGGCCTGTTCACCCGGAAGGTCGCGCTCGTCCTCGCGGTACTGTACTTCGTCCTGTTTTTCGTCGGCCCGCTGCAGCGCGGGCCGTTTACGCACCGCAACGGCGGGGACCCGGTCCTGCTCAACTGTTTTTTCTTTCTCTACCTGGCCGCCGCTGGCGGTGGAGCGTGGAGCCTCGATCGGCGCCGCGATCCCGCCGGCGACGCTGCGGCCGATTCCCGCTGGGCGCCGTACGCGCTCGGCCTCCTGCGCATCGCCGCCGGCTACCTGTTCCTGATGCACGGTCTCGAGAAATTCTTCGGCGTCGGCGGCGGACGGATCAACCGCGACATCATGACGATGCGCGGGCTCGGCGGACTGCTCGAAAATGTCGGCGGCACGCTGATCATCCTCGGCCTCTTCACCAGGCCGGCCGCATTCATCCTGTCGGGAGAAATGGCGGTGGCCTACTTCACCTCCTGGGCGCCGCGCGGCTTCTGGCCGAGCTTCCAGGCGGCGGGCATGGAAGCCTCGATCCTGTTCTGCTTCTTCTTCCTGTTTCTCTGGGCGGCCGGCCCCGGAGCCTGGAGTCTCGACGAGTTGTGGCGGCGTAAACGACGTGGAGGATCTGGAATGAAGGCACAACGCACAGTACTCGCCACCATCACCGCCATTGCGCTGGCATCCATCGCCATGCAGGCGCAATGGGTGGGTCACCCGACGGCGGGGATTCCCCGTACGCCCGACGGCAAGCCCAACCTCACGGCTCCGGCCCCGCCAAAGCTGGCGGACGGCCATCCCGACCTGTCGGGCATCTGGGATGTCGGAGCGATGACCTACTTCCACGATCTGGCCAAGGGCCTGAAGGGTGATGAGGCCCCGAAGCTGACGCCGTGGGCCGCCGGCCTGCAAAAGGGACGACGGGATCGCAATCACGTCGACGATCCGTACACCTACTGCATGCCGTTGGGCGTGCCGCGTGAGAACCACCGGACCCCGTTCAAGATCGTCCAGACGCCGGCGATGACGATCTTCCTGCACGAGTCGTACGTCGGCAACACGTTCCGGCAGATTTTCACCGACGGCCGGCCGCTGCCGAAGCTGGCCGACACCGAGCCGGCCTGGCTGGGCTACTCGGTCGGCCGCTGGGAGGGCGACAGCTTCGTCGTCGAGAGCATCGGCTTCCGCGACAAGGGGTGGCTCAGCGCGAACATGGCCTACCCGAACAGCGAGGCGCTGAAGGTGACCGAGCGCTTCCGGCGCATCGACTTCGGTCACCTGGAAGAGACCGTCACCATCGACGACCCCAAGGCCTACGAGAAACCGTGGACGAACACGATCATCCTGACCATGCAGGCCGACACCGAGCTCCTCGATTCGTATTGCGACAACCAGTTGATCATGCAGTCACACTACTCCATGGGGCGGCCGCCGGAAGAGCCCTCCGCTCCTCCCATGGCAATCACCGATCGTTGAAAGGAGCGCACCATGCGCGGTTTGATGCTATTCGTCGCCGGGATCGTCGCCGGATTGGCCGTCCAGACTACGGTGGCGCAGAACGACAGCTCCGGCGTTCTGCTCAACCATGTCGGGATTGCCGTGCCGAGCATTCCCGACGCGGCGGCGTTCTACATCCAGAAGATGGGATTCAGGGAGGCGTTCCGGAACAGCGACGCGCAGGGGAATCCGACCGCCATCTATATCCAGGTCAGCAAAAGCACCTTCATCGAGCTGCAGCAGGCCACCACGCAGCGCCCCGCCGGCATCAATCATTTCGGCATGGAGGCGCCGGACATCGAAAAGGCCGTCGCATTCTTCAAGGCACGGGGAGCGATGGCGACGGAGCCCGGCGCGCCGAGCGCGTTTTCCAAGGCCCGGCTGGCCAACGTCACCGATCTGAACGGCCTTCGCATCGAGCTGGCGGAGATGGGGCCTGAGTCGCTGCAGCGGAAGGCGATGGAGAGCTGGAAATAATGAGCAGCGGAAAGGGGCGGCACCGCTTTTTCGGCGGCGATCTCGGGAAAAAGGGGTACCGCTTCTTTTCTGCGATCGGGGTGATGACGATGGCGTGGCTGCTCAGCACGGCGTGGCTGAGCGGCCAGGCCGGACCGGAACAGCGACCGCCGATGGCGGAAGACGTCTTCAAGAACGTCCAGATCCTCAAGGGCATTCCCGTCGACCAGTTCATGGGCACGATGGGGTTCTTTGCCGCGGCGACCGGGCTCAACTGCACCGACTGCCATGTCGACGAGAGCGGCGGCAACTGGGCGAAGTACGCCGACGACAACGACCTGAAGCGGACGACGCGCCGGATGATGCGGATGGTGTCCTCGCTCAACACCGCCAGCTTCGGGGGCCGGCAGGTGGTCACCTGCAACACCTGCCACCGCGGCACGCGGCAGCCCAACGTCATGCCGAGCATCGCGCTGCTCTACGGCACGCCGCCGCCCGACGAGCCCGGCGAGCCGTTCGCACAGGCGCCCGGTCAGCCGCCCGCCGATCAGATCCTCGACAAGTATCTGCAGGCGGCCGGCCCGCCGCAGCGGCTGGCGGCGCTGACCAGCTTTTCCGCCAAGGGCACCTATCAGGGCTTCGACGACTTCGAAAAGACCCCGATGGACATCGTCGCCAGAGCGCCCGGTCAGCGCAACACGATCATCCACGGCCGCTCGGGAGACAGCGTCACCACGCTCGACGGCCGCGCCGGCTGGATCGCCGCGCCGGAAACCGAGAAGCCGGTGCCGCTGCTCGCGCTCACCGGACAGGAGCTGGACGGCGCCAGCCTCGAGGCACAGATATTCTTCCCCGCCCGGATCAAGCAGACGCTGACCAACTGGCGCGTCGGCCCGCCGATGACGATCAACGATCGTGAGGTCCAGGTGGTGCAGGGCACGACCGCGGGCGGCGCGACGGCGACGCTGTGCTTCGACTCGGAGTCGGGCCTGCTGGTGCGGCTGGTGCGGTTTTCAGAATCGCCAGTCGGACGCATCGTCACCCAGGTGGACTACTCGGAATTTCGCGACGTCGCCGGCGTCAAGCTGCCGTTCCACTGGACGGTCAGCTGGCTGAACGGGCGCTCGATCTACGAGCTCAGCGACGTGCAGCCGAACGCCGCGGTCGACGCCGCAAAGTTTGCGCGCCCGGCCCCGGCCAGGCGGTGAGCGGCTCCCCCTCGGACGAAGGCCACTCCCGAGGCGTACGCGCCAGGGGATCTGCACGGCGACTGATCTCCCATCGAGGTCCGGCTGAAAAACATGAGAACAGATCGATCGCCGGGCAGACGTGAAGGTCGGCGCGGCCAGAGCCAGCGTACGTAGTGTCCGGCTTCAGCCGGACCGTGACAGGTTGCAAGCGCAAAATAGCTGGTCCCCGTGGTCATGCAGGCCTTCACGCCCTGCCGTGTCTGGCAGACTCGAGGACTGCACTGCGCAGAATCGATTGTCACAGGCTCTGAAGCCGGACCCTTGCCTACCCTCCGCGTGGTCTCTGATCAAAAGTCGAACTGGACGCTGACCTTGGCGAAGCGCGCCGTCAGAATCGACGTCGGCACCTGCCACGCCGCGAAGTTGTTGTTCTGCGACAGAACCGGGTGGGAGTTGAGCGCGTTGTAGAGATCGAGGCTCAGCGACGTCCGGGTCCGGCCGTGGCTCAGCACCTTGCCAAGCCGCAGATCGACCTGGTTCAGCCGATCCCCATAGAGCGTTCCGGGCGGAACCAGATTCACCGCGACGTTGTTGGCGTTGCCGGACAGGCTGCGTCCGAGCGACGGCGCGACAACGGCGTTGAGCGCCGTGTAGCTGGCCAGGATCTCCGGCCCGGGAATGCTCTGGAAGGTGGCGCTGACCTGAACCCGGGCGCGCGGGATCAGATAGGAGCCAAGCGCCTTGACCTGGGTCAGGAATGCCGTGTCGACGTGGCAGTAGAGCGGACTCGGGTTGTCGAGCCTGGCCACGACGTCGCAGTTATCGGTCGTCGTCCGGCCGGTGCTGACGCCGCCCTGCACCAGCACCCCGCCCTGCCGAGCGCTGATGTTGACGTCGACGCCGTTCCAGTGATCGATCTGCCGGCCGTAGTGGTCGGACAGCGTGACGTAGTTCCGGGCCGGCACGCCGAAACTCAGCGGATTCAGATCATAGAGGCCGCCGACGACGTAGCCGCCGCCACTCGGCAGGCGCGGATCCGCGGGCGCGGTGATGCTGAACGGATCGTAGTCGGACGGCGAGGTAACCAGGTTGTCGGTGACCGTGAAGTTGCCGTACCACCTCCGGAAGAAGCTGACGTCGGCCGACACCCGCGCGGCAAGGCGCTGCTGCACGCCGGCGGAAAATTCCCAGTTGTAGTTGCGCTGGCCCCAGCCGCGCAGGGAATCGGGATCGAAAGTCGCGCCGGGCACCACCTTGCCGAAGTTGGCATTCAGCATCTGCCCGCAGAAATCGCCGCCGGCCGCCCGGTTGTCCTGTGCCGGCGCGATGGTGAGATCGCAATCCGCCACGTAATTCAGATTGGCGTCGGTCCACGCCCTGGTCGTGCTGGTGATGATGGTGCTGACCGGATTGGGGGTCGTGGCGACGCCGCTCAGCATGCCCTGCAGGTATTTGTTGAGGCTGACCTTGATCGCCGTCCGGCCGTTGCCGAACAGATCGTAGGCGATCCCCCATACAAGCTGAATGCCGATAGTTACAGTGCAATTTGCTGCCAATTTGTGAATGGTGAATGGTGAATGGTCAATTGCCAGTAGCCTGATCCTGCCGTCCGTTCGTCATATAGTAGCTGGCGTGGTGCAGCAGGCTATCGGGTTCTTGACAGTGTCTCGATCAAGGATAGGTGTCATGTCCGTGCTCGTCCCAATCGCGCTCGGCGGCTGCGGGTCTTCTCCGGCCGGAACGCCGGCTGCGCCTGGCGCGCCGGTCCCGCCGATGGCGGCCACGCAGCCGCACGTCGTGACGATTCATGGCCAGACGCTGACCGACGAATACTTCTGGCTGCGCGAGAAGACCAACCCCGAGGTGCTGGACTACCTCAAGGCCGAAGACGACTATGCGGAAGCGATAATGAAGCCGACCGCTGCGCTGCAGGACACTCTCTATCGGGAGATACTCGGCCACATCAAACAGACCGACGAGACAGTTCCGTATTTCGAAAACGGCTACTTCTACTATTCGCGGACGCGCGAGGGACTTCAGTATCCGGTCCACTGCCGGAGGCGCGGCGCCCTGACCGCCGCCGAAGAAATCATCCTCGACGAGAATGAGCTGGCCAGCGGCCAGGCGTTCCTGTCGATCGGCGGCCGCGCGGTGAGCGACGATGGCCATCTCCTGGCCTTCACCATCGACACCACCGGCTACCGTCAATACACGCTGCGGGTCAAGGATCTGCGGACCGGCGCCCTGCTGCCTGATCAGATTGAGCGTGTCGACGACATCGCCTGGGCGACCGACAGCCGGACCATCTTCTACGTCACGGAAGATCCGATCACCAAGCGCCACGATCGGTTCTGGCGGCACCGCGTCGGCGCCGGCTCGAGCGACCTGGTCTACGAAGAGAAGGACGAGCTGTTCGATCTCGAATGCCAGCGCTCGCGCGACAAGGCGGTCATCGTGCTCGACGCCGCCGCGAAGACGTCGACGGAAGTGTGGTTTCTGCCCGCCGATCGGCCGGGCGACCCACTCACGCTGATCGCGCCGCGGCGGCCGGATCACGAATACGACGTCGACCACCGCGGCAATCTCTGGTACATCCGCACCAACCAGGACGCGAAGAACTTTCGCATCGTCACCGCACCGGCCGCCAATCCCGGGCCGGAGCACTGGCGGGAGCTGGTCCCGCACAGGCCGGAGGTGAAGATCGAAGGGATCGATCTGTTCGCCGGTCACGCCGTGCTGTCGGAGTGGGAGAACGGCCTGCAGCAGATCGAGATCATCAACCTGACGACCGGCGCCCGGCGCCGGGTCGGCTATCCCGAGCCGGTCTACGCCGCCGGCCTCGGACCGAACATGGCGTTCGAAACGACGACGCTTCGCTACATCTACCAGTCGCTCGTCACCCCGGTCTCGGTGTTCGATTACGACATGGACACCGGTCAATCAACGCTGCAGAAGCAGACCGAGGTGCCGGGCGACTTCGATCGAACCCGCTAC
This sequence comes from Acidobacteriota bacterium, assembly GCA_039931615.1. Classification (GTDB taxonomy): domain Bacteria; phylum Acidobacteriota; class Vicinamibacteria; order Vicinamibacterales; family CAVVIG01; genus JAHFUI01. The sequence continues at coordinate 25,602 of JBDTRR010000034.1, forward strand.
GCCTCCGATCGGCTGATGGCCACGGCCGGCGACGGCACCAAGATTCCCATCTCCATCGTTTACCGCAAGGACGTGAAGAAGGATGGATCGGCGCCGCTGCTGCTTTACGGCTACGGCTCGTATGGCGCCTCGATCTCGCCGACCTTTGCCTCGAGCCGCCTGCCTCTCCTCGACCGCGGCGTCGTCTACGCCATCGCCCACGTGCGCGGCGGCGGCGAGATGGGAGAGCCATGGCGCGAGGCCGGCCGCATGATGAAGAAGATGAATACGTTCACCGACTTCATCGCGGCGGCCGACCATTTGATCGGCGAGCGCTACACGTCGACGGACAGATTGATCATCCAGGGAGCGAGCGCCGGCGGGCTGCTGACCGGCGTGGCGATCAACCTGCGTCCGGATCTGTTCAAAGCGGTCATCACCCAGGTGCCGTTCGTCGACGTCATCAACGACATGCTCGACGCCTCGCTGCCGCTGACGACCAGCGAGTATCTCGAGTGGGGCAATCCGAACTCGAAGGCCGAGTTCGACTACATGCGGCAATACTCACCCTACGACAACATCACGCGGCAGGCCTATCCGTCGATGCTGATCAAGACCTCGCTCAACGACAGCCAGGTGATGTATTGGGAGGGCGCCAAGTTCGCGGCCCGGCTGCGGGCGATGAAGACGGACCGTAATCCCCTGCTCCTCAAAGTCAATTTCAGCGCCGGCCACGGCGGGTCGTCGGGGCGCTACGACGCCCTGCACGAGACGGCGTTCAACTGGGCCTTTCTGCTGTGGCAGGTCGGCCTGGGAAATTAGGAATTCACAATTCACACTCCCCGATAGTTGTAAATTGTAAATTGTAAATTGTAAGTTGCGGCTGGCGGCCGACGATCGCTGCTCGATCGCGTTCGCGATCTCTCGCTGTTCTTCTGGCAGCGCAACCTGTGGCTCCGGCGCAGTCTGCTCGGCGGCGAATGGGGTATCGCACTGACAGCCGCGTTCGCGTTCTGGTCGCTGCGGCGTCGCGCATTTCTCGTTCGGACGTGGGGTGCGAAATTAGAGCCCGAGAAAAATCGAGCGTAAGGCAGGCGTCAAGACCTGTTGACTGTCGTAGTGCAGGCACTACTGCAGAATCGTTTTTTCCACGCGCTCTTCAGCCGGACCGCGGCGGGTCCGCCTGACCGGGAAGGCGGACACCACGTCCGATTGAAATCGGCGCCGCGAGCAACAGCCGGTTCTTCGGCGTGATCTCCGCCGGAATCGTCTGCGTCCAGATGCGATACCCCTGCTGCTCCAGCCGCAGCGCCCGCCTGATGTCCATCGCGGCGGCACCGTCGATCCAGCCGGACAGCGCGCCGGCCTTCCGCGTCACCAGATGGTGGCAGCACGGCAGCACCGCGACGCGGGCGCCGGCGGCGACGGCGCGCTCGATCACGAGGTCGGTCAGCGCGCCGCAGGCATGACTGGAGACCACGACGTCGGTGGCCAGGATCTCGACGTCCTCGAGCGCGCCCTCGATCGCCGTCACGCGGCCGGCGAGCCGCGGCCAGCTCTGGACCAGCACCTCCTGCAGCCGGGCGGTCGATGCCGGCAGCGTCTTGCCGACCGCCAGCGCACCCGGCGATGAATCGTCGAGCAGCAGCATCACCTGGGCGAGCAGGCCGTGACCGGCGGCGAGATCGACGACCCGTCCCCCGCGGAAGAGACGACGCACCCGACGCGCCATCTCCCACGCCTCGTAGAGCTCCTTGCGCGGCAGACACCCGGCGTGGCAGACCGCACGCGCCAGGCGATGGAAGAGGGTGTCGTCGGGAAACCGATCGAGATCGCGATCGGTGAGGCGGCCGCGCGACGAAGGCGAGAACATCAGCGGATCAGCCCCAGACGGGATCCCAGATCGAGCCCGATGCATTGCAGGACGACAATCACCCCGAGATGCTGCCGCCGCTGAAGGGGACGCGTGGTCGTCAGCGCCACGTCGGTTTCGAGAATCGACCGATACCACGGAAACATCGCGCCCGGCAGGTTGGTGAGAGGAAAGTAGCGAACATCGGCCACGTCGTCACTCGGGCCGCCGATACCAGCCAGCAGCGGCCGGCACACGAACACTGGCGAACGGTGGGCCCGGAAGCCGGTGCGCTCGTACCAGCCGAGCAGTTCGAGGATCTCAACAGGAACGCCGGTCTCTTCCTGGACCTCCCGACGCGCCGCATCCTCGAGCGTTTCGCCGGCGAGCACGCCGCCGCCGGGAAGCTCCCAGAGCGCCGGGCTGTCGCGCTTGACGAGCAGGACTTCCCGGTCTCGCAGCACGACCGCCTGCGGAATGATTGGCTTCCTTTCGCCCGCGAGGACGGGCCTCAGGATATCCGACCAGTATTTGTGGATCGTCAACGGCATATTTCAGGGGACGAACACCGCTGGAGAGGACGGTCTCGAGACCGTCCGTGGTCAGCCGGCTAGTCGGCCAGGAGCCGGACCCCACGTACATACGGAAAGCGCTTTCGCTCAGCGATTCCGGCTGGAGCCGGCCGCGGGACTGGCGCCTCTGTCGGGTAGTCGCCGGTCCAGTCGCGGAGCAGCCGCACCGATTCGGCATTGGGATCGCGCGCGCCACGGTTCCGAGAGCACGCCTCCGCATCACCCGGCGCGTATTGTACGCGTTGACGAGGTGCGTGTCGGGCTCGGCCGGACCGCGATGGAAGATCAGTCGTAGTGCAGGCCTTCAGGCCTGCCGTGTCAGGCAGACCTGATCTGCACTACTTCTGATCGTTCGGTTGATCGTTCGCTTTATCGGGTCGTCCGAGTCGGAACGGTCATGCTGCAGCGCTTGACGGCGCAGAAAATGGCCGAGACGTCGAACGTCAATCCGGCGCGCACCTTGGTTTCGACCGAGGTCGAAAACGCGCTGTGCTGGGGATTGCCGAACTCGGACGCTTCGAAGCCCTTCACCACCGTCAGGTCGGCGTAGAACTTGGGCACGCGCTGCAGCCAGAACACCCGATTGTTCTGCGTGTTCGGGCGGAGGCCGGCGAACGGCGTCACCGTCATCTTGCCGATCGGACCGACGCGGTAGAACGGATCGAACCGAACCGGATCGTCGTCGCTGCCGCTGAACCGGAGCAGCGACAACCCGCCGCCCAGATCCAGCAGCGGACTGAATCGATACATCATGGAGAAATCGAACGTCCTCAGGTTGACGTGCCGGCGATCGAGCGGGGTGTCGTCGAACATCTGCAGATGTTCGTCGTTGTTCAGCCCGACCGTGCGCACCGCCACGTACCACTTCTTCCCTTTCGGCGCCGGATCATCGAGCAGGAGGTGCTTCAGGTCCTTGTTCGGCCAGAATGTCGCTTCGAGCGTCGGGGAGCTTCGATCGGTCTGGAACGGTCCCGGTCCGCTCAAGCCGTCGAAATAGTCCCACCACCATCCGGCGTGAGCCGGCGACGCGCACAACGTCAACAGCAGGAGCGCCAGCACTGTTCTCACACGCATCTCAATTGACTCCTCCGGCCGCGTCGCACCTTGTCAGGGCTCCGCAGCCTTGAAAATATTCTCACGAATCATCGACCGCTTCAGCCCGGGATCGGTTTGTGTGACGATCCGATTCCGCGGCGGCGGCAGGTCCGGACAGAACAGCAAGAATCGATCGGCGGTGCTGCCGGTGACGTAGCAGCGATTGCCGCCGAATTCGACCCGCTCGCGCACATTGTCCCTGATCAAGCGGTGCGGGAGCGTGTTGAGGATAATCGCAACCGCGAATACCGTAAAGCACGCATACAGGCTGCTGCGGGCGACCAGGTCGGGCTGACGCAGCCGCAGCCGGATGGCGCAGGCGATGCCGCAGCCGATCGCGACCACCACCATGCTGGCCCGATAGCGGAACATGCTCGGTCCGCTGCTGGCCAGGACGTCGAGGCTGGCCCGCGGCGCGGTGTCGAGCTCCTGCCCCCAGGCGGCGGTCACGCTGGAGTATGCCGCCAGCACCAGCGCGATCGCCACGGATCCGGCGACCGAGACGATCTGCTCGAAGCGGATGATGGTCGTGGCGTCCCAGCCGCGGGCACCGGTGATCAGCCGATCGAACGGCGGCCACCGCCTGGCAATATGCAGGGCGGGAGCGATCCCCCCGAGTACGACCACCGAGGCGAGGACGAGCAGCGCCAGCGGGCCGCTCAACGACCGCTGCCCCCAGACCACGACGTCGGTCAATGGCTCGGCCTGGAATCCGCTGACCCGCCCGAGCGACTTGTTGTAGACCAGGGTGCTCAGATAGCCGAGCGATCCGACCGCGAACAGCAGCGCGACGATGCCCACCGCGATCGGCGCGATCAGCGCGGTGATCGACTCGCCGGCACCGGGCCGCGCGGCGATGTCCTCCTCCATGGAGGAGGTTCGATGCATCCCGCTGCTCAACGTCCCGAGCGCTTCGAGCAGGGCGCCGGCGCTGGGGTGGCGCTGCGCCGGATCGGGCGCCAGGGCGCGCTCGATCACCTGGACGAACGGCAGCGGCAGGTCCGGCCGGAGATCGATCAGCGGCCGCCGCTGGCCCCGGGCATGGGCGGCGCGCAGGTCGTCCATGCTCATGCCCTCGACCGGATACTCGGCCGTCACCAGGTGGTAGAGCAGCACGCCCACGCTGTAGACGTCGCTGGCCACCGACGCGCCCTGGCCCGCCATCACCTCGGGCGCCATGTAGACCGGCGTGCCGGCAATGTCCCGCCCGCCCCTGGTCCGGAGCTGGTCCGCCTGGCGGCCGGTCCCGAAATCCATCAGCACGACCCGCCCGGTCCGATCGCGCATGACGTTGCGCGCCTTGACGTCGCGGTGGACAAAACCGGCGCGATGCACGGCGGCGAGCGCGCCACAGACGTCCTCGCCGACCAGCACCGCTTCACGGGCGCTCAACGTTCCCTTGCTGAGCACGGCTTCGAGCGATTCGCCGTGGACGTACTCCATGCACAGGCCGACCCGATCCCCGTGCGACTCGATACTGAGCACCCTGACCACGTTGGGGTGCTGCACCTGGGCGAGCGCCCGCCCTTCGCGCCGCAGGCGCTCCTTCAACTCGTCGTCGGCGATCCGCCGGTGCAGGATCTTGATCGCGACTTCCCATTCGAGCTCGGGATCCCAGGCGCGGTGGACGCTGCCGAAGCTGCCCTCGCCGACCTTGGCGACGAGACGATACCGGCCCCACATCTCCGAGGGCGCGGCTGGCGGTGCGGATGGCGGCGCGGACAGGCGCACCTCGTCCTGGTGCGTGGCCGCCTCCTCAATCGACTCGAGCGGGTCCTCGGTGGAGCGATGCAGGGCGGCAATCTCGTCGAGAATCCGCAGGCACCGCAGCTCTTCGCGCTCCGCGTCGGTGTGCGCTTCGCCGTCGAGTGCCGGCCAATCGACGTACAGCCCGTCGGCCATGCGATCGATGGCCAGTGCGACCACGCCCTCAGTGGCCATCGCGCATTTCGTCCGCCAGGCGCTTCATCGCCCGGGTGACGGCGACGCGGGCGGCCGCGGCGGTCGGTTTGTTGAGCACGATCGCCAGTTCGTCGTAGCTGTACTGCAACTCGACCCGGCCGATGATCGCTTCGCGATCGGCCGGCCGCAAGCGCTGGATCGCCGCTTCGTAGCGGGCCGCGTTCTCGGATCCGATCGCCTGGTCGAGCGGCGACGGGCGGGCGTCGACCAGATGCTCGGGCATTTCGGTCTGACCGGGCCGGCGGTTCCGCTGGCGGACGATGTCGAGGATCCGGTTCATCACCGCCTGGCGGAAGTAGGCCTGCAGCGCGCCCTGGTGCCGGACCTCGAAGACGTCGAGGCGGCGCATGCAGGCCATCACCGCGTCCTGGACGAGGTCCACCGTCTCCAGCATCCCCCGCGCCGACGGCGGCAGCCGCCCGCGCGCCCACCGGCGCAGCGCCGGGATGCACCGCTCCAGCAGCCGCTCGAGCGCGGCATCGTCCCCCCCCTTGATCCGACTGAGAAGCTCGACCGTGGCGTCAGGAGCGAGCGGGTTCGCCTGACGGCGCACGGAGGACTCTGAATCACTCGTCATCGCGAAACCGGCCGCTGGATGAGCTTGAACCGCCATCATACCCCCGCGCAAACTGGCGACAAAGGCGCCGCCTCCAGATTCGATAGGAACTTGCTGGGATTAACGTTTGCCGTCGGTCGATATAACAGGGAACCTCCCAGTCGCCCGACAGCCGTCGACCGACCCGACGTGGATGCGGCGGGAAGGTGCGGCGGAGACGGCTGGACCAGGCCGGAGGTCGGAGCGCGCCAGTTTCCGCCAATGTCGATCCAGCCCCGGCCGTTCGACCACAGGCAGGGGTTGCCAATCGGCGGTTGGCCGATGGTTGCGCCGGCGGATTGAAGAATGGTGTGATCGGTCTCTGTGGCCGATCCGGTGCACGAGACGATCAATGCGATCTATCTTTCCGACTCCCGCCGGGTGCTGGCGACGCTGATCCGCCTGCTGGGCGACTTCGACGCCGCCGAAGAGGCGCTGCATGACGCCTTCAGGGCGGCGCTGGAGCAGTGGCCGCGGGACGGCGTGCCGGCCAATCCGCGCGCCTGGCTGGTATCGGCCGGGCGTTTCAAGGCCATCGACGGCATGCGCCGGCGCGCACGCTTCGACGCCCTCGACGAGGTCGGCGCCGCCGCCGATGTCGCCGTCGTCGATGCGGCGGCGTGGGCCGACCCGGAAAGCATCGAGGACGACCGGCTGCGCCTCGTCTTCACCTGTTGCCACCCGGCGCTGTCGCCCGACGCGCAGGTCGCGCTGACCCTGCGCGAGGTGTGCGGTCTGACGACGGAGGAGATTGCCCAGGCGTTTCTGACACCGGCCCCGACGCTGGCGCAGCGCATCGTCCGCGCCAAGGCGAAGATTCGCGACGCCCGCATCCCGTATCAGGTGCCGGCCCACACCGAGCTCGCCGATCGGCTCGACGCCGTGCTCCGCGTGATCTATCTCGTGTTCAACGAGGGCTACACCGCTTCGTCGGGCGCCGCCTTGACCCGGCACGATCTGTCCGCAGAGGCCATCCGTCTGGGCCGGCTGCTGGTCGAACTGCTGCCGGAGCCGGAAGCGCAGGGACTGCTGGCGCTGATGCTGCTGCACGAATCACGGCGGGCGGCGCGGACATCATCGACCGGCGAGCTGATCCTGCTCGACGACCAGGACCGCTCGTTATGGGATCGGGACCAGATCACGGAGGGAATTCGACTGGTGCGACAGGCGCTGTCGCCGCCTCAAGCACCGCAGCCCGGCGGCGCCGCCGCGGAACGCCGCCGGGTCGGCCCGTACGCGATCCAGGCGGCGATCGCGGCGGTCCACGCCGAGGCGGCCAGCTCGGCGGCGACGGACTGGGCGGAAATCGTCGGCCTTTACGACGCGCTGGCCCGGACGGATTCGTCGCCGGTGATCGAGTTGAACCGGGCGGTGGGCGTGGCGATGCGCGACGGCCCGGCGGCCGGTCTGACGCTGATCGACGCCATCCTCGCCCGCGGCGATCTCCTGGACTACCGCCTCGCGCACGCGGCGCGGGCCGAGTTGTGCCGCCGGCTGGGCCGGACCGTCGAGGCGCGCGCCTCGTTCGAGCGCGCCCTGGCGCTGACGCGCCAGGAGCCGGAGCGTCGGTTTCTCGAACGACGCCTCGGGGAACTTGAGAATTAGGAATTAGGAATTAGGGATTAGGAATGAAATTAGGAATGAAATTAGGAATTAGCGATTGAGAATTGCCCGAGCTCGTCTCACGAATTCATAATTGCTAATTCCTAATTCCCAATTGCGGAGCTTTCATGAAATACCTCTGCCTGGTGTATCTCGAGGACGATAAGCTGCGCGCCGTGCCCGACCGCGAGTGTGCCGCCTGCGGCGAAGGCCTGAAACAGAGCGGGCTGCTGGTGGCCGCCGAGGCGCTCCAACCGGTCGAGAGCGCGACGACGCTGCGGGTGCGCAACGGCCGGGTGTCGATCACCGACGGTCCGTTCGCCGAGACCAAGGAGCAGCTGGCCGGCTTCTATCTGATCGAAGCGAGGGACCTGAACGACGCCATCCAGGCGGCCGCCAAGATCCCGCCGGCGCGCGAGGGCAGCATCGAGATCCGGCCGATCAGGGAATTGGATGCGTCCTAGGTTGAGGCCACGATTGCCCGCTTCCTGTCAGGCGCGGCCGGCCCGGTCGGTCGCGGTGTCTCCAACGCCTGGCCGGCCGCGCGCCCGGCGCTGATCCGCGCATGCCAGGCCCGACCCGATCGGCGCCGCAGATCAGGCACCTGATGCTGTTCCTGCTCTGCCTGATGTACTTCATCGCCTACGTCGATCGGGTGAACATCTCGGTGGCGGCGCCCTCGATGCGGCGGGAGCTGGGGCTGTCGCCGACCGAGCTCGGGCTGATCTTCTCGGCGTTCGCCTATCCCTACGCGGCGATGCAGATTGCCGGCGGCTGGATGTCGGATCGGTTCGGTCCACGGCTGGTGCTCGCCGCCTTGAGCCTGTTGTGGGCGGCCGCGACCATCCTGACCGGCCTGTCGTGGAGTGTCGCGTCGCTGGTCGGGTTCCGCATTCTCGTCGGCGTCGGCGAAGGCGGCGCGTTCCCGGCGGCGACGCGGGCCATGACCTGGTGGCTGCCGGTGCGCGAGCGGGGCTTCGGGCAGGGCATCACCCATAGCTTCGCGCGGCTGGGCGGCGCGGTCACCCCGCCGATCGTCCTGGCGATCGTGGCGCGGCACGGCTGGCGCGCCTCGTTCGTCGTGCTCGGTGCGGCCAGCCTGATCTGGACCGCGCTGTGGCTCCGCTACTTCACCGACACACCCGAAGGACACCCGAAAGTCACTTCGTCCGAGCTCGCCGTCATCCGCGAGGGCGGCGGCGCGGCGCTGGCGGCGCCCGGCCCGACGCCGTGGCGGCAGATCGTCCGCCGCATGTGGCTCGTCACCGTCGTCGACTTCTGCTACGGCTGGTCGCTGTGGGTTTTCCTGACCTGGCTCCCGTCCTATCTCGCGGATGCCCGCGGGTTCAGGCTGGATCAGATTGCGCTGATGACGACACTGCCGCTGCTCGGCGGCGTGGTCGGCGACACGCTCGGCGGGGTCATCTCGGACGCCATCTTCCGGCGGACCGGCAACCTCAGGCTGGCGCGGCTGACGCTGCTCGTCGTCGGACTGGGCGGCGCGTTCGCGTTCATCGTGCCGGCGGTCGGCACCGGCAGCGCGATCGGCGCCGTCTACCTGCTCGCCGCGGCCTTCTTCTTCCTCGAGTTGACCAACGCGGTGCTGTGGACGCTGCCGATCGACATCGCCGGACCGTACGCGGGCACCGCGGGCGGGATGATGAATACGGGGTTCGGCGTGGCGGGCATGATCTCGCCGGTCGTGTTCGGTGTGCTGATCCAGCGGACCGGGCACTACGAGCTGCCGTTCTACATCTCGGCGGGTCTGCTGCTGGTCGGCGCGCTGTGCGCGCTCGGCATCGACCCGGCGTTGAAGGTTCAGACGCGTACGTAGTGTCCGGCTTCAGCCGGACCGTGACGGGCAGGCCTGAAGGTCCGCACTACTTCAGAATCGATTCTTCTCAGACTCGCGGGACCGTCTGTTGTCACGAAATCTATGCGACGATGAGTGTCGTGCGCGTCCGACCGACAGACGCCGTCCTGGGAGCCGCGGTTGAGGGGGTCGACCTGCGGGTGATCGCGCCCGACGCGTTCGCCGCCATCCATCGGGCGTGGCTCGAGCATCAGGTGCTGTTGTTCAGGGATCAGGAATTGAGCGACGACGATCTGGTCGCGTTCAGCCGCCGGTTCGGCGGCCTCGACGAGGCGCCGGTGCAGGAGACCGGACGGCGGTTCGTCGCCGGCCATCCGGAAATCTACGTGGTCTCGAACGTGGTGCAGGACGGGGTTCCAATCGGCAGCCTCGGATCCGGCGAGGCGGTGTGGCACACCGACATGTCCTACCTGGCCGACCCGCCGAAAGCGAGCGCGCTCTACGCGCTCGAGGTGCCGCCGGCCGGCGGCGACACCAGCTTCTGTTCGATGTACGCAGCGTGGGATCAGCTGTCCGATCGGCTGCGGCATCGCGTCGAAGGGCTGCGCCTCAAGCACGACGGCACCTATAACAGCGGCGGCTACGCCCGCCAGGGTGTGACGCCGACCGACGATCCGCGCACCTCGCCCGGCGCGTGGCATCCGCTGGTCTCGCTCCATCCGGAAACAGGACGGCGCAGCCTCTATCTGGGCCGGCGCCGCCATGCCTACATCGAGGGGCTGTCGCTCGAGGATTCCAACCGGCTGCTCGACGACATCTGGACCGAGGCGACCCGCGATTCACTCACCTGGCGCCACCAGTGGAGGGCCGGCGATCTCGTCCTGTGGGACAACCGCTGCACGATGCACCGCCGCGACGCGTTCGATCCGGAAGCCCGCCGGGTCATGCACCGGACGCAGATCAAGGCGGCGCGCACTTCGTCGTGAACTGCTTATGGATCCAGCCGCTGTCACTGCCATCTGCGCGCTGCCGGCGAACCAGCTCGCCAACCGGATTGTCCGTCGCGAGCTGTCGGCGGTCGAAGCGCTCGACGCGCATCTCGCCCGGATCGAGCAGCGCAATCCCGAGCTGAAGGCGGTCGTGTCGCTCGACGTCGCGTCGGCCCGGCGCCAGGCGACGGACGCCGATCGCGCCCTGGCGCACGGCGCCGTCCACGGTCCGCTGCACGGTGTCCCGCTGACGCTCAAGGACGGCCACGAGGTCGCCAGCCTGCGGACGACGCTCGGGAGCGAACATTTCGACCGCATGGCCGATCAGGACGGTGCCGTCGCGGCGCGGCTCCGCGCGGCTGGCGCGATCATCATCGGCCATACCAACGTCGCGCCGATGCTCGGCGACTATCAAAGCGCCAACCCGATCTTCGGCCGGACGGCCAACCCGTGGCATCCCGGGCGGACCGCCGGTGGATCGAGCGGCGGGGCGGCGGCGGCGGTCGCCGCCGGGATGACGCCACTCGAGATCGTGTCCGACCTGGGCGGCTCGATTCGGCTTCCCGCCCACTTCTGCGGCGTCTACGGTCTCAAGCCGACCGAGCACCGGGTGCCGATGACCGGCTTCTTCCGCCTCCCGCCCGGCACGCCGCGCACCGTCCGCATCCTGTCGTGTCTCGGGCCCCTGGCGCGCGACCTCGACGACCTGGCGCTCGCGTTGTCGATCGTCGCTGGACCGGACGGCGTCGACAGCGAGGTGCCGCCCGTTCCGCTGGTCGACCGTCCCGCCGTGCGCATCGGCGATCTGCGGATCGCCCAGGCGTCAACCGTCCCCGGCGTCGTGGTGGCGGGCGCGCTGCGGGAGCAGGTCGGCCGGGTCGCGAGTGTCGCGGCGGCCGCGGGCGCTGAGGTCGAAGACCGGCTGCCGGCGTGCGACTGGCAGGAGGCCAATGCGCTGTTCGGCGATCTGGTGTCAGCGATCACCTCGGACCGCAGCGGCGGTCGGGATCTGGCGTGGTACTTCGCCGCGCTCGACCGGCGCGACCATCTGGCGGCGATGTGGGATGCCTTCTTCGCGGACTTCGATGTCCTGCTGATGCCGCCGGCGATGACCACCGCCTTTCCGCATTGCGAGCCCGGTGCGCCGTTGCTGGTCGACGGTCGACCGGCGCCGTATTTCGGCCAGGCCGGCGTGCTGGCGATGGCCAATCTCGCCGGGCTGCCCGCTCTGGTGGCGCCGGCCGGTCTGGACAGCGAGGGTCTGCCGGTCGGCGTGCAGATGGTCGGACCGCGCTGGTCCGAGATGCGCCTGCTCGCGGTGTGCCGGGCGCTCGAAGAGGTCCAGGCGCTGCCCGGATTCCGGCCGCCGCCCAACCCGCTCTGATGAGGCGCGGCTCGTAGTGCAGGCCGGACGGCCTGCTCCACGATTGACTTCCTTCAAGGTCCGGCTGAAGAGCGTGTGAAAAGTCGATGTAGTGCAGGCCTTTAGTTAGCCAGCCGACCTGAAGGTCCGCACTGCTTCAGATCAATCACGCGTCATCCGCCGGCGCTCGCCGTCCCAGCGCCAGAGGTCGGCACCGGGCTGCAGGTGCACGCCGCCCAGCCAGCGGTCGATGCCGCACGTCGCCACGCGATCGCGGCGGCCGGTCAGCACGTCGCGCCCCACCTCGGTGAGTGTCATCGAAGCGTGCCGAAAGCCGGCAGTCGCGCCGGCCACGCTGATCAGCGGCGGTGCGGCGCGGGACAGCGTCTCGACGAGTGCCGCGAATGACAGATCGGTGATGTAGTAGGCAGCTTCCCCGTCATGCATGCGCGGGAACGCGGCCGCCAGGCCAATCGGCCCGTCCCCGGCCAGCTGCAGCAGACGGCGCTCGCTGCGGGAGAGGCCATCGCCGGTCCAGGGATACTCCTCGAGAAACCGCGTCAGGGCCGCCGCCAGGAACGGCAGCGCGGACGTGTCCGCCTGCCGCAGATCGTCGAGCGCCATGGGACTCGGCTCCCGGAACGCCCGCCAGGCCTGATCCGCCAGCGCATACTGCGCCGCGGTGACCCGCTGCCGCGTGTCGAGCAGTGGCGCCAGTTCGCCCGCCGTGAGCTCGCCGAGCCCCTTGAACCCGGGACGGCCAGGAAAAGCGCCGATACAGATGAGACTCACCGCCGCCGCCGCATCCAGGCGGTCCCGAATCCACGTCAGGATCTGGACCAGATTCAGTTGATCGAACAGGTCGTGCTCGAACCACAAGACCAGTTCGTCGTACGCCTGTTGATGTTCGATGACGGCGCGCCACGCTCGCAGGTCGTTGACCGGGTCGACCTCACCCGGTTTGCTTTTCCCGGCGAGGTGGCGGGCGCGGACGTCGAGCAGTTCGCCATCACTCAGCCCGCCCGGGACGGGACCATCGTCGAGCGGATCGGCCCAGATCGACCGCCGGCCCGGAATACCGGCCGATTCAATCAGCCGTGTCGCACACGTGCCGTTGGCGACGTGGAGAAAGCGCGTCGTTGCCTCTTCGGTCATGCATTCTCCGACCAGTCGGCGCCTCTCGCGGCGCCGGCTTCGCCTCGAGTCCTGTGCGAAACGGAACACGCCCCGATCCGGTCCTGGCCTCACACTCGACGGGTATGGCTACCGCGTGCTCCCGCCGACCGTTTTCAGGTGCCGCGGCTCCGCGGAGGTTCGCGGCCAGGCGCGGCATCACCATCATTCCTGCCCCGACTGCCGCCCGGGCCGTCCCACGAGAGTGACGCCGTTGACCCGCCGAACGCAAGTCCACACGATCGAGCACCCGGCTCCGGAACTGCCGCCGCAGGGCGACGGGCCGGGGGATCGGCTGCGGGCGCAGCAGACGGCACTGGCGGAGGAACTCGTCGCCCGGCAGTTTGCCGCACAGCCCGAACTGGCCCGCCGTGACGGTCCGGCCGGCCGCGAGGCATGTCTCCAGGAGGCGAACTATCAACTCGCCTGCCTGTCGGCAGCCATGAACGCGGGCAATGCCTCGCTGTTCAGCGACTACGTCGGGTGGGCCAAGGTCATGCTCGGCCGGCGCGGCGTCTCGATGGCAGACCTGGCCCGCCATCTCGAGCTGACCCGCACCATCGTCGGCGAGCGCTTCGAGGGAGCCGCCCGATCGCTGGCGGTTGCGTATCTCAGCGCCGGGCTGGCGGTATTGCCGTCGCTTCCGATCGATCTGCCGTCGTGCCTGCCGCGCGATGCGCCGCACGCCGGGCTGGCCGCGCCGTATCTGGACGCGCTGCTGAACGGCGAACGGGAACTTCTTTCATAAGGCTGGGCCACAAGATGTCTGCAACCCCACCGGGCTTCACGATATTGCTGGCGGAAGATGTCGCGGTCAATACGCGGATCGTGGTTCATCAGCTGAACAAGCTGGGATACCAGGCCGACGTGGTGCGCAACGGCAGAGAGGCTGTCGACGCGGTTGAGAAGAAGGACTACGACGTCGTGCTGATGGATTGTCAGATGCCCGAGATGGACGGCTTCGAAGCGACCGAGACGATCCGGCGCCGGGAAGGGTCGGCGCGCCACACCAGGATCATCGCGATGACGGCGAGCGCCCTCGAAGGCGACCGCCAGAAGTGCCTGGCGGCAGGCATGGACGACTACATCAGCAAACCGTTCAAGGCCGACGCGTTCCGCACCATGCTCAGCCGCTGGCTCGAGTGAGCGCGCTCATTCGTCTGGCGCCGCATCCAGGAAGTGCAGCAGCGCGTCGGTCGTCCCCTGCGGGTTCTCCTCCATCAGCCAGTGGCCGGTGTCGGGCAGCACGATCGAGGCCGATCTCGACGCGATCAGCTTCACCTGCCTTCCGAGCGCGTCCCCGTTCGCCTTGTCGCCGCCGATCGAGAGAACCGGCATGGTCAGCCTGGTCTGGGACAACCGCGCGAAGTCAGCGGCCGCCTGCTGAAACGCGACGAAGTAGGCCCACGCCGCCCGCATCCGCCCCGGTCGTGCGTAGCCGGCGGTGTAGGCCTGGCGGTCGGCTTCAGGAATGGATTTCGTCCGGTCAGCGGCGAAGTCGTTCCAGAAATGCTCGAAGTAGATCCGCTCCCGCCCCTCGACCAGCGCCTCCGCCGTCGATCCGTTGAAGCGGAAGTGCCAGATCGCGGGGTTGTTGTAGATCGCCTCCCAACCCGCGACCCCCGGCAGGAACGCATCCATCAGGACCAGCTTCTCCGTCTCCCCCGGGAACTGGGCGGCGTAGGCGTAGGCGACCATCAGGCCGATGTCGTGGCCAACCACCACCGCCCTCTCGATGCCAAGTCCTTTCACCAGCGCGCGGACCCGGACCGCCGCCCGCGCCATGTCCAATCCATCAGCCGGGATGTCCGATCCCCCGATGCCCGGCAGGTCCGGCGCGACGACGGTGAAGCGCGCCGCCAGCGTCGGAATCAACGGCGTCCACATGTGCGAGGTTTCAGCATAGCCGTGCAGCAGGACTATCGCCGGACCCGACCCGGCCGTCAGGTATTGGAGCGTCACACCGTCGGCGGTGGCGGTGCGAACCGCGATCGGACTCATCACATCATCTCCGCTACTTCGCCACGAACTTCGCACCGTAGTCGTTGGTCGGATCGCGATAGATGGTGTGGATGTGGTCGAGACTCCCTTGCGGCGCGTACTCGATGACCAGGGCCGGTCCCTGGATCCGGAAGTAGGCGGGACTGTTTTCGGTGGTCGGGCCGCTCCATGCGAAAAACGTCTCCGGCAGTCGGGCGCGAAGTTCCGCCAGGCGCGGCTCGGCGAACGCGTCGTTCATGATGCCCGCCCACTCTCGGACGATGTCCATCAGCATCGTCTGCTGCGCCGGCGACAATGCCGACGCGCGGATCCCCTCCGGCTGGATGACGCGGCCGTCCTGCCCCGCTCCGAGCACGAGGTCGGCGACCCGGTAGGTCAGAATGGCCTGGCTTCGCTGCGTCGCGTCCAGCGCGTTGACCAGTGCCAACGACTTGTCGCGTTCCTGTCCGAGCGGCCGAATCTGGCGGCCCTCGAACGTGTAGGTGGCCGGCTGGGCCGCGGGCAGGCTCGGCGCCATGCTGGCCTGGCTTCCCGCCAGCGTCAGGTTGATGGCGAGATGGTGGCCACCGAACTGCAGCATCCACGGCGCGGTCGTCGAGGGCGTGCCGAGAAAAGCCAGGAAGTATTCGTCTTGTCCGAAGTTCGGGCCGCCACCCGGTCCAGCACCTGGGCCACCAGGCCGGCCGCGGCCGCCGCGGGCGCCCGGTTCCGCACCGCCGCCCGGCGCACCACCGCGCGGCCCCCGGCCGCCGTCGGTCGTCTTCAACACTTCATCGCCGCGCATGATCTCGGTCACCTTCCGGTAGCCGTTTTGGCTGAGCGCGGCGGCGAGCAGTGTCATCACCGCGGCGTGCTGCGGGGGCGTGAGATCGCCCAGGCGCAGACCCTGACGCGGAAAGATTCCGTTCGGCAGGTTGGACCATCTCGCCTTCTGCGGTCCATCGAACGGAAACTGCACCTTGGCACGGCCCGCCGCGTCGAGCGACGTCATCACGGCCTGCGCGGCCGAGACAATCCGAGCGCTGGCGTTGGCTGGAGACGCGGCGCCGGCCGGGGACGCTGCCGCGGTCGCGGGCGGGCCGGCGGCGCGCTGGGCGATGGCCGTCGCGGCCAGGCCAAGCAACAGACCCAGGGTGGCGATCGTAATGGCCCGACGAGCAATGCGCATGCTCGATGGTACGCCAGAAAGCCTCGTCATCCCGCGACAAAGGCGCGGCCGCGACGAGACGTATACCATGCCTGCCGACGAGCGAGGCTCCGCCTCCTGAGTGCACTTTGATATGTGATCGATGAAGGGACGCCGGTAGTGGTCTCGAGCGCGCACAAGCCGAGGAGGCACTCCGCCGGAGCCAGGCGCAGTTGGCCAGGGCGCAGCGCCTGAGCATGACCGGCAGTTGATGCCCACTCTTGCCGGACGCACCGACGCTCCGGCCCTGATTGTGTCGGAGCGAAGGAATTTCCGCTCCTTCCCTGTGCCGGCTTCAGCGTAACGAACCTGAACGTCCCGTCGACCGCCGCCTCATCCAGATGCACACGACCGGCAGACGCTCCGCCATAGCACAGGCGCAGTGCCGATTCAATTGGTTGCGGGGGCGTGCAACCAGCGGTACTTGCAGCTGTGGACGGGGGCGGCGTGAGGTCAGAAACGACGGACCTGACACTTGGCCCAGGTCCGGCCACTCCCCATATTCCGCGAGACCGTTGGTGTGGTTCGTGTCAGTCCAGCTCGAGCTGGGTTGATACCGGCGGCGGGTTCCGGACGTGTCCTGTTGTGAACAGAACGGCTGACCAGAAGTCCGCATACTACAAACTGTTGGCCGAGCGAACACGCGTAGTGGTGGGTCTCCGGAGCGGCCTCCTCTGGGGGGCCTGGTCTCGTGGCTCCTTGTGCTGGCGCCGGTTTCAGCGCTGGCTCAGACCCCTGCGCCCTCCATCGATCTCGCCGAGCTGAGCCTCGAAGAGTTGATGCGCGTCGTGGTGACCACCGCCTCGAAGAAGTCTGAAGCCTTGATGGACGCGCCAGCGATCATGGTCGTCCTCGCCGAAAGCGATCTTCATGCGCACGGCGACCGCTCCCTGGTCGAGGTGCTCGACCGGACAACCAGCGTGTACTTCATGGGCACCCAGGAAAACCTGCAGGGCGCCCTGACAATGCGAGGCGATGCCACGCTGGGCGCCAACAACCACATCCTGCTCCTGATTAACGGTCGTCCGATCCAGGAGAGTACGCACGGCGGGATGATCCACCCGTTCCTGCGATCGTTCCCGCTGGCATCGGTCAAGCAGATCGAGATTATCCGCGGCCCGGGCTCCGTGCTGTACGGCACGAACGCCTATGTCGGCGTAATCAATGTCATGACGAAAGTCTGGGATTCCTCGGGGGTCGCCGGCGTCTCGTACGGGACGTTCAATACCGCGACCGCGTCGGTGGCGGGCGGCCACACCATCGGGCGTCTTCACGTGTCGGGAGGGATTGCGTTTTCGTACGATGACGGATGGAATTTCAGCGCAACCGACAGTCTCGACGACAACGACAGGCCCGCCATAGCGCGAAGTGCTCCCTGGTTCGACCAGAAACTCGGGGCGAACCTCAATGCCACGTTCGGGCGCATCACCGTGGATGCACTCTACGCGCACACCACGGCTCCCCACCTCAGCAACTCTTCCGCCACCACCAGCTGGCTGCGCTATGGCCTCTCGCAGGCCACGCAGGCGATGGTCGATCTGGGCTACACGCATCAGCCCTCGACGCGGTGGACCAGCTCCGTTCATGCCACGTTCAACCACTTTCGCGACCTGTCTGATTTCGGGGAGATCGGCTACCGGGACACGCGGTCGAACGACTACCTCCTGGATTGGGCGAACAATCTGTCGGTCACGGCGAAGTTACAAACCGTGTTCGGCGCGAGTCTTTCGAAGCGCACCGGAAGCTTCTACGAGAAGGCGTACGACTGGTATGACGTGCCGCCCTACAATCGCAACAGCTTCACGTCGTTCGGGCAAGCCGACTATCGGCCCATCCCGCGCCTCAAGCTCGTGGCGGGCGGGCAGGTGATCAAGATCCCGGGGTTTACGAGTCATGTCACCGGCGGACAGAGCGCCGCCGTCAGCACGTTTCCCGGCATTGCCCCTCATTTCGCCGGCAGACTGGGCGCCGTCATTACTCTCACCCCGAACCTGGTGGCGAAGCTGCTGTACTCGGAGGCGTTCCGCCAGCCGTCGGTTGTCGAGACCGATCGTGTCCGGTTCGACGACGGACGGTATTCTCAGGAGGGCAATCCGGCGCTGCGCCCCGAGGAGATCTCCACCACCGACCTACAGGTCCACTACGCTGCCGATCGGGTGATGGCGGCGGTCACCGTGTTCAACAGCCGGCAATCGAACGTCATCGTCGAGACCGAGTTGTCCGAGCTCGTCCAGAACTTCGATCGGTTCCGCACTCGCGGCATCGAGATCGAGGCGCGGGTGCGGCCGTGGAAGAACGTGGAACTGACGTCGGCGATGACCTATCAGACGTTGAACCGCGGCAGAGGCCAGGCGTTGGACTTCCTCGCGAATCCGGTACCCGCGTTCATGGGAAAGTTCGGGATGTCGTATCGGACGGAGTCCGGCCTGACGCTGGCCCTGCACGATTCCTATTTCGGGTCCGCGCGGGAGAGCAGCGACGTGGACGCAGAGGATCCTGCCA
The DNA here is from genome assembly GCA_039931615.1 of Acidobacteriota bacterium. Classification (GTDB taxonomy): domain Bacteria; phylum Acidobacteriota; class Vicinamibacteria; order Vicinamibacterales; family CAVVIG01; genus JAHFUI01. Next base: position 44,286 of record JBDTRR010000034.1, read on the forward strand.
ACACCACCCAGTACGTGAATCCGACCGCCAGCGCGTTCCACAACGTGACGTTGAGCATCGCACAGCGGCTGAACCATCTGCCTTTCCTGCGCGATGGCCAAAGCCTGACAGCTCGCGTGCAGATGATCAACCTGCTCAACGAAGGAATCTACTACGCCGAGTACACCGCTGTGGGTGTCAACAGCATTCCTGGCCGGCCGGGCCGCTCCGTATTCGCCGGTGTGACGGTCGGCTTCTAGCGAACGAGTGAGGCGGTCCGGGAGTCCGAGGGGCGACGCCCCGATCAGCGCGAGCGAGCGCAGCGACGCGAGCCACGCGCACGGAGCGACCCGACGAGGCCTCGCAGTGCCGGACGGAGACTGCTTCTGGAAAGGCGTGCAGCACGTAGACGGCCTCGTCGAACCGCACGGTGTAGTGGTGAAGGAAGTGCCGGACGCCCGGCGAGGTGGCCCGGTGGGCGCGAAGAACCTCTGCTTCCTCAGATGGCCTGGGCACTCGCAAGACAAGATCCATCGATGTCACCGGGGACGCTGCCTGACAGCCGCCGACCCTCGATCTTCAGTACGGCGTGTCGCCCTTCTGGATCCCGAAGCCGGATGCCGGTGCGTGGACCCCGTTGACCGTGGTTCCTCCGTGGTGAATCGCCGGGAATATCGGCTGCATGCTCTGCGGAAACCCGAACCTCGGTTTGGTGAGCGCGTCGAGCTGCGCCAGCTCCGCCGCCGTCAGCGTGACGTCGACCGCCTGCACGTTGTCTTCGAGCTGCGCCGGCCGCCGCGCCCCGATGATGGTCGAGGTCACCCCGGGCTGCGCCAGCACCCAGGCCAGCGCCACTCGCGCCACGGTGCTGTCGTGGGCGCCAGCGATGCGCTCGAGCGCGTCGACGATGGTGAAGGCCTTCTCGTTGAGGAAGGTTTCGACGAAGGGCCCGCGGTCCGCCTTGACCTGCCCCGCGGTCGCCCGCGTGTACTTGCCGCTGAGTGCGCCACTCTTGAGCGGCGACCAGGGCGTGATGCCCAGTCCGAGTTCGAGGGCCATCGGCACCAGCTCCTGTTCGACGGTGCGCTCGAGCAGGGAGTATTCGATCTGGAGCCCGATGAAGGCGGACCAGCCGCGGAAGCGGGCGGTCACGTTGGCTTCGACGATCTTCCACGCCGGCGTGTCCGACACGCCGAGATAGCGGACCTTGCCCGCGCGCACCAGATCCTCGAGTGCGGCCATCGTCTCCTCGATCGGCGTGTGCACGTCCCAGTTGTGCAGCCAGTAGAGATCGATGTAATCGGTCTGCAGACGCCGCAGCGACTGATCGCAGGCGGCGATGATCGACTTGCGGCCGGAACCGCCGCCGTTCGGATCGCCCGGGTAGAGATTGCCGCTGAACTTGGTCGCCAGGACGAGGCGGTCCCGCCGGGCAGGATGGCGGCCGACGTGGTCGCCGATGATCTTCTCGGAATGGCTCTTGGTATAGAAGTTCGCGGTGTCGATGAAGTTGCCGCCGAGCTCGACGAAGCGATCGATGATGCGCTGCGACTCGTCGACGCTCGAGCCCCAGCCGAGATCGTCACCGAAGGTCATCGCGCCGAGGCAGAGCGGGCTGACGCGGAGACCGGAGCGGCCGAGCGTCACATAGTGGTCGAGTGGCATGGGCAGATCCTGCAGAGTTGAGCCTGTTCACGGTCGTGCTAGTACATGGACGCCGTTGGTTTCCCAGACTGGAGGCTGACCCGGTCGCTCCCGTCCAGCATCGAAGAGATTGTATTTGGTGTGGCATCCTCGCGTGATGGGCTGATCCCGTAAAGATTCTGATCGCCGGCGTCTGCGGCTTCGTCGGCGAGGCGGTTGCCGCCGAGCTGCAGCGTCGCCTCGAGGGGCCTCACCGTCATCGGCCTCGATAACCTGAGCCGCCCTGGCAGCGAGCGAAGTGTCGCCAAGCTGAAGTTGAAGGAGATGGGGAGTCGGTACCTCTTCATCTGCATCTACGTCTGGCTCGAAAAGGTGTTCGGCCGGGGCGACTATCGGAGATCGCCACGCGGGTGAGCCTCGGTCCCCAACCTGTCGACTGGAACTGGTGATCGCGGCGGTCGTTATCGGCCGGCTTCGATCTTCTTCTCCTGGGCGCGCGCGCCGGCGAGGATATTCGGCAGGGCGTAGTTGCCCTCGTGGCAGGCATATTCGAAGAGCGGCTCTTGCGTCCTCGACCACGGCACCATGGCGCTCCACGGTCGGATGTACGAGCCTGGATCGGACACCGTGAATTCGTACTTGATGGTGTCGGCGCCGACTCGGGTGAGGCGTTCGACCAGGCGCGTCTCCGCCGTCGAGCCTTGCAGGCTGGTCTCGCGGCGAAAATTCGTCGTCTCGATGACGAGCGTGTCGCCTTCCCATCGACCCCGTGAATCCCCCGACCATTGCCGGAGTTTGGTGTGCGGGCGGCCGTCGGTCGGGATGATGCGCGCGTTGTGCACCATCTCGTTGATGATCACGACAATGCCGGGGGACTGCACGATCTGGACGTTGTTGTTGTAGGCGCCCGGGGTCATCGGTGGGCCGGAATTGAAACCGATCAGGCACCGATCCGCGAGCGGCCGGTCCTCGTACGAATTGCCGGAGCCGGAGTTCGACACCTCCGTGCGTTCCGCGAGCCGGCGCCGCGCCGCGTCGGTCAGCGGAATCCGGCCATCCGCCGGTTCGACGATGAGCGATGTGCGCTTGTCTCCGGTCAGCCGATTGCCGCGCTCGTACCAGAACTCGTTATACGAGAGCACCCCGCCTTCCGCCCGGGGTGCGTATCCCGCGCTTGGCTGCCCCTTGACCGGATCGAAAAGATCGCGATTGAGCCGGGTGTTTTCCGCGGCCTCGAACGCCTCGGCCTCCTCGTGGCTGAGCGTCGTCTTGCCGGCGAACGCCTCAGGCCGCTGCAGCGGCGTGATCGTGCTGAACGAGTAGATCCCCTCGAGGTTCGGCTTTCCATCGGGGGTCCGGGACGGAGTCGACGCTTTGCTCTGTGCGGCGGGAGACAGCGGCACCAGCAGCGCCGTTGACAGCACTACGAATCCCCAGACCAGGCGATCGCGCATCATGCACCCCTCCACTTCGCGTCAGCGCTCGCGGCGCGGCCATCGACCATGACGGCGCACCGTCGGGCGCAGGGGCCGCACCGTATCGCAGGTGGCCGGCCTTTGCAACCTGGGCGGGGCGGTCTGGCGAAGCGGGGCCCGGGCTTCATGCAACGGCGCGGCGGGCGACTCGCCGCTCCCTCCAGTCCCGCCCCGGCGTCGAAGAGAAGCCGCGATCTGCGCCGCGTCGCCCGTGCTATTATATACAACCATATGGTTGTAGATAGACAGCCGCCGGCGGACGCCCTGGACCAGTTGTTCGGAGCGCTGGCCGATGCCACCCGGCGCGACATCCTGGCGCGCGTGATGGACGCCGATGCATCCGTCAGCGAGCTGGCGGCGCGATACACGATGTCGTTTGCAGCCGTGCAGAAGCACGTCGCCGTTCTGGAGCGTGCCCAGCTGGTGACCAAGCGGAAGGACGGTCGCGCGCAGCGCGTGGCCGGCAATCCCGACGCCGTGCGCCGCGCCAATCGTCTGCTCGCGCAGTTCGAGCAGCGCTGGCAGGCGCGCGTCGGTCGCCTGGACGAGTTGTTGGCCACTTCATCTCAAGGAGCTCCGCATGCCGGTCATCGAGATACGCAAGGACCCCGAAGCACTGACCATGACAGTCGTCGCCCAGTTCGCCGCTCCCGTCGCCCGCGTCTGGGCCGCGTACGCTGACCCGCGTCAGCTCGAGCGCTTCTGGGGCCCGCCCGAGTGGCCCGCGACGTTCGTGCGGCACGACTTCGTCGTCGGTGGCCGGTCCGAGTACCACATGACCGGTCCGAACGGCGAGCAGTCGCGCGGCTTCTTCGAGTTCCTGGCCATCGACGAGCCCCAGGCGTTCGAGGTGCTGGATGGGTTTCTCGGCGCGGACGGCACGCCGGCGCCGGGAATGCCGACGATGCGGATGCGCTTCGCCTTCGCGCCGCTCGATGGCGGGACGCGGATGGTGACGGTGACGACGTTCCCCTCGCTCGACGCACTCGAGCAAGTACTCGGGATGGGCATGGAAGAAGGCATGCGGGCCGCGATGGGTCAGATCGACAGCGTCCTCGCCGCCGCCTGACGCGATCCCGGTCGGCGCTCCTCATCGCCGGCCAGGCGACATCGCAGGGGTTGTGCTACCCTGCGCGGTGTCACAGCGCAGAATGAGGTTCAGATTGTCCGACCGCTGCCGGCGCGCGCGGGTTGCCGCGTTGGTAACCGTATGTACGGCTCTCTCGCTGCCGCATCGAAGCAACGAGCCCCTGAATGCCGAGGCACCGCTGAGCGCCGCCGCACCGCAGGCCGGAGCGGTGCCGTCGAACAGTCTGGAAATCCTGGAGATTCGCCCCACGTTCTTCGTCATCGCCGGCGCCGGCGCCAACGTCGGCGTCCAGGTGGGTGACGATGGGGTCGTGGTGGTGGACGCCGGGTCGGCGGCCAGCGCTCCGGCCGTGCTGGCCGCCATCAAACGCATCTCGGCGAAGCCGATTCGCTACGTAATCGACACCGGCCCGGACGCCGATCATGTTGGCGGCAACGAAACCCTCTCGAAGGCCGGCGAAAAACTCTTCGGCGGCAGCAATTTCGGCGGCGGCGCACCAAACGCCGCCGACTCGGTGGCGCCGATTCTCTCGGCCGACGGCGTGCTGCGGCACACCGCAACCTCCCCGTCGGGCGGGTGGCCGACCGAGGTGTTTCACTACTCGCGAAAGTACATGTACCTGAACGGCGAGGCGATCGAAGTATTGCACCAGCCGGCCGCACACACCGACAGCGACGTGCTCGCGTTCTTCAGACGATCCGATGTCGTCGTCGCGGGCGACGTGCTCGACACGCGGCAGTTCCCCGTCATCGACGTCGAACGCGGCGGCAGCATCCAGGGAGAGATCGCGGCGCTCAACCGCCTCGTCGACCTGGCCGTGCCCTCGGTGCCGGTCGTGACCCGCGAGGCCGGCACCATCGTCGTCCCCGGGCACGGTCATCTCTGCGATCAGTACGACGTCGTCGAATACCGTGACATGGTGACGATCATCCGCGACCGGGTCCGCGATCTGATCAAGGCGGGACGATCGTTGACCGAGGTCCAGGCGGCGCAGCCGGCCAGGGGATACATGGGGCGCTACGGCAACCAGGGCGGCGCGTGGACGACGGACCGTTTCATCGAGGCGATTTATCGGAGCCTCGCCAAGGAGAAGGCGTGAGCGCGCCGTCGGCCGCCGCCGCGGCAATGGTGCTCCTCGCCCTCACCGGGGCGACAGCCGTGAGCGCGGGGCCGCAGGGGGCCGCGCCGGCGAGGTCGGGACGAGACGCCGCGCCGATCGACCTCACCGGCTACTGGGTGTCATATGTGACGGAGAACTGGCGGTACCGGATGGTGACGCCGGCCAAGGGCGAGTATCGCCGAATCCCCGCGTCGCCGGCCGCGCTGCCGCTCATCAACAGCTGGGATCCGGCCGCGGATGAGCGGGTCGGCAGCCAGTGCAAGTCGTTCGGCGCGGGCGCCATCATGAGCGTGCCGGGCCGCTTCCACATCACCTGGCAGGACGCCGATACACTGCGCATCGACACCGACGCGGGCACGCAGACGCGCCTCTTCCACTTCCCGGCCGGCGCCACCCGCGCGGCGGCGGCGGCGCCCAGCTGGCAGGGCGTGTCGACCGCGACGTGGGAACGCGCCAACGGACCCGACGGCGGTGGCAGCCTGCGCGTCGTGACGTCGAACCTGCGGGCCGGTTACCTGCGGAAGAACGGCGTGCCCTACAGCGAGCGAGCCACGGTCACAGAGCACTTCGACATCGCGCCGCTGGCAGACGGCGGACGCCTGCTGCTCGTCACCACCATCGTCGAGGACCCTGTCTACCTGACGGGGCCCTACATCGTCAGTCCGCATTTCAAGAGCGAGCCGGACGGCTCCAAGTGGGATCCGACGCCATGCTCATCAACCTGGTAGGCGGCGAAGCCTCGCCTGCAAGGGCCGCCGGCGCGTCGATGCGGCGACGCTGCGCTGCGGCTCTGTTTCGTCTGCCCCGCTCCGCGGGGGGCCGCGCGGCCATCGCGGTCGTGCTCGTGGTCCTGACCGCCGGCCAGGCGTGGGCTCAGTTCGACTTCACCGGCTCGTGGGCGCCGCTGGCCACCGAAGACGTGCAGAACGACTCGGTGCCGGTGGACTACCTCGGGCTGGCGCTCACCGACGAGGCCCGCGTTCGAGCGCTCTCCTACGACGAGTCGCAGAAGTCGATGATCGAACGGCAGTGCGCCGGCTGGGGCGCAGCCTACATGGTGCTCGGACCGTTCGGTCTTCGGGTGACGAGTCAGACCGATCCCGTGACGAACCGGGTCGTGTCGATCACGATCGGCGCGTGGGAGGACTGGAACGAGATGGTCATCTGGATGGACGGACGGCCGCGGCCATCAGAACACGCGCTCCACACCCAGGCCGGCTTCACGAGCGGCCGCTGGGAAGGCGGCGCGCTCGCGGCACGAACGACCCACGTGAAAGCCGGCTTCATCCGCAAGACCGGTGTGCCGTTGACCGACCAGGCGACCATCGACTGGCGTTTCTTCCGCCACGGCGACGTCCTGACGGTGCTGATGGTCGCGACCGATCCGGTCTATCTCGTCGAGCCCGAAATCGTCTCCAAGGGCTTCCGGCTGTCGCGCACGCCACTCGACTACCGCGCGGAGTGTGTAACCGGCTACGAAGGCCGGGAACCGGGCGACAGCGTGCCCCATTTCCCGCCGGATCAGAATCCGTTCGCCGACGAGTTCGTCAACCTCTACCACCTTCCGCGAGAGGCGGTACTCGGCTTTCCCGAGACGCTCTACCCGGAATACCGGAAGAAGATCAGGAACACCTACGTCCCACCACCGGCGTGCACCGAATCCTGTGGCGTCGCGGGCAACTTCGTGCTCCGCCGCTGAGCCGGCGCCGGCTTTCGCCTACCCTTCGCTCAGTCGTCTTGACGCAGTGGGCCTCGACGAAAGTAGACTTGCCGCGAGGAGCGCCGCATCCAACCGATTGTGAGCTAACGTTGCAGGGGTGCTCGTCGAGCCGTGAGGGACACATGCAGATGATTTTGAAAGCAATGGCGATTGCCGTTGTGTGTTCGGTATCCGTCGCGGCGCAGTGGCCCAAACAGGAAGTGGCTGGCGTCCCGCGGGACGCGCAGGGGCGCCCACGGCTCGACGCGCCGCCGCCTCGAACCGCCGACGGCAAGCCCGACTTCTCCGGCGTCTGGCGGAGAACTGATCGGGACCCCATCCCGGCCGCGCTGGCCGGGCTGTTCGAGGGTGCCAATCAGGCGGCAGGACGAGGCCGCGGCGCCGCCCCTCCTCCTGCTCCAGTTGAGGCCGCACCGCAAGCCCGGCCCGATCCAAACTCGCCGCCAGTCGCAGCGTTCTGGGATATCGGCACCAACATCCCGGGCGGTCTGCCGCTCACCCCATGGGCCGCGGAGCTCAAGAAGCAGCGCAGCACCACGAACAGCGTCAACAATCCGGACGCGAACTGCCTGCCCCTCGGCATTCACCCGCTCCACACGCACCCGGACCCGCGGCAGGTCATCCAGACACCCAAGCTGGTCGTCATCGCATGGGAGGCCAATTACGGCCTGCGATTCATCCACACGGATGGGCGGAAACTGCCGCCGCTCGGTGAGCCCCAGCCCTGGTGGTATGGCTACTCCGCGGGACGCTGGGAGGGCGACACGCTGGTCGTCGAAACGAACAACGTCAGGGGCGCCGAGATGGGGCCCTACGATGGGTGGCTGGACGTCGACGGCAGTCCTCACAGCGACCAGGTGAAATTCACGGAACGCTTCCGCCGTCCGGCCTTTGGCAGGCTCGAAATCGATCTCACGGTCGAAGATCCCAAGGCGTACACCAAGCCGTTCACCGTGCGCATCAATCAGCAGTTGATGGCCGACGACGAGCTGATCGAATTCATCTGCAACGAGAATCAGCAGTTCAAACGCCGGGTCAAGGTCGAGTAGAAGCACACGAACAATGACGCCCAAGAATACGATCTGTCTCTGGTTCGACAAAGACGCGGAGGACGCCGCCCGCTTCTACGCCGCCACGTTTCCGGATAGTGCAGTGACCGCCGTTCATCAGGCGCCCGGCGACTTCCCGGGCGGCAAGACGGGCGATGTGCTGACGGTGGAGTTCACCGTGCTGGGGATTCCCTGCCTCGGCCTCAACGGCGGCCCGACCTTCAAGCACAGCGAGGCCTTCTCCTTTCAGATCGCCACCGACAATCAGGAAGAGACCGACCGCTACTGGGACGCAATCGTCGGCAATGGCGGCAAGGAGAGTGATTGCGGTTGGTGCAAGGACCGCTGGGGCCTCTCCTGGCAGATCACCCCGCGCGCGCTGACCGAGGCGTTTTCGGCCGGCGGCGGCGAGGCAAAGCGTGCCTTCGAGGCGATGATGCAGATGAAGAAGATCGACGTCGCCACCATCGAGGCCGCGCGGCGGGGCTGACCTGCCTGCGGCGCACGCGAAGAAGCCGGGTTGAACCTGACCGGCTCGCCGATTCCCTCATTGCGCGGGTCCGCGCCCGGGTTGTCGCTTTAGCCTCCCTGACATGAGAAGATACGGCCCTTCGTTCCAGCAATCTTCCCGGAGGAGCTCGTCATGAAGGGATTGATCACGATCGTGATGGCTGCCCTCGTCCTGGCGGAGGGCGCCGCCATCCGCGCCCAGCCGGCGACGCGCCGCTTCGTGCCCGTCACGGACGCGATGCTGCAGAAGCCCGACCCCGCCGACTGGCTGATGTGGCGTCGCACGTCGGACGGATGGGGCTACAGCCCCTTGACGCAGATCAATCGCAACAACGTCTCACAGTTGAAGATGGTCTGGGCGCACGGGCTGGCCGGACCGGGCAGCCAGGAAGGGACGCCGATCGTGCACGACGGCGTGATCTACGTGCCCGACCCCGGCGATCACATCATGGCCCTCGACGCGAAAAGCGGCGACGTGATCTGGGACTACCGGCGCAAGCTGCCCGAAGGCGTCAACAACAAGACCGATCGCGCGATCGCGATGTGGGGCAACTTCATCATCAACGCCAGCGCCGACAATTTCATCTACGCGCTCGATGCCCGGACCGGCAAGCTGGCCTGGGAGACGGCGGTGTTCGGCCCGAAGACGCGCGCCCGCACCAGCGGCGGCCCGATCATCGCCAACGGCAAGGTGATCACCGGCCGTCAATGCCAGCCGGACGCCGGCCGCGACGCGTGCATCGTCACGGCGCACGATGCGAGGACGGGCAAGGAGCTCTGGCGCTTTCATACCATCCCGGGACCCGGCGAGCCGGGCGACGAATCGTGGGGGAACGTGCCGATGAACGAGCGCTGGCACGTCGGGACGTGGATGGTGCCGAGCTACGATCCGGAGCTGAACCTCATCATCGTCGGCACCTCGGTGACCATTCCGGCGCCCAAGTTCATCCTCGCCGGCAACGACAAGCAGCACCTCTTTCACAACTGCACGATCGCGATCAACGCCGACACCGGCAAGATGGTGTGGTACTACCAGCACGTCGTCGATCATTGGGACCTCGATCATCCCTTCGAACGGATCCTCGTCGACACCGCGGTCGCCCCCAATCCGCGGGACGTGTCGTGGATCAACCCGAAAGTCAAACCGGGCGAGCGGCGGAAGGTCGTCACCGGCATTCCCGGCAAGACCGGCGTCGTCTACACACTCGACCGGACCAACGGGGAATTCCTCTGGGCGCGGCCGACCGTGGCGCAGAACGTCATCAGCACGATCGAGGGTAACGGCGCCGTGATCGTCAATCGAGAAGCGCTCTGGACCAAGATCGACGAAGAGAAGGTGGTCTGTCCGAGCGCCAGCAGCGGCGGCAAGAATTGGCCGGCGGGAGCCTACAGCCCGCTCACCAACACGATGTACATGCCGTTGCAGAACATGTGCATGACGGCGACCACTACAACCGACACCCGCGACCCGTCGAAGGTCTACGGCCTCCGGATGGTGCCCCAACTGGCGCCCGGCATGAAGATGGTGGGCTCGGTGTGGGCCATCTCCGCGGAGACCGGCATGACGACGTGGAAGGTCGAGCAGCCGGCGGGCATGCTGTCGCTCGCGGTGACGGCCGGCGGCTTGGTCTTCGGCGGCGACGCCAACGGCCACTTCAAGGCCTTTGACGACAGAACCGGCAAGGTGCTGTGGGACATCAACCTCGGCTCGTCGGTCAGCGGCTATCCGATCAGCTTCGCCGTTGACGGCAAGCAGTACGTCGCCGTGATCACCGGGCCGTCGGGGGTCGCCAATGCCGAAGCGCGCCTCGTGCCGGATCTGTTCCAGGGCAACGCGCCGAATGTGTTCGTCTTCGCGCTGCCGTAGCGGCGACGCGCGCGCCGGACGTGTGCAATCGGTGAACTGAGCCGGGCCCGACGCGGCGATCCTCGAACCGATGGGAGCGAGCGATGAAGCGAGCGATGGTGTTGTGTGGACTCTTGATCGTCGGCGGCGTCTCGATTTCGCTGTCCGGGATGCAAGTGACGACCGGGCCGACCGCCGCCTCCCTCGCGGCGACGAAGATCGAGAGGGTCAAGGACAACCTCTACATGATCACCGGGTCCAACGTGAACCCGATCGAGGCGTTCGCGGGCGGCAACACCGCCGTGCTGGTGACCGGGACCGGCGTGGTCGTCGTCGACACCAAGCTGGCCGGATGGGGCCAGGTACTCGTCGATCGCATCAAGACGGTGACGAGCCAGCCCATCACGACAATCATCAACACGCACGCGCACGGCGATCATACGGGCAGCAACGAGTTCTTCGGCAGCAACGTCGAGACCGTCGTCCACGAGAACACCAGGGCCAACATGGCCCGGATGGACGAGTTCAAGAATGACAAGGCGAAGTTCCTGCCGAAGAGAACCTACCGGGACAAGCTGACGATCGGGACGGGCAAAGATCGAATCGACCTGTATCACTTTGGACCGGCGCACACCAGCGGCGACACGTTCGTCGTGTTTCCAGCGCTTCGTGTGATCGCCGTTGGCGACGTGTTTGCGTGGAAGTCGTTGCCGTACATCGATCCGGCCAACGGCGGCAGCGTCCTCGAGCACCCCAAAACCCTGGCCCGGGCCATCGCCGCCATCAAGGACGTCGACACCGTGATCACCGGTCATATCCCGCTCGCGACCCTCGACGATCTCAAGGTCTACGCCGAGTTCAGCAAAGACTTCGCCGACTGGGCCGCGGCTCAAGCGAAAGCCGGAAAAACGGCTGCCGAAGCGGCGGCCGCTTATCAAGTGCCCGCGAAGTTCGTTGGGTATACGCCCAGCGTCAATGGAAGATTCGGCAGCCCGGCAGACAACACGCAGATCGCATTCAACGAGCTGGCGAAGAAGTAGTTTGAGGGTGCTTTGCGTTCGGGAGGTTGGCCATGCGCCTGATCTCATCGACGGTCGTGACCGTCCTTTTATCGTTGGCCACACCGGCAGTCGCGCAGGAATGGATCGAGTTCGTCAGCGGCGAGGACGGATTTCGCGTCAACTTCCCTGTCCAGCCAACGGTCACGCCGACGACGTTCACGTCGGAGTTTGGCGCGTCGCTGCCGGCGCGCACCTATGCCGTCGTGCGGGGCGCAGAGCGCTACTCAATCACCGTGGCCGATTACCGCGGGATCGAAAAACTGCTGACCGAGCAGGCGAAGCAGTGCCCACCGTGGGCCGACGAACGGTGCACGGGATTCGGCGCCGGGGCCACTGTCGGCGCCGGCTACTGGCGGACCGATATCCGTGGCGCACTGGTGTGGGCGTCCTGGCAATACATGCAAGGCGACGCCAGGGTGACACACTACATGTGGAACTTCATCGATCTGGTTGAAGGCCACCAACTGCAGCTCACCAACAGCGACCGATCGCGCACCTACGTCGCCAACTACATGCACGACAACCGGCTCTACATGCTCGCGGGCACCGTGCCGGCGGGCTATCCCGAGCCGGCGCTGTTCCAGCAGTCGCTCGGCTTCGTCGACAAGGACGGCAACGGCATCCGCTATTCGAATTACTACGACAACGACTACCCGCCGCCCCCGCTGGTGCGCGGTCGTGCAGCCGTCCCCGCGGCCCCGGGCGGTGCGGCTCCTCCTCCCGGCCGGTAAGGCGGCGTCCAGACGTCGATCTCGAGCCGGCGCCGGCAGGTCCACCGTTGTCACTCGGTCACCGAAGCGCCAGGTCTGTTCGCGGAACGGGCTTGCCCCAGACCTCGAACTTGGAGACGGCGACAAAGCCACCGACGCCGTGGCCGGAACCCGGCATCAGCTGCGCCCAACCAATCTCGTCCACCCTGGACAGGTCTGGCTTCTCGACCCAGCTCCCGCGGGTGGCCGTCTGGGGCACCTCGAGCTTCAGCCACCGCAGCGACGACAACACGATCTCGCTCTCGACATGAGAGACGTCGGGTGTGCCGGTACCGGGATCGCCGACGAGGAACGTCCCGTCCGCCAACTTCACGACCAGTCTGGCGACGTGAAACCCCGAGACATACGTGCCCCAGATCACACGACCGCGGTTCGACAGATCGACAAAGTTGTTCTTGTGACGCAGCGTCACGGTGACGGCCCCACACGAGCCGGCCCAGAGTTCGGGCCTCTGGATGCCGTAGATGAGAAGGCAGGTTGGACCGGCCCAGTCCTCGGCCCACGAACCCCAGCGCAACGTCTTCCTGTACTCGGGAATCTCGTTCGCGTTCGGATCGTAGACGTTCAACGTCAGGTCGGGAGTCGTCACGACCTCCTGCGTCACGCTGGTAAGCGGAAGCGTGTTGGCATCGTAGGTCCTGGGATTCCGCCAGTTCTCACTGAAGAACAGGGGCCCCGGGTCCGGCGGTTGGGGAATCCCTCTCGGACGGGGAGGGGGTTGCTGGGCCAGCACGGACGTCACGACGCTGCCCGCGAAGGCAACCGCCACGCAGGCACGAAGGTACGAGGGCATCAGGTTCTCCATTCGCCGGGACTACACCACATCTGCCCCAGATCGATCAACAAGCTCGATGGCCGGGTCGTGTGACGCGCATGAGGCTCGAGAGCGGGGCGTGATGACGCTCGAGCGGGATCCTAAATCTCTGGGCTCGTCCCTGTCGTATCCGCTACGACGATCGCGGACCGGCCGTCAGCGTGGCGGCCACGAAGGTCCGCGCATGCAAGATGATCCGCGAACGGCGAAGCCTGGGTTACCGCGTCGAGTTCGCACCCCCTGCGGTCACGGTATGAGAGATGTTCGACCCTGGCTATTGAACTTCGTCACCGGGTCACCACCTCCGAAGAAGCCTCAGGAGCCCTTGACTGCTCGGTCTACTCGGCTCCACAATGGAGGAATTATGGAGGACACGTGCCATGGCGACGTTGAATGTAAAGAATTTGCCTGATGGCCTTTATCGCAAACTCCAGGCTCGCGCCAAGCGAGAACGTCGGTCGGTCGCGCAGGAGGTTGCCCAGATTCTCAGCGCCGCACTAGAGTCGCCGAAGCCGCTCTCAATCCTCGAACTCCGCGGTCTCGGTAAGGAGCACTGGGAGGGTGTAGACGGCACCCGGCACGTGGAGCGTGAGCGGGCGGCGTGGGACTGATCGCTGACGTTGGCGCCGGCCCGATCGCGGTGGACACCGCGATCTTCATTTACTTGATCGAAGAGGAACCACGATACCTGCCACACATCTTGCCGCTCTTCGCAGAAGCTGACCAGGGCCATAGAGAGCTGGTCACGTCGGCGTTAACGCTGCTCGAGGTTCTAGTCGTGCCGTATCGATCAGGGAACCGTCAGCTGGCAGAACGGTACGAGGATTTGCTCACGCGCAGTCGTGGGCTTCGCATGATCGAGCTCACTCGTGATCAACTTCGAGCCGCAGCGCAGCTTCGGGCGGCCACTGGCGCAAAGACGCCTGACGCCCTGCATCTTGTCTCAGCGATGGGAGCCGGCTGCAAGACATTCGTCACGAACGATCGACGCCTACCGACAGTTCCAGGCCTGCAGGTGATTCAGCTTTCAACGTATGTCGATTCTCAATGATTGGCTGGGTGTCAGGGACGGAATTCGCAACTACCTCGTCACGGCGGCATGAGCGAGAATCAGCGCAATTGACAGAACGACAGGCAGTTGCCGGCGAAGAGCCCGGAATGCCTGTCCGAAATCTGTATGCAAGTTTCGGAAAGGACTTCAGGCGACCAGCACCCGTGCTCGGCCCGTTGCCCGGGTGCGCGGCTTCACGACGATCTCGACGTCGCTGCCCAGCAGTACGAGGAAACGCACGAGCCGATCGAGCGAGAACCCGGCGAGCCGCCCTCGGACCAGGGCCGACACCTTCGGCTGGTCGATCTTCAGCACGTCAGCAGCAGCCGCCTGCGTCAGGCCCCGCTTTGCGATGAGCCCCGCAATCTTGCGGGCTAGTTCTGCCTTTGCGAGCGCCTCGGCCGGACGCGGGCGCCCGAGATCCTCGAACGCGTTGCCGCTCCCGACGATGTAGTCCTTGCGCGCCATCGGTCTACTCCTTCGTCCCGTCAATCTCGATCGCCCGCTTCAAGCGCTGCTTGATCAGCTCGAGGTCGGCCTTCGGCGTGGCGATACCACTTTTCGACTTCTTCTGGAACGCGTGCAGCACGAACACGCGGTCGGCGAATCGGACCGTATACACCGAACGGATGTGTCCCCCCGGTGATCGGACACGACCTCCATTACGCCCGATCCCAGTCCCTTCAGCGGTTTGGCCGAGACGTGCTTCTCGTCGCGCTGTGCCAGGTAGATCGCGTAGCCCATCTCGTCCTGCACGGCTCCCGGGAACGTCTTGAGCTCTCGCAGCGAGTCGCCGACCCAGATCACGGGCTTCAGGGGCGCTGCTGGCATCAGCGGACATCATGCCATATTTGGCATGTGATGGGCGAGCAAGGACTCGCTGGCTCTCAATGACGAGCGGTCGTGATGTGGCACCTGGCAGCGCGGCCGTCAGGCCTGCCCGTCGTCGAGCCTCGCCCCGTAGGCGTCGAGCACTTCGGCCACGCAAACGATGGGTCGCCTCGTCGGCGGTCGTCGAGGGTGTGTTCGAATCTGGCCGGCAGGGTGATGACGCTCCAGGGGCGCATTTCGACACGAGGGCGGCGTCACGGTTGACGCGCGGAGCGGCAGGTGCTACGGTCTTCGCCCGATGCCGATGACACCTGCCGAATGGCTGGCCGCGTACCGCGCCGCCTGGCTCCAGCGTGACGCCGACGCCGCGGCCGTCCTCTTCACCGACGACGCCACCTACGCGGAACAACCTTATCAGGACGCCTTCGCCGGGCCTGCGGCCGTGCGCGAATACTGGGCGCGCGTCACCGCGACGCAGTCGAACATCGAGATGCGGTACGGCACGCCCATCAGCGTGGGGAATTACACCGCGGTCGAGTGGTGGACGACGCTCGTCAACGACGGAGCGCCGATCACGCTCGCGGGCGCGTTCATCCTCACGTTCGACGCGTCGGGAAGGTGCCGAAGCCTCCGCGAGTACTGGCAGTTCACTGCCGGCACACACGAGCCGAAGCCCGGCTGGGGGAGCTGATCGTTCAGGCGCGCGCAGGGCGCCCGCCTGCAAGCGCTGGCGGTAGACTCCGCGGATCGTCGAAGTCGCCCGCGCGCACGGCGGCGCCGGCGCGTCGGGATGCGTTTGCGCGTCATCGACGATCGGCTGACTGGGGGACCTCCGCACGAGTCGCAAAGCTCCAGTGGGTCTTTGCCCGCGCGAGGATGCTGTCGAAGTCCTCAGCCAGCAGGTAACGCCTTCGAATCAAGTCCATCGCCGACCTTCGGATTCGTTGCAAGTACTCGTCGATGCCTCGATATCGCTCCTCAAGAGACAAGCGCGGATCACCACTGGCTCGCTGCGCCACTCTGGTGGGCGCGAACGGAATATACGACCCCAAGAGTTGGTAGGTGTCCTGCGGGTTGCCGACTGACGGATCGCGGAAGTTCCAACCCGTGGTTGTGGCCAGCGGCACCGCGAGCTCCGGGTCGCGCACGCCGGCGAGGTCATTTCCATCGCGATCGACTTGCGGCACGAGATGCGGAAGCGCAACAACCTTCCCGCTGATCATGCGTGCAGGCCCCACGATCGGCCGTGGGTCGGCGACTCCTTTAATGGCAGGAAACCGGACCCCGTCGATCCGGACCAACGTCCGATCGCTGAGGCGCGGGTATTGGCTCGGCGGTGGCGGAATGCCGGCAGCCGCCCATTCGTGCCAGCCTCGCAGCAGCGCCCGCATGACGTTGTTCTGCGGCGTTGGATTGTTCAACTGCTGCCCACCGCTTCGCGCCGCGGGGTTATTGGCCCCACCCGACACGGGCGGAGTCCGAACGGGTGGGAACGGCGCGACGATGTGCTGCGTCCCTGCCAGCAGATACATCCTGACGTTGTCCGGCAGCTCGAGATCCCGTTTGCCGTCAACCGTCGTGTGGGTGAGCGCGGCGGCTCGGCCGCCACCCCAGTATTCGACGGGGCTGTTCGTATAGAAAATCTTCGGGCGCTGATCCGGCCGATAGCGCGCTTGCATGCTGCCGCGCCTACCGTCGACATCGACCTGCTCGATGTCCGCAAACGGAAACTGAGTCGCCGTGAACAACTTCCCGAGCGAGGGAGTGGCCAGCCGCTCGTTGACGCCGACCCGCGAGGCGCCCGCGATGTGCATCCACATGGCATCGAAGACGCGGCGATCGCGCTCGTCGACGTTGAATCCCTCGTACAGAAACTGCCGAAGGAAGCGCCCCGCCTGCGACACGCCGAACGCGTAGGCACGTTGACCGTGGACCGGCAGGTCCGATCGGTAGCGGAACGCGGCCGCGGCATCACGAATCGCCGCGAGTCCGACGCCGGCGACGAGCGCTCCGGCCGCGCGGTAGGTCACGCGATAGTACCGGCCAGGCTCGAACCCCGTCTCGAGGCGCAGCCTGGGGAGATCGCCGGGCCCGACGACGAAACGCCAGCGCTGGCGTGGAATCACCTCGCCCTTGTCCCAGAAGCGATCGCGAACCGTGAGTTCGTCGGTCGGACTCTGACTGTCAACCGGGGGATAGATGACCGGTGGACGGCCCGCCGGATCGTCAACCAGAAATAGCTCGGATACCTGCTGGTTGTGCATGACCTCGACGCTGAGCCGATCGTCAGATCCGGCAGGCAGCCGTGCCGGTGGGGCGTCGATCCGGAGCAGCGGGGCGGGGACGTCGATCTCCCATCCAATCCACACCAACGTGAAGCCGTCGCGCAGCAGCAGGCCATCCCCGAAATCAGCGTCGGTGCTCGGGTCGTCGCCTGGCGCGGCCCGATTGAACCTTCCCAAGAGGCTTCGCCGGCCGCGGTTGGCGACTTCGAACAGCAGGACCCCGTTGCCCTTTGATGGGTCCGTCGGGCGAAGCACGTAGAGATCGGAAGAGAAGCGCACGCGACCTTCCGGATCACGCGGGGCATGGTTCAGATCGACGATGCCGATGTTGTGAGGATCGGCAGGATCCAACGCAAACTCGATACGACCGACGAGCCTTTCGTAAGGCCCCGTGGCTCCGAAGGGCTGCCCGCCCGCCACCGCCGTCCGAGACGTCACGCTGACGCCCGTCACTTCTGCAGACGTCGAGTGCGGATGAACGAGGAGGCACAGAACGACGAAGATGGACGCTCGCATTGCGGAATCTCCCGAGGGCATCGGTACCGCTGATGACGCGGTTCACCGAGCCCCCCGGTACCTTCAGCGAGAAATGGGCCCTGAAACTACAAGGAGCCGGACGCGGCGGCCTAATTCCCCGGCACCAACCGCTTCAGCTCGTCCAGCCAGTTCTGGACCAGCACGACCTGGGTGATTGGCGGCTGCGGCAGGTCTCTCTGCTGGATCATCAGGAAGCGGCGCCCGTCCGGCATCACGTCGTAGGTTCGGCCGCCCGCGCCGCCAGGGTACCGCGCGCCGCTGGCCTCCCACAGCAGGCGCGGTCTCCCCGCGGTGAACACATCTCCCAGCCTGACGTTGACCGCCATCATCCGCATCAAGCGCCCTGACCCCTGAGAAACGCGGTAGAACAGCTCCCGTCCGTTCGTGGCCCAGACCGGTTGACCGCCACCATCGATCGATACCACCTCCCGGCGTCCCATTTCGGGGAACGGCTGCACGTAGACCTCCGCATGGCCCGACTGGTTGGACTCATACGCGAGATACCGGCCATCGGGAGAGAGCTCCGCCGACGGTTCATCAGCGGCACTGACCAGGAGCGGCCGTGCGGCGGGTGCGGGGTCGCCGAGTGTCAACCCCCAAATGTCCCGATTGACGGCTGCCGTCGATCCGAGTCGCTGCACGAATACCAACGTGCGCCCATCAGGCGCCCACGAACTGGGAAACTGCAGCCGGTGCGATGGCTGCGCGCTGGCATCACTGCGCGTGAGCCGTTCAGCCTCTCCGCCGCCATCGGCGCGGATCCGGTACAGGTCTCCGTCAACGCCGGTGAACGTGACACGCTCTCCATCCGGGTGCCATGCCACAAAGCGGAGTTCCGGAGCGGTGCGGATGGCGGGCGATCCCCAGGCTGACGATGTGAGGAGCTGGAATGACTGCCGGTCCAGATCGAATATCCCGATCCCGTCGAGAGAAGGAAGCGCAATGCGGCGTCCGTC
>JBDTRR010000035.1:0-58296 GCA_039931615.1 Acidobacteriota bacterium
CTGCGCCGGCGGCTCCGGCCGCGCCCCAGCCGGCCCCGGCCGCCGCGCGGGAACCGGCACGCAGCGAGGATTGCCTCTACCTCAACGTCTGGACCAGCGCCAACGGCGCCGGCGATCGGCGCCCGGTGATGGTCTGGATCTATGGCGGCGGCTTCACCGGCGGATCCGGCGGGCTGCAGTGGTACGACGGCGAGAACCTGGCGGCCAAGGGTCCCGTCATCGTGACGATCAACTACCGCCTCGGATCGCTCGGGTTCTTTGCCCACCCGGAACTGGCCAGGGAATCCGGACACAACGCCTCCGGCAACTACGGGATGATGGACGCCATCGCCGCGCTGCAGTGGGTGAAGCGGAACATCAGCGCGTTCGGCGGCGACCCGAACAACGTCACGGTCGCCGGCGAATCGGCGGGCGCGATCATGGTCGGCGCGCTGGTCGGTTCACCGCAGGCGAAGGGGTTGTTCCACCGCGCCATCGCCGAAAGCGGCGGCTGGATGGGGCTGACCATGAGCCGGATGCGGCCGGGCGCGACGGCCCAGGCTGACGGGGTCAAGACGATGGAGGCGCTGGGCGTCAAGACGATCGCGGAGTTGCGCGCGAAACCCCTCAACGAGCTGACCGGTCTGTCGGCGGGCGGCCTGATCGTCGACGGCTACATCATTCCCGAAGACCAGTCGTTGACGTTCATGAACGGCAAGCAGAACGCCGTCGACGTCCTGACCGGGTCCAACAAGGATGAAGCGAACTTCGGTGTCTGCGGACCGGGCGCCGGGGTCGCCGGCCGCGGCGGTCAGGGGATGACGGCCGAGGCGTTCAAGACCGCGGCCCGGACCAAGTACGGCGAGGCCGCCGATCAGTTCCTGCAGCTCTATCCGGCGGCGTCGGATGCCGACGCGCAGCGGGTGGCGCACGAAGCCTGCGCCGACGAGATCAACTGGAACATGCGCCAGTGGGCCGCGGCCCAGGGCAAGCTCGGCAAGAAGGGATACACCTACTTCTTCAGCCGCATTCCAACCCTGAACGGTCAGCCCTCGCCGCAGGGCGCGTCGCACACGGCGGAGATCTCCTACGCCTTCAACAACCCTAAAGGCCAGGCGACGCAGACCTGGACCGACGTCGATACCAGGCTCGCCGACGCGATGTCGTCGTACTGGGTGAACTTCATCACCAAGGGCGATCCAAACGGCAGCGGCCTGCCGCAGTGGCCGCAGTACAAGGATCTCGCCACCGGCAAGGTCATGGTGCTGGGCGATACGCCTCAGCTGGAATCGGCGCCGGCCGCCGCGAAGTTGAGCTTCTTCCAGGCTGCCTATCAGCGGCTGCTGAAATCGAACGGGACGAACTAGCCAGACCGGGCCCGGGGTCGCGGCAGCGGGGACCGTCAGCGCCGCGCCGCGATTCCGGCCTCAATCTCACAATTGTTCCGAAGCCCGGCGTAGACCTCCCGCCACCTCACCGCCAACGCCCGGATTCACGCATCAGATCCGGCGTCTCCCACCACCACTCCAGCGGTTGATCGCCCCGGCTTTTGGTATATTCTGTTACTACAGAAATGACAGTAAATATCGATAGGGTCGCGGCAGTCAGCCAGCCATTCTCAATCCAGCAGAAGTTCATCCTCCACTGGGGGGAAATGGGCACGCGCTGGGGCGTGAACCGCACGGTCGCCCAGGTGCATGCGCTGCTCTACCTCTCCCCCAAGCCACTCAACGCCGACGACATCGTCGCGACGCTCGACGTCGCTCGATCCAACGTCAGTACCAGTCTCAAGGAACTGCAGGGCTGGGGCATCGTCAAGCTCATCCACGTCCGGGACGACAAGCGCGATCACTTCGAGAGTATGAAGGACGTCTGGGAAATGTTCCGCGTCGTGATGGACGAGCGCAAGAAGCGCGAGTTCGACCCGACCATGCGGATGCTGCACGAGTGCCTCACCGAAGCCGCGAAGGACAAGGCGACCGACCACTACACGGAGGAACGCCTGTCTGAGCTCTACAGGTTCTTCGAGACCACGAGCGCGTTGTACGGGCAGGTCCGCCGCTGGCCGACTGCGGCGATCTTCAAATTCATGAAGACCGGCGACAGAGTCTTGAAAGTCCTGGGGCTCGGCGCCTGAGGTGTTCTCGAGCGTGTGCCGTGGAGTCTGGAATGCCAAACCCCGACCAATCCTTCGCCAGCGTGTTCTATGACGCCGATTGCCAGTTCTGCGTGAATACCGTCCGCCGCTTCGCGTCGGTCCTCGCCCGGCGCCGTTTCGAGCTCCTGCCGCTCCAGACTCCCGGCGCGTCTGCGGAGTTCGGCGTCAGCGACGATCAGCTCCTCGCCGAGATGCGGCTGCGGTTGCGCGACGGGACGGTGTTCGGCGGCGCGGCGGCCGTCGTGGAGATTGCCCGCCGCATCTGGTGGGCGTGGCCCCTTTGGGCGTTGAGCCGACTGCCCGGAGCGATGCGGCCGATGGATGCCGCGTATCGGTGGATCGCCAGACGTCGGAACTGCGCCAATGGTGCGTGCGCGATCGAGGCGGGGCCGGTTTCTCGTCGGTCTGAGGCGGTTCCCGCCTCGCTCGCTTTTCTCCCGGTCGCGATCCTGCCGGTGCTGGCGCTGCTCGGGGCGTCGAGAATGCCGCGCTGGGTCTTCATGTGGGCGATGGCGTCGGCGCTCTACGCGGGTTGCAAATGGCTGACCTACTCCCAGGCGCGAGGCCGTGGTGTGCCAACGGGTCGCCGGCGGGCACTCGCCTATCTGCTCGCCTGGCCGGGGATGGACGCGTCAGCGTTTCTGGGTGAGACCGCTCGCCACGACCGGCCACAACCATCCGAGTGGATGGCTGCGGCGCTCAGAACATTATCGGGCGCGACCCTGGTCTGGGTCGTCGCCCGTACCGCCGTGCCCGTTCACCCGCTACTGGCCGGCTGGATCGCCATGGTCGGTTTGATCTTCCTGTTCCACTTCGGCACGTTTCATCTGCTCTCGCTGGCCTGGCGGAGCGTCGGCGTGAACGCCATGCCCGTCATGCAGAATCCGCTGCGCTCACACTCGCTGGCGGAATTCTGGGGACGACGATGGAACACGGCATTTCACGAGCTCGCGGCTCGATTCACTTTCCGGCCGTTGCGGCCGATCGTCGGCCGGGCGGGTGCGACGTTGCTGCTGTTTCTGGTCTCGGGCCTGATTCACGAGCTGGTGATCTCATTACCCGCGCACGGTGGCTACGGGCTTCCCACCGGATACTTCGTGCTGCAGGGGCTGGGACTCGCGGGCGAGCGTACGCGTCTGGGACGGCGGGTGGGACTCGGGAGGGGCTGGCGCGGCCGGCTGTTCATCATCATCGTTGCCGCCGCCCCGGCGTTCTGGCTGTTTCATCCGCCATTCGTCCGAAACGTCATCCTGCCGATGCTCGCGTTCATCGGCGCCACCTGAAAGCCGGCTATGAAATTCGGCTATCACGCGATCAATATCGTCTTCGCGTATCCACCCGTCATCTATTGGCGGCGACCCGGCCGCGGTGGCTGTTGCGTTGAGCTCCACCGGAACCGGCGCGACACTCTGACCGTCGACTCGCGCCGGCACGGCGTCGCCGGACTCATGACCGCCTGGCCGGACAGCCACTCCACCCGACTTCGGCCCAAAGCTGAACAATGGCGCGCCCGCCGCGACTCGAACGCGGGACCCCCGGCTTAGAAGGCCGGTGCTCTATCCAACTGAGCTACGGGCGCGTGTGACGGCAAGTGTAGTGTAACAATCCTTTCGGTTGGTCCTTCGGTTCGTCCTGGCTAGGCGTCTGGACCGATTGACCCAAGTCGTGTCCTGGTGTCGGGAGTAAACCTGCGTCGAATCAGCCTGGCGAGTTCATTCTGGTCGTCCGCGCGTGCTTGCTGCTCGGATTGGGAATTCGCCACCGACAGGTAATAATCCCCGTCCATGCTCAAACACATCGCGTTCGCCGCGCTGCTGCTGGCGCAGTGGCTGAACTACCCCGCGCCGGGAGTCCCTCGTCTGCCGAACGGCAAAGTGGATCTGTCGGCGAAGGCGCCGCGGACGCGCGACGGGAAGCCGGATCTGTCCGGCGTCTGGCAGACCGATCTCGAAACGCCTGAGATGATCGCGAGCCGGTCGAACGACGAGGCCGCGAAACTGATCGTACCCGGCGACGATCCGACAACGTTTTCCCGCTACTTCTTCAACATCCTCGCCGACTTCGCGGCCGCGGACGCGCCGATGACCGCGTCGACGCGCGAGTACATGCAGAACATTGGCGACCGAAAGGCCGGCAATCCGTCGGGATTGTGCCTGCCGCACGGGCTGCCGCAGGCCGATCTCATGAGCTACGCGCCGTTCAAGATCGTTCAGACGCCGACGGTCATCGCGGTGCTGTACGAACTGGACAACAACTTTAGGCAGATCTACATGGATGGCCGCAGCCTTCCGAAAGATCCCAACCCGACCTGGGGTGGATACTCCGTCGGCAGGTGGGAAGGCGACACGCTCGTCGTCGACGCAGCGGGGTTCACCGATCGCACGCGGCTCGACGTGGCTGGGCATCCGCACAGCGAAGCGCTGCACATCCAGGAGCGTTTTCGCCGCCGCGACTTCGGCCACCTCGACGTGACCATCACGATCGACGATCCCGCGATGTATACGAAGCCGTTTACCGTGAAGGCGACTGAGATTCTGCTGCCGGACAGCGACGTGCTGGAAACCGTCTGCAACGAGAACGAGAAAGACGGCGCGCACCTGAAATAGGCAGCAACCACCTCCGAAGCACGCGCAGCGCATTCAGCGATCGGGCGTTCACATGACCCGCCTGATTGGTGACCTCGTGGATCTCGCGAGCATCGAAGCAGGCAAGTTGGCCATCGCCCGCCAGATTGGCGACCCGGGGCCGGTCGTCGGCGAAGCCGTCGATGCGTTCCAGACGGCCGCCGCCGCGAACCAGGTCTTGCCGGTGGCCGAGATGCTGTCTGGGGCATGCGTCGCGGCGTTTGACCCCGCACGCATCCTCCAGGTGCTCACCAATCTCTTGAGTAGCGCGCTGAAGTTTGTGCCGCCACAGGGTCAGGTGTCGGTGCGGGTCGAATGCCGGGGCGAAACGATTCGCTTCTCCGTCCACGACACGGGGAGTTTCCGGGACCCTTCGGACGGCGCGCTGGCCAAGACGTGCAAGGGCCGGCGGACCTTTGCCACGTTTGCCACGAAGGGATGAACACGGCGCAACGGCTCAGAACGACTAACGATGCTGCCGAGCGATTCAGATAGGCACATCGAGGGAGCGGTCTGTTAGCGTCCCAGCATATCGTTGACGTCGCTGAGCCGGCGGAGATTGACGTAGGTCGAGCTCCTAATCCCCTGGCGGTTCAGGGTCGGCGGGAAGGTCAGGTGAACCACTTCGCCCTCGAGATCGAAGAAGCGGCGCAGCGTGGTCCCGGCCGTCATGCTGCCGCCAAGGATGTTGTGGAAGATCAAACCCTGATGGCGGCCTCCCGGGTAGAGCCCGAGCGCCGCGTAGTAGCCGAGATAGTTGCCGTCCTGGCGGGCCTCGGCGTCAGTGGGTTCGCCGGCGGCGAACCTGGTCCGCGTGCGCGTCGGGAAGTGCACACCGGCGAAACCGGCGGGCGTATAGACGATCACACTGGGATCCCGCATGACCTCGGAGAGCTTCTCGCCATTGTCGGCTCGCTTCTGGCCCTCCACCTCGTGGTGCCAGAAGCCCATGACCGCGCGTGTCTCCTGGGGGAACCCCATCATCGTCGGCACCCGCTGCCAGACGCGGCGGGTGATGCCCAGCGTGTGGAGCTCGCCGGGTTGGGACATCGTGGTGAGAAGATCCTGATCGTCGGGCACCGGGGCCATGGTGAACGTGCGGCTGAACTTGGCGCCCGTCTGGTTCGCGCTGCGGCCGGCGAAGGCCTCGAAAGCGATGCGGCCGCGGGAGCGGTCGGCCTCGTAGTGGCCCCATGATCCGCTCAGCCGGTAGAACCGCAGCTGCGCTTCAGAGAGGTCGGTGGCCAGAGCGGCTGGCACGGTCCGATCGACCAGCTCGAAGTAGTGCCCGGCCCCGTCCAGGACGAGCATGCCCCTGGCGCCTTGCGCAGCCGTCGGCCTGTCGCTGTCGGCGTGCATCTGCTCGGAGCTCAGCAGCCATGTCCCGACGAGTGACGGTCCGGCGCCGGACTGCGCATGAGGAGCGGTTCGGCCCCACGCGATCACCAGCAGGACGACGATGACCCCGAGTGTGGTTCGCTTCATGAGCGGATTGTACAGCGCGTGCCCACCAGCCAGCTCCCTTCGGCCTTGGAATCGCTTCTGACTCTACGCTAACGACGACTTGCGAAAAAGCTGTCGATCGTCCACGTCGGCGGCTTCAGGCCGCCGCCGAGTCGCGGCGCAGGTTCTCGCGCAGGTTGCTGACCGTGGACTCGATACGGCTGGATGCCTCTGCACCGGACCTGTCGTTCGCGACGGCCGGGCTGCGACCGATCGCGGTAGACTTCGGCCATGTGCAGACTTGCCTTCATCGGAACGGCCCGGGTCGTCGTGTGCGGTCGATGACCTCTCCACCGCACCAGAGTTCTCAACGACTCCCATCGCGTGCGGCTATTTTGGCGACACTCGTGGGCGTGTGGGCGGTTGGCTCCTATGCGCAGACTCGCCTTGACCCGACGCTTCTGGCGCTCAAGAAGACGGTGGCCGATCTGGAGTACACGGAACTGGCGGTGCCGTTCATCGGTGTGCGCACCACCGACGGCACGCGCGAGGGTCTGTTTCCGATTCGTGCCACCGGCATCTCCACCGGGCCGCTACGCGTGGCCGCGGACGCCTTTCTGGCCACCCTGACGCCCGCGCAGATCATTCGCACCGTCTTCGCCGTCGACGATTCGGAGTGGCGCCGCTGGTCGAACGTCGACAACGGCATCTACGTTCGGCAGGGCGTCAGCCTTCGTGAAATGACCGACGAACAGCGACGCGCCGGCATGAACCTGGTCCGGGCGTCCCTCAGCGCGAAAGGGCTGGCCCTGGCCCAAAATATCATGAAGACGGACCAGACGCTGCGCGAGATCAACGACGACGCGACTCGCTACGATGAGCGGCTGTACTTTTTCACGATAATGGGGCAGCCCTCCGCGACCGAACCGTGGGGCTGGCAGCTCGAGGGCCACCACCTCGTGATCAACTACTTCGTTCTTGGCGATCAGGTCGTGATGACGCCGCTGTTTCTCGGTGGCGAACCCGCCGTCACGACCACCGGTCGGTATGCCGGAAATGCCATCCTCCAGGCCGAGCAGAATGAGGGGCTCGCGTTCATGCGCGCGCTCGACGAGTCGCAGCAGCGGGCGGCGACGCTGGCCAGGGAGAAGATGCGAGACGACCTTCAGGCGGGTATGCTGCAGGACAATCTGGTTCTGCCCTCCCAGGGCGTGCGGGTTGACGGCTTGTCGCCGGCGCTCAAGTCCCGGCTTCGCGCGCTGATTGCGCTGTACGTCGGGAACATGCGCGAAGACCAGGGTCGCGTGCGCATGCAGGACGTCGACGCCCGGATGGACGACACATGGTTCGCCTGGACGGGTGGCACCCGTGACGCCGACCCGTTCTATTACCGGATCCACAGCCCGGTCATCCTGATCGAATTCGACCATCAGCGACCGGTGGGCACGACATCCATTAATCCACCGGGACGACCGACCAAGGCGCATATCCACGTCGTCATCCGGACGCCGAACGGGAACGACTACGGGAAGGATCTACTGCGCCAGCACCTCGCAACGCACCCGCATTGACGACTCCCGAGCACTGTTCCGCGGGCGTCGGCAGGCGTGATCATGGACCGTCGCGAGACGTCGACCGAACGTGGCGATGATCGACCAGGTGGGTGATCAAGCTCTCGGGGTGCCCCGTGATCGCACGCGTGAGGAGGACGGCCGGACTGCTCGGCTGTGGCGCGATTCTCGCCCTGCTGGTGCTCATGGCCCGGCTGCTGGCGCTGTGCTGGACGCGCAACGGCGTGCGGCCGAACCGCTCGGCGCCGAGGAACGACCGTTCCTGGTAGAGTGGGCCGACGGCGAAGGCTGGAACGAGGAGTCCCGGCGCGGGACGCTCGAGATTGACGAGGAGGTCGAGTCATGACGCTCAGAGTGGCCCTCGCGGGCCTGATCGTCGCCGGCGTCGCCGGCATGGCGGTCGCGGGCCACCCTCAGACCGCAGCACCGGGGGCGGTCCGGTCGTTGCTGGCCCCTTCCCTGGAGGGGCGCGACATCTACCGGTTCTTTTGCGCCTCGTGCCACGGTCTCGAGGGCAGGGGGGACGGTTCGGTCGCGGTCGCCCTTCAGATCCGGCCCCCCGATCTCACCAGGCTCGCGACCCGCAACGACGGCCGGTTCCCTCGCGAACGGCTGCGGGACTTCGTGACCAACGGCCCCGGCACACCGGCAGCGCACGGCACGGGCGAGATGCCGGTGTGGGGACCGACCTTCCGGTCGCTGGAGCCCTCGGACCAAGTGGTCGCGGCGCGAATCGCCAATGTGATCGCCTACCTGGAGTCGATTCAGGTCAAGTAGTACAGGCCTGGTCTGGTCGGCCGGCCGACCCCGAGCGTCTCCGATCAGCTCATCATCGCTGGACGATCCAATCCATCCTCGGCAGGTGGGGCCGTCCGGGCACCTGGTTGCGGCGCGTCGGCAGCGACCGTGCGCGCCCGGCGCGTCGAGCGCCGTCAACTGCTGCCGCTCCCCGGCCGCGCGAACAATCCCTGCGACGGACGTGAGTCGGCGTCGATGACCGCGTGAATGGTCCGCGCCACGCCTGACGACACAGCCTGATCCGGCCCAGGGGCGGGCGCGTCGACCGAACCGACCATGCGCAGGTGCCGCCACGTCGGGTGGCGCCGATCGACACCATCGCTGCTTCCAGTGAGTTTCGTGTTCCCTGTCCGGTCCGCACTGTCGCGGCACGCGGATTGCCCCAGGCGGCGAACGAACACGAGACGGCAATGAATCATCACAAACACATCCGCCCTGCGATCGATTGCCGTGACGCCCCGGCGACCGTCATGGAGTACGCCATGGCATTCGCCAGGACTCTCGGCACGAAATTGCACTTGTTCCCAGGGAGCGATGACGCGTTCGCTGACACACTGGCGGCCAGCGAGGGTGTCGACCTGCTCGATCTCGAACCGATGACCACGCTGGTCGTGGACACGGCCCACTCCACCTATCGGATCATGGTGCTGCAAGACACGACGGTCCTGTTACGAGGCGGGCAGTGCTTCCCCGATGTGACGATCGCTCACCTCCGTGGATCCGGATTCGGCGGCTACCTGCTGAAGCTGGCCTGGATTGGCGTCGGACTGCGGATGGAATTCCTGGTTGACGGCAAGCGATTCGTCACCTCCACGGTGCGCGCGATCACCACCGCGGGCGATCCCGCGACCGATCAGTCACGGCGCGCCCAGCGGTCGCGTTACCACCGATAGTCAGGCGTCCCCACACCGTGTCCTGATTCGAAGCTCCATGAGGTCTCGGGCCGGCCGTCAGGTCCGCGGAACCGGGCCGCTCATCGGCAGCGTGTAGGCTTGGCGATGGTGGGCCGACGGGTGGGGACTATTCCGCAGTCCCTGCGAAAAATTCCGCGCGGCGGAGCGGCGGCTGGGCTTGCCAGGGTGTCCCGACTGAACGCCTCGACCCAGACCCAGATGCCGTTGATCCGGCTATAGAGGACCGGTCCTGGGACCGACCGCATGGCATCGTGGTTGCTGATTCGTACTGCACCACCCTCAGGGACAGCGGACGCGTTATGACCAGTCACACGATCACGGTCGACGGGAACGAAGCCGCAGCGTCAGTCGCCCATCGCGTGAGCGATGTCATCGCGATCTATCCGATCACGCCGTCGTCGGCAATGGGCGAGCTCGCTGACGAATGGTCGAATCAGGGGCGGCGGAATCTCTGGGGCAACGTCCCGGACGTCGTCGAGATGCAGTCGGAGGCGGGGGCGGCGGGAGCGGTGCACGGCGCGCTGCAAGCCGGCGCGCTTGCGACCACCTTCACGGCGTCGCAGGGACTGCTCCTGATGATTCCCAACATGTTCAAGATCGCCGGCGAATTGACGCCCTTCACGATGCACGTGGCGGCGCGCACCGTGGCGACCCACGCCCTGTCGATCTTCGGCGACCACTCCGACGTCATGGCCTGCCGGACCACCGGCTTCGCGATGCTCAGCGCCGCCTCGGTGCAGGAGGCGCACGACTTCGCGGCGATCGCGCACGCGGCCACGCTCGACTCACGCATCCCGTTCCTGCACTTTTTCGACGGCTTTCGCACGTCGCACGAGGTCTCGAAGATCGAAGCGCTGACCGACGACGATCTCCGGGCGCTGCTGTCGGAAGATCAGGTGGCGGCCCACCGATCGCGGGGGCTGACCCCGGACCGGCCGGTGCTGCGAGGGACCGCGCAGAACCCCGATACCTTCTTCCAGGCGCGCGAAGCGGCGAACCTCTTCTATCGCGCCTGCCCGGACATCGTCGAGCAGTTGATGGTGCGATTCGCCGCGCTCACCGGCCGCCGCTACCGCCTGTTCGAATACGCCGGCCATCCCGACGCCGAACGGGTGATCGTGATCATGGGGTCGGGGGCCGAGACGGTGCACGAGACGATCGACTATCTCGCGGCGCGAGGCGACAAGGTCGGGGTGCTGAAGGTGCACCTTTACCGGCCGTTCTCGATCGCCGCGTTCCTGCGGGAGCTGCCCCGATCGGTTCGCGCGATCGCGGTGATGGATCGCACCAAGGAACCGGGGGCGCTCGGCGAGCCGCTCTACCAGGACGTCGTCACCGCCCTGGCGGAGGCGCGGACCGACGGGACGTCCTCCTTCGCAGCCGAGCCGATCGTCGTGGGCGGCCGCTACGGCCTGTCGTCCAAAGAGTTCACGCCCGCCATGGTGAAGGCGGTCTTCGACACGCTCGCGGAGGCCCGGCCGAAGAATCACTTCACCGTCGGCATCATGGACGACGTGACCCACACGTCGCTCGCCTACGACGACACGTTCGAGACCGAAGCCGCCGACGTCACGACCGCGCTGTTCTACGGCCTCGGCGCCGACGGCACCGTCGGCGCCAACAAGAACTCGATCAAGATCATCGGCGAAGAGACCGATCGATTCGTCCAGGGCTACTTCGTCTACGACTCCAAGAAGGCGGGCGCGACGACGGTCTCCCACCTGCGCACCAGCCCTCGTCCGATCCGGTCGGCCTATCTGATCTCGAAGGCCCGGTTCGTCGCCTGCCATCAGTTCGAGTTCCTGGAGCGGGTCGAAATACTGGAGCACGCCGCGGCAGGAGCGGTCTTCCTGCTCAATGCGCCCTACCCGGCGGACGAGGTCTGGGCTCGGCTGCCGCGCGAGGTGCAGGTCCAGATCATCGACAAGCGCATCCGCTTCTACACGATCGATGCGGCGGCCGTCGCCCGCGAGACGGGCATGGGCGGCCGGATCAACACGATCATGCAGACCTGCTTCTTCGCGATCTCCGGCGTCCTGCCACGCGAGGAGGCGATCGCGCAGATCAAGCACGCAATCGAAAAGACCTACAGCAAGCGCGGCGCCGAAGTCGTGCGGCGCAACTTCGAAGCGGTCGACGCCACGCTCGCCCAACTGCACGAGGTCCCGGTGCCGTCGGACGCCACCGCGACGCACTTCCGGCCGCCGCTGGTGTCCGCGCTGGCGCCCGAGTTCGTCCAGCGGATGACGGCCGTGCTCCTGGCGGGAAAGGGAGACCTGCTGCCGGTCAGCGCGTTTCCGGTCGACGGGACGTGGCCGGTCGGCACGGCAAGGTGGGAAAAGCGGAACCTCGCGCTCGAGATCCCGGTGTGGGACGCCGGCATCTGCATCCAGTGCAACCAATGCGTCCTGGTGTGTCCTCACGCGGCCATCCGGGCCAAGGTGTACGACCCCGGCCCGCTCGGTGCCTCGCTCGCTGGGGCGCCGCCCACCTTCAAGTCCGTGGCCTATAAAGGGCTCGACTTCACGGCGCGGGCCTACACGATTCAGGTGGCGCCTGAGGACTGCACGGGCTGCAACCTGTGCGTGAACGTCTGCCCGGCCAAAGACCGGACCAATCCCCGGCACAAGGCGATCGACATGCACCCGCAGGCGCCGCTCCGGGACGCCGAGCGGGACAACTATGCGTTCTTTCTCGCCCTGCCCGACACGCCGCGCGTCGATCTGGTGAAAGTCGACCACAAGACGTCACAGTTCCTCGAGCCGTTGTTCGAGTACTCGGGGGCGTGCGCCGGGTGCGGGGAGACGCCATACATCAAGCTGCTTACGCAGCTCTTCGGCGACCGCGCCCTGGTGGCGAATGCGACCGGTTGCTCGTCGATCTACGGCGGCAACCTGCCGACGACGCCGTTCACGACCAACCACGACGGCCGGGGGCCGGCCTGGTCGAACTCGCTCTTCGAGGACAACGCCGAGTTCGGCCTCGGCATGCGACTCGGCGTCGACAGCCACACGCGCGCCGCGCGCGCCCTGGTGGAAGACCTGGCTGGGCCGATCGGGGAGCGACTCACCGGTGAACTGCTCGCCGCCAACCAATCAACGGAAGCCGGGATCGCGGCGCAGCGTGAGCGGGTGCGCGCGTTGCGACAGGTGCTGGCGTCTCTGGCCGGGCCCGACGCACGCCGACTCGAAGCGCTCGCCGACTACCTGGTGAAGAAGAGCATCTGGCTGGTCGGGGGGGATGGCTGGGCCTATGACATCGGCTATGGCGGCCTCGACCACGTGTTGGCCGGCCAGCGCGATGTGAACGTCCTCGTTCTCGATACCGAGGTCTATTCCAATACCGGCGGCCAGCAATCGAAGGCGACGCCGCTCGGTGCGGTGGCCAAGTTTGCGTCCGCCGGCAAGACGGCCGCGAAGAAGGATCTCGGTCTGCTCGCCAACATGTACGGCCACGTCTATGTGGCGCGGGTCGCCTTCGGCGCGAAAATGAGCCAGACCGTCCAGGCCTTTCTGGAAGCCGAAGCGTATCCGGGCCCCTCGCTGATCATCGCCTACAGCCATTGCATCGCGCACGGCTATGACATGGCCAACGGCGCCACCCAGCAGAAACTGGCGGTCGACTCGGGCGTCTGGCCGCTCTACCGCTTCGACCCACGCCGCACCGCCCGGGGAGAGCCGCCGATGCACCTCGACTATGGGCCGCCGAAACCGCTGGTCGCCGAGTACATGCGCAACGAGTCGCGGTTCCGGGTGGTCGAGCGCAGCGACCCGGCGCGCTTCAAAGGCTTCCTCAAGGCGTCGCAAGAAGCCGCGCGCCAGCGTTACGCGATGTATCAGCAGCTGGCCGGGATCACCCTGCCGCAGCCTGAGAAGACGACCGACGACCAGTCGTCCGGGCGCGAACCGGAAGGCAAGGAGTGACGATGGACCTCAGGACGGAGTACCTCGGCCTGGCGCTTCCCCATCCGCTGGTGGCGGGAGCCGGGCCGCTGGCCGACGACCTCGACGGCATCAGACGACTCGAAGATGCCGGCGCCGCGGCGATCGTCCTGCGATCGCTCTTCGAAGAGCAGATCACCCGCGAGCAGATGTCGGAATACGATAATCTGTCCAGGCATGAGGAATCGTTCGTCGAGGCGACCAGCTACTTTCCCACCCCCGATGCCTTCGCGCTGGGTCCCTTCGAGTACCTGAATCATCTACGACGGGCGAAGGACGCGGTCGCCATTCCGGTTATCGCCTCCTTGAACGGGGCGACACCGGGGGGCTGGATTGAATTCGCCCGCCTGATGGCGGAGGCCGGCGCGGACGCGCTCGAGCTCAATCTGTATCGCCTCGCCACTGACCCGGAGACGAGTAGCGTGGACATCGAGCGCCAGGCCGTCGAGACGGTGCGGCAGGTCAAGCAGGCGGTCACCATTCCGGTCGCGGTCAAACTGTCCCCGTTCTACACCGCGTTCGCCCATCTCGCTCGTGAGCTCGACCGGGCCGGTGCCGATGGGCTGGTCCTTTTCAATCGGTTCTACCAGCCCGACATCGATACCGAGGAACTGGCTGCCACCCGTACGCTCCACCTCTCGGATTCATCGGAACTGCGGCTTCGCCTGCACTGGCTGGCGATCCTCTCCGGACGAGTCCGGGCGTCGCTGGCGGCCACCGGCGGCGTGCACACGGCGCTCGACGTCGTCAAGGCCACGATGGCCGGCGCCCACGCCGCGCAGATGGTCTCGGCGCTCCTGAGGCACGGGCCTGCACACCTGCGAACGGTGCTGGTCGACCTCGCGGCGTGGCTGGAGGAGCACGAGTGGCACTCGCTCAGCCAGATGCGCGGCAATATGAGCCTCTTCAAGGTGCCGGACCCGGACGCCTACGAACGGGCGAATTACATGCTGATGCTGCAGGGTTGGCGCGGCTGACCGCCGTGATCGGCCTGACTCAGCGGACCGGCGAAGAGGTGCGCGACTGATGATTGAGACTCGAGACCGTTCAGGATGCTCGATTCCCGTCTGACGGAGACGTCCGGCTACCTTTAAACCCTGTCATATCGCGCGCGCCGCTACTGCGAGTGCAGCGAGGTGTCCTGCTCCTGGCCGGCCAGTTGGGTCAGGCCGGTGACGTCCTGGATCTCCTTCGCGTTGAGCGATTCGGCCTTCAGCAAGGCCGTGGCGAGAGCGTCGAGCTTATCGCGATGCCCGGCCAACAGCCGCTCGGCGTCGCGGTAGCTCTCCTCGACGATGCGGTGAACTTCGGCGTCGATCAGTTCGGAGGTCGCCTCGCTATACGGCTGGTGCTGAAACGCCGGCGGCAGACCGGCGTCCTGGGCTGCGACAAAACTGATCGGGCCGAGCTTCTCACTCATGCCCCATCGCAAGACCATCTGGCGGGCAATCTCGGTGACCTGCTGCAGGTCATTCTCGGCCCCGGTCGTGGTCACCCCGTAGACGAGCTTCTCGGCCGCACGGCCGCCAAGTGCGCCGGTGATGCGCGCCCTTAGATAGTCCTCTGCATAACTGGTCCGATCGTCGACCGGAAGTTGATAGGTCGCGCCGAGCGCCATCCCGCGCGGAACGATCGAGACGCGGTGCACCGGGTCGCCGCGCGGCAGCAGCAGCGCGAGCAACGCGTGCCCCGACTCATGGTACGCGGTGCGCTCGCGATCCGCCTGATTGAGCAGAATGTTGCGGGCCGGTCCGAGGGTAATCTTCTGCAAGGCCTCCGCGAAGTCTTCGGCACCGACCGCATTGGCGTCCTTGCGTGCCGCGAGCAGCGCCGCTTCGTTGACCAGGTTTCGCAGCTCGGCGCCGACCAGGCCGGGTGTCTCGGCGGCAATCCTCTCGAGCGAGACGCCCGGCGCCAGCGGCACGCTCTTGGTGTGGACCCTCAGAATCGCGGCACGGCCGGCTCGATCGGGACGCTGGACGACGACCCGCCGGTCGAAGCGCCCCGGCCGCAACAGCGCCTGATCGAGCACGTCGGCGCGATTGGTGGCGGCCAGGACAATGACGCCTTCGCGTGAATCGAACCCGTCCATCTCGGTGAGGATCTGGTTCAACGTCTGCTCGCGCTCGTCGTGTCCGCCGAGCTGCGCCCCGCCGCCGCGGGTCCGTCCAATCGCGTCCAGTTCGTCGATGAAAATAATCGCGGGCGCGGCCTCCCGCGCCTGCTTGAACAGGTCGCGCACCCGGGAGGCGCCGACGCCGACGATCATCTCGATGAACTCGGAGGCACTGAGGCTGAAGAAGGGAACGCCGGCCTGCCCGGCAATCGCTCGAGCCAGCAGCGTCTTGCCGGTCCCCGGTGCACCGATCAGCAGCACGCCCTTCGGCACGGTGCCCCCCAGGCGCTGATACTTGCCGGGGTTCTTCAGAAAGTCGACGATTTCGATCAGCTCGTTCTCAGCCTCGTCAATCCCCGCCACATCGTCAAACGTGACCTTCTGCTGCGTCTCGCTATAGCGCTTGGCTCGGCTGCGCCCGAGGCCGAACACGCCTCCGCCGGCTGCCGCCGCCCGGCGGCTAATCAAGACGAAGGCGCCGATCAGCAGCAATGTGGGACCGAAACCAATCAAGAGCGTGAGCCAGGACGACGCGTTCTCGTCGAGGGCCTTGATCACCACGCCCTGCTCTTCGAGGCGACGGTCGAGGTCCTGATCGGCGAACACCGGCCGCTGCGTGCGGAATTCGATGGAAGTGCGCGCCTTGGACTGACCGGCAGCGGCTGAAACGGGCGCCGCGGCCCCGGGCGCCTGGGAAGCCGGTGGTGGATACGTGACCGCGGCCTTGAACCTCCCCTTGATCGAATCGCCCACACTGGTGACTTCCTCGACATTGCCCCCATCGATCTGCTTCTTGAAGAGCGTATAGGGAATGGTGATCGAAGTTGGTTCAGAAAAGAACGCTCGACTCACGATGTAGTTGCCGATCATGAGCACGAGAAAGATCGGCCAGTAGGACTTGGGCCGCCAACCCGCCGGCCCGGAAGCCCCTGGCTTCGAGGTCTTGGGTTCATTCGCGGAAGCAGCCGCCGCGGAATTGCCTGTGGGGACATTTGCCATTGCTTGGCTCACTCACGTCCGGTGCCGGAGCGTATGTGCTCCGTCCAACCCTGCAAGGATAGCGTGGCGGCCGGATCGACCGCGCCACGAAAGGGGTCTGCCGCCATGTTCGGGGTTCTGACCCATTCCCGTGGCTCTGACTCTTGATCGTGGCACTTATACGGTGAACAAGACGCCCGGCTCGGGAATGTACAGAGTGATTGGGAGCGTTTCGCGTGTCGATGTCGGGGTGACGGGTCAGCCGTCCAGGAGGGGTGCGTGACGAGATGTGCGCTTGAGCGCGTCGCAGCAGTGACGCGGATGGTCGTGACAATTGCGGGATTCGGCGTTTTGGGGGTGGTCTGTCAGCGGCCTGTCGCCGTACACGCTGCACAGGCCCAGCCAGCCCAAGGTGCCCCGGCGCAGAATCCGCCGCCAGCCGACCCGCCTGTCTTCAAGGTGGAGGTGATCGAAACGACGCCGCTGCCGGGACTCGGCCTGAAGCCCGAACAACTCCCGGCGCCCGTTCAGACGGCAGTCGGCGCCGACGTCGAAGCGAGTGGCGCCCTCGACCTCTCGGACTTCCTGAACCGACGGTTCAACGGCGTCTTCGTCAACGAGATGCAGAACAACCCGTTTCAACCCGATCTCAACTACCGCGGCTACACGGCCTCCCCGCTGTTGGGCACACCGCAGGGTCTGTCGATCTACATGGACGGCGTCCGCATGAACCAGCCGTTCGGTGACGTCGTCAGCTGGGACCTGATTCCCCGCATGGCGATTGGATCGGCGACGCTGATGCCCGGTTCGAACCCGCTGTTCGGGCTGAACACGCTGGGCGGGGCGCTGTCGATTGAGACCAAGGACGGCCGCACCAGCCCCGGAACCACCGTCCGGGCGATCTACGGCTCCAACGTCCGTCGCGCCGTGGAGTTCGAGCATGGCGGCAGCCGCGCCAGCGGCGTCCACTGGTACGTCGCGGGCAACCTGTTCGCGGAAGACGGCTGGCGCGAGGATTCCCCATCGAACGTCGGGCAGCTGTTTGGCAAACTGGGCTGGCACCGGACCGACGCCGAGACGTCGCTGTCGGTCGGCTACGCGGATACCTCCCTCACGGGGAATGGACTGCAGGAGCAGCGTTTTCTGGACCGCGACTTCGCCAGCGTGTATACCAAGCCGGACGACACCGACAATCGCGCGACCTTCCTGAATCTGACGACCCGCCACGACTGGAGCACCACCCTCGGCTTCAGCGGCAACGTGTATTACCGGGATATCCGGACGAACACGTTCAATGGCGACATCAACGACGACTCGCTCGTTCAATCCGTCTACCAGCCGAATGCCGCCGAGCAGGCGGCGCTCACGGCAGCGGGCTACACGGGATTTCCGGCCAGCGGCGAAACGGCGTTGAACACGCCGTTTCCGTCCTGGCGCTGCATCGCGAACATCCTGCGTCAGGACGAGCCGGGTGAGAAATGCAACGGGTTGCTGAATCGCAGCCGTACCACTCAGCATGACTTTGGGTTGTCCGGTCAAGTCACCTGGCGGGACTGGCTCCGGGGCGGCAACGCCCTGACGGTCGGCGGCGGGTATGACGGGGGCCGATCAGCCTTCAACCAATCGACGCAGTTGGGGTACCTGAATCCCGATCGAAGCCTCACGGGCCTGGCCGCGTTCGCCGACGGTGCGACCGGCGGCGATGTGAACGGCGAGCCGTACGACAATCGCGTCACCCTCGATGGGCATGTCGACACCGGGAGCGTCTTCGCGTCGGACGTGATCGCGATTCGCGATGTCTGGAGCATCAGTCTGTCGGCGCGGTTCAACCGGACCCGCATCAGCAATCTCGACCGCCTGAATCCGGGCGGCGGATCGGGATCGCTCGATGGCGAACACGCCTTTAGCCGGGTGAACCCGGCCGCCGGTGTCACGTTCAGCCCCAAACGCGACCTCAATCTGTACGCCGGCTACAGCGAGGGCAGCCGCGCCCCGACCTCGATCGAACTGGGCTGCGCCGACCCCAATCAGCCGTGCAGGCTGCCCAACGCGCTCGCCGGTGATCCGCGGCTCGACCAGGTCGTGACGCGCACGGTCGAGGCCGGCGTGCGCGGCACGCGCGGCGCGGTGTCGTGGAATGCCGGGGTCTTTCATGCCGACAACTCGGCCGACATCCTGTTCGTCGCCTCCGAGCAGACGGGATTCGGCTACTTCAAGAACTTCGGCAAGACCCGCCGCCAGGGCCTCGAACTCGGGGTCAACGCCCGCAAGGGCCGGTTCACCGCCGGCGCCGGCTACACCTGGCTGGACGCGACGTTCCAGAGCGAAGAAACCATCGATGGCACGGGCAACAGCACCAACGACGCCGGCCGTGGCCTGGAAGGCACCATCGACATCGCGCCCGGCGATCGCATCCCACTCATCCCACGGCAGCTGTTCAAGGCGTTTGTCGACGTGCGGATCATGCCGAAGCTCTCGGTCGACATCGACCTGATCGCGGCAGCCGGCGTGTTCGC
Source organism: Acidobacteriota bacterium (assembly GCA_039931615.1). GTDB lineage: Bacteria > Acidobacteriota > Vicinamibacteria > Vicinamibacterales > CAVVIG01 > JAHFUI01. The sequence continues at coordinate 19,039 of JBDTRR010000035.1, forward strand.
CCGCGGCAATGAGAACAATGCCCATGCGCCGGACAATGCCTACTACCTCGGCCCGGGTTCAACACCGGCCTACGGCATCGTCAACATCGGTGCCCGCTATGACCTCAACGGGTGGTGGCAGCTGATCGCGCAGTTCAACAACGTCTTCGACCGTCAGTACTACACGGCGGCGCAGTTGCAGGGCACGGGGTACACGAGCACCGGGAACTTCATCGCGCGGCCGCTGCCCGCGATCTCCGGTCAATTTCCCGTCCCGCAAGCGACGTTCTATGCGCCGGGTGCTCCAGCCACGTACTGGATCGGCACGCGCGTACGGTTTTGATCTGGATGGAGGACCTCGTCATGTTTCCAGGGAGACTCGGGAGAGTCAGCTGTTGGCGGCGCCCCTGCTCGGACGCTGGCTGCTGCACCCGCAGCCTTTTGGCGCCGTGTCAGGTCCACAGCAATCAGGTTTGGCCTCGGCAGCGCAGCAGCTCCGCCGCGCCGCCGGCTCGCAGCAGACCGATGACGACGAGTCCGTCTGAGGTCCGTCCGAGCGCAACGTTCGTTCAGTCATACCGTCTCCTTCTGCAGTCCGAACCATCTCTATGAGCAACAACCGGAGCGTGGCGTCGGCGCCGCCAGGGTCGTGGCCGACGGTCGCGGTCGCGCGACTGCCAGGAGCGTGACGGCGCCAGGCGCCGCGGACGTCGAGCCGCAGCAAGGGCTCGGGGCGGCCTCCGTGCCGTGGTCTACTGAACAGACGCCGGTTCCGGCAGCACCAGCTCCACGCGCCGCGCCGCCTCCCAATCGCCGGGGATGGCGCTCACCACCGACCGCGCCTGCTCGTAGCCGGTCAGCAGGAGGAACGTCGGGGCGCGTCCGTAGCTCTTCATGCCGATCACGTACAGATTGCCGTCAGGCTGATTGAGCTCCTCCTTCATCAGATCGTGGTGGAGTCGCGCGACGCCATCACGCGCGTGCCCAGCCGGATGTACGGGGCCAGCTCAGCGGCGGCTCACGGCTGGCCGTCGTCGCTCGCGCAACAACTCGTGGCGGCCGCAACCGCGACACCCGCGCGAAACCTGGAATCCGCCGCGTGCGCAAGCCGCCGGATCACGTTCACGACGCCGGCGCGGACGTCGGGATCCAGATCCGCCAACAGTGCGGTGTGCTGGTCGACCATGTCCTGCGTGATGCGTGCACACAGGTGGCGACCGGTCCGGGTGGCACTCAACGCCGTGGCCCGGCCGTCGCTCGCATCGGTGTGCTGCTCCACATACCCCTTCTTCACCAGCGTGCGGACCACCCGGCTCGTCGTGCTCTTGTCAAGAAACAGCCGCTGAGTCAGATCCCCGAGGCGCAGCGGGCCGTGCTCGACCAGCGTTTCGAGAGCATGACATTGCGTCACCGAGATGTCGTGGCAGCAAATGCGATCGCGGTCGCGGAACTGATACACGCGCACGAGGTCGGCGACCGCCGCCTGGAGCGCCTGCGCATCGCGGTGAATGGCCGCCGGCGATTCTGGATCGGTCGAAGTGGCGGTCGCCATTGATTGGTAGTGCCAACTATAGGTCGGGAGCTCGACGATGTCAAGCGCGATGCCAGGTTAATTCCATGTAAACCCACGGTCCGCAGCCGGGCGTGGCGTGGAATTTACACACAGGAAACGCGACCGATATCTGCCGGACACTTTCGAACCATAGAGTCGTTCCATCGACGTCGGACACGATATGCAAAGGAGAACCGCTTGAGTCTTCGACTTCTCACATTGTGGTGTGCCGTGTGGGTTGCGGCTTTGAGCCCAGCGATGGTTTCGGCTCAGGTCACGCCGGCAGCGGGATTCACGCCGCCCGACGACACGCCGTCAATCCGCGTTGGCATGACGCTGTTTCCGACCTACGTGTTCCAGGCCGAGCCCAGGATCACGGACGCGGACGGCAACTCGGTCAAGCGGAATGGCTTCGATGTGGCCCGTGCCTACATCAACATCACCGGCAACATCTCCCATCTGATCGCGTTTCGCATCACCCCCGATATCACCCGCGAAAGTGGGCTGCTTTCGCTCGGCGCCGGCAATAGCGTCCCCAACGACAGCCTGGTCTTCCGCATCAAGTACGCCTACGCGCAGTTCAACCTCGATGATTGGATGACGCGAGGTTCGTGGACGCGGATCGGGATCCAGCAGACCCCCTGGGTCGACTTCGAGGAGGGGATCTACCGCTATCGCTTCCAGGGGACCGTGTTTGCTGAGCGCATCCCCCTTCCCACCGCGATGACGTCGGCCGATGCCGGCGCCTCGTTCCACTACAATTTTCCGTCGAACTACGGCGACTTCCACGTCGGCATCTACAACGGCGAGAACTACCAGCGCGTCGAGGTCAACGATCAGAAGGCGTTCGAGTTTCGCGGCACGGTCCGCCCCTTCGCGACCAGCCTTCCCGTCCTCCGCGGCTTGCGCGCGCATCTCGTCTACTACAACGATCACTACGCCGCCAGTGACGTCCGCAAGCGCGTGATGGGGAACGTCACCTACGAGCACAACTACCTGAACGCAGGATTCGATTATCTGAGCGCCAAGGACCAGACGTTGGCGACGGCGACGGACGCCTCGAGCGAGGGCTACTCCATCTGGGCGACGCCGCGTAAGCCGATGGCCAACGGGTCATCGTGGGAAGGACTGCTCAGGTACGACCACTACACGCCCAACCAGGCGGCCACGGCGGCGCCCAACGCGACCTCGCCAGCACCGGGCGTCACGATGCTCAGCGAGCAGCACCAGAACCGCACCATTGTCGGCGTCGCGTACTGGTTCCCCCATCAGGGCAACGTCAGTACGGCGATTCTCTTCGACTACGACGGACAGAAATTCGACAACATTACAACGGCACCGGTTCGCAGCTACTCCGTGCACGGGTTGCTCAATTTTTAGGGGGATTGGCATGAACATCACTCGACAGCTCATCGTCGCGTTGACCGCGGTCGCCGCACTCGCGACCGGCGTTGCCGCTCAGCAGAAGATGCAGATTAATGGGGCGGGCGCGACGTTTCCGAACCCCATCTACTCGAAGTGGTTCTCGGAGTACAACAAGCTGCATCCCAACATCGAGATCAACTATCAGTCAATCGGTTCGGGCGGGGGCATCAGGCAGATCACGAATCAGACGGTGTTCTTCGGGGCAACGGATGGTCCGATGACCAATGATCAGCTGCTGGCCGCGCCCTCGAAGATCCTGCATTTTCCGACGGTCCTCGGCGCCGACGTGCCGGTTTACAACATCCCGAACCTGAAAACCGAGCTGAAGTTCACCGGCCCTCTGCTCGCCGACATCTTCCTGGGCAAGGTCGCCAAATGGAACGACCCCGCGATCGTCAAGCTGAATCCTGGCGTCAATCTGCCGGCCACCGACATCACCGTGGTGCATCGCTCGGACGGCTCGGGCACGACCTACATCTGGGTCGACTACCTGGCCAAGGTGTCGCCCGAGTGGAAGAGCAAGGTCGGGGTGGCCACGGCGGTCAATTGGCCGGTCGGGCTGGGCGGAAAGGGCAACGAAGGCGTCGCGGGACTGGTGTCGCAAACCCCTGGATCAATCGGTTACGTCGAGCTAATCTACGCCGTGCAAAACAAGATCAGTTACGGCTCCGTGCAGAACCTCGCGGGTGAGTTCGTCCTGGCCAGCGAGGCGGCCGTGACCGCGGCGGCGGCCGGGGCGGCGGCAAAAATGCCAGCTGATTTCCGCGTCTCGATCACCAACGCGGAGGGCAAGGGCGTCTACCCCATCTCGTCGTTCACGTGGCTGTTGCTCTATGAGAATCCCAAGGACAAGGCGCCAGCCAAGGTGATGGTGGATTTCGTGAAATGGGCGCTCACGGACGGCCAGAAATTCGCCGGACAGCTCGGCTACGCTCCGCTTCCTGAAGCGGTGGTCAAGCTCGAGATGGCGGCCCTCCAGAAAATCAAGGTCTCCTAGGTGCGCTCCCCGGATCCAGGCTTCAGAATCGCGACGGGCGCATTCGCGCTCGTCCTCGTCCTGATCGTCATCGCGATCGGCTACGAGCTGACGCGACAGTCGATGTTGTCGATTGAGAAGTTCGGCTTCAACTTCTGGCGGACGCAAACCTGGGATCCGGTGGCGGGCGAATTCGGGGCCCTGCCATTCATTTGGGGCACGCTGTATTCGTCGCTCCTCGCGCTCGCACTCGCCACCCCCGTCGCGCTGGGCATCGCCGTGTTCGTGTCGGAGCTGTGCCCGGCGCGGCTTCGCCAGCCGCTGGTGTTCCTCACGGAGCTCCTGGCCGCGATCCCGTCGATCGTCTACGGCCTGTGGGGAATCTTCGTGCTGGTCCCGCTCGTGCGGTCCCTCGAGTCGGCCACCCCCACCTTCCTGCGACAATTGCCGTTGTTCAGTGGTCCGCCGGTCGGCGTCGGCATGTTGGCCGCCGGCCTGATCCTCGCGATCATGATCATTCCGTTCTCATCGTCAGTCGCGCGGGAGGTCCTGAAGTCGGTGCCGATCAGCCAGCGCGAGGGCGCCTACGCCCTGGGCGCCACACGGTTCGAGGCCATTCGCGCCACGCTCTACTATGCGCGCACCGGCATCCTCGGCGCGGTCATGCTGGGTTTTGGCCGCGCCCTGGGCGAAACGATGGCCGTGACGATGGTCATCGGCAATACGCCTAAAATCTCGGCCTCATTGTTCGCTCCCCAGTACACCATGGCGGCTGTCCTGGCCAACGAATTCACAGAAGCGGACACCGACCTGTACCTCAACGCGTTGATCGAAATCGGTCTCGTGCTGTTTGCGATCACGCTCGTCATCAACCTCCTGTCGCGGCTGCTGATTTGGAGCATGGCCCGCTCGAAGGTGGTCGCCACCGCGACCATTCCCGCGGTCGAGAGCGCAGCATGAGCCAACGAACCCTGCCACGGAAGATCATCTCGTCGCTGTTCGTCGGATTCTGCGCGCTCTCCGTGATTCTGGCGCTGGTGCCGTTGGCGTTTGTCCTGTTCTTTGTCGTCAGCAAGGGCATCCAGGCGCTCAATCTCGACTTCTTCATCCACAGTCCGAGGCCCGTCGGCGAAACCGGCGGCGGCATGGCGAACGCGATTGTGGGCACCCTGATCCTGACCAGCCTCGGCTCGATCCTCGCCATCCCGATCGGCATCATGAGCGGCGTCTACATGTCCGAGTACGCGGGCACTCGATTTGCCGCCGTCACGCGATTTGCCGCGGACACCCTGAACGGTGTCCCCTCGATCGTCATGGGAGTCTTCGTCTACGGGTTCGCCGTTCTGCCGTTCAAGCAGTTCAGTGCCCTGGCCGGCGGCATCGCGCTGGGGATCATGATGATCCCAATCATTGCGCGGACCACGGAAGAGCTGCTGCTGCTGGTCCCAGGATCGATGCGCGAAGGGGCGTTGGCCCTCGGGGCGAGCCGGGCGAGGGCGGTGTTCACCGTCGTTCTTCCAGCGGCGCTGCCGGGTGTGATCACGGGCGTTCTCCTGGCGCTGGCGCGAATCGCCGGCGAGACTGCGCCCTTGCTGTTCACCTCGTTCAACAACCGGTATTTCACGACCAATCTCACCCAACCCATCGCGTCGCTCACCGTTCAGGTCTTCACCTTTGCCATTTCGCCGTACGAAGACGAGCACCGGCAGGCATGGGCGGGTGCGCTGGTCCTGGTCCTGCTCGTGTCTTCATGCTCCGTGCTGGCGAGGCTGGCGACGCGCCGCCTCGAGGGCATGCAGTCACGCTGATGACCTCGTCCGGGTTCGAGAGGCCGTCCTCGGGCTGAAGCTATTTTTGAGCGAGCGCCGTACGGATCTGTTCGATCGCGTCGGCGATCTTGTAGTCGAGGAAGACCCGGCCCATCTCCGCGGTCGCCGCGGCGGGGTCGGCACTGACCCCGGTGACCGCCTCGGGTCCGGCGGCGCTCACCGCAAACTTGTCGGGGTGGACCCACTGGCGAGCCGGATCGACGGCCATCACCTGTGCCGTCTCAATCGTGCCGGCGTGGCCGGCGCCGCGGACCTTGCGCTCGGTCAGATACGCCGTCATCTGCTGGGCCGACCTGGTCAGCGTGATGTACGAGACGTGGACGCCCTTCGCCTTCCAGTCGTTGTCCAGGCTCTCGGCGGCCAGCTTCAGCTCGGCCTGCCCGCCGCCGTGATCGCCCATCACAAACACGTGCGTGAATCCCGCCGAGACGGCGCTGAGCGTCACGCCGCGTATGACGCCGAGAAAGACGTCTGATGAGACCGTGATCGTCCCGGGGAACCGCATGTGGCCGGCCTTCTCGGCCGACGGGTCGCCGTTGATCGAAAAGGGGATGATCGGATAGGCCAGGGCGGTGCCGAGGCGCTCGGCAATCTGCCCCGCCACATGGCGGGCGATCACGTTGTGCTTGATGAGGGCCATGTGCGCCCCGTTCTGCTCGATGCCGCCGGCATAGATGATCGCCGACGTCCTGCCCGCGGCAATCGCGGCGCGCAGCTCAGGCGAGGTCAGATCCTCCATGAACACCGACCGTGTCTGCGCCACGAGGCTCGCCCCCGACACCACCGCGACCGCCATCGTCGCCGCCAACAACATCATCATCCTCATGACATCTATCCTTTTTCGAAAAAGCGCGGCGAGTCATCGCCGCACGCCATCCGCCAGCTCGCCGCCGGGACGCTTTTCGTTCGGCGGGCAACACTGGCGAACGAGTTCCATGTTCCGTCAAGCTCGCTTCAGAGGCGGCTCCGCAGCCACGATACGAACCCAGCATCGCGACTGCCCTCTGCCGCCTGCAGCGGCGTCTTGTGGTCCCATCCCACCCAATGCGGGTCAGCCCCGTGCGCCAGGAGATAGGCGGCCGTCGACCGCTGCGCGCCGCGGCAGGCGTGCCAGAAGGCACGCGTGATCTCGTCGGGCGTCGGCAACGGCTCAACTTGCCACCGCGTGATGACGAGCTCGAGCATGCCCAGCGCCGCTCCCTGCCACCACGTCGGCCTCGCACCGCGCTCGACCAGGCGCCGCGCCGCCTCCCAGTTGGCGAACACCACCGCATCGGAGAGCGGCGCTCCTCCCGTGAAGATCGCACCCGCGGCTTCGATGTCAGCGCCGAGATCCAGCAGGGCATCGATCGCGACGACGTCGTTGCTGCTGGCGGCCCAGTGCAGCGGGGTCTCGACACAGTTGGGATCCCTGGGGTGGGGTGACATCCGGGCATTGACGTCCGCTCCGGCCGAGGCCAGGGTCCGAAGCGTCGCGCCGACCTCGGGAAAATGCCCGGGCCAATCGGTCGCCACGTGGACCATCGAACGCTCGACGCCATCCGCGCCGACGATTCGCGCGTCCGCCAGGCCGGGCTCGTCGGACAACAGTTGTCGCAGCGTCGCGACGTCGCCGGTATGGATGGCCCTGGTGACTGAAATCGCGATCGGATCGGTGGAGGTGAGAGCGGGACGCATGGTGGAGGTCGTGGTGTCTGAGTTGGGCCGGTGAGAAACTCCCGAGCCGTCCACGAATCCTTGACGACGGCCACTTGCATGCCGCGGCGGACGGGCCTGAATCCGGTTGCCGGCACCGCGCGCGGAAGTGTGCCCCAGTGTAGTCGAAGCCATCGCCGAACTCGATCGGCATGTTCAGCGACATGCGATTCCTCGCTCTCGCCTTCGTGTGGATGATCCCGGCTGGACGTCACCTGACTCGCGCGCCACGCGCCGTGTGAGACGCGTCGGTCTCGTTTGAGCGCCAGTCGCTCGACTGATGCCTCACCGAGAGGGCGGACGCGGCCGAAATCCGGCACGTCCCCCGCGGAGTTGAGGAACGCCCGAGCATTGAACGCCCGATTCTGCTTTGATGGCGGCCAGGCGGGCGGGGGCGCCGGCACGCACGCCGGCGGGCTCAATTCGGGAATACGCCACGTCGCGAGCATACTCCGGTGAATCCTGGTAGTGTGCTCAATTGAACAGGCGCTCATCCCCCGATCCGCCTTGCAACCCGGCGAGAATGTCCATCGTTCTGTTACCCTTGCACGGTGAATCCGACCGAGCAGGCCGGGAGCGGACCGACCACGATTTTTCGCAATACAAGCAGAGCACCGTCAGCCGCCGAATCGAACGGCGTATGGCCGTCCACCAGATCGAATCACCTGGTTGATTACGTGTGCTACATGCAGGACGTGCCGGCCGAGGCCGACGTGATGGCCGACGACCGTGACGAACGGCCGCAGGCCTTTCTGGCGAAGCCCTATCCGCTCGACGCGCTGCAACGCGCGATTCGGCGAGCCCTGGGGACCGGGAGGCCATGACAGCCTCCCAAGAACAAAGAGAAGCACCCTCGAGAGTCGCGGCGTGATGAGACCGGCTGATCTACGGGGCATCCTGCAATACATTCCGCAGTTTCGTGACAAGACCTTCGTCCTGGCGATCGAGGGTGCCATCCTCACGGACGAGTACTTGCCGACGTTGTTACTGGACGTGGCGGTGTTGTGGTCGCTGAACATCCGCGTCGTGCTGGTCCACGGCGCGTCGGCGCAAACCAAGTCGCTCGCCGAGGAGCAGCACGTCTCCGCGTCCGATTTCGACGGCTCGGGCGTCACCGATGCGGCGACGCTCGAGCTCGCGCTCACCGCAGCCAACCGGCTGACGCACGAGATTCTCGAGGGGCTTTCGGCGAACGACCTTCGCGCCGCCAGCACCAACGTGATCACCGCGCATCCCATGGGCATCATTCAAGGCGTGGACCATCTGTTCACCGGCCGGGTCGAGCGTCTCGACGCCGGACTGCTCCGGTCGCTGCTCGCGCAGGGTGTCGTCCCGGTCATCCCGCCGCTCGGTTTCGACGGCGACGGCAAGACCTATCGCGTCAATGCCGGCGGTGTCGCGGTCGCGGTCGCCGAGGAACTGAAGGCCATCAAGCTGATGTTCATCACGTCTGAAGACGGCTTGATTCACGCCGGCCGACACCTCCGGCAGGTGCCCGTGGCCGAGCTGGAAGAGCTGTTGCAACACGCCCCCGGCGGTTTCACGCACGACATGCTGGCCAAGGCCCGGCACGCCGCCGCCGGATGCAAAGCGGGCGTGCCGCGGGTTCACATCATCAACGGCAGGGTGGACGATGGCCTGCTCGCCGTCGTGTTCTCCCACGACAACATCGGCACGTTGGTCTACGCGAACGAGTACCAGCAGATCCGCGCGGCGAAGAAGAAGGACGTGCGGGCGATTCAGTTGCTGACGAAGCAGGCGGTCGAGGCGGACGAGTTGATCAAGCGGAGCCGGACGGCCCTTGAAAAGACGCTCGGCGACTACTTCATCTATGAAATCGACAAGAATCCGGTCGCCTGCATCGCGCTGAACGTGTATCCGGCTCAGCAGCAGGGTGAGCTGGCGTGTCTGTACGTCAGTTCATCCCATGAGAATCAAGGCATCGGACGCAAGCTGATTCAGTTCGTCGAAAACCGGGCGCGCGCATTGGGTCTGCGGGAGCTGATTGCACTCTCGACGCAGGCGTTCACGTACTTTCAGTCGAAAGGCGGTTTCACGGAAGGCACGCCGGACGACCTGCCGCCGGCGCGCCGCGAGAAGTATGAGCAGAGTGGCCGGAACTCGAAGGTGCTCGTGAAGCGCCTCGATTGAGGGCGCCGTTCGGCCGGCCAGCCTGACCTCATCACGAGACGGCCTCGCTTCTCCACTATTCGCGGACGACGTAGGTGTCGAACCGCAGGACGCGTCCTCGGCCGTCTCGCCGTACAGCCCCTGGATCTCGGTCGCGAAGCCTGGAAAGGCGTTGGCCGCGCGTTCGAACGCCTTCAAGTAGGCGATCATGGGGCGCGACTGCCGGCCGAGACGGTCTCCCGGGATCACGGTGGGGATGGAGGACGGAGCGCGAGAGAGGAGCGCCAGCAGAGGCGCCCGCTCTCTCGCCTTCTGCTGCCGGTGTGCATGCGGCCGCGTCGCCGGCGCTCCCCGGCTCTCCAATACGTCGGATGACCATTCTGCCCGCGGCAGAACGGGTGCGCCTTCAGATGAGGACGGCGCCGGCTCGTCCTCTCAACACCGCGAACGAGGCGGCGGTGCTGATTCCTCCGTCGACCGGCGCGAGGACGGTCGGCACCACCCGGTAGTCCGCGCGAAATTGATCGGGCGTCACCGTGCAGCGGACGTAGCCGTGATGGTTGTCGGTGAACTGAAGGTGCGGGTTGTTGACGTTTCCTCCGAATACCGTCGAGAGCGTGCGGTCGCCGCCAGTACTGATCGACGTCCCGATGAACTCGGTGGCGACGGGGGCGGCATCCAGCTGGACGTGATTCGGCGGCACGTTCCGAACGTAGTTCACGTGCACGTCGCCGGTGATCACGATCGTGTTCCCAAGGTCGCGCTGCCGGAGGACATCGAGAATCTGCTGACGATCCCAGGGGTAGCCGTCCCATTTCTCGCCGCCGAATGTCTGCAGCGCCGGATCGGCATTCGTGTCGTTCGGGGCGAACGGCACCTGGTTGGCCAGCACGTTCCAATCGGCATTCGACCGCTGCAATCCCCGCATCAGCCATTGCTGCTGTGATTCACCTTCGATCGACCGCGTCCGATCGAGCGCCTCCGGGCAATAGCCCGTGACTCGCTGTTCAATCAGACAGTTGGCCGGTGCCCGGTGGGTCCGGTACTGCCGCGTGTCCAGGACGTTGAGCGAGATGAGATTGCCGAACCGCAAACGGCGGTAGAGCTGCAGGTATGGGCCGACCGGCAGCTGCGCCGCGCGCAGCGGCATGTTCTCGTAGTAGGCCTGGTAGGCGCGGGCGCGGCGGGACGCGAAGTCCGGCATGTTGTCAGCCGGATCGGCGGCGTTCTCCGGGGCGAACCCCGCGTAGTCGTTTTCCGTCTCGTGATCGTCCCAGGTGACGATCCAGGGAAACGCCGCGTGAACGGCACGCAGGTCAGCATCGGACTTGTATTGGCCGTACCGAATCCGATAGTCCTCAATCGACGTGATCTCGTGATCGGGCAGATGCGGGCGGCCGACTGGACTCGTCGAAGGACCCTCGTAGATGTAGTCGCCCAGATGCACGGCAAAGTCGAGTGATTCCTCGGCAAGATGGCGGTGCGCGTGATAAAGCCCGTTCGCGTAGTGCTGACAGGACACAAACGCGAAGCTGATCTCGCCGGCCGTGTTGTTGGCTGGCGCAGTACGCGTGCGACCGACCGGGCTGTACTCGTTGCCGACCTTGAATTGATAGAAGTACCAACGGCCAGGCCGCAATCCCTCGACCTCAACGTGCACCGAGTGGCCGAGCGCAGGCAACGCCCAGACGGATCCACGGTCGACGATCCGCCACATCTGTTCGTCAGCGGCGATGCGCCACTGAACGACCACCGGCCGGTCCGGCATCCCGCCGTCGCCGACGAGGGGATCCAGCGCCAGCCGGGTCCAGAGCACCACCCCATCCGGTGTCGGGTCGCCGGAGGCCACTCCCAAGGTAAACGGGTCGCCGCCGAGCCTCTGAGCCGACGCCGAGCGAGGCCACCCGTATTCGGCAACTGCGGCGTACACCAGCGACGCCCCGGCGCCGGTCAGGAACCCGCGCCGGCCGAACACCGCCGGGGGCGGGGCAGTTTTCTTCAGAATTTCCATGTCTCTCTCCCTTTTTCTTCCTGCGTTCACGGCAAATGTCGATGGGCGAATAGTGGCGCCGCGCAGCGACGCGCGCTCAACGACCGCGTCAACATTTCGTAAATTGCGCCGGGCGGCGAAGGTTGACCATCGCTTCCGACGACTGCGCAGCGGCCCGGCGATGCGTCGCGGATCACCCCGGCCGCGACGCTATCGAGGCGGTCTGTTCCGGAGTGATAGGATCGGCCGCTGACTGGCGCCGGGGCTCATTAGCCGGCGTGGGAGGATGACGAGATGTACGTAGTCCTGGGTGCCTCTGGAAAAACGGGAGGCTGTGCGGCCGATGCGCTCCTCGACATGGGCGAGTCCGTTCGCGTGGTTGTCCGGAACCCTGAGAAAGGCGCCGCGTGGAAGACTCGAGGCGCCGACGTCGCGGTCGCGGATGTCGACGACGCGTCAGCGCTTGCGCACGTCTTGCGGGGTGCCGATGGCGCCTACATCATCGTGCCGCGTAACTTCGCGGTCAGCGACGTCCTCGAGAGCCGGGATCGTTGCATCGAGTCGCTCGCGCGTGCCGTTGACGAGAGCGGGCTGACCAACGTGGTTTTCATGTCGTCAGTCGGTGCGCATCACGCAGCCGGCACCGGCCTCATCAGAAGCCTCCATTACGCCGAGCAGCGTTTCGCTGATGTCAGGGCCGATGTCGTCTTCTTGCGCGGGTCATATTTCCTCGAGAACTGGGAGATGGATCTCGCGGCGCTGCGGCAGGGCGACGTGTTCAACACCTTCTTGCGCGCCGACCTCAAGATTCCGCAGGTCGCCGTTCGCGATCTCGGAAATGTCATCGCAGAACTCCTCACTCGCCCCCGACGCGGGCATCAGGTCGTCGAGTTCACCGGACCCGCCGACTGGAGTCCCGCGGAGATCGCGCAGGCGATGGGGGAGGTGGCTGGGAAGTCGGTCCGAGTCCAGCAGTGGCCGGCGTCTGCCGCGGCGGAGGCACTGGTGCAAGTCGGTGTCCCGCGGCCCGTGGCCGTCTTGATTCAGGAAATGTACGAGGGCCTCGACTCCGGACACGTCGCGCTCGAGTCGCCACAGACGGTGCGGCGCGGACAGATCTCCGCCAGGAGCGCGATGGCCCGCATGTGGCGGGCGGCTGGAACCGGCGTCTGACGCGGCGCCACGTCTCGGAGTCGCCTCGGGGATCTGCCAGACCATCCACGATCGCAACGGTGGCGGACCGCGAACGATGCCTGACTGCCGTCTTCGTCAAGGCTTCTGAAGCTGCTCGTCATCATGTGGAGCGGCTTCATTTCGCCGCCCATCAAGGCGAGCAACATGCCATGACCAGCCACCGTTCAACCACGCTGCCGCCGCGCTGGGCCGAGTCCCTCATCCGGATGCTGCTCCCGCCACTCCCGCTCTTGCTTCAAAGGGGCGGACGCGGCGTTCGACCGCAATGATCCTTCCGTGCGTCCGCCTGGGCGACTGGCTCACGCCGGCGCAGGGGCGCCGGCTGGTGACGCGCCGGCGAGTTGCCGCAGTCGGTCGTTGGCGAAGTACTGGGCGCCGCCCTCTTCGATCGCTTTCACAACGATCTCCGCCACGAACTCGGGTGTGTCACCGTCGCCGTATGCGGCGCTCGGGCCGCCGCCGGCCGGGTTGCCCATCCGATTCTTGCCGAAGTTGGTCGCCGTAATGAACGGGTAGACCTCGCTGACGACGATGCCGTCCCCGGCCAGTTCCGCCCGGGCGGTCAGGCTGAAGCCCAGCAGCGCGCGCTTCGACGACGAGTAGACGCCGTATTGCGGAATGGTCATGAACGCCGTGCCGGAGTTGATGTTGACAATGCTCCCGCCGCCCTGACGGCGCAGGACCGGGATGACGGACTGCATCGCGACGATCGGCCCGAGGACGTTGAGGTGGAAGATTTCGTCGAAGAGGGCAGGATCGATCTCCTCGACCGAAGCGGCGTAGCTCCGGCCAGCGTTGTTGACCAGACCATCGATGCGCCCGTAGTGGCGGTGGATGTCGCCAACCGCACGCCGGATGCCGTCGAAGTCGGTCATGTCGGCGGTGACGGCGAGGCTTCCAGACAGGGTCGCGGACAGATCTTCCAGCGCGCCCGTGCTGCGGGCGACGAGTGCGATCTTTCCGCCGCGTTCGGCGAGGGCGCGGGCGGTGGCGAGACCGATCCCTGACGAGGCTCCAGTGACGATGAACACGCGGTCGTCGATGCGCATGGTATCAATCCCCTCTCGGCGCGCCATGGAAGGCGAACAACTCTTCTTCGGGACGATCCGGGTAAAATGGGATCGTTTTCGGAACTCTCCGATACTCCTCGCAGGAATTGGAGCGCGGACCCCGGAGCAGGAGCCGCGGAGTTCACTTCGGATCGGCACTCAGAGGCATCATGAAAGCGGTCCGCCAGTTCCGGCTCGTTGCGCTCCTTGAAGGGTCGTCCTTCCTCGTCCTCCTGTTCATCGCGATGCCGCTCAAGTATCTGGCGAGTCTACCGCTCGCCGTCCGCATCGTCGGCATCGTGCACGGTCTGCTGTTTCTGATGTTCATGGCGGCGCTGTATCGCGCCAGCCGCAAGCGCGAGTGGCCACTCCGCCGCGCGCTGCTCGCGTTCGTATCGTCGATTGTCCCGTTCGGCACCTTCGCGTTCGACCGCTCGCTGCGGCGCGAGATCGCGGATATGACCCTCAGCGCCGCAGCCGGCGACTAGAGGAACGACCGGAGTCATGTTCGGATGCGGCCACCTCAGCGGCACCCCTTTATTTATTTCACCGTTTCCGCTTCGCCCCGCGTGTCGGTCGCCGGCACCGGCGGTTCAGGTGAACCCTTCGGCCCGGTTTTTCCGGCCTGCTGGCGTTCGATCTCAGCCGTTCCGTCGAGATCGGCGCCGTCGGGGTTGATCTCGAATTCGTCTTCCTTGAACGGTTTGTTCTCAGCCATTCAGCCTCCCATAACGGGCCCAATCTGATGATCCGTGGCACGAGTGCGGATGCGACGCCCCGTCGGCTCTATACTTGCCCACAAGGATGATGTTCGGGAAGCGCGTTGCCGGGCATGTCGCGGCGTGGGGACTGACCGCCACACTGGGGGCGGGCGGCGTCTCAGGGCGCGACACGGATCCGCCTGCTGACATCAAGGCCATCCTGCGGGCCCACGGCGCGCAATCCATGACCGTCGCCGGGCGCGACGAAGCGCCCGAGCTGTACGCGTTCGTCGCAGTGATGAACGCCAGGCTGAAAACGCTCTTTCCCACCATCTCGCCGCTTCCCGCCATCGACCTCATCCGCATCGACCGGCTGGCCGACATCTCCAATTTCGCCGGAGCCTGTGATCAGAAGGGGGATGGCTGCGCCTTGATCATGACTGAAGCGGCCGGCAGCCTGCCGCTGGAAAAGCAAACGGCAGGATTGGCGCATGAGATCTCGCATGTCGTCATCGAGCGCGAGGGCGTGGAAAAGCTGCTCTACAGCCTGCCGCCCGAGCTGGTCAATCGCCTGGTGGATGCCTTGAGCAATCATATCCACGCGATCCGCGATTATATCAACCAGCAAACGCCGTTCCCCGACGAGCGCAAGGAAATGTACAACTACATCGCCGGCGCGCAGACCGAGGAGATATTGTCCGATGCGATCGGCAAGCTGATCCTGTGCGATGGCGAAGTCTTCAAGACCATGATCGACAGCCCGGTCGATCTCCAGCAGCAGATCGCCGACACGACGCAGCGCTACATCAAGGAAAGGGATCTGACCGACTCCGGCAAGGAGCGATTCAAGCGGCGCTTCGATATCCTGAACGTGGTCATGCACCACCCGGGCGGCAAGGACCGCAAGCGCTTTATCGACCTGATCGACCTGCAAAGCGCTCCCGGCTGCCAGCCCGGCCCCAGCCGCTGACTCTTGCCGGGAGGCGGGGAGCTCCGTCCCATCGCGCGGCACGACGGGTCGGGTCAGCGGGCCGCCGCCGACCGCGTCGCCTGACGTTGCTCGACGGTTCCGAGACGGAGCCTCGCTGGTTCAGCGCCCGCCTGCTGCTGCCGGCTCGGGAGCCTCTCGATAGCTGGCCCTGACCGTACCGTGCCGGCGCGCGACGTCCATCAGCGTCGGGTAGAACTGGACGAACGTGTTTTCGACGGCGGCATTGTCGCGATGGCACGTATAGCAGCTCGCGGTCTGGGGCAGCGGTGTCGCCGGTCCGGGCGCGGTGCCGAAGTCGAAGAAGCCCCACCCGCCGGGGAGGCGCGCATCCTTCAGATTCACCTCGATGGCGCGGAGCCCGGTCTGAAAGCGGCCGAACCGATTGATCGACGCTTCGGATGCGGATCCGCGAATCTCGAGAATGAACATCGTGCGGTCCGGCCACGCGCCGGTCTTCAGGAAGGCCCGATACGAGGCCGGATTGACGTAGACGTTGGTGAATGCCTGCGGCTGACCGGCCGCCGGAGCGTTGGGACCGTACGTCATCCCAAGACCCGCGCCCAGGAACACCCATTCCCGGAAGTCCGCCGGCAGGGTCAACGCGTTGCCGGCGCGCAGTTCCGGAACCTCGTTCGCCGGCTGCTGCGCGCGCAACGGCGGCGCCGCCGCGACCGCGGTCAGGAACGTCATCACTGAACAGGTGAAGAGCCTCTTGATCATGAGCACATGGTAACGCCGGCCGGGATGAATTGAGATCGGCACGACGATCCGGGCCACGAATCAAGGCGGCGAGGGAGGCTCTGGCTGCCGCCCGTCCTTCGCGTCCTTGTCTGTTCCACTAGTGACCATGCGAGTGGGCGATGCCCTCACTTGGAAGCTGCGGCTTGAACTTCTTGTGGCAGCTCTCGCACGCTTCGACCAGTTGGCCGTTGGCCATGACCAGGGCCTGGGTGTTCCTGGTCTCAACTGCTTGAAAAGCGGCCATGCCGGCACTCGACACCGCCGCGGCCCACTTCTGCCAGTCGGCCTGCTGTACCCAATCCCGATCATTGGGTCCAGTTCCTTCCAACCGAATCACAACGCCCGCCGCCGCCACCTGCGTCGCGTGCTCGGCGAGGTTTTCCCAGTCGGCATCGGTCTTCGGGGCCATTCCCTCCTTCTCCGCGTTCCACAGCTGATGGGCGGCGTGATCCACCACCCTGACCATTTCGGCGTTGATGCTGACCGGCGACGTGACGCCGATGGTGGTGTTCTGGCTCGCCGGCGGCAACGTCTGCTGCGGGTTCGGGGGCGCGTTGCATCCGGCGACTGACAGCGCGCCGCCGGCAAGCACCGACAGCATCATCTTCTTCGATCGCGCCGACCGCCACGACATCTGTGATCTCATAGGTTCCTCTCTCTCGCAGGCATTGTGGGGTTTCATCGGCGATCGCTCTTTGCGCAATCGCAAACAGCGGCGAGCGCATGGGACAGCCCTGACACAGGAGGCGGCGGCGCCTCAGGTCGGTCCGGCCTGCCGCGTTCGTCTTCGTTCGCTCTCTATCCGGTTGCGCACGCATCCGTCCGCAGTGCCGCACCGTTGGCGATTGCGGCAAGCGCGGCAGGTCGGACAACGACCACTCGCTGACGCCCGAGACGGACGATTCCCCGCCGCTGCCACGAGCACAGGAGGCGGCTGACCGTAAACAATGTGGTGCCGCACATTTCGGCGATCTCCTGCCTGGAGATCGGACAGTCGCTGCCCGCGATTGCATCGCCGGGGCGGCCGGGCTGCGGCAACCGCAGCACCACGCGCGCCACCCGGCGCTGGACCGGTTCGGTGGCGAACTGGCTGAAATGCACGTGCAGAGCGTCGAGCCGGGCCGACACCAGATCAAGAGCGTTCAGGACCAGTCGCGCATCGTCCGCGAAGGCCTGCCGCATCGCGGCAGCCGTCCAGACGAGCGTCCTCGCATGCTGGACGACTTCGGCGGTGGTCGAGTGTCGGTGACGAGGCGTCACCGCCACCGTCCCAAACGGCTCGTTGGGCGAGACCAGACCCAACGCAAACTGGCAGCCGTCGGCCGTCAGCAGAGAGAGCTTGACGCAACCCCCGATCAACACGAAGAACTCGTTGACCTCCTGCCCTTCAACGAAGAGCCGGGTCCGCCGCCCTGCCTCTCTCTCCGTCGCGGCGTTCGCCAGTCTGTTGATGGCGAGCGGTGTCAAGCCCCGAAATACCGGGATCGATCCCAACCGATCTGATAGCTCCGACTGATTGGTCCTGGCCATGGCGTCTGCGCCACAAGGTCCACGCCCTGCTCTTCCCCGCTGGCAGAGACTGCTTCGGGGTGGGACGCTCACGCAGGTATGGGGTGGCGGCTCCGTCGGATTCATTGCAGAAGGCGAACCAGCGGGACCATAGAGATAACCGCAGGAAACGGCCGGATCTGGCGCCTCCGCCGGCCGAAGGGGTGGGAACTATTCCGCAATGCGCGCGAAAAACCCGGCCCTCGGACCAGGCCTCGGTGCGGGCGCGTTCGAGCCGGCATCGCCGGCGTTCGGGATACTCAAGTCTGGCCGATACACATGGCACGCCTCCTGCTCCCGTACGGGACGCTCGTCCTGATTGAACCGGCAACGCGATCGGTGTGAGGAGAATGATCGATGAAGATCGGCCACCTTGTTGTTGTCGGCGGCGCCGTCCTGGCCGCGAGCCTGGGCGGCGGCGCCAGCGCGGCCGCCCAGACCGGGCGAGGAACGGTGCGAGGGCACGTTCGCCTGATCGGCGAACTGCCCGGCAACCCGGTGATTCGAATGAGCCGGGATCCGATGTGCGCGCAGATCAATTCCGGCAAGCGGGTGATCCAGGAGACCGTCATGGCGGCGCTGGACGGCAGCATGGCCAACGTGTTCGTCCAACTCGAGGGCTCATTCCCCGACACGCCCGTCCCGACCGAGCCGGTGACGATCGACCAGCGCGGCTGTGTCTACACACCGCGGGTGGTGGGAGTTCGGCTCGGCCAGGTCCTGCAGGTCCGGAACAGCGACAACGTCCTGCACAACGTCCACGGCCTGTCCGGCAGGGGCCAGGGCTTCAACGTTGGCCAACCGCTGGCCGGCATGGTGAACAAGTTCCCCCTGACGCAGGAAGAGACCATGCTGAAGCTGTCGTGCGACGTCCACACCTGGATGCGCGCCTACATCGGGGTCGTCAAACATCCCTACTTCGCGGTCACCGCGAAGAGTGGAACGTTCGAGATTGCCGGCGTCCCCGGGGGAAGCCAGACCATCCAGGCGTGGCACGAACAGTACGGCCCGATCAAGAAGACCGTGGTCGTCAAGCCGGGCGGCGTGACGACAGTTGATTTCGCGTTTTCAGCGGTCGAATCAGCGCCGGTGTCGGGACGAAACAGCGAGTCGCGACGGGGGCGGTCCGCACGATAGCAGACAGGGCTTGAGTTACTATCGGCAGCACGCGGCCCGGCAAGGTTCGCCTTCCTGCCGATTGGATGGCCCCGGGCCCGGATTGAAACGGCCGTGGCATGAACACCGGCAGCACTTCCAGGAGCGTCTCCTCGCCGTGATGAAACGTCGTGACTTCCTCACCCTCAGCGCCGCGGGCGCCATCGTACCGGCCCGCCGCCGTGCCGAGGCGTTCCAGGAAAGCCGCGGGCAGGACGGCGGCGCAGAACCGGATTACATCGTGGTGGGTGCCGGATCCTCCGGTTGCGTGATCGTCAACCGGCTGTCAGCCGATCCGGACATCCGCGTGTTGCTCATCGAAGCCGGCGCGTCGGGCGAAGCCGACGCGGCTGTCACGACACCTGGCCGGTGGGTTTCGCTGCTCGGATCGCAGTACGACTGGGCTTACACCACGGAGCCCGAGCCGGCGCTGGCGAACCGTCGCATCGGCTTCCCCCGGGGCAAGGCGCTCGGCGGGTCGAGCGCGATCAACGCGATGACGCACATCCGCGGACATCGCCTGTGTTTCGACCGTTGGCAGGCAGCCGGCAATCCAGGCTGGAGCCACGACGACCTGCTGCCGTTCTTCAAGCGCTCGGAGCGCAACGACGGCGGCGGTTCCGGACACCGCGGCGGCGACGGTCCCCTCGCGGTCAGCCGCGGCCTCGATCCCCACGCCGGGCACCAGGCGTTCCTCGAAGCCGCCAGCCAACAGGGATTTCGAGCGGACGCGCGGCACGACTTCAACGTCCCCGAGCCAGAGGGCGTCGCCGGGTTCTATCAGAAGAACATCCTGAACGGCCGCCGGCATAGCGCGGCGGCGGCGTTCCTCGTGCCGGCGCTGGCGCGGCCGAACCTCGAGGTCCAGTCGTCCGCCCGTGTCACCCGGTTGATCGCGGAGGGCCGGCGCATCGTCGGCGTGGAGTACGTTCAGGACGGCCGCCGCATCCGGGCCCGGGCGCGCCGCGAGGTGGTGCTGTGTGCCGGCGCGGTGGACTCGCCCAGGCTGTTGATGCTCTCGGGCATCGGCGCCGCGGACCCGCTGCGGGCGCTTGGCATCGCCGTCGTGGCCAACCTGACCGGAGTCGGCCAGAACCTGCAGGACCATCCCAAACTGTCCGTCCGCTGGACCGGCAGGACGATGTTGCCTGGATCGACGGTGACCGCGGGGCTGTTCACTTCATCGCGGTCGGAGACGCCTCCCGACCTGCAGTTCTACGTCGGCCGCGGCGTCGACCAACCTGATGCCTTCGTGACGATCACCGTCTCCCTCGTGCGGCCGCAATCGCGCGGAACGATCACGCTTCGGTCGGCCGAGCCTTTCGACGCGCCCCTCATCCATGCCAACTACCTGCAGGCGCAGGCGGACGTCGATGCGTTGGTTCAGGGCGCACGCCTGGCGCG
This sequence comes from Acidobacteriota bacterium, assembly GCA_039931615.1. Lineage (GTDB taxonomy): Bacteria > Acidobacteriota > Vicinamibacteria > Vicinamibacterales > CAVVIG01 > JAHFUI01. Next base: position 39,398 of record JBDTRR010000035.1, read on the forward strand.
GTTATTTGGCGCCTCAACCGCGTACGACCAACTACGGGCGGATGAGGTCGCGCCGGGCCGGCCGGCGGTCTCGACAGCCGATCTCGAGCAGTTCGCGCGTCAGCAGGTCGACACCATCTACCATCCCGCCGGCACCTGTCGGATGGGACCGGCATCCGACGCCCTGGCGGTGGTGGATGCGCAGCTCCGCGTGCACGGTGTCGAAGGCGTGCGGGTGGCCGACGCGTCGATCATGCCCGAGGTGGTCAACGCGACGACGCACGCGGCGTGTATCGCTATCGGCGAAAAGTGCGCCGCGCTCATCACCCAGGCGAAGGAATCGCCGGCGCGCCCGCCGGCCGGCAACACGCCGACTCGCCGATCACGCTGAGCGTGTTCCAAATCGTACGTGGCGTCCGACTTTAGGACCTTGACCAGAATAAGGTTGCCATCGTGGGCGTCGAGGCGCCCGCCCGGCAAGGCGTGACGAGCGAGCATACCGGGCGTATGTAAGCGAGGAGCAACGCAGCCCGGCGGGGTGCATCGGCGGCCACAATGGCGACATTATTCTGGCCAGGGTCCTTAGTCGGACTACGGATCAATCCGGCTGACCAGCCTCCCCTACAGCTGCGGCGGTCCGCCGAAGCCCTGGCGAAGGCGGAAGCCGGATCCCACGTACGGGGGCTGCTTCGTCGGAGCAACACCTGACAGCTTGATCCGCAGTCAGAGGTTCAGAACGTCAACCGCACGCCCAGCTGCATCTGCCGCGCCGCGGTGATGGTGCTGCGGATCTGTCCGAACGATGCCAACGGCGCCGTCTCGTTGCCAGTGCCGCTGAAGGCGACGAGCGACGGGGGGCCGAAATTGACCCGGTTGAACAGGTTGAAGATTTCGAGGCGCAGCTGGACGCTGCCGGCTGAGCCGAGGGCGGACCACGGCACGACCTTGGCGAACGACAGATCGGTCGTGCGGAGGTTCGGCCCGATGAGATCGTTACGGCCAACGTTGCCAAGGGTGCCTTCCGGCGGCAGCACGAAGGCCGACGGATCGAACCACCGATCCGGGTCGCCGGTCACCGCATCGTCCGGCCCCCGGCCGGGCGCATAGCTTGGCCGATCGGGTCCGGTCCCTGGACCGAGCGATGGCGCCCAGAGGGAGCGCGACCGGTTGGTCTGCAGGAATACCGTCAGCGGGCTGCCGCTGCGCATCCGCACGATGGTCGCGATCTGCCAGTCGTTGAACACGGCGCCGGCCAGACTGCCGCGATCGAAGGCGGTCGGGATCTGCCAGATCGCGCTCAGTACCCAGTTGTGCTCGGCGTCGAAGTCGGCCCGCCCTTTGTTGTAACCGGGGATGACTTCCGGCATCGCCGACACTGATCCGGTCGTGGAGTCCGAAAAGAACGTCGCGTTCTGCGTCGTGTCTTCGGCCCGCGACCAGGTATAGGAGGTCTGCAACTGGAGCCCGCGGTTCCAGCGCCGCCGCGCCTCCAGGATCAGCGCCTTGTACCAGGAATCGCCATCGCTGGCCTTGAGCTCGATGGCCGAGAAGCTCGGGTTGGGTCGCATCAACCCGGCCGGATAGAACGGCGTGCCGTCAGAGAGAATCGTCGGCGCCGGCACATTCACATCGGCATTGCGCCATAGATGGCGGCCCCGTGCCCCGGCGTAGCCGATGGAGCCGACCCAGTCCGCCCACAGGTCGCGCTGCAGGTTCACGTTCCACATGTGGACGCGCGGATAGGCGATGTCATCCTGGATCGGACGGACTGACACGCCGCCAGCCCGTTCGAACGGCGGCACTGGAAACGACGGTCCGCCGATCACCACACGCGGCGTGGCCGGCGGATTGGTCACCGTCACGATCAGGTCCTGCTGGTTGCTGACCGTGTAGTACAGGCCATAGCCGCCGCGCAGCGACGTCCGGTCGCTGCCCCCGATATTCCAGGCCGCGCCGAGACGGGGCGAGAACGTCGCGCCAGGGTTCTGGTAAAGCTGCCCCACTGTCGGCGCCGCCGCCAACAGGTTCGGCATGTTCACGTCGCGCGGATCGACCGGGACGGTGGCGGCCTCGAACCGCAGGCCGGTGTTGATCGTGACGTTCCGCCCCGCCGTCCAGTCGTCCTGGAGGTAGGCGCCAAACAGGGTCCAGTCCCAGGCCCGGCTGACATCGCCGGCGGGCGTCAGGCCGATGAACGAGGCCGCCGAGCCGGCGAGGAAGGCCGGCAGGCTCGCAAAGCGGTAGACGCCGCGGCTGAAGGTCGGGTTGAACTCCGAGTCGCGATAGCGCTCGACCAACCCGCCTGCCTTGAAGAGGTGACGCCCTCGCGCATGCGCCAGATCGAACTCACCACTGAAGACATCCTGGTCCAGCTGCAGGTCGGCCGAAAGTTGCGGACCAAAGCGCGGCACCCCGCCAATATCGATCGCGCCCATCGTCGGCCGCCCGGGCACGAACGGTGACACGGCCTGGGTGGTATTCGACTCGACCGTCTGGGCGATGTGCGTGCGGCTGAAGCCGAACCGCGCCGTGCCGAATGTTGCCGCCGAGAGCGCGCCGCGGTATTCCGCCGTCAGGAACTGGTTGGCCGAGACGAACGCGCGCGGAAATTGCGGGAAGTCGGTGGGCAGCGCCTGCTGGGCCTTGTCGACGGTGTAGCGGACAAACAGCTGCGCGCCGGGCGACGGCACCGCGTCGACGCGCGCCTGGGCGAAGTTCTCGGCCAGCCGCTGATCGAAGCCGAACCGGTATTGCGCGAGTCCGTCGCCGAACGCCGGACCGTTCGCCACCGGGAACTCGAGCAGGTACGGCAGAACGGACGGGTTGATGGTCACCGGCCCGGTCGGCAGGATTCCGCGCCTGGCGTTGTCGTCAGGCACCGTGGTGACGATGGTCCGGCCGAGGTTCTCGTGCAGGCCCTCGTAACCCAGGAACACGAACAGGCGATCCTGCCGCAGCGGTCCGCCCACCGTCCCCCCGGCCTGATGGCGGCGGAACGTCGGCTCATTGCCGGCATCGAAGAAGTTCGGCGCATCCAGTCCGCTGTTGCGATGGAACTCGAAGGCGCTGCCGGTCAACAGGTTGCTGCCCGATTTGGTGATGACGTTGACCTGGCCGCCGGCGCCGCGGCCGTACTCGGCGCTGTAGCTGTTCGAGGCGAGCCGGAACTCACGAATCGTCTCCATCCCCAATGCGGTCCCGGCGGCGCTGCTGGCTGGACTGTTCGTGAAGTCGTTCTGCAGGGTCCCGTCCAGCAGGTAGATGTTGGTGCGGGGACTCTGGCCGTTGACGCTCATCGCGAGTCCGTGCGCGACGACCGAGCCATTGTCGCGGTGCGGAAAGGCGTTGACGGCCGGTTGCAACTGCATCAGATCCGTGTAGTTCCGGCCATTGACGGGAATCTGCTCGATGGTCCGCTGGTCGGTCAGGAAGCTGAGATCACCGGTCTGCGTGCTCACCGCTGAGGTGCCCTTGACCGTGACCTCCTCGGTGGTCCCGACCTGGAGCGTCAGGGTGACCGCAGCACTCTCCCCGACCGTCAGGCGCAGACCGGTCTGCACCAGCGGGCGAAACGGGTCGAGCGACGCCCGCAGTTCGTATTCGCCGGCCGACAATGCCGTCGCGCGAAATCGGCCCTCCGCGTCGGTGACCACTTCGCGGGACCCGCCGGTGGCGATGTGCCGGATCCTGACGATGACACCAGGCAACCGGCCGCCCTGGACGTCCTGAACGATGCCGACCAGCGTCGCCGACGTCTGCGCCGCGGCTGGTGTCGCGACGATCACGACAAAGAAAGCGATCATCAACAGGAAGCGAGTCATAGGTCGTCGCACTGCGGTTCCACAGGATTATCGATCATCGCATCGTGGACCTGCCCGCCGACGCCACCCGCGCCCAGCTGCTCGACGCGATGAAGGACATCGCGTCGGCAAGGCCGCTGACGAGGGCCGATTCCGTCAATAGCCGATCAGGAATCGCCCTGCATGCGATCGCACTCCGCCTTGTAGGCCTCGATCAGGGCGGTGAGCTTCGTCTGGAAGGCGCTCTGCGCTGAATAGACCTCGGCGAGAGGGGTGACCATCTCCTTCTGCTTCAACTCGTCCTCGACCGTCAGCGCCAGCTCTGCCAGCCGCTCGAGGCTCGCCCGTGAATGGAACTCCAGTTCCTTGAGCTTCGCGAGCACGATAAGCGAGCCTTCCACAGCGGGCGGCGTCGGCGGGGGGGCCTCGACTGGCGCCGCGCTCCCGCTCGTCGCGGCATCGGTGAGATCGGTCGTTCCGGCAGCCCCGCTCTTCTTCTTCGCCGCCGCCTGCTTCTTGCCCGGCTGCGCGGCCGGCCCATCCTCCCCAGCGGCTTCGTGACCGTGGTGCTTCTTCTCCTGAGTCACCTTCTTGGCGTGCGCGACGTTGCGGGGGTCAGACATGGAACCTCGAGGCAGGAATTGCTGGCGGACTCAGGAGCGAAGTCGTTCGATGCTGGGGTCGCCGGAGCAGGAAAACGCCTGTCGGTCAGCATAGCTTCTCGAATGAACGAGGGCAATTGAATCCCCCGGCTGGGCTGTCTCCACCTCGAAGACTCCTGCCGCCGCGCACCGCCTGAACCATTACGATCACCCATGGGCCAATCCGGCAGGGAGCGACACCGAGACCGTGACCCGGGACGACGGCTGGATGGCGAGGAAGTGCCGCCGGCACATCGGGTGTTTCGAATGGCTGACGCGCAGCGTCGGCAAATCGCGGCGTCCCTACGCTACATCGACGAAGCAAGGCGCGCGCTGGAGCGTCAGCAGAATCCCGACAATCGCGAGATCATCCGCGAGCTCAGGGCGTCGGCCGACCGGATCTTCACGCTGCTGAGTGAGCTCGAACCGGAGTGAGCGGATTGAACCCGGCATCAGACTCACCTGTTCCTCGACTACCATCACCGTTGTGCCTGACGCCGCCGATCGCGATCTGCGAGCGGGCTTGTGCGGCCACTGCCGCCACGCCGACCGGATCGTCTCCAGCCGCGGCGCGACGTTCTACCTGTGCCGGCGGTCGGTCAGCGACCCGCGATTCCCGAAGTATCCGCCGCTGCCGGTGATGGCGTGCGCGGGCTATGAGGACGGCGCCGATCCGCACCGCCATCCGGGTCGGGGGTAGTTCGTAAGCAGCGGTCCGACCCGGGCGGTCACGCCACAGGCCGGACGCGGTCGCCGCCGGGACTGAACCGCTTCAGCGCCGACTCGAACCCGCCCTTGTCGACGGCCCTGGCCAGCGCCTCGTCGGGCGCGACCAGCTTCTTGGCGACCAGCTCGAGCAGCGCATCGTTGAGCGTCACCATGCCGACCGATTTCCCGACCTGCATCATCGACGGAATCTGGAACGTCTTGCCCTCGCGGATCAGATTGCTGACCGCCTGCGTCGCGATCAGCACTTCGCGCGCCGCGACGCGGCCGCCGCCGATCTTGTGGCACAGCGTCTGGGCGATCACCCCGCGTAGCGATTCCGACAGCATGATGCGGATCTGGGCCTGCCGGTCGGACGGAAACTGATCGATGATCCGGTCGACGGTCGACGGCGCGGTCGTGGTGTGCAGCGTGCCGAACACGAGGTGGCCGGTCTCGGCGGTCTCGATCGCGATCGCGACGGTCTCGAGATCGCGCAGCTCGCCGACCAGGATGATGTCGGGATCCTCGCGCAGCGCGGCGCGCAGGGCATCCTTGAACGAGTTGGTGTGCGTCCGCACCTCGCGCTGGTTGATCAGGCAGTTCTGGTTGGCATGGACGAACTCGATCGGGTCTTCGATCGTGATGATGTGCTCGTGGCGGGTCTTGTTGATGTAGTCGATCATCGCGCACAGCGTGGTCGACTTGCCCGAGCCGGTCGGGCCGGTGACCAGCACCAGCCCCTTGTTCAGCCGGCACAGCTGCAGGATGTGCGCCGACAGACCGAGCTGCTCGGCGGTGAGGATGGCCGCCGGAATGACGCGAAAGACGGCGCCGGGTCCCTTGCGATCGGCGAAGACGTTCGAGCGGAACCGCGCCAGGCCGGTGATCTCGTAAGCGAAGTCGGTGTCGTGCCGGTCGGCGAACTCCTGGCGGTTCAGCTCCGGCATGATCGGACCGAGGAGGTGGACGATCTCGGGCGCGGTCAGCGCCGGGGCGGCGGGGTCGAGCGGCCGCATGCTGCCGTCCTTGCGCACCAGCGGGGTCGAGTCGACACAAAGGTGGAGATCCGAGGCGCCGGCGGCGCACATCGCGTGAAACAGCCGATCGATCGGAGCGCCTTCACTATTGCTCATCCCCAACACTAGATCACCGTCGCCGTGCCGCGCCGTGCCGGATCGCACGGTCCATCGTCGTGGTCGAGGTAGTTCGTAAACCGGCCCGCGGCCGCTGCCGGGCACAGCGAAAACCCAGCCTCGAATCTTGTCCAACGCCGGGACCAATCGTGCTACAAAGCACCTACGTCAATGGACGTGCGGGCACCGCTCTTCACGCTCCTGGTCAGCGGCGGGATCGCCGTCGCGCTCGCTGCCGTTCCGACGTCGGCCCGTCAGGCGCAGCCGGCGGCGACGCCATTCGCGACGCCGGTCCGCACCACCGCCGCGCCCGCGGCGCAAGCCGTCCTCGACACCTACTGCATCACCTGCCACAACCAGCGGCTCCGGACGGCCGGACTGGCGCTCGATACCCTGGACGTCGCACGGCCCGGCGCCAATGCGGAGGTCTGGGAAAAAGTGATCGCCCGGCTTCACGCCGGTTCGATGCCGCCGCCCGGACGGCCGCGTCCCGATGCCGCCACCTATCACGCGGTGGCGGCCGCACTCGAGCACGACATCGACAAGGCGTGGGCGGCCGATCCGAATCCCGGCCGCGCGACGACCGTCCATCGCCTCAATCGCGCCGAATACCGCAACGCGATCCGCGACCTGTTCGCGCTCGACCTCGACGTGAAATCGCTGCTGCCCGGCGACGACACCGCCGACGGCAGCTTCGACAATTTCGCCGACGTCCTCTCGATCTCGACCGCCCACCTCGAACGCTACCTGTCGGTGGCGCGTCAGGTGACGCGCCTGGCGACCGGTCTTCCTCCCGCGAATCCGTCGCTCGAGCGATTCGAGATTCCGCTGTTCGTGATGCAGGACGATCGGCAGAGCGAAGACCTGCCGCTCGGATCCCGCGGCGGCATCGCCATCCGCCGCGACTTTCCCGTCACCGGCGACTACCTGTTCCGGGTCCGCCTCCAGCGCCAGTACCAGGACTACCTCAAGGGCATGGGCTGGCCGCAGCAGCTCGACGTCCGCCTCGACGGCCGGCTGCTGAAGCGGTTTTCCGTGGGTGGCAAGGCGCAGGGGCGGGCCGCCGCGGCCAGCTACGCCGGCGACGGCGAGCCCGGGTTTGCCGGCGACGACACCTGGGAGAAATACATGCAGATGGGCGGCGACGCGGGACTGGAGGTCCGCGTGCCGGTGGAGGCCGGCCCGCACGTCCTCGGCGTGTCGTTCGTCCGGGAGATGTGGGAGCCGGAGGGTCTGCCGCAGCCGCTGCAACGGGGCCGGGTGATCGCGAACGATCAGGTCTACATGGATCACGCGAACGTCGGGTCGGTCCAGATCGGCGGTCCCTACCCGGCGTCAGGATCCCTGCCTTCCCAGCGGGCACGCTCAGCCGCGCCGGATACGCCGAGCCGTCGCGCGATCTTCGTCTGTCAGCCGAAGCGCGAGGCCGAGGCACGCGGCTGCGCCACCACCATCCTGTCCCGGCTGGCGCGCCTGGCCTATCGCCGGCCGGTGACCGATGCCGACGTGGCGACGCTGCTCGAGTTCTTCGAGTCCGGCCGGCGCGACAGCCGGCTGCGCGACGGTTCCGGCCAGCCGCGGCCGGGCGACACGGAGCCTGGAGATTTCGACGCCGGCATCCAGTTCGCCCTCGAACGGATGCTGGTCGACCCGGACTTCATCCTGCGCCTTCATCACGATCAACCGTCGAGCGGTTCGAACGGTGTCGAGCTCGCCTCGCGGCTGTCCTTCTTCCTATGGAGCAGCATCCCCGACGAGCGCCTGCTGCTGCTGGCCGAACGGGGCACGTTGACCCGCCCGGCGATCCTCGAGTCGGAAGTGAGGCGGATGCTGGCCGACCCGCGCGCCAGTGAGGCGCTGGTCGACAACTTCGCCGCCCAGTGGCTCAACCTGCGCCGCGTCGAGGAAGTGGTGGTCGATCCGGAACGCTACCCGAACTACGACCTGAGCCTGCTGCAGGCGTTCCAGCGCGAAACGGAGCTGTTCGTCGGCAGCACCATCCTCGAGGATCGCCGCATCGTCGATCTGCTCGACGCCGACTACACCTTCGTCAACGAGCGGCTGGCGCGGCATTACGGCATCGGCGGGGTCTACGGCAGCCGCTTCCGCCGCGTCACGCTCCCCGATCACCAACAGCGCGGCGGACTGCTCGCCGAAGGTGCGCTGCTGGCCACCACCTCCTACCCGGATCGGACCTCGCCGGTGCTGCGCGGCAAATGGCTGCTGAACAACATCTTCGGATTGCCGGTGCCGCCGCCGCCGCCAGGCGTCGATACCAACCTGGCGGAAAACCGGCCGGGCGCGGCGCCGAAATCGATCCGCGAGCGGCTGGCGCAGCATCGACAGAATCCGTCCTGCAACAGCTGCCATTCGGTGATCGATCCGCTCGGGTTCGCGCTCGAGAATTTCGACGTCATCGGCGGCTGGCGGACGATCGACGAAGCGGGCAAGCCGGTCGACGCCAGCGGCACGACGACGAGCGGCGCGTCGGTGGAGGGACTCTCGGGCCTGCGGGCGCTGCTGCTGGAGCGGCCGGAGCAGTTCCCGCGCACCGTCACCGAGAAGCTGCTCGCCTACGCGCTCGGCCGGCGCGTCGAGTACTACGATCAGCCGGCGGTGAGAGCGATCGTCCGCGACGCGGCGGCGCACGACTACCGCTGGTCGGCGCTGGTGCTGGGCATCGTCAAGAGCGCGCCGTTTCAGATGCGGGGAACCACGAGCGCCCGGCTTTCGGCTGCCAACGGCCGAAACCGCTAGGAGCGGTTGAACGGTTGAGCATCGCAAAATGTAGTGCGGACCTTGAGGTCCGCCGCGTCTGGCAGGCCTGAAGGCCTGCACTACACCTGGTTTTTGCGATGCGCACGAGACGTGTCGACGATCGAAGCAGGAGAGTCACCATGTTCATCACGAAGATGTCGTTGTCGCGGCGGACCGTCCTGCGCGGTGCCGGCGCGACACTGGCGCTGCCCTGGCTCGAGGCGATGCTGCCGGCGTTCTCGCGGCGGGGGCTGGCCGCGGCGCCGCCGGCGCACCGGTTCCAGGCGTTCTATGTGCCGAACGGCATGGCGATGGAGTACTGGACGCCGAACGGCGAAGGGAAGACATTCGAGCTGTCTCCCATCCTGGAACCGCTCGCCCCCTACCGCGATCAGATGATCGTCCTGTCGGGCCTCAAGGCGAGCTGGAACTACATTCACGCCGGCGCGTCAGGGTCGTTCCTGACCGGCACGGCGCGCGGCGGCAAGACCGAAATCGAGATCGTCGCCGACGTGTCGATGGACCAGCTGCTGGCGCGCCACTTCGCGGGTGAAACGCAGGTGGCGTCGCTCGAGATGTCGATGGACGTCCCGGCCAACGCCGGCGCGTGCACCGGCAACCTGAGCTGCGCCTACACCCACACGCTGTCGTGGCGCAGCCCGACGCAGCCGCTGCCGATGGAGTGGAATCCGCGGGTGGTGTTCGAGCGGCTGTTCGGCGACAGCGGCAGCACCGACCGGACCGCGCGCGAACTGCGGCTGCGCCAGCACAAGAGCATCCTCGACTCGGTGACCGGCAAGCTGGCCAGCCTCAAACGTGATCTCGGATCGCAGGATCAGACCAAGGTCAACGAATACTCCGACGCGGTACGCGATGTCGAACGCCGGATTCAGCGGGCCGAGGAACAGCACGAGGTCGAGCTGCCGGCGATCGAACAGCCCCAGGGTGCGCCGCCGGTCTTCGAGGATCACCTGGCGCTGATGCTCGACCTGCAGCTGCTGGCGTTTCAGTCCGACCTGACCCGCGTCATCTCGTTCATGATCGCCAAGGAGCAGAGCGCACGTCCGTATCCCCAAATCGGCGTGCCGGAGGCGCACCACCCGCTGTCCCATCACGACAACAATCCGGAATTGATCGCGCAGATGTCGAAGATCAACCGGTATCACACGCAGCTGTTCTCGCAGTATCTGGCTAGACTGCGCGCCACGCCGGACGGCGATGGCTCGCTGCTCGATCACACGACGATTCTCTACGGCTCGGGAATTTCCAACAGCACACGGCACTCGGGCGACAACCTGCCGCTGCTGGTGATGGGCGGCGGAGCGGGGACGCACCAGGGCGGCCGGCACCTCAAGTACACCGACAAACCATCGATGGCCAACCTGCTGGTGACGCTGATGGACAAGATGAACGTGCCGGTCGAGCGCATCGGCGGCAGCACGGGCAAGCTCCCGCTCGAGACGCTGCCGGGGGTATAGAAGAAGATGACAGCTGGCCATCGGCATCGTCTCTGGCCCCTGGGGCTCGCCATCCTCCTGGTCGGCGCCGTCGATCAGCGTCCGCCGCTGGTGGCGGCCGCCCGGAGCGCCGGCGCGACGACGGTGCGTGCGCTGCTCCAGCAGGGCGTGGACGTCAACGCTGCCGAAGCCGACGGCACCACCGCGCTTCACTGGGCCAGCTACCGGGACGACGGTGACAGCGCCGACCTGCTGATCCGCGCCGGCGCCAGGGTCAACGCGGCCAACGACCTCGGCGCGACGCCGCTCTGGACCGCCAGCCTGAACGGCAGCGAGGCGATGGTCCGCCGCCTGCTGGCGGCCGGCGCCGACCCGAACGCCGCCCTCCTGGCCGGCGAGACGCCGGTGATGGTCGCCGCCCGAGCCGGCACGCCGGCGGTGATCGAACAGCTGATCGCGAAGGGCGCGAACGTCAACGCGCACGGAACGCGCCACCAGACGGCGTTGATGTGGGCGGTGTCGCAGAAGCATCCCGATGCCGTCAAGGTGCTGCTGGCGCACGGCGCCGACATCCATGCGCGCTCGGAAACCTGGAGCCAGGTGATGGCCGTCGAACCGCACGGCTATCTCCCCTACAACCGATCGATCCCGGCCGGGAACGAAACCGCGCTGCTGTTCGCCGCCCGGGTCGGCGACCTCGCCTCGGCGCGTCTGCTGGTGGCGGCCGGCGCCAACGTCGACGACGCCGATGCGTGGGGCGTCAGCGCCACCACGCTGGCCGCGCACTCCGGCTACCGGGAGCTGGTCGAGCTGCTGCTCGACCACGGCGCCGATCCGAACGTGGCCGGCCCCGGCTTCTCGGCGCTGCACGCGGCCATCATGCGTCGCGACGAGAAGATGGTCAGCGCACTGCTCGTCCACCACGCCGACGCAAGCGCGCCGCTTCGGACCTGGACGCCGACGCGGCGGTCGTCGGAGGATCTGCACTTTGCTCCCGAGCTGGTCGGCGCAACGCCGTTCTGGCTGGCGGCGCGCTTCGACGCACCGGGCGTGATGCGCCTGCTGCTGGCACACGGCGCCGATGGAACGTTCGTCCACCGCGGCGAGGCCATGACCGGCGGGATACAGGGCAACAACGGCTTCATCCGCCGGACCTACGAGACCACGCCGCTGATGGCCGCGGCCGGCATGGGCGGCGGTGGCACGGCGTGGGTGCCTCCCGACCCGAGCGCGCGCGAGCCGCTGATGCTCGAGACCATCAAGCTGGCAGCCGGGCTCGGCATCGACGTCAACGCCGCCAACACCGACGGCCGGACGGCGCTCGATGCCGCGAACACGCTCGAGTACGCGACGGTCATCGAGTTCCTGGTCGCGCAGGGCGCCAAGCCGGGCCCGATCAGGAAGGCGGACAGCAAGAACGACAGCACAAAATAGCGACGACCGCCGATTCCGTTGGCGTGGCCAGCCCCCAGTCTCCAGCTCCCAGAGGCCCGATGGACCAACTTCGATTCCTCACCGTCGTCTCGATCGTCGTCGCCGCCGGGCTGCTGATCCCGTCGCGGCCGCGCGCCGCAACCGGCGACGTCCTTCCCTTCCAGGCGGCTGAACGTACGCTCGGCAACGGCCTCAAGGTGATCGTCGTGCGCACCGGGTTCCCGAATCTGGTCAGCATCCAGATTCCGGTCCAGGTCGGATCGCGCAACGAGGTCGAGCCGGGCAAATCCGGCTTCGCCCACTTCTTCGAGCACCTGATGTTTCGCGGGACGCCCGCCACGCCGCCCGAGAGGTATCGGGCGATCATGACCAGCGCCGGGGCGCGCGACAACGCCAGCACCGGCGACGACTCGACCCACTACTACTCGACGTTTGCCAGGGCGCATCTGAACCAGCTGATCGAGCTCTATGCCGACATGTTTCAGCACCTCGCCTACTCTGAAGCGGATTTCAAGACCGAGGCGCGCGCGATTCTTGGCGAGTACAACAAGAACGCGGCCGATCCGACGGAGAAGCTCGACGAGGTGCAGCGGGAGAGCTTCTTCCAGACCCACACCTACAAGCACACCACGATGGGGTTCATCCGCGACATCGAGAGCATGCCGAACGAGTACGAGTACTCGAAGCTGTTCTTCCGGCGCTGGTACCGGCCGCAGTACACCACCGTCATCATTGCCGGCGACGTCACGGCCGAGGAGGTGTTTCCGGTGGTCGAGAAGTACTGGGGATCATGGCAGGCTGACACGGCGGCGCCGGTGACGATTCCCGTCGAGCCGGCGCCGGGCGGGCCGCGCCGCGCCCACGTCCCGTGGTCGAGCCCGACGCTGCCATATGTGAGCGTCGCGTTCCCTGGCCCGGCGTTCGACGAGAACGGCCGGGACTCGGCGGCGCTGGCGATCCTGGGATCGCTCTTCTTCGGTCCGACATCCGAGCTCTACAAGCGGCTGGTGGTCACCGAGCAGAAGGTCGACGCGCTGGACGTCGATGTGCCGGCCGCCTTCGATCCGTCGCTGTTCACGGTGGTCGCGCGCGTCAAACAGGCCGCCGACACCGTCTACGTCCGCGATCAGATTCTCGCCACCTTCGCTGCCGCGCGGGCGTCAGAGGTGCCGCCAGCGCAGCTCCTCGAGGCGAAGACCCACGACCGCTATGCCTTCGCGCGGACCCTCGACAGCACCGAACGGATTGCCGCGGTCATCGCGCGCTACGCGACCTACCGCCGCTCCTACGAAACGGTCAACACCTTCTATCGCACGCTCGAGTCGGTCGAGGCGGCCGACATCCGGGCGGTGGCGCTGCGCTACTTCACCAGCGCCGGCCTGATGGTCACGACGCTGTCGCAGGACGCGCTGCCGTCCGCCATGGCGGCGGTGCCGGCGATCGACTCCATCACGCCGGCGATGGCATTCACAGCGACGCGCGCCGCGGCGCCGCCACCGGCGCTGCGTGCGGCGGCGGCCACCGCCAACGCGCCACCGCGCCTGATCGTCCAGAAGTCGGTGCTGCCGCAGCTCAACCTGAAGCTGCTGTTCACCGCCGGCTCGGCATTCGACCCGGCCGGCAAGGAAGGGCTTGCCGCGCTGACGGCCGCGATGATTGCCCGCGCCGGCTCGAGGACGCTGCCGATCGATCGCATCGACGCGGTGCTGTATCCGATGGCCGGCTCGTTCGTCGGACGCGCCGACAAGGAGATGACCACCTTCACCGGCATCGTCCACCGCGATCACGCCGCGACGTTTCTGGCGACGGTGCTCCCCCAGCTGCTCGATCCCGGCTTCAGGGACGAAGACTTCACACGCCTCAAGCAGGCGCAGCTCAACGCCCTGGTCCAGGATCTGCGATCGAACAACGAGGAGGAGCTCGGCAAGGAGCGGCTGCAGACAAATATCTTCCGCGGCACGCCGTACGGCCACGTCGCCCTCGGCACCATCGCCGGACTCGGCGCCATCACGCTCGACGACGTGAAGCAGTTCGCCAGGCGCATGTATACGCAAGCCAACCTGACGGCGGCGATCAACGGCGACGTCCCGGACACCACGATTCGAGAGCTGCCGGCGGCGCTGGCGACGCTGCCGCCGGGCCCGGCCGCCACACCGCTGGCGTTCGAAGGGCGCCGGCCCTCCGGCGTCGAAGTCGAGATCGTGGAGAAGGACACGCGGTCGACGGCGATCTCGCTGGGGTTTCCGATCGCGGTGACGCGGGCGCATCCCGATTTCGCCGCGCTGACCGTGGCGCGCGCCTGGCTCGGCGAGCATCGCCTCTCGTCCGGCCGGCTGTATCAGCGCATCCGCGAGGTCCGCGGCATCAACTACGGCGACTACGCCTACATCGAGGCCTTTCCCCGCGGAATGTTCCAGTTCTTTCCCGATCCGAACGTGGCGCGGCAGCGCCAGCTGTTCGAGATCTGGATCCGTCCGGTGGTCCCGGTCAACGCGCACATGACGCTGCGCCTGGCGATCCACGAACTCGACCTGCTGATCCGGAACGGCCTGACCAGCGAGGACTTTGCCGCGACGCGCGACTACCTGTTGAACAATGTCTACGTCATGACGGCGCGCCAGGATCAGCAGCTCGGCTACACGCTCGACTCGCAGTGGTACGGCATCGGGGAATTCACCGATGTGATGCGCACGGCGGTGCAACGCTTGACGGTGGCCGAGGTCAACGCCGCCATCAAGCGGCACCTCGACGCGCGGAACCTGTCGATCGTCTGCATCACCAAGGATGCCGCCGCTCTCAAGCAGGCGCTGGCGTCGGATGCCGTCTCGCCAATCCGGTATGACGGCGACAAGCCGGCCGACGTGCTTGCGGAGGACAAGGTGATTGGCGCGATGAAGTTGAACATTGCCGCCAGGAACATCGTCGTCACACCAATCGAGCAGGTGTTCGCGCGATGATCTGTGAGTGAGGTCCGGCTTCAGCCCGACATCACGTACGCGACCGGCTCAACTCGCGCGGTTGCGCAGGCGCGCCAGGGGGCGGGCCCACACATCCGGGCGGGCTGCCACCTGCAGCAGCGGCTCGACGGCAAGAATCCACCCCGCGTTGCCAACACCAGCAGCCGCCAGCGCGTCGTCGACGATCCGTGCGGCCTCGGCGTGCGATCCGGCGACGGTCAGCTGCGCGGCCTGAACCATCGCGGCATCGACGGGGGACGTCCGGCGTCCGGAGTGCCCGCTGCCGGGGTCCGGCATCGGCGCGCCCGGGGCGGGCGATCCGCACACCGCCAGACCCAGCTGCGCCATCGGGTGGCCCGGCACGTGTGCGATGGCGCGGCCGAAGGCAGTCCCTGCCGCCGACGATTGACCCTGTCTCAGCCTGAGCGCGCCGATGGCGTACCAGGTATTGGCGGCGCACTCGCGTGCATACAGCTGTCCGCTGTTCGCGTCTGCCAGTTCGCGCTCGAATGCCTCGAGCGCGCGCATCTCGTCGCCGCGCGCCAGATGGATCAGACCGAGCAGCCAGTGCAGCGCCACCGGGCGGAACCGGGAGCCGGAGGCCGGCCGGCCGATCTCCGGCGCCAGACCCGCCGCGAGCTCCCGCTCAGCCTCGCCCAACGCCTGCCGGGCGACGTGGACGGTGGCGGCGAGCCAGTGGGCCAGCGGGAAATTCGGCAGCAGCGTCAAGGTCTGGTGCGCCGCGCGCAGACGCTCGTCACCCCAGCTGACGGACGACAGACGGAAGCGGTGCCGCCAGTTGTCGGGCTCCAGCATGACCGCCCGCGTCGCGGCGGCGCGCGCGTCGAGGTGATCGCCGGTTCGATCGATGACGAATCCGAGGGTGGCCCATGCCTCACCGGACTGCGGATCGAGCCGGCACGCCTCGCGCGCGTGTTTGGCGGCGAGGGCGAGCGAGGCCAGATCGGGCGCCGGATCGGCACGCGTCATCTCGAACAGCATGATGCAGGCATTGGCCAGCCCGACATGGGCCGAGGCGTAGTCGGGGGCATCGCGCAGCACGTGTGCGAAGACCTCGCGGGCGCCGGCGACCTGATCGCGTTCGAGAGTCTCCAGCGCGGCCCGGCCCTCGATGAAGGCGCGGTGCGGCGCCAGCAGGACGGCGAGGCCGGCATCGCTCTCACGCGCCGCCAGCCGCGTCACCGCGGCGCCGAAACGATAGCCTCGGCGCGGAATGGTTTCGATCACCGCGGCGCCGATGGGATGGCGGCTGAGCAGACGACGCAGGCTGGAGATGGCCTGCTCGAGGCTGTTGTCGCCCACCGCGACGTCGCCCCATCCGGCCTGCAGCAGATCGTCCTTGGCGATGATCTGCCCGGCTCGTCCGACCAGGAGCAGAAGCACCTCGAGCTGACGCGCGGAAACCCCGACCGGCTCCCCGGAAGCGGTCAGACGCCGCCGGCTGGAATCGAGCTCAAAAGGATCGAACACGAACCGCGGACCAGTCGGCACGGCTGAATTGTATCGGCAGAAATTGGCCCTGCCGATAGCCCGGACAGGGCCTACGTTTGTGTCGCAAGAGCAACCGCTTTTGCCTTCTGCCTTTTGCCTTTAGACCGGTGGCGTCCGACTTCAGTCCGACTACGGATCGGCAGGCCGGGCCGCCGTCACCCTGGCGGAGGCTCAGCCCTGCCCGGCGGTCGAATTGTCATATCAGGGTTTTTCAGGGAATCGAGCAGGACTTCCGTCAGGGACTCCGCGACGATGACGGTGCGGCCGTACAGGTGCGGGCCGCTCACCTGGAGAAGAGCAATGAGCCTCAGACACTTGAGACGGCACTCGCCGATCTGGATCGTGTGGATGATCTGCGGCACCGGAGCATCGGCGTCCGCGACCATCGGGGTGCCGTCCGCGCCCGGCCCGATTGCCCGCGCGGCCACGCGGGAAGCGGGCCGGCTGGCGGATGAGCGCCAGGAGGATTCCGGCGCCGGCAGCTGGTCGCGCGTCCGGCGGCTGGCGCCAGGAACCGGCATCCTCGTGACGGCCGGCGACGCACCGCGCGGAGAGCGCTATGTCCTCCGGGTGGACGAGTCCAGCCTAACGGTCCTGAACATCGCCGGCGTACAGCTGCCCGCCGCGGTGGCGGCTGTGCTGCGAGAGGTCGCCTCGACGCACCCGGGCTACTTCTCAGACGCACAACGGGGCGACCAGTTCGTGCTGGCGAACGGTGTGCGCCTCCGGCGGGACGGCGTCTTCGCCGGTGACCTGAAGGTTGCGGATCTCGAACAGGTGGTCGAGCACATCGCCGGAAACGATGTCGTCGAGATCAGGACGCGAAAGCGCGGCCGTGGCGTGTGGGGGCATCTCGGTCCGCTCGGCGGCTATTTCGTTGGCGCGATGTCCGGAGGCGTGGTTGCCGGTCTTGCCTGCCGAGCCGTGTCCGGGCACGACGACTGCGATAGCGGCGCGTTCCTGACCGGTCTGCTGGCCGGCGGGATCGCGGGTGGGGTCTTCGGATTCCACGCCGCCAACCGCGAGACGGACGAGGTGATCTACCGGCGACCGGCACGTCCGTAGTGTCCGGCTTCAGAGCGTGTGGAAAAATCGATATAGGAGCGCGAGTCCGCCGCCACGCCGGACGAGATCGTCCACGCGCTCGAAGACCGGCTGTCGAAAGTGCTGCGCGCCCGCATTGGGGCGCGGCCACCCGAGCGGACCGACGTCCTGGCGCTGGAGTCGCGCGGCGCACCGGTGTGGCTGTTCAGGTGGTCGATCGCGTGAGTCGGCCCGTCATGTGGCCTCCTCACGTCGCCACTCTACTCATCAGTGATCATCACGGCTGGACGGTTCCTCCAGCAGGTCAATCAGCACCGAGATATCCTGCCCGCCCTGGTCGCGCTCGATCAGCGTGTCGATGTGCTGCATCACCACCGCTGCCGCCGGCAGTTCCTGGCCGGCGCCGCGGGCGATGTCGAAGACGATGTGCAGGTCCTTGTGATAGAGCCGCGCCGGGAAGGCGGGCGGAAGGCTCCGGTCGATCATCCGCGCGCCGAAGACGTCGAGGACACGGCTCGCGGCGATGCCGCCGAGCAGCGCCTGCCTGACGCTGGCCGGATCGAGGCCGCACCGCCGGGCCAGCGCCAGCGCCTCGGCGACTCCTTCCGC
The DNA here is from genome assembly GCA_039931615.1 of Acidobacteriota bacterium. Lineage (GTDB taxonomy): Bacteria > Acidobacteriota > Vicinamibacteria > Vicinamibacterales > CAVVIG01 > JAHFUI01. The sequence continues at coordinate 57,429 of JBDTRR010000035.1, forward strand.
AGTCACCAGCAGCGCCAGCTGATTGCAGCCCTTGGCCGTCTGGCCGGCCCCGGACCCACCCATGTAGACGATGTTGGTGCCGAGACAGGCAAGCAGCGGCCTGACGCGCTCCAGGATCGCCGATTCGCCACCCACCATGATCGTCAGCGTCCCGCCGACGGCGCCGGCCACCCCGCCGGTCACCGGCGCATCCAGCATCTGCAGACCGCGCGCCGCCAGAGCGGCGGCGATGCGGCTCGTTCCGATCGGGGAGACGGTGCTCATGTCGATCACCACCGTTCCTGGGCGGGCACCCTCGACCACGCCCTGCGGGCCGAGCAGCACCTCCTCGACGTCAGCGGTGCCCGTCACCATGGTGATGACGACGTCACAGCTGCCGGCCAGTGCCGACGGCGTCGGGTGCGCGGTCGCGCCGGCGTCAATCAGCGCGGCCGCCGTTTCGGGGCGCCGTGCGTAGACGTGAAGCGCATGGCCGGCGGCCATCAGCCGCTCGGCCATCGGCCGGCCCATCGCGCCGAGCCCGATGAAGCCTGGGGTCATGGGGGAAAACTGAATGTGAGGATGTGAGGATGTGAGGATGTGAGGATGTGAGGATGTAAGAAAGTGGGGATGTAAGAAAGTGGGGATGTGAAGATTTGAGGATCTGAGGATGTCGGGGCCACTTCCCTACTTCCCCACTTCCCTACTTCCTCACTTTTTTACATCCTTACATCCTCACATCCTTACATCCTTACATCCTCAGATTCCTCGATCTACCTCGTGCTCCGATCTCCCTCCGCCGTCACCTCGAACGCAAACCGCAGCGCCGGGATCTTGTTGCCCGGATGATCGTCCGCGTAGGTGAGCATTGGCAGCCGATACAGCTGCT